>JAFYWK010000003.1 GCA_017558065.1 Paludibacteraceae bacterium
ATGGCACATAAGAAAGGTGTCGGTAGTTCCAAGAACGGCCGTGAATCAGAAAGCAAACGACTTGGTGTAAAAATCTTTGGTGGTCAATTCGCTAAAGCAGGTAACATCATCGTACGTCAACGTGGTACAGTACACAACCCAGGCGAGAACATCGGTATGGGTAGCGACCACACTCTTTTCGCACTTACAGATGGTATCGTATGCTTCCAAAAGAAGCGCGACAACAAATCCTACGTTTCTATCCAACCTATCGCTGAGGCATAATCGGATAGAGGGATAAATCGCAACATTTCTCCTACCGATTGCATGGGCAATTCGGCAGGAGAAATTTGTTTTATTTACACAAAGAGTCATCAACGTGAACGAAGTGAGCCACCAACGCGAAGCTATTTGCGCGAAGCCACTCACGTGAACAAAGTGAACAAAATAGTATGCTTACACTCAAACAGATATACGACAACAAAGCCGCCATTGTGGCTGGTTTGGAAAAGAAGCATTTTGCCAATGCTAGCGAAGTGATTGAGCAAGTGATTGCGCTAGATACTGAGCGTAAAGCAGCTCAACAAAAGAAAGATGCTGCTTCTGCTGAGATGAACAAAATATCCAAGTCCATCGGCGCTCTCATGGCACAAGGCAAAAAAGACGAGGCAGAGGCCGCTAAAGCACAAACAGGTGCACTCAAACAGTCAATTCCAGTGTTCGAGGCAGAAATGGCAAAAGCAGAAGAGGCATTGACAACTCTCCTGCTGACCATCCCTAACGTACCTTATAACCTTGTACCAGAAGGTGGCAGTGCTGAGGATAACCTCGTAGTGAAAATTGGTAACTGGGCCAACCAACCCATGATAGACAAACTTACTACTGAAGGCACTATCGCTATCCGCGATTGGGATACAGCTACCGACGAACAACTTGCAAACAACGACAAACTCCCTCACTGGGAATTGGCGAAGAAATACAATCTCATTGATTTTGACCTTGGTGTCAAAATCTCTGGCGCAGGTTTCCCTGTATATATAGGTTTAGGCGCACGCCTGCAACGCGCGTTAATCAATTTCTTCCTTGCAGAGGCAAACAAAGCGGGTTATACTGAGATTATGCCACCTACCGTAGTAAACGAAGCCAGCGGCTATGGTACAGGACAATTGCCTGACAAAGAGGGACAAATGTACCATTGCCAATTGGACAACCTCTATCTCATTCCTACTGCTGAGGTTCCTGTAACCAATATCTACCGCGATGTGATTCTCGAAGAAGCACAGCTTCCTATCAAGAACTGCGCTTACACCCAATGCTTCCGCCGCGAAGCAGGTTCATATGGCAAGGATGTACGTGGCTTGAACCGTCTGCACGAGTTTAGCAAGGTAGAGATTGTGCGTATTGATACCCCAGAGCATTCCGATGCGAGCCACAAAGAGATGTTGGAACATGTAGAGGGCCTTCTCCAAAAACTAGAACTCCCATATCGTGTACTGCGTTTGAGCGGCGGTGATATGTCCTTCACCGCAGCGCTATGCTACGACTTTGAAGTATATTCAGAAGCACAACACCGCTGGTTAGAAGTTTCATCTACATCTAACTTCGACACCTACCAAGCCAACCGCCTCCACTGCCGCTATCGCCGCGCAGAAGACAAGAAGGTTACGTTGGCTCACACACTCAACGGTTCTGCATTGGCATTGCCTCGTATCGTGGCTGCGTTGTTGGAGAACAACCAAACCCCAGAAGGCATCCGTATTCCAGCAGCATTGCAACCATACATGGGCTGCGATATGATAAAATGATGTATAATAACAAAATAAAAAACGACTGTTCAAAAAGAGCAGTCGTTTTTTGTTTTTAATGTGCTTCAAGCCAGTTGGCACCCACTCCGCAGTCGGCTATGAGCGGAACGGTCAAATGGACAACATTCTGCATCTCGCTGACAACAATCTCACGCACCTTTTCCACTTCATTCAATGGTACATTGAAGTTCAACTCATCGTGCACCTGCATGATCATCTGCGCCTTCAGTCCTTCTTCTTTTAAGCGACGGTGAATAGTGACCATTGCCATCTTGATGATATCTGCCGCCGTTCCTTGAATAGGCGAGTTGACGGCATTACGCTCCGCAAACGAACGGACAGTAGCATTATGCGAAAGAATATCAGGGAGATAGCGTTTGCGACCAAAAAGAGTGATAGCACATCCCTGTTGGCGCGCCAACTCTTTTTGGCGTTCAATATAGTCAATCACCCCAGGAAAAGCAGCAAAATAGCCATCAATCAGGGCCTTTGCCTCGGAACGAGAACAATCCAATTGCTGCGCCAAACCAAACGCAGAAATACCATAGATGATACCAAAATTAGCGGTCTTGGCCTGTCGGCGTTGGTCTTTTGTCACCTCCTCAATTGGCACATTGAAAATCTTAGCCGCTGTAGCAGCGTGAATATCTTGTCCAGAACGGAATGCCTCTACCAAATGTGGGTCTTGCGAGAAATGCGCCATCAATCGGAGTTCTATTTGCGAATAGTCAGCAGAAAGGAACATACAGCCCTCATCTGGAATCACCGCCTGACGGATAAGTTGTCCACGCTCGGAACGAATAGGAAGATTCTGCAAATTCGGATTAGAGGATGAGAGGCGTCCTGTAGCTGTAACTGTTTGATTGTATGTGGTATGTATCTTTCCTGTTTCAAGGTTAATATATGTAGGTAATGCCGAGATATATGTCGAAATCAGTTTCTTCAACTCACGATATTCTAATATCATGCCCACCACAGGGTGCTTAGGTTTGAGTGCAAGCAACACATCCTCCGAGGTGGAATACTGCCCATTCTTGGATTTCTTGGCCTTCGCATCCAACTTCAATTGATCAAACAATACCTCGCCTACTTGTTTGGGCGAATTGATATTAAAAGTTGTTTCTGCTGAAGCATATATCTGTTGTTCAAGCACCTGCAACTCTTCATTGAGTTGTACCTCTGCTTGCTTGAGCATACCCACATCAATACGCACACCCGCCTGCTCCATCTCACGAAGGATAGATGAAAGTGGCAGTTCTACTTCCTGATAGAGATTCCAGAGCGCGCTATCCGCCTTCAGCGTCTCCCATTGGACAGGTTGCGAAGGGTTATATGCCACTTCTGGATTGAGCAGATAACTCACCAAACGCCCCTCTAACGACTCCTGTGGGTCTTCTACAGTCCTTCTTTCTTCCTCAGCAACCCTTTGGAGTGGTAACGGAGTGGTATCGGAATTGATAGCTGAAAAGAGGTCAAGCGTTGCCTCCTGAGGTTTCACCTTTTTAGAGGCAGCCCCACCCCTCCCTGAAGGAAGGGAACTTTGTGCAACGGGAGCTTGTTTGAGTAGCGAATTGAACTCCAGGTCGCGATATAACGGTGCTAATTTGTCCCAATCGCGCTCTTGACACACCAGCGCTTGCTCATCAAAAGAGATGGGCACATCCGTTTTGATAGTCGCCAAGAAATAGGAGAAACGGATGTTATCTACTTGCTCCTGCACTTTACGTTGGAGTGCACCCTTGAGTTGGTCCGTATTGGCAAGCAAGTTCTCTATCGAACCAAATTGCTGAAGAAGCTGTACAGCAGTCTTCTCCCCCACTCCCTTACAGCCTGGGATATTATCGCTACTATCACCCATAAGCCCCAATAAGTCAATCACTTGCGACTGGTTTTGCAGACCATATTTCTCGCAGACCTCTTGCGGTCCTAATTTTTCAAAACCGCCCGTATGGCGAGGGCGATACATAAAAATGTGCTCGGAAACCAACTGACCATAGTCTTTATCAGGGGTCGCCATATAGACTTCAAAGCCCGCTTTCTCCGCTTGGTGCGCCAGCGTGCCAATCACATCATCTGCCTCATAGCCATCCACTTGAAGAATAGGGATATTCATCGCTTGAAGCAATTGTTTGATACGTGGTACCGCCCAACGTATATCTTCGGGTGTCTCTTGACGCTGTGCCTTGTATTGCTCGAACGCCTCATGACGGAACGTAGGTCCAGCAGGGTCAAACGCCACCGCCAGATGAGTAGGTTTCACACGCTTAATCAAATCCTCCAACGTGACCACAAAACCAAAAATAGCAGAGGTATTCTCCCCGCGCGAGTTCATACGCGGCGCACGAATAAAAGCATAGTAAGCGCGATAAATCATCGCATACGCATCTATAAGGAGAAGGGTTTTCATAATTTTGAGTTAAGAATTATGAATAATTAAATTACCAATTAATAGGCGTTTGTCCGTGTTGCTGAAGATAATTATTCGCTTGCGAGAAGTGACCGCAGCCAATAAAACCACGATAAGCGCTCAACGGACTAGGGTGAACAGCCGTCAGCACTAAATGTCGCCTGCGATCAATAAACAGCCCCTTACGCTGAGCATAACTCCCCCAAAGCATAAACACAATGTTTTCACGTTGATTATTCAAGGCTTGTATAGCCGCATCCGTTAACTCTTCCCAACCCTTACCCTGATGGCTGCCCGCCATATGCGCCTGAACTGTCAGCGTTGCATTCAAGAGCAGTACCCCCTGTTCCGCCCAATGTGTCAGGTTGCCTGAAGTAGGAATAGGCTTGCCAAGGTCGCGATTGAGTTCCTTATAGATATTCTCCAACGAGGGTGGCACTTTCACACCATCTTGCACCGAAAAACACAACCCGTGTGCCTGATTGATATCATGGTACGGATCTTGACCAATAATCACCACCCGCACTTTATCAAACGGACAAAGATCAAAGGCCCGAAAAATCTGACCAGCAGGGGGGAAACACTGTTGCGTAGCGTAGGCATGGCGAACAAAATCAGTAAGCAACTCGAAATAAGGCTTATCAAACTCGGGTTGCAAGACCTGTCGCCAGCTTTCATCGATACGCACAGTCATAAGAGAGGAAGAGTATGGTTATTAATCGTTGAGGATAAGCATAGCATCTCCATAATCACCGAAACGGTACCCCTCTTTTACGGCTTCCTTATATGCTTTCATCACATTCTCGTAGCCGCCAAAAGTAGCAACCATAATCAACTGAGTAGATTGCGGCATATAGAAATTCACAAAGAAGGCATTTGCTACAGTGAAATCGTATGGAGGATAGATAAATTTATTCGTCCAGCCATCATATGCCTTAACTTGACCGTTGGTTCCAACTACATGCTCTAAAGCGCGCATCACTTCGGTACCTACCGCACAAATCATATTATTATTCTCATGCGCTTTATCCACTGCATCCGCAACAGCTTGCGAGATTGTGATTTGTTCGCTTTCTACCTTATGCTTCGTCAGATCCTCTACATCTACAGGTTTAAAATTACCTAGACCGACATGCGATGTCAAGGTATGAATATCAACGCCTCGAATCTCCAAGCGTTTGAGCAAGTTCTTCGAGAAATGCATGCCTGAAGCAGGCGCAGCTACGGCTCCTATCTTGTCCGCAAAAACAGTCTGATAACGCTCCTCATCCATCTCATCTACCAACAAATCGCTAAAGACCTTCTCGTATTCTTCATAAGTTTGCTCTGTCATTGGACGGACAATGTATTTTGGCAACGGAGTTGTACCCATATCATATAGATGTTGTACAAAATCATCACCCTCATAGTCTGTCAAGAAACGCAAAGTACGTCCACGAGAAGTAGTATTATCTATTACCTCTGCAAAAATAGTAGCGTCATCATCAAAAAACAACTTATTTCCAATACGTATTTTACGCGCAGGATCTACCAAGACATCCCAATAGCGATTAGCATGATTCAATTCACGCAACAAAAATACTTCTATATTAGCAAGAGTTTTTTCTTTTTTTGCATATAAGCGAGCAGGAAACACCTTCGTATCATTGGCAATTAATAAATCGCCTTCATTAAAATATGCTGCGAAATCACTCACGCACTTATGCTCTATTTCACCTGTTTTGGTGTGTAAAACAAGCATACGAGCATCGTCACGAAAACGGCTAGGGAATTGCGCAATCAATTCCTCTGGTAGTTTGAATTTGAAATCACTTAATCTCATTATCTGTCAAGTTTGTATTATCAATCACATTTATAAATTCTTCAATAGTCATGCAATCCTCTACATGCACCTCTCCTACTCTTGTTCGGCGCAAAGCAATCAAATGCGCTCCACTATTAAGGCGTTGCCCTATATCGCGAGCCAAAGCACGTATGTATGTACCTTTGGAACAAACGATGCGCAGGGTCAACTGCATTTTGTCCGCCAGAAAATCGAGTATCTCTATCTCGTCTATCACCAACAGTTTCGCTTTTAATTCCACATCCTCGCCCTGTCGCGCTAATTTATAAGCACGTTTGCCGTCCACCTTCACTGCAGAAAACATAGGCGGTACTTGCCACTGTTCTCCTGTAAAAGTAGGAATAACTTCTTCTATCAAATCTCGTGTAATATGCTCCGTTGGATAGGTAGCATCAACCTCCTTCTCTAGGTCAAAACTGGGGGTCGTAGCTCCCAGTTGCAAAGTAGCTACATATTCTTTCTGATGAGCTTGGAGTTGGTCTATCAGCTTCGTTTTCTTACCCGTACAAACGACCACAACACCTGTTGCCAACGGATCAAGCGTACCCGAATGGCCCACCTTCAGCTTCTTTACTCCTAACTTTTTGCACAATAACCATCGTACTTTACCCACCACATCGAAGCTTGTCCAACGATAGGGCTTGTCAAATGCCAATATCTCACCGTTAACACAGTCCATACACAATAGCAAAGATTCCCGCGCAAAGACAATAGATAGCAAAATATATCAATTTCTGACGACGCACAATATTTATCATGAACTTACATGCTAAGCAACCCGATGTAAATGCTGCCACAAAGCCCACTATCATTGGCACCACTCCCAACGAACTTGTCACCTCGCCGCTCAATATTTCCAACAATTCCAAAAAAGCCTCACCCAAAATAGGAATCAACACCATAAGAAATGAGAACTTTGTCACGCTCTCTTTCTTTACGCCACAAAGCAATCCAGTAGCAATGGTTGTTCCACTACGGCTAAGTCCAGGCAATACAGCCACCGCCTGCGCCAAACCGATAATAATAGCATCTTTGTATCCTACTTCGTGCCCCATTCCAGCGCGACGCTTACTCAGCCACTCGCTGAAATACAACAAGAAGGCAGTCACGCATAAGCAAACACCTACAAGCAACAAGCCACTACCAAAAAATGACTCTACCTGTTCTTTGAAGAACATTCCCACAACGAAAACCGGAATCATGGACACCAAAATCATGGCCACATAATTCTTATCATGGTTCCACTTTACAGTAGTGAAAGTTCCTTTGAAAAGTTGTGCCACTTCCTGCCAAAGAATGACCAGAGTGGACAACACTGTAGCCGTATGTACAACAATCGCAAAAGTAAGATTCTCCTCACCTGTCGTACCTAGCAATGCTTGTCCTATCTCCAAGTGACCTGAAGAGGACACAGGCAGAAATTCAGTTAATCCCTGAATAACACCCAACAATAACGCTTCCCACCAACTCATTTCTTACGAGGTTTATATAATATTGCTACTATCATTACCAAGAATCCGAACAAAGAAATCATGGGTCCTACGGTAATCCTACGTACTGAAAAGATATCTGGATTAAATTCGGTCGCTCCACTGGGTTCTCCTACCATAAGAGCAAAACCAAGAACTATAATTACCAAACTTGTAGCAATCAAAATTGCATTTATTTTTGGAAGATTAAATTTCATACATTTTACTGGTTTTCATTCGAATATATCGATTTGTAGCAGCCAATGAAGCGAAGAAAGTAATCACTACTCCTGTTGTCATGACGACGAACGATATGAATGCTACATTTTGCCATAGCAATGGGAACAGAATAATTCCTAAACGCGTTTGACAATAATAATATGTGGCAGCCAGCATCAACAAGGCTAAGAGTGCGGCCTCGATACCCATACCAATATTACGGCGTATTAAAGGCCATTTGATTACCCAAGGAGTAGCGCCAACAAGTCGCATTGTATTGATTAAGAACCGTTTAGAATACACCTGCAATTGTATCGTATTACTAATTAGCACCAATGCTATTAGCAACAAAGCCAATGCCACTGCCAATAAGATAAGTGCTATCTCATTCAGATTATTGTCTAACACTTTTACCACATCCTTTTGGTAAATCACCTTTTCAACAAAAGGCATATTTATCAATCCTTTTTCAATTTGGGCAATACTATCTGAATGTGCGTAGAGTGCTTGTAAGCGAACTTCAAATGCATCGGTCAAAGGGTTATAACCTAAAAAAGCAGTGGGATCCTCACCAAGATTGGCGATATGCTCTTGCAGCGCCTCCTCGCGGGAAATAAAACGATAGTCAAGAACATATGGGGCGGCACTGAGTAGGCGTTTTGTTCGAGCCACATCATCCGCTGTATTATTTTCCTTCATTACTATGGACACAACTACATTTTCTTTCACCTGGCGCATCAGTTCATGAGCTGACAATAGCACCAAGCACTCCAATCCCACCAAAAACAACACCAATGCGACAGACATTGTTGTGGTGAAATACATATTGAATAGACTACGCCGTTTCATTGTAAGAAGGAAAGGGCAGGTTCACACCCGCCCTTTGATTGATTATTAATATTCCCAAAGGTCTTGTTCTGCGCTCAACAACTCCCACTCCACGCGCTCCTGTTCTTGTGCAATCTCTTCTTGAGTTTTTGCAAAATCAGGAATCATTCGGTCATACACATTGCTTGTTCCTACAATATACGATGTGTACAACTTTTTCAGGAAGAAATCGTCAAATGTGACGCGTTTCGTATTATTGTCAGACTGAATTATGTATTGTTTTGCCATATATGGACGGAAAGCATCAAATGGCACCCAGAAAAGGATTTGTCCATATATAGCCTCCATAATAGGCATGTCATCATAATACGTGGTGTTATCCGCATGCATCGGTGCTATGGCCAATATTTTAGAATACAATCTAGAATAATGCTTATCGAAGAATATAATCTCTTGAATCATATACTTCAATTGATTGCGCACAAATCCTTTGTATGAGTAGTTGTTAAAACGCATCTCCTTCGTAATGGAGTCATAGTTGAGCAACATGTACTCTGACGTTGCAATATCTCCATCACCCAACTCGCCAGTACGGTCTGTGTTCAACACAGTTGGAATCATCTCACGAGGCATAGGAGGAAGATTAAAATAAGGCTTCACATCACCTATGTCCGAAGACTTTTCATACACATCCATTCCATCTTGAATCGCATTCAGCATTACCAAGAATAATGATTTAAACTGAGGATCCTCTGATGAAACAGGATTATACAACTGATAATTTTGTTTGAAACGCATATCTACAATGCGATATACCACGCGTGACCATACCACATCATCCGCACGGTGAAATATACTCACCAATGTATCAGCAGCTTCTGACAACTCTTGGGTCTCTAAACGAACATTCCCCTTGTCGTCAAAAAAAGAATTCACTTGATACTGCGCATGAATGGTGCTTATGCCAAGCAACGCAAAAATAATTAAACAAACCTTCTTCATAATCATTTTAATTTAACTCTATAGGAAGACCACGCAACTGTATTTCTTTTCCATCAGGACCTTTTGCCTTGATGTACATAAGGTTAACGGTATTTCCTTGTTTCAGTTTCTTGATAGCATCCAAGGCTTTGGTATCAAAGTGATCGCCTTTGACAGAGATAGAGGCACCTGTTGGCAACTTCACTTGGAAACCTGTGATTTCGAATTTTGCTTGCACCAATCCGTCTGCGCCATAAGAAGCTACAATTTTGTTCTTAGGATTAATCAATTGTGCACGAGGAATGCGTGTATCTTCCGTTGGAACACCATTGATCTCAAAATACGCATCTGGACGAGGCAAGTTCTTCACGCGGTAAACATGTGAACCCATCAACGCAGGCGTTCCACCGATATTAGCATATACCTCAATGGCTAATTTCTCAGGAGAATTGGCATTAGGGCGAATAATCCACATACCATCTTTGGGTGTAATCGAAGCTTGCTCACATTTCACTTGCAATAAGTGTGCACTCACACCTGGTACAGAAATAGAGAATGGGTTATCGTAGCCACGATACATAATATTCAAGTCGGTATTGGAGATGGTGGCTGTTGGTTCGCCTACTGTATATTCGCGCTCAAATGGCAGATACTGCATCACACCTTGTTGGTCCATGTAGCCAATGCGACCAGTAATTTTCTGTACACCTACCGTGTTGGCGATAACCTCATATATACCATTGCTATTCAACTTTTGACCATTCACATAGTACTCAGGAGTTTGTGTAGAGTCAATAGCTGCCAAAATTACTTGTGCAGTGTACTTGGTGCCTTTTACCACGTAGTTGGCAGAAGGAATGACATACGCGTTGAATTTATTAACACGCAAGTCGCCTGCATCGGTAGCACCCAACAACAATCGTGTAGCCACGCCCTCGCAGTGACGGATATCATTTTGCAGTTTAGTCAGGATGGTAATAGAAGCACACATTGGCATCTCATGGAAAATCATATTCTCCCATGTTACAGGTTCACCTTCTGCATTTGTACCATCATCAGTAACGAAAGTGCGATTCATCTCCTCATGGAACATGGTAGCACCAGGTACTTCTTCTGTAAATTTGATCAAGAACTCACGGAAACGATTAATCTTCTCTTTGAGTACGGCCGCATTACCCTCGTTGATTGCATATTGTGCAGGGATATTGGTATCATCTTTCTTACCAATCTCACTCACCTTAGCATCTTTCTTGGCTTTCTTTCCGTCTGCCAAGAGCACCATATCATCTTTGAATGTCTGTACATATTCAAAGAACTCATCAGATACACGTTTCACTTCCATTGCCTTATCATACCACTCTTGCGTCTTCTCAGGATTCTTATCCAAAGCAGCCTTAAAAGTTGCGTATGTCTCGGCATTACTATCTTGCATCGTTTCAATAGTCGCATGCAGACTATCGTCCACCTGCGTGTATCCATTCAAGATAGCTGCACTGACGTTGAGCGCCAACATGGCGGTCAACACCAAGTACATCATACCTATCATCTTTTGTCTCGGAGTTTCCGGACAGTTAGTTGCTCCACTCATACTTTGTCAATAAGTAATTTGCGTTTTTAGCGAATACAATCTACTATCTGTCAAGACAATGCATTAAGCATATTGCCATACACTTTGTTCAAGTCAGCCACTTGAGCAGCCAACTTCTTAGCAGCAGCTTCGTATGCCTCTTGCGCCTTCAATGCCTCTGCGGATACATCGGTCATTTTCTTCACAGTAGAGGTCAAGCCCTCTATTTGCTGAGTTGCACCGCTAACTTTCTCTGCTTGTGCCTTGTATGCTTCTACCTGCGCTTGTACAGCGTTTACTTGCAACTCATATACTGTATTCAAACTATTCAATTGTTTAGCCACAGCTGCCACTTTAGTCTCATACTCCTTAGTGCCAGTAGCCACTTTCTTCATATCCTCTGCCACTTGACCATAAGTTGCGCCCAACGCCTCACTCTTCTCACTAATCACCTTTCCGGCAACCACAAATTGTTCTGCTGCTTGACCTGCTGCATCCAATTTCTCTGACAATTGAGTAGTAGCTGTAGCCACTTTACCCAACTCGTTCAATTGCACTGCTGTCTTTGCCAAACCTGCTATTCCATCCTTCAATGCACTCATCTCTTTCTCCGACAAAGCAGGAACATTTGCAGAACCACCTTCAGTAGAACCAGCGCCACCGCCCATCAAAGTTGGTTTTGGACGAGATTGCATCTCCTTCAACAATTCTGGCTCTGTACCATGACCCAACAATTGTGGGAACACCTCATGCCAGTGGAACTCTGGGTGTGGTTTATCCAAGCAACCAATCATGAACAACAAGGCCTCGGTGATCATACCCACCATCAACACAGCACCAGCACCTGGGAAGTGCATAATCTTAAACAACGCACCGATAATTACGACAGATGCACCGATGGAATACACCATACCTACTACACGTTTACCTTGGTATGAGCCATACCAGTCCATAAAACGAGCACCAAAACCTTTTTTCTCGTTAGGATTCATTTCTTTAGACATATTTTAGATTATTTTTTTAGTTATTCTATATTATTGATTTACAAATTATTGCCCCATATAGGTGCGCACACAGCGGAAACCAATGTACGAGCGACCCTCGTATTGGTATTCATAAGTACGAACACCGCATTGCAGGTAGTAACTAATATCTTTCCAACTTCCACCTTTTACCACCTTACGTTTCAAGATATTTGGATCCTCTTTACGAGCCATGTAAGGGAATTCTGGATTCAAATCATGAATACTCATGTTGGAAGAAGTAGAGTACGCAGAAGCTGTCCACTCTGCCACATTACCAGCCATATCGTACAAACCGAAGTCATTAGGTTGGAACTGTCCCACGGGCAAAGTAGAAACACCTGTATCATTGTGGTATGAACCTCGATAAGGTTTGAAGTTAGCCATATAGCATCCCTCAGCATCGCGAGCATATCGATCGCCCCAAGGATACATAGCCATACGGCGACCACCACGAGCGGCGTACTCCCACTCTGCCTCGGTTGGCAAACGATATGCGTTCACCATCACATGCTGTTGCGAACGCAACAATTGTGTACGCCAATGACAGAACGCATGTGCTTGCTCCCAAGTCACACCCACCACTGGATATTCCGCGTATCCTGGAGCACTGAAATAACTATGCAACAAAGGATCATTGTACGCATATTCAAAATCACGTGCCCAAACCATTGTATCAGGATATACGCAGATGATACCATTGGTCACAATATCGCTTGGCTGAAGCAACGGACGCTCAATAGTCTCGTAATAAATCTCGTCATTTTCCACCCAGAATGAATCTACACGGACGGTAGCACCCTTAGGATAACGACCACGAGCCACGTCAAATTGATTAGCTGTCTTCACAGCTTGATCAATATTCTTCCATGTGTAGTTGTAGCGCAAAACAGTTGTCTTCAAATTACCACGACCTTCATCATAGAACAATGGAGACAGAATCTCAGCCATTGGTTCATCTGGAATAAAACGGTTACCCCAAGGAATAGGTTTTCTCCAGTTAATCAATACTTTCTCATCATCAGATTCATACTTTGATTGCAAAGCAAACTCGCTATCCGAACCCTCCTCTTCAATCAACAAGGAATATGCAATTGAATCGCGTACCCAATTCACGAACTGGCGATACTCGCTATTCGTAATCTCAGTGTCATCCATCCAGAAGGCATTCACAGTCACCATCACATTGTTATCGGCTTGACCGAATACAGCGGACTGTGAATTAGCACCCATCAAGAACGACCCCTTACGAACAAGCACCATTCCGAATGGATTAGCCTCTACAAAGCCTGCACCAGAAGATGCGCCTACCAATTCACCTGCAGGAGTACCGCAGGCTACCATGCCTAACAATAATACTACCAGTAATAATACTTTTGTTACTTTCATTTTCTTTATATTTAATTTTTTTAATATGCTTTTTATAAATACCTTACACTCTTGTATCTATTGGTTCGTTTTGGCTTTAAGACATTAAAACCATATGCCAAATACAATTCATGTGAGCCATAGCTCTCTCTTATCAAACCATTCGCAGGCAATTCATACGTGTACCCTACCTGCAATCCGTTGATAATATCCATACCCAAAAGGACGTTCACACTACCTGCTATTCGGTAGCCCAATCCAAAACGATAGCGGTTATTCAACTGCGCCAACATGGTCAAGTTCACATCCCAACCCGCAAAATCTGTTTGCAGCATCGCACTTGGCATCAGCACCCATTTCTTATCACGCAAACGCCAATTATAACCACCTGCCGCATAAAATGTGCCTCGCACCTCCACCTCTGCCTTGTCGCTCCACTGCAATCTTGGCTGAGTCACGTGACCATAACTCACTCCTGCCCACCAGGTTGGGGTCGAATAATACACTCCCACACCCAAATCAAACCCCATGCCGGACACTCCATTCTGCCCACTGGCTTCGGGGATTGCATTATCTGTAGCATTATGGTAAGCATGGTCTTTCACCAAATCCGCCACATCTTTGAGATTCACACTATCCACCGCAAAACTTAGGTTGATAAAACCCAAATCTGCTCCCACGCTCAAATAACCCTTGCCCAACTTTATACGATAGGCATACTCCGCATAAAAACTCTGATTCGAAAAAAGTCCAAACCGATCGTTCATGAATCGTACGCCCGCCGCATGGCTGGTCTTTCCAATTACAAATGGTGATGAGAAAGAGAAGTTCGTTGTCATCGGGGCATCCATAATGCCCGTAAACTGCATACGATGACTACCATACACCCTCATCAAATCACCTTCTCCTACCGCCGCAGGATTATAAGTTGACCGCATAAACATATATTGTCCTATCTGCGGATCGAATTGCGCACGAACAAACACAACGCCACACAACAAACCACAAAGTAATACAATATATCGTTTCACAGTGCTATCTTACTTTTTTACGCACGAATTAATACTCTTCTTCATCAAAAAAGAAGTCATCTTTCGTTGGATAATCAGGCCATATATCTTCGATTGACTCGAACATTTCCTCATCATCCTCAATCTCCTGAAGATTCTCTATCACCTCCAAAGGAGCGCCTATACGATTGGCATAGTCCAACAACTCATCTTTGGTTGCTGGCCATGGCGCATCTTCAATTTTTGTAGCTAATTCTAAAGTCCAATACATAATAAAACGTAGCGCTATTAACGCTTGTTACTAAATTAAGCGTGCAAAATTAGTAAAAAGTTCTTATATATGCAAATTTTTCGTAAAATTTGCTACTTTTTCCATACAAAAGGTACTATTTTTTGCTTTTTTCCTACCCAACGAGCCAAAACAAAGCTATAATCACTCAACCTATTTACGAAACAAACCACCTGCTCTGGCAAATCCATTTCCTCCTCATCGCACCATACTACAACACCGCGTTCCAAGCGCCGCGCCACCGTGCGGCACACATGGCAAAGCGCCACCGCTTCGCTTCCTCCTGGCAAAATAAACTCACGCAATTCGGGCAAATCCTCTTGCATCTCATCTATCCACATTTCCAATTGATTAACAGATTCTTCCGCAAATGGCATATCCGCCCCAGACAACACGGCTCCCACATCAAACAGTCGGTTTTGGATCCACCCCAACTGCTCATCCGTTGCTGCACACCAGTCGCCCTCCTCCTGCGCCACTTTTGCGCGCAATAATCCCACAAAACTATTCAACTCATCTGCTGTGCCATAAGCTTCCAAACGCTTATCTGATTTGCGCACGCGAGCCCCCGTAGCAAGCGAAGTTCTGCCTTTATCGCCTGTTTTAGTATAAATTTTCATAACCGTATTTTATAATTTTTTCGCCAATAATTCTTGTCAAAAAACACCAATCCCATCTGATACAAGTCCATTGTGCTGGTCACGCGCTCGTCCTCACAAATCTCTCGCCATGCTCTTTCCATCTCCTCGTTGTAGTGAATATCGTCCACAATCATCACACTTTTCTCATGCATTTTTTCCGCCAACACATTAAAATATACGCGCGTACCCGCGTACGTATGATTAGCATCTATAAACGCCACATCTATCCTCCTTAAACTGTCAACTGTTAACTGTAAACTGTCAACCGTAATCTCTCCCACCACACATTCTATATTGCTCAATCCTAACGCCTTCCAATTCTCTTTGGCTATTGCCGCTACAGCAGGACATCCTTCGCATGTCACCACTTTATTTCTGCTATCCACCGCTGCTAAATAGACTGTAGTCACTCCCAGACTTGTGCCCAGTTCCACTATATTCAGACTTTTCGAAGTACCCAACCAATTCACCAACCGTGCCATCATCTGCGCGTATTTTTTCTTCGCCAAACTCCACTTCGCTATATCACACACTTTTCTCCCATCTCCGTTTTCACTTTTCCGTTTTCCACCACTTCCATAATCCACAAACTCCACTTCGCGCTCATCTGCCAACATTCTCGTGCGCACCTCTTCTATCTTCTCCCATGCATAATACACATTCTCATCATGTAGCACCATCCTCACCCACTCAAACAGATAGGGCGAATGTATGCCATGTCCACCCGTATTTCGGGCGGTCAGCTGGTGCCGCAACCATGATAATGCTCTGTATATGGCAGTACTAAGTTTCATCATTCTAATCACCGAACGCGAAAATCCGCTGCAAAGATACAACTTTTTTTGCATATATCAAAAAAAAATCGTACCTTTGCACCCAATATGTTGCTCAACTATATTTGGATAGGACTTATTTTGCTCGCAGTCGTCATGGGTTGCGTGCAGTTTTTTGCGTTTGGACACAGCGAAATTTTCACCGAGATACTCAATTCCACCTTCTCTTCTGCCAAGAACGGCTTTGAGATTTCCATCGGCTTGACAGGTATCCTTGCCTTGTGGATGGGTATTCTCAACATCGGCCAGCAAGGTGGCGTGGTGAATACCCTCTCGCGCGGCGTAGCACCTTTCTTCCGCCGTATTTTTCCAGAGCTTCCGCCCAAGCACCCTGTCTTTGGCACGATGTTTATGAACATTGCCTCCAACATGCTGGGCTTGGACAATGCTGCCACACCTATCGGGCTCAAGGCTATGAACCAGTTGCAGGAAATCAATGCCGACAAGACCAAAGCCAGCAACGCCATGATTATGTTCATTGTGCTTGGTGCCAGCGGACTGACTATTATACCTACCACCATCATGGCATACCGCGCACAGATGGGTGCAGCCAACCCCGCCGATGTCTTCCTGCCACTCATGATGGCTACTTACTTCTCCACCCTTGCGGGTATGTTAGCAGTCTGCTTTGTACAGAAGATTAAGATTTGGAACAAGGTCATCATCGGCACTATCCTCACCCTCACCGCCCTAATGGTCGGCATGCTGTTCGCCGCACGCCATCTGCCCGAAGCCACGCTCAACACCGTTTCCGCACTCGTGGCTGCCGTTATGTTGCTCGGTGTTATTTGTTGGTTTATTATCCAAGCTACTGTCCGCAAAGTCAATGTATATGAGGCGTTTATCGACGGAGCCAAAGGCGGATTCCAAACGGCTATTGGTATCATTCCTTATTTGATTGCTATTCTTGTGGCTGTAGGCATGTTCCGCGCCAGCGGAGCGATGGACTTGCTGGAGAGGGGCATTGCTAATCTGTTTGCATGGATGGGCATCAATCCCGACATGGCAGGTGCTGTGCCTACGGCATTGATGAAACCGCTTTCGGGTAGTGGAGCTCGTGGTATGATGATTGAGGCGATGGCTACGCACGGAGCCGACTCGTTGGTAGGTCGCTTGTGTTGCGTCTTGCAGGGCACTACAGATACGACGTTCTATATTATCGCCGTGTATTTCGGTAGTGTAGGCATCAAGGACACCCGCCACACGGTAGGCTGCTGCCTCTTCTGTGACCTCATTGGCACCATTGCCGCCTTTATTATCGCCAATATCTTCTTTGGATAAATCCGTGCCTTTCAACTATACACTTTCAACTACCAACCAAATATGATTCATTTTTCATCTGAAAATATAGAAATGCCTTCGCTTGACTACTCCGTAGTAGAGCGTTGGATTCGTGCGGTGGCAGCCCAATACGGTTTCTCCGTGGGTGAGTTGAATTATATCTTCTGTGACGACGATAAGATTTTGGCAGTGAACCGCGAGTTCCTTCAGCACGACTATTATACGGATGTCATCACCTTTGATTATACCACGCGCACGCGTGTGAATGGTGATATTTATATTTCTCTTGATACGGTAACCACCAACGCCGAACAGGTGGGCGCACCATTTCTTCACGAACTGCACCGTATCATTATCCACGGCTTGTTGCATCTCACAGGCCAGGCAGACAAAACCCCTGAAACCAAAGCACAAATGACCGCCAAAGAGGAAGACGCTCTCCGCCACTTGCACCTCTAACCCCTCTATTTTCATTTTTTATCCCTATGTATTGTTAGGTATTTCAGCGAGTAATCTTAGGTGATTCTTAGGTGATTCTTAGGTGATTTATAGGTTATTCTGCAACTTTCACTATAAGATACTCAAACAAAAAATTACACTTTTTCACCTAATCTCTTGCATATATAATTTTTTTTCCGTACCTTTGCAAGCAATATCTGTTATACGCCAATATAGAACACCATTGCGGTGGGCGATAAAGATATCAGAAATACCGAAAAAACATATACTTAACATCTAAAACTAAACACGTTATGGCTAAAGTTTATCAAGCTAACGAGATTAAGAACATTGCCCTCATGGGTGGCAGTGGCTCGGGTAAGACTACCCTCATGGAATCCATGCTCTTTGAGTGCGGGGTCATTAAGCGTCGCGGAACCGTTGAAACACAATCTACCGTCTGCGACTATTTTCCAGTAGAAAAAGAATACGGCTATTCAGTCTTTTCTTCAGTTTGCAACATCGAGTTCAACAACAAAAAACTCAATATCATCGACTGCCCAGGTTCAGACGACTTCTGTGGTGGTGCTATCACCGCACTCCACGTGTCTGACACCGCTATCATCACCCTCACCGCTAACGGTGGCGTAGAGGTGGGCACACAAAACAACTTCCGTCGCGCTGAGAAAGCCAAGAAACCTATCGCTTTCGTTATCAACAAGTGCGATCACGAGAACGCTGACTTCGAGCGTACCTTCAACGAACTAAAAGAGGTGTTTGGCAACAAATGTACCCTCTTCCAATATCCTATCAACGCAGGCAAGGACTTCAACGCTGCCATCGATGTACTCCAAGGCAAAATGCTCGTTTGGAAAGCAGAAGGTGGTGCGCCTGAAGCTAAAGATATCCCAGAGAGCGAGAAAGCTACTGTAGAAGAGATTCGCGCTCAACTCCTCGAGTGGGCTGCTGAGTCCGATGAGACTATCATGGACAAATACTTCGAGCAAGGCACACTCTCTGACGAAGAACTCATGCGCGGTCTGCAAACCGTATTTGCAGAGGGTAGCATGTACCCTGTTATCTGCACCAGCGGTCTCAAAGACATGGGTATCCGCCGCCTCATGGGCTTCCTTGGCGAGATGACTCCTTCCGTAGCAGACGCCCCAAAACCATTGACTATCAACGCAGAAGAAGTGGCTCCTGTGGCTACTGCTCCTACATCTGCATTCATCTTCAAGACATCGGTTGAGCCACACATCGGTGAGGTCAACTACTTCAAGGTGATGCAAGGTACCCTCAAGCCAGGTGATGACGTATTGAACGTGGATCGTGGCACCAAAGAGCGTATCTCTCAACTCTATTCTGTGGCTGGTAACATCCGCGTTCCTGTAGAGGAAGTATCTGCTGGTGACATCGCTGCTACTGTAAAACTCAAAGATACTCGCACGGGTAACACCCTCAACGCAAAAGATTGCGAAAACCAATATCCTGCTATCTCTTATCCAGATCCTAAATACCGCCGTGCTATCAAGCCAGTTAACGAGGCTGACTCAGAGAAACTCTCTGCACTCCTCACCCGTATGCACGAAGAGGATGCTACTTGGGTTGTAGAGCAATCTAAGGAATTGAAACAAGTGATCGTTTCAGGTCAAGGTGAGTTCCACCTCCGCACACTCAAATGGCGTCTGGAGAACAACGATAAGATGATGGTTCAATACGAGGAGCCTAAGATTCCTTATCGCGAGACTATCACCAAGTCTGCTCGTGCTGACTATCGTCATAAGAAACAATCTGGTGGTTCTGGTCAATTCGGCGAGGTACACCTCATCGTAGAGCCATACGTAGAGGGCGAGCCAGTAAAAGAGGTTTATAAGTTCGGCAACCAAGAGTACCGCATCTCTGTTCGTGATACCCAAGAGATTCCACTCGAGTGGGGCGGCAAACTCGTGCTCATTAACTCTATCGTGGGTGGTGCTATCGATGCACGCTTTATCCCTGCTATCTTGAAGGGCTTGATGGATCGTATCGAGCAAGGTCCTTTGACAGGTTCTTACGCTCGCGACGTACGCGTGATTATCTATGATGGTAAGATGCACCCAGTAGATTCCAACGAAATCTCCTTCCGTTTGGCTGGTCGCAACGCCTTCGCAGAGGCATTCCGCAACGCGAATCCAAAACTCTTGGAGCCTATCTACGAGGTTGAGGTATTCGTACCAAGCGAGATCATGGGTGATGTAATGTCTGACATCAACGGTCGCCGTGGTATGGTGCTCGGTATGGAGACCGAGAAGAACTTCACCACTTTGAAGGCATTGGTTCCTTTGAAGGAGATGAGTTCTTACTCTACTACATTATCAAGTCTCACGGGTGGTCGTGCTACCTTCACCATGAAGTTCAAGAGCTACGAACTCGTTCCAGGCGATGTACAAGACAAACTCATTAAGGAATACGAAGCAACTCAAAAGGACGAGGATTAATTTCGCGATATCCAATAACCGATATCCAATCAAAAAAGACTGCCAAGTAATTTGGCAGTCTTTTTGATTCTATCTCCTACGCAATTATAGTTTTGCTCCCTCGGTATTCCAAAAGGCACAGATATAATACTGCATACTGCATTGCATAGTAAATATCATTCTCTCCTCTTTCTCGGTCAGAATAGTGTTGATTAACTTCATATACTCCTCGGTATAGTCTCGCATCTCGCTAACACTGAGTTTCATTCCGTATTTCATAAAATCATCAAGCACTTTCTCATACTGATCTGTCAGCTTTGTCTTTTTCAACTCATCCAAGTCTGCTTGCATGATTTGCGTCTTCAATTGTTCGTCTAATGGTCCTGTCAGTTTCTCCGTCTCTGCCATCACACCCTGTTTCAACTCATCTTGCGACATACCCTCTGCCTGAGCCAAAAACTCTGCATTGAACACGCGTTTTAATACACTATACATCAATTTCCCACTATTTGCGCCTTTATATTTACAACGCAATTTAATATCTGCCTCAACATTTGTCTCTGCTGATTGTGTACTGTCTTGCAATAACTGGTCGTACTTTTGATTCAGTTTTGCTACTTCCGTGTCAAACATCTCCCAACCCTCTTCATAACTGTACGTTGGTTTTGTTTCTTTACTGCAAGAGTTAAAACACATCCCTATTGCTACTAAGCCAATCAAGGAAAATACTACAAATGATTTTTTCATACTAAATAAGTTTTAATTCGTATCAATGATTGTTTCATTTACTTTATTAGACATCCAGAATTTCTTTTTACTACAAGATTTCCACAAAAGACTACTTTTTTGTAGTCCTTTGTGGTTAATCTTAAATAGAAGTGGTCATTTGTTATTTGATTGTCAACCATACAGGAACTGCTAACGCGCAACTTGTCATATACATCACATGCAATAGGGCAATAGACTTGGTATCTTCTTCTTTGCACGTACACATACAAATTATCATGCTAACTAACAATAGTATCCAATATATATATAATGCTGTTTCTAAAACTATGGTTAGATTTACGCACATACTAAATAATACAGGCATTATAGTACCTAAAATATCAAATAAGCCTACTTCTTTTTTTCGGCGTATTTTAAGATATAGCATTAAAATACTTACCAGTGCGATGAGTACAAACAGCGCATTTGTCCATAACCAATCTTGTGGGCAAAGTGAAAGGAACAAATATGCCACTGGAATACCCAGAAAAATACCCCTTTGGTTTTTAAAGAATTCTGCCATATGAATTATCGCACCATCCACAATGCGGTACTATAATATGTTTGACTTGCGTAAATTTGCATCGACACCCTGTCTTCCTCATTTGAAATAGTACGTTCTACAACTGAGAGATATTCTTCAGTATAATCGTGCAATCCTCCGATAAGCATATGAGAAGCGGCAATTTGAAATTGATGATTAGCTTGTTCTACATTTGTATTTAGTATCGGCATTTTCAAAGAACCATTGATTAATGCACGTTTGAAAGTATTATCAATCGGGGAGTATAATTGCTCATATGTTTGAACAAATTCGGTCATAATTTCTTTACGGGTTAAGCCATTACCATCGAAATTATGTCTCATTAGTTGATAAAGTATAACATTGTGTTGTTGAGCGACAACTACACCCACAGAAGAATGGTCAAGTTCGTCTATTAATCCTCGTGGTCTTGTTGCTACTTGGCAATCACTTTCTTGGCTTTTCAAATAAGACGCTACAGCTCCATTAACTACTGCGGAGACAATTCTTTCTTGCCATGTAGAACCTCCAAAAAATGCAGCAGCTGCTGCAAGAGCATCTACCTGAACTATTTCCCATACTTCACGTTCATGCGCCGTTGTATCGTTACTACTTGCTACAACATATTTCGCAAATACATTTTTAGGAAAATACTTCGAATTCAGTTCATCTACTGCTGCATAGAACGCCTCCCATTCGTCAGAAGAAGTTTCTTTGACCTGTTGTACACTCTCCTCAAAAGCAACATCTTCATTCAGATTAAGACTGTTTGATTTTGATGTACATGCCACCATCAACATTCCCATAGCAAAAACACTAACTACAGAAATTGCAATAAAAAAATTTTTTTTCATAATTGTAATTTTTAAGAAATTAATAAATTAAGTTTACTAAAAAGTAATGACTGACGACTCTAACGTAAAAGTATTGTTGGGTTGTCTGTATGAAGTTTATTCTACGCTAAACTCACCAGCCATTACTATTCCTGATTCAGTATAGATATACAACTCATAATCTCCCTCTTGTGGGATATACATAGTGGTCTCGCCTACAAATTCTTCTTCAGAAACCACATCGCCTGTCTCATTATCAATTACTTCCACATACGCGGGTGCATCCATATCCGAACTTATATACAGCTCATTTTCTTGGATAAAAGCACGAACACTATTTCCGTCATGCGGAAGCACAATTTTATCGTCATCTTGATTATCCCATGGTTGCATAGTAGCCGTTTCTGTTAAGATGATTTCTTGAGCCGTCATCATTTCGGCGCGTGCATTGCATATACCTAGTAAACACAATGCGAAAATTAGTAGCTTTTTCATACATTTATTTTTTTGATTGTTAATAGCACATTCAGCAACCTACTTTCTTGAATTGCGGTGCAAAGGTACTGCCTTTTCGGCATGTGCACAAAAAATATAGCGCACAAAACAAAACTTGCAATCGCTTAATTATCAAGCGATTGCAAGTTTACCCTGCGCACAAATGCTAAAATCGGACTAATTTACTCAATCAGACACAGCCAAACCTACCAAAAAATCGTATAAATTTGCAGCGGTGGTGCCTAATTTTTGGGCAGTACGCTGCTTGAATGTGCGAATACCTACAGCCGAATAAATCATATATTCTGCTAATACTTTTGTACTCACATCGTGGTAAAGCAGACAATATATACACAAACGGATTTCTTTTTCGGATAGTTTTCTCTCTGCCAACTTATCCAATAAACAGAGCAATGACTGATTCAGTTCAGTGCGCATTTTTTCATAGTTGCTCCATTCTTTATTCGGTTTCGGATAGCGCGCATGGAAATGCTTTACATGTTGCATGAGTGCTTCCATGCGTTGGTGGCGTTGTTCCTCCAAGGTTTGATGGTATTCCATTTCGGCTTGCTGTACTGCTTCTGCTTGCGCATGCACCTCCTTTTTGGCTCTCTGCCAGTACCACAATAGCACTACCACTACCGAAATAGCCAACAATCCTGCTAAACAATATAGCAACACTCGCCAACGATATATCTCGTAATATGCCAAATACTCCTCAAAGACTTGTATACCATCCAGAGAGTCCACCTTTTTTACTTCTGCTTTGCGCTTCTCATCCATACGCAAAGCAGCAATGCTATCTGCTACTATAATATCGTTATTCAAAATAGCATACTTATGTAAAATATAATAGGCTCCGACATTATTCCCTGGCACTCCGTTATATTCCTGTATTACTTTTTGGGCATAAAATACTGCTGAATCCATCTGCCCTGTTTCATAAAATGCACTAGCTAATGTGCACGCGCGCCATGAATCTTCTATAGGGGTCTGTTGCAAATAATATATAATAGAGTCTATCGAAGTAGAGGTTTTTAAGCGATAAAAATGATGGGCAAAAGCATCGTTAACAGAATAACGATAAGCATCCGTAAAATCATATTTTGCTGCTAAGCGCAATATACTATCCGCCTCCTCAAATTGATGTAATGCCCCCAACAATTTCCCCACATTCAGCAAACCCCTCGCATAATATATTGTATCATCGCATAATGCAAAATGCTCCAATGCCCGTTCATAAAACAATAGCGATAAACTATCCTTATTGTAATTTCCACAGATTCTGCCCATGCACGAATTGACTCTTCCTCGGTAGATTGGGTCGTCAATCTTCAGCCAGTCGGCTGCCACGTAGCACTCCGCTGCACGTGTCACTTGACTATAATCATCCTCCAAGTTGCGCCCCATGTAATAGAACGCCTTACCCAGTGTACTACGTTTGAAGGTTCTACCCAAGGGATTGTTCAATGTATGAATCACATTGCGCAGTGCCACCGTATCATCATATATCACATGATGATTCTGGTCGATGCTATCCGCCATCGCAATGACCGCATCCACCTTGTGCCATCTGCCACACGATGCTATATTCAACAGCACTATGACCAATATTGAAAATACTCCTATACGCATTTCTCAAAATATTTAATAGTAGTGAAGCGATTTCTCAAACAAAGGTGCATCCTACCCTTGCCCCTGCGACTTATACGCTACCTTGCCTTTCAGAGGCAAATGTCCCTCTGCCTTCATCTTGCGGATGAATAGTCTATCACCACATTGCACGTATAGATAACGACCACTAAATGCTAACGAGTGTACGCTACCCGCAGGCAAAGACAAAATCACTCGTACTCTACCGTTATGGTCTGCCACCTGCACGCCCATTGGTGTAGCAACGTATAGATTGCCATTCGTATCAAATGCCATATTACCTGTGGGTTGCGACACGCCATTGCTTAGATCGTGCAGATAATAGAATGATTCGCTATACTTCATTTCGCCCTGCTGGCTGATAATCGTACTAATCAAATGGTGGGTGTTCTGCTCGGCTGTTACACAAAAACGATAATCAGGTGCTATCGCCATAGTACGCTCACCTGTACTGATGACCCACACATTGTCCTGGCACTTCGCACGGTCATTACACAAAGCGAGGAATTTGTCGCCCTCCAATTCATGAACCGCTTGCAATCCAGACAAGCCATCTGCTACTTTTACACCATTTTTATACAATGTACTTCCGCGTGCTGTCAACTTATTTCCCATTAATCTCTCACCACTCTTCAGTTGACCTACTTGCTCACATTTTCCATCTACTGACACCTTATATATATGTGAACGCAAAGCAAACACCACCGAACTATCTGCCGTGGCAAATATATCCTGGCTGTCTAATTCAACAGGCAATACCAACTCTTGCCAATCCTCTCCTTCAATCAAAATCTCCTTCAGCATACCATTGTTTGACCAACCCTTTTGCACACGCGCAGGGTAGCCCTTCCACAACCAACGCATAGCATCAGGGAAAGCCAATGTGCCGTACTTGATGCTATGATTGCCTCTATCCCATTTATGGAAGACTTCATAGCCCGCAAAATTAAATGCTGACTCCATCAGCAGGTTATATTCAAACCATTCGCCAAAAATAGGATTCCACACATCGTACCAACCGTCCTGCATATAGATGCGCAGCGGTTTGGGTTCGGTCTTGCGCACAATAGCGGGATACTCATGTCCACCGCGCATAGCCACGAAGGTGCCCACCGTAGTATATACGCGGCTAAATAAATCGGGTCTATTCCATGCCGCAGTAAACGCAGCTATACCACCGCTACTGGCGCCCGTGATGGCGCGGTCATTAGCATCGTTAGAAAGCATAATGGTCTTTCCGCTTAGCGTCTGCATACCCTCCACCTTAGCCAGAACCTCCTGTTCAAGGAACTGCACAAAGAGGTCATCCGTTGAGTCAAACTCCTTGCAGCGATTATAGCGCACCACCTCGCCCTCCTCATCATACACCACACCGGGGTTAACAAAGACACCTATCGTCACTGGCATCTCGCCCGAGGCAATCAAATTATCCATTACCGTGGTGGCATCATAGAGGATGCCGTCCATGCATACCAACAAGCATGCAGGCACATCGCCTGTATATTGCTGAGGCACATACACCAGAAGCTCGCGCTCCGTACCAGGGTAGATATGCGAATCATTAAGCGTGAGTTTCAACACTTCGCCACGTAAACTCTCCTCCATTTTGACCGTAGCAGGGTCAAAAGGAGTACGCACATTATACGCTTGTTGGGCAATAGCATTACCAACAGATAGTGCTATGCCCAACAAAAGAACTAGATTTTTCATCATATTTATTTTTTCTTTTTCTTCTGAATCATCTGACGATCAGGAGTTGGCATCGGACGTAGTGCCAATCGCTTCATCATCTCCTCAAACTCAGGGAAATTGCAATCTAACGCCCCGCGCGATAGCACGCTGATATCATCTTTTAGTCGCTCTATACCAGACTCTTGCTCACGATTCCAGATGGCATTCTTCTGACGCATGCATTGAGCTATATATACAATCATGGATTGTCGCTTCTCTGCGTCCAACTCCTCTACAGCCAATTGCACCATATCTTGCACGATGCGTCCGTAATTACGCATACGCACTACTGTTGTTTTTCTCAAATTACCTTGTTCCATATTATCTTACCTTTAACCTCTAACCTTCAACCTATTTCTTCTTTATCAAATAAATCATCGTAGGATAGTGGTCTGCATAGCCATTTTGCCATACGCCACTCTTCACAGTACGGAATGGAGTACCCTTATCCTTTCCCTCTTGCACGGTCAAGAATGGTTTGTTGAAGATCTGCGACTTCCAATATACCCACTTGCCGTCTTCCACCTTTGCATTCATCAGCGGCTCTGAAATCATAATTTGGTCAAACAAGTTCCAACTGCCCTGATATGCCAAACTGCCCACGCCACGGTCCAGCTTTTGCCACATAGTATTGAAGAACCCTTGTGGCTTAACTTCCTCACGCGTTTTCTTTGCACCAATAATCACCGCACAACTATTATTGAATGGGTCATCATTCAAGTCTCCCATCACAATAATCTTGGCACGAGGTTCTCTCATATAGATACTATCCGCCACATGCTTCACCAACATAGCTGCTGTATCACGTGTAGCACGGCTACTCTCCTCGCCACCCGAACGACTAGGCCAGTGATTAACACTGATATGAATCTTATCCATCACAATCTTGCGATTGTCGTCCAACATATAACCTGACACCCATAATTGCAAACGACTACGCACTACACCACCGTCTGCATAATGCGCCTTCAGTTCATATCCTTTAGGTTGCCCTACAGGTTTGAACATATCGGGGTTATACAAGAAACCCACATCTATACCACGACGGTCAGGACCCTCCAAGAGGATAGGCACATAATTGCGATTATGTTTCTCTTTCAGTTCACGGCAGAGGTCATGCAAGCAACCTATATTCTCCACCTCTGATACGCCCACACAGGCTGCGCCACGTGGATCCTCATCGGTACCCAGTTGAGCAATGGCATATGCCATGTTCTGAATCTTCTGCTCATACTTGAATTTAGTCCACTTCATACCTCCGTCAGGCAGATACTCATAGTCGTTTTTACCCTCATCGTGAATGGTGTCAAAGACGTTCTCTAAGTTATAGAATGCCACACAACGAAGTATCATTTCTTCGGACTGCGCACTAAGCGGAGAAAGCATTATACATGCCAAAATTGCTACAAAAGCAAATCGTAAATTGATAAGTTTCATAATTTTTCTTTATTTGTTTGCAAAATTACTACTTTTTTTTGGATTGTACAAAAGTTTTTTGTAATTTTGCAGAGAATTTTACACAAAACCATTAAAACGTTTAAAACTTTTAGAACACTTAAAACAAAATCGAGTATGTCATCCGTAAACAAAGTTATTTTAGTAGGCAATGTGGGTAGTGACCCAGAAGTTCGTTATTTAGAGCGTGGCACAGCTATTGCCAATTTCAATCTTGCCACCACCGAGCGTGGATACACCATGCAAAACGGCACCCAAGTACCTGACCGCACAGAGTGGCACCCTATCGTTCTTTGGCGCAATCTGGCTGAATGGGCAGAGAAATATGTACGCAAAGGCATGAAACTCTATGTAGAGGGCAAACTGCAAACCCGCACATGGGAAAAAGACGGACAAGTTCGCCGCAAGACAGAGATTATTGCAGAGAATATCCAAGTAGTGTATCGTCCCGCTGAATACCGCAATCCTTCCGCACAAATGGAAGATGCGCAACAAGAGACACAATTGCCAGAAAACAACCATATCCCAACGTTAGAGATTGAAGATATTTTTTGAGAGGTAAAAGGCGAGAGGCGATAGGCTAAAGGCGAAGTAAAAAGTGAGATGGTGATCAGAGACACCATCTCACTTTTTTTTATATTTGTATGGATTGTAGCAACGCCTTCAGTAAGATTATATTCCATAACTACAGCCGACTGCCACATTCAGTTTTTGATTGCCAGCTTCCATGATTGGTTTTATCAGATTATCCTTATTTACTTGCCATGGTTGCAGCATCACGTGTGCAAAAGCCGACACTATTCCATGCGATATGGTCCATGACTTACTCAATTTTAGTCCGACAAGCGTTACTGCAAAATCGCCTTGGTAACCAGTGTACAAACTCTTAGCAGGTGTTATACCCAAACGCGTTGCTAACCACCAGTTCGCACCCAAGTCAAAATCATAGCCCAACTCAATATACGTGGAATAAGCACGTCGTAATTCGCCATCTACCATATATCCATCACGACCAAAGGTGCGGAATGCCACCAAACAACTTAGCGGAATCTTATCGCTCACGCGATAGGACATGCGCCATTCGCCCGTCGTACCACCTCCACCTCGAGGGTGGTTGCGGAAATCAAAAAAGCGAGAAGGTGTACCATCTGGATAGTGATCAAAATAAAAACAATGCAGGTAATTGAAATTCAATCCCCAACGACTAAAACCAAGCATCACATCCACCTCGGGTTTAAAACCTGTGAATGTCCAATCGTCGGCACCCACATTCCACCACATATTGGCAAAAAAGCCCGCATAAGCGACCGTGGCATCCACTTGCAGACTTGGACCTCCAACATATAAACCACGCCATATATAATTGCTTGTTACTGTGGCATTTGCCGACCAAGAGAAGAGCGACTTCTTCTCCACCATTTGTTGCTCTTCTGCCATATTAGGCAAAGAGAATAGAAATAGAAATGCTATAAATAATTCACGCCAACGCATATCGCATAATTTTTCTGCAAAGGTACTACTTTTTTTTGATATATACAAATTTAGGTGAAAGGTGAGAGGTGAGAGATTGCCTGCGGCCTGAAGATCGCCCCTTGCGGGTCTGAAGATCGGGCTAAAGCCCTGTAGATCGGCTGTAAGCAGCCTGTAGAATTCACCATATAAACAAAGAACCCCGAAGATTTCTCTTCGAGGTTCTGAAAATGGCGGCTACCTACTCTCCCACAAACGCAGTACCATCGGCGTTGCTGAGCTTAACGACCCTGTTCGGAATGGGAAGGGGTGGGACCTCAGCGCTATAACCA
>JAFYWK010000014.1 GCA_017558065.1 Paludibacteraceae bacterium
CATCGTACCAAAAGATACCAACTGAAGGCATCTCCTCATCAAACGACTTCATGCTCGCCATTTGAGCCTCTTTTTGTTCTTGTGTTAAAGTTGTCATAGTGATTGTCGTTAAACAAAAGGAAGAGTTATTTCAACCTTTGCAGCTGCAAAGGTACAATATTTTTAGTAATTATGCAAATATTTTAATATTTTTCCTAATCTAAAAACTCACTTAGTTAGCCATTGGGGAAGTTTTTGCTTTCCAAATTGTATTTTTTTTATTATTTGGAAAGCGATTTTGTGTGCAAAGGTGGTAATATTTTTGCAATGCAAATGTTTTAGGGGAAAGTTGAAAGAGCAGATAAAAAAGCCAAGGATTTGCCCGAATGGGATTCGGAGGTAATGGACAAAGGTGGCGCAGGTAAACGCATTCAATGATGAACGCGAAGTGCATAATGTCAACTTTTTTTAGGAATGGAGTAAACTTTACTAGGATTTTAGTCAACCTTTTTAGGAAGGCGATATTAATAAAACGCACTTTTGGTCACGAGGAGTTGATGCGGAGTTCTCTCGGTCGTCGGTCGGTGTCCTCTCGGTGGAATTAGGCAAAGTATAAGAGAAGGAAAAGAGATGGCAATCTTAACAAAAGTACTTTTTTGAGTTTTGGAGTTCTTAGGTCGTTCCTAGGTTCGTCTTTGGTTCATCCTTGGTTACTAACATGGGAGCAACAGGGAAGCAACGAGAGAGGTAAATCTTAATAAAAGTACTTTTTTGAGTTATAAACTATGTATGACAACTTATAAAACAATCGCCACTTGTGCGAAAACACAAATGGCGATTGATGAGTATAAGTGTATTAAGATCTTTTGACTGCCGTCGATTAGTCTTTCTTCACTGGGGTTTTAGGGAAGATTACCCAGAATGCCAAAGCCACTACCAAGGCGAAGCCAGCGAAGATATACCAGCTGGTTTGCCAGCCCTGCCAGATAGCCATTGGACCTTGTGCAATCACAGCCTCGGCGTTCACGAAGTGGTTCACAATAGCTTGCGCTGCCAAAGTGCCGATAGTAGCACCAAATCCGTTGGTCATCATCACAAACAGACCTTGTGCGCTGGAGCGTTGGCTTGGGTCGGTCTCTTGATCTACATACAACGAACCAGAGATATTGAAGAAGTCGAATGCAAAGCCATAGACAATACAACTCAATACGAACAAGATCACGCCTGGCATACCAGGATTACCTGCGCCGAAGAAACCGAAACGCAATACCCATGCCAACATAGCCATCAGCATCACCGACTTGATACCAAACTTCTTCAAGAAGAATGGGATAAACAAGATACACAATGCCTCGCAGATTTGTGAGATAGAGATCAAGATATTAGCGTGTTGTACGCCAAAAGTATCAGCGAACTTCTCAATCGCTCCGAAGCTGGTAATGAATGGGTTAGCATAGCCGTTGGTGATTTGCAAGCACATACCGAGCAACATAGAGAAGATGAAGAATACTGCCATCTTCTTTTGTTTGAACAAAGCGAATGACTCCAATCCGAGTGCCTCCACGAGCGACTTATTCTCCACATGACCCTTCACTGGGCACTTAGGCAAAGTGAGGGAGTAGATGGCGAGAATAATACTGAGCGCACCGCTGACGATGAATTGCTTAGGAGTGGCTTGGAAGCCGCATAAGTCCACAATCCACATCGTAACGATGAAGCCCACGGTACCGAGTACGCGGATAGGTGGGAATGCCTTTACGGTGTCGAGGTTGGCTTGTGTCAATGCGGTATAAGCTACCGAATTGCTGAGCGCAAGGGTAGGCATGAAGAATGCCACCGAAGCGGTGTAGAGCGAGAAGAGGGTAGAGAAAACAACGCCGTCGCCTGCCATAAGTCCGTAGGCGCCTGTAGCAATCATAAAGGTACCTGCGAGTGCGTGGCAAAGACTCAATGCCTTCTCTGCTGGAATCCAGCGGTCAGCCACGATACCCATCAACGCAGGCATAAAGAGGCTCACGATACCTTGGATGGAATAGAACCAGCCGATATTGGTAGCCATACCGTGCGTAGCAAGGTAGGTACCCATAGATGTTAAATACGCTCCCCAAACGGCAAATTCGAGGAAGTTCATGACGGTTAGTCGAAGTTTGATGTTCTTCATATTCTGTATGTTTTAAAAGTTTTAAAAGTTTAAAAGTTTTAAGGGTTGTAAGGGTTGATTAGTCGATGGTAGCCAACCTTTAGAACAGCAGCTACGCTGCGACTAAAACTCTTTCAACTGCGAAGTTTAAAATTCGCTGGTGAAATGGAACTTGATATTCTTGTAGTCGTTCTGCGCCATTTGGAGGACGTAGCCGCTATCTGCCATAAAGACATCGCGACCCTCTTTGTCCTTCGCCATATACTGGGCTTTGCGTTTCTTGAACATCTCCAATTCTTGTTCGTTATCGGACTCTATCCAGCAGGCCTTGAACATTTGCAATGGCTCCCAACGGCATTTGGCTTGGTACTCATGCTCCAAGCGGTGTTGGATAACTTCAAACTGCAATTGTCCTACCGTGCCGACAATCTTGCGGCCATTGAACTGGCTGATAAACAGCTGTGCTACACCTTCGTCCATGAGTTGGCTAACGCCCTTGTCAAGCTGCTTTTGCTTCATTGGGTCGGCATTCTCGATATACTTAAACATCTCAGGCGAGAAGGATGGCAAACCCTTGAAGTGGAGGTTCTCGCCTGCGGTGAGGGTGTCACCAATCTTGAAATTGCCTGTATCTGGAAGACCTACTATATCGCCTGCAAAAGCTTCGTCCACGGTCTCTTTGCGCTGCGCCATGAAGCAGGTAGGCGCTGAGAAACGCATCTGGCGGTTCTCGCGCACGTGTTTATAATAGGTGTTGCGCACGAACTTACCGCTACAAATCTTGAAGAATGCGATACAAGAGCGGTGGTTAGGGTCCATGTTGGCGTGGATCTTGAAACAGAATGCGGTAAATCCATCTTCCATTGGTTCTACTTTACGCTCTACCGCCTCCACAGGACGTGGCGATGGAGCAATCTGCACGAAGCACTCAAGGAGTTCCTTGACACCAAAGGTGTTCAACGCTGAGCCAAAGAATACAGGAGCCAGGTCGCCTGCGAGGTAATCCTCGCGAGAGAAAGGATTATACACACCCTCAATCATCTCCAGATCCTCTTGGAGTTTGAGCGCATCTTGTTCGCCAACGAGCTCGGCAATCTGTGGGTCGTTGACGTCGTCAAAACGCAATGACTCAGTGACTTGCGTCTTGTTTGGGGTATAGAGGTCGAGGGTCGATTGGAAGATATTATACACGCCCTTGAATCGCTCGCCGCTGTTGATTGGCCAAGAGAGTGGGCGCACATGGATGCCGAGTTCGCTCTCTACCTCGTCCATCAAATCAAATGGGTCTTTACCCTCACGGTCCATCTTATTGACGAAGACCATCACAGGGGTCTTGCGCATACGGCAGACTTGCATGAGGCGACGGGTCTGTGTCTCCACACCTTTGGCGGAGTCAATAACGATGACTACTGAATCTACAGCCGTCAGGGTGCGGAAGGTGTCCTCAGCAAAGTCCTGGTGACCAGGGGTGTCGAGGATATTGATATGGTAGTTGTTGTAGTCAAAACCCATCACGGAAGTAGCTACGGAGATGCCGCGCTGCTTCTCGATCTCCATCCAGTCGGAGGTGGCAGTTTTGCGAATTTTATTGCTTTTTACGGCTCCCGCCACGTGGATAGCACCTCCGTAGAGCAGGAGTTTCTCGGTGAGCGTCGTTTTACCCGCATCCGGGTGCGAGATGATCGCAAAGGTGCGGCGACGCAAGATTTCTTGTTGTTCAGCGTTATTAAGCATTGTATAGTGTGGTGTAGTATTGTTTAGTGTTGTGTAATATTGTGTAGTATCGTTGCAATGGTGCGTGGCAGGAGTAGTTTCTCCGCTTGTTGTACGCGTTGTGATAGCGTATCGGGGGTATCGTTTGGCAGTACAGGAACGGTGGTTTGTGCGATGATGCTACCGCCGTCCACCTCTGCGCTCACATAATGGACTGTGCAACCTGCTGTTGTGTCCCCCGCTTCCAATACCGCTTCTTGCACGCGTATGCCGTACATACCTTTGCCGCCGTGTTTGGGCAGCAGCGAAGGGTGGATATTGATGATGCGCTCCTCCCACTTGTGGCATATCCATTCGGGGATAATTGCCAAGAAACCTGCCAGTACCACCAACTGTATATCGTGTTGCGTGAGCGTTTGGTCAATCTCTGTCCAGTCCTTGGATAGCAGGGTAGGAATATGGGCGTTTTGCGCACGCGCAAGGGCAGAGCAATCGCGATTGGCCACGACCAATGCTACATGATACCCGTGCTGCAGCTGCTCATCAATCAGTGTTTGCAGGGTAGTGCCAGTGCCTGAGGCAAAGACTGCTATGTGGCTTGTTGTATTCATCAATGTCCTCGTACAAATACGCCTTCAGCTTGGTTTTCAAGAAAACAGCAATTCTCCGAATGTTCTTCGGAGAATGCAGTTTGTTGTTCTGTTATGTAGTCTTCGTAAGTCATCAACGCAGTTTGGCTCCGAATTTCTCCTCGAAGGTCTTGAGCAGCTTCGCCATGATGGCCTCAATTTGCTTATCCTTGAGGGTATTCTCCGCATCTTGAAGAATGAATGACAATGCATAACTCTTCTTGCCTGCCTCAAGGTTCTTTCCCTCATAGACATCGAAGAGGTTGACTGCCTTCAATAGCTTCTTCTCTGCTGCCAATGCGGCTTTGGCCAAATCGGCGAACTTCACCGACTTATCTATTAAGAGCGCAAAGTCGCGTTTCACCTCTGGGAACTTAGGCAGGTCATTGATGACTGGTTTGTATTGCTTGTTGAGGCGGAGTAGCATGTTCCAATCCAGGTCTGCGTAATAAACAGGGTTGTCAATATCGAATGCCTTGAGCAACTTGCTATTCACCATACCCATCATACCGATTTGCTTGCCGTTAGGTGCTTTAATCACTAATCCGTCGGAGCAGAGTTCGTTCTCCAATGGTTCCAATGCGCAGTTGGCAATATTCACTCCCAGACGACGGAGCACATTATTTACATACGCGCGCAAGGTGTAGAAACTGCTCTTCTCCTCCTTTTGCACCCATGATTGTGTGGTCTTATTACCTGTCAACCACAACGCCAAGTGTGGCTCTTCGCTGTAGGCATAAAGTGGGTCATATACCCAGTGTGGGTCTTTGGCTTGACGGTCGGCAATCTTCTGGGCGCTGTAGTGGTAGCAGTTGCCAAACTCATAGAACTTGAGGTCGGCATTCTTGCGGTTGGCGTTGCGTTGAATACTCTCCAATCCGCCAAAGAGCAAGGTCTGACGCATCACACCCAAGTCTTGGCTCAGTGGGTTCATGATCTTTACACAAGTATCTAACGAAAGTTCTGCAAGTGGCTCATAGTAAGATACTTTGGTGAGCGAGTTGTTCAATATCTCGTTGAATCCTTGAGCGGTCAATTGCTCGGATATACGGATCTGCAATGCCACAGGGTTGGGCTTAGGATTGTAGCTGAGCGAGGTGTTGAGTTTCTCTGGGAACTCCACATTGTTGTAGCCATAGATACGCAGGATATCCTCCACCACATCGCACTCGCGCTGTACATCTACTCGATAGCGAGGTACACCAATTTGCCATACCTTGCCCTCTTTGCCCACAATCTCCACTTCCATAGCACAGAGGATGCGCTCGATGAGTTCTTCGCCTAATTCTTTGCCAATCAAAGCATTCACGCGGTCAATGTTCAGCTCTACAGGGAATGGAGCAAAGTAATTCTCGCCTTGGTCGGTAATCTCCATCGCAATCTCGCCACCAGCTACTTCTTGGATGAGCAGTGCGCAGCGTTTGAGTACGTAGAGGGTGTTATTAGGATCGCAACCGCGCTCGTAGCGGAAGCTGGCATCGGTGGAGAGTTGATGACGGCGAGCGGTCTTGCGGATACTCACTGGGTCGAAGTATGCGCTCTCCAAGAAGACATTGGTGGTGGTCTCAGAGATGCCAGAGTCTTGTCCGCCAAACACACCTGCGATACACATTGGTTCCTCGGCGTTGCAGATCATCAAATCAGCGGCTGAGAGGGTACGCTCCACGCCGTCGAGGGTCACGAATTTCTGACCTTCGGTAGCGTTCTTCACGATGACCTTATTGCCTTTGATCTTGTCGGCGTCAAAAGAGTGGAGTGCTTGACCCATCTCGTGGAGCACGAAGTTGGTCACGTCCACCACGTTGTTGATTGGGCGAATACCGATGGTGTTGAGGGCTTTCTTGAGCCAGTCGGGTGACTCCTTGATAGTCACACCCTTGATGCTCACGCCTGTGTAGCGAGGGCATGCGTCAGCGTTCTCTACCACTACCTCAATTGGTAAGGCGTTGCTTTGTACATGGAAATCCTCTACGCTTGGTTTCTCCAGCTTTATCGCCTCATTGCCTTTCGCCTGATAGTATGCATAGAGGTCTCTTGCCACACCATAGTGGCTTGCTCCATCAGCACGGTTAGGGGTGATGTCCACCTCAATGAGGGTGTCATCTTCCACGCCGAAATACTCCTTAGCAGGCATACCCACAGGTGTGTCAGCAGGGAGCACCATGATACCGTCGTGGTTATTACCTACGCCAATCTCATCTTCGGCGCAGATCATACCGAGTGACTCCTCGCCACGGATTTTGCCTTTCTTAATGGTGAACTTCTCCTCACCGTCATAAAGTACGGTGCCTACGGTAGCTACGATAACTTTTTGTCCAGCAGCCACATTAGGCGCACCGCAGACAATCTGCAGCGGCTCTGCATCAGGAGCAACGCGTGTGGTGGTGATATGCAGGTGGTCAGAGTTAGGGTGATCCACGCAGGTGAGGACTTCGCCTACGACCAATCCCTCCAGTCCGCCTTTGATGGTTTGTACTTTTTCTACTTTGCCTACTTCCAAGCCAATGGAAGTCAAGATTTTAGCTACTTCTTCTGCGCTGTCGGTAAGCGTCAAGTAGCGTTTGAGCCAATTATACGATATATTCATTGTTTTGGTGCGCTGAGCGCGATTAATTTAGTCAAATTAATAGTGCATACAAAATGCGGTGCAAAGTTACAACTTTTTTTTGATAATTGCAAGCAAAATGAAGGAAATTTTATTTGAAAATAAATTTCGGCAAGAATACTTGCGTATGTGAGAAAAATATTGTATCTTTGCACGATAATTGTAATCGTACAATAAAAATCGAATTATTAACAACTAAAATACCATACAAAACAAGAACCATTATGGCTAAAAAAGAAATTCAATTCTCCCTTGTCTATCGCGACATGTGGCAGAGTAGTGGCAAGTATGTGCCACGCAAAGATCAGTTGGCAAAGATAGCACCTGTGATTATAGACATGGGCTGTTTCGACCGTGTGGAGACCAATGGCGGTGCCAGTGAACAAGTGAATCTACTCTACGGTGAGAATCCTAATATAGCAGTACGTACCTTCACCAAGCCCTTCAATGAGGTGGGTATCAAGACTCATATGCTCGATCGCGGTCTCAACGCATTGCGTATGAACCCTGTTCCTGCGGATGTGCGCAAACTGATGTATAAGGTGAAGCATGCGCAGGGCGTGGATATCACCCGTATCTTCTGCGGCTTGAACGATCCTCGCAATATCATCCCATCCATCAAGTGGGCTAAAGAGGCTGGCATGACCGCGCAAGCAACTATGTGTATCACGTACTCAGAGGTGCACAATGCGGAATACTATATCAATCTTGCTGAAGAACTCATTGCTAATGGCGCACAAGAGATCTGTCTGAAGGATATGGCAGGTATCGGTCGTCCTGCGATGCTCGGTACCATCGTAGCGGCTATCAAAGAGAAACATCCAGATATCATTATTCAATATCACGGCCACTCAGGTCCTGGTTTCTCCGTAGCAAGTATGCTCGAAGTGGCTAAAGCCGGTGGCGATGTCCTAGACGTAGCCATGGAGCCACTCAGCTGGGGTATGGTACACCCAGATGTGATTACCATCCAGTCCATGCTCAAAGATGCGGGATTCCTTGTGAAAGATATCAACATGAAGGCGTACATGGAGGCGCGCTCCCTCACCCAAGAGTTTATTGATGACTTCCTCGGCTACTGGATTGACCCTCGCAACTCGAAGATGACTTCGTTGCTCGTTGGTTGCGGATTGCCAGGCGGTATGATGGGTAGTTTGATGGCGGACCTCAAGGGTATGCACGCGGCTATCAATGCTAACCTCGTGAAACGCGGACAGGCCGCCCTCAGCGAGGATGAACTGCTCGTGGAACTCTTTGACGAAGTACAACGTATCTGGCCTATGCTCGGTACCCCATGCCTCGTAACGCCATTCTCGCAATATGTGAAGAACGCTGCGCTGATGAACCTCTACAGCAAGTCTATGGGCGAGAAACCATTCACCCGCATGGACCCTGCTATGTGGGGTATGATCCTCGGCAAGTCGGGTAAACTGCCTGGTACACTTGCTCCAGAGATTATTGAGCTCGCTAAAGAGAAGAATATGGAGTTCTATACCGATGACCCACAAGCCCTCTATCCAGATGTGCTGCCACAATTCATAGCTGAGATGGAGAAGAACGGTTGGGACCGCGGTCAAGACGATGAGGAACTCTTTGAGTTCGCTATGCACGAGAAGCAATATCGCGAGTATAAGTCGGGTCAAGCCAAAGAGCAATTCAACAAGGACTTGCTCGAGCGCATGGAGAAAGCGGCTGCCAGCGGTCAAGCTATTAAGGTGCTCACTGCGGCAGACAAACGTGCTATCCTTCATCCTAATGCTGAGCCAGTGGAGGCAACGCTGTCAGGTAAAGTCATGTGGGAACTTGACTTCAATGAAGATAGCAAAGCACCAGCCTTTGGTACATTCTTCAAACAAGGCGATGTGGTTTGCTACTTGCAAACGCCTCATGGCATCGAACCAATCCGTGCGTTTGACCACTGCCGTGTAGTCTCTATTGAGAAAGAGCAAGGTGCTACCGCCGTCAAAGGCGATGCGCTCTGCTGGGTGGAGAAAGCCGACCTCGTAGAGGAGATTATTGCAGATGTCAAAGGAGCTGCTAAGAAGGTCAAAGAGGTTATAAAAGAGGCAGTTAAGAAAGCCGACACTGAGATTGTTGAAGGCGCAAAAAGTAATTGGAAAATGACGAAAAATCATAAGTAACATGAAAAAATATAATTTCAATGCAGGACCAAGTATCCTGCCACAAGAAGTGATTAAGCAAACAGCTGAAGCTGTTATCGATTTTCAAGGCGAGGGTCTGAGTATCCTGGAGATTTCTCACCGTGCCAAGTATTTCCAACCTGTTGTGGATGAGGCAGAAGCGCTGATGAAGGAACTGCTGGGTATCCCAGAGGGCTACCGCGTGATTTTCCTTGGTGGTGGTGCCAGCATGCAATTCTGCATGGTGCCATTCAACTGTCTGGAGCACAAAGCGGCTTACCTCAATACGGGCGTTTGGTCGAAGAAAGCCATCAAAGAGGCAAAGGCCTTCGGTGAGGTAGTTGAAGTGGCTACTTCTGCTGCAGATAACTTCACCCATATCCCTATGGATTTCGAAGTGCCACAAGATGCGGATTATCTGCATATCACAACCAACAATACCATCTATGGTACCGAGATCTCTGACGAGAAACTCCAAGCTATCTACGACAAGAAAGGCAACGTACCTCTCATCGCGGATATGTCTTCTGACATTCTTGCTCGCCCTATTGATGTAAGTAAATACGACATCATCTATGGTGGTGCACAAAAGAACCTCGCGCCAGCGGGTGTGACCTTTGTGATTGTGAAAGAGGCGTTCCTCGGTAAGGTAAGTCGTTATATCCCAACGATGTTGGACTACCGCACTCATGTGGAGAACGGCAGTATGTTCAATACTCCTCCAGTATTGCCCATCTATACCGCTATGCTCACCCTGCGTTGGCTCAAGGCCAATGGCGGATTGGAGGCAGCATTGGAGCGAAATGTGGCGAAGGCAGAATTGCTCTACAAAGCTATTGACGAGAGTAAAATCTTCGAGGGTACAGCCCGCAAGGAAGACCGCTCTATGATGAATATCTGCTTTGTACTGAAACCAGAGTACGCACATTTGCAAGATGACTTCTTCAAGTTCGCTACTGCCAAAGGTATGGTGGGTATCAAAGGACACCGCCTCGTAGGTGGTTTTCGCGCAAGTACCTATAATGCCATGACCCTCGAAGGCGTACAAGCCCTCGTGGACTGCATGAAGGAGTACGAGCAATCGATTTGATTTTAACATTTGTTTATATCTTATATTCCGCCGATGTTATGCGGAAGTTATCCTGAAGATATGCAGATGATACAATGATAATATAAATTCAAAAATTAACATTTATTTATATATGAAAGTACTTGTTGCAACCGAAAAACCATTTGCCAAGGTGGCTGTTGATGGTATTCGCGAAGTGATTGAGCAAGCGGGGTATGAACTTGCGCTGCTTGAGAAATATACCTCTAAAGAGCAACTGTTGCAGGCTGTAGCAGATGCAGATGCTTTGATTATTCGTTCCGACAATGTGGATGCAGAGGTTATGGAAGCTGCTAAGCAGTTGAAGATTGTAGTTCGTGCAGGCGCAGGATACGACAATATAGACCTCGCTGCGGCTACTGCGCATCATGTGGTGGCAATGAACACCCCTGGTCAGAACTCCAACGCTGTAGCGGAGTTGGCTCTTGGACTCATGGTTATGGCAGTGCGTAATCTCTACAACGGTACCAGCGGCACTGAACTCGGTGGTAAGAAACTGGGTATCCATGCCTATGGCAATGTCGGTCGCAATGTAGCGCGAATTGCTAAAGGATTTGGTATGGATATTTATGCTTATGATGCATATTGCCCAGACGAGGTGATGCTCAGCGAGGGTGTTACGCCGCTTCATTCGGCTGAAGAACTCTATGCTACATGTCATATCGTGAGCTTGCATATCCCTGCTACACCAGAAACCAAAGGCAGCATCAATAATGCATTGCTCAGCCGCATGCCACAAGGCGCCGTGCTCGTGAATACAGCGCGCAAGGAGGTTATCAACGAAGATGAATTGATTCAGTTCATGCAAATCCGCAAGGATTTCAAGTATATGACGGATATCATGCCTGCGGCAGACCAAAAGATGCAAGAACTCTTTGAGGGACGCTATTTTGCTACGCCAAAGAAGATGGGTGCACAGACAGCAGAGGCGAATATCAATGCGGGTATTGCTGCGGCAAAGCAAATAGTGGATTTCTTTGAGAACGGCGTGACCAAATTCCAGGTGAATAAATGAGAAAGATAATACTTGCATTCATTTTTGTAGGTTGCTATGTTGCCTCGTATGCACTAAATGTGGTGTGCGCAGGGGACGGAAAGTGTAAGCAATTGACTTACAATGGAGATACGCTGTTGCTGTTTGAAAAAGAACCCGAATTAACGACCAAACCGAGTGTCGGTAATGTAGAGTGGTACCAATTGCCCGATACCATCAATCCGATACAATCCAGTTCCTCTTACTTGGATTATTCCTTGGGTCTTAGACATGGCGAAGGATATATGATCAAGAAAGGGGATATTCGTGATGTGTTCTGGGTGTTCGACTATGAGGAATTGCGTCCTGCTATCTCGCAAATAGAAGCAGAATTGTCTTGCAAAAATACCGTCCTCACACTTGTCGGTGATGTGCCTGAGATGCGATACACACGATTGAGCGGACAGTTGGTCACTTATCCACGTATGTGTAGGGTGGAGTACACCGATGCGATGTGGAGTGAGAATGTGTGGGTGGATTCTACTGCTATAGAAGAGGTGGGGTTTGCCACTACCATCACGGTGGGTGCATCGCCTGTTGCTACCGATTTTGCGATTAGTGATGTGTTAGCACAGCAGTTAGGATTATCGGTAGATACATTATATTCGCCCGAATACCAGCCTGTTGCGCTAAAGGCGCACCCACAGACTATCACCACCACGCGTGGGCAGAGTGGGGAATATACCAATGAGGTAGATCGTCCCTTCTCTCCCGATGATGTGCTGAATATGTCTGCGCCATTGGAGGTGTTGTTCAAGTCCAACGGATTGAATGCGGAGTACTACGAGTGGCATATCTATAAAGGTAGCGAACGATTGCTGTCGCGTAAAGATGCCGAGCATAGATATACTTTCATGGAGAAAGGCAGTTACCGTGCTGTGGTGTTGGTGAGCAACGACTATTGTCAGTTGGATAGTGCGGAGTTTACCATTTCTATCAGCGAGTCTATGCTCGTGGTGCCCAATGTCTTCACACCTAATGGCGATGGTGCCAATGATGAGTTCCGTGTAGCATATCGCTCGCTCAAGGAATTTCACTGCTGGGTATATAACCGATGGGGACATTTGGTTTACCATACTACGAATCCTGACAAAGGTTGGGACGGTACTATCGGCGGACGCCCAGCTGCGGAAGGTGCGTATTTCTATGTGATTCGCGCTTTAGGAACGGATGCAGATGAGAATGCCAAATATACTATTAAGCCTGTTTATACAAGCCGCCTGAAGAAACAGGATGAGGCGTTGATTGGTGTATATCAATTGTCAGGATCTATCAATCTGCTTCGTGGAGGAAAGCAATGAAACAAACGAAGTCTATATATACACCAGAATTATCGTGCTTGTCGCTTGCCAAGATTGATGCCGCGTTGGCAGCAATGCCTGTTTCGGGTAAGATAGATACCCTGAATTGGGTGGAGCAGTATCCTGCTGCCCCAGAGACCCAGTTCACTATAGCCCATACCGATGAGATGCTCTATGTGCGCTATGAGGTGAAGGGCGAATTGCCATTGGCAACTAAGACACATGACTTGGAACTGGTGAATGAGGATGCTTGCGTGGAGATATTCATTGCAGATGCAGATAACACCCACTATTGGAACTTCGAGTTCAACCCCGCAGGCGTGTGCAATGCCTCGCATCGCAAAGAGCGCAAAGTGGATGTGGTGCGCCTGAATGCAGAGCAATTGCAGAGTATCAAGCGTTTTCCTGTGCAGCTGTGTGCTGCGCATTGGTCATTGCTGGTGGGTATTCCATTTGCGTTGATAGACTTAGATCTCACGCACGAGCACGCGCGCCGCGCGAATCTATATAAATGTGGGGATAAAACACCTCTCAAGCACTACGCTTCATGGAATCCTATCAATGCTCCAGCACCAGCTTTCCACTTGCCCGAGTTCTTTGGAGAAATACAGTTGGACTAGCCGCACTAGCACAACTAGCACAACTAGTTTAAAAGAGAATAAACAATATAACTATATGAAAAAATCAATCATTACTATGGCTGCATTGGCAGTAACCCTGTTGGCAAGTGCCAACCCTTTCTTCCACTATAAAGAGTGGAAAACACCACACGGAACGTATCCTTTCAATGACATCAAACCTGAGCATTACATGCCTGCCTTCGAAGAAGGTATCAAGCAAGGACTAGCAGAGATTGACGCTATCGTTAATAATCCTGCTGCTCCTACCTTCAAGAATACCATTGAGGCATACGAGAAATCAGGCGAATTGCTCTCTATGGTAGCAGGTTGCTTCTACAACCTCACTTCTGCAGAGACCAACGACGAACTTCAAGCGATTGCAATGGAACTCTCTCCCAAAATGTCGGAGTATTCAGCTACTATCCGCCTCAACGAGGGACTTTTTGCGCGTATCAAAGCAGTGTATGAGCAAAAAGACAAACTCAAGCTCAATCCTGCACAACAAAAACTGCTGGAGGATATCTACGAGTCTTTCGCTAATAATGGAGCAAACCTCAATCCAGAGCAAAAGCAAGTGTATAAGGACCTCAGCGCAAAGCTTTCGCAATTGACTTTGGTGTATGGTCAAAATGTCCTCAAAGCTACCAACGCTTGGACTATGCTCATCACCAACGAGGCTGACCTTGCTGGTTTGAAGGACGATACCAAAGCCATGCTTAAAGCCAATGCCGAGAAGAAGGGCATGGAGGGATGGCTTCTCGACCTCAAACCTACCACCTATATCCCAGTGATGGAGGATTGCCAAAACCGCGATATTCGTCGCGAACTCTATACCGCATACAACAGCCGTTGCATCGGTAGCGAGTTTGATAATACACAAGTCATTATTGACATTGTGAATACCCGCCTCGCGTTGGCACAACTCTTTGAGAAGGCCTGCCACGCTGATAAGTCGCTCACCAAAACTTGCGCCGAGAGCAAGGAGAATGTGATGAATTTCCTTGACCAATTGCGCGATAGCTATATGCCTGTGGCTCAGCAAGAAGTGGCTGAATTGCAAGAGTTTGCTAAGGGTAAGGGCTTCTATGCTACCCTCCAACCATGGGACTGGAGCTTCTACAGCAAGCAACTCAAAGAGGAGAAATATGCTATCTCTGACGACCTGCTCCGCCCATACTTCAAAAAGGAGAATGTGGTAGAAGGTGTCTTTGGTTTGGCTAAACGCCTCTATGGTGTGACCTTCAAGGAGAATAAGAACATTCAAGTATATCACCCAGAGGTGACTGCATATGAGGTGTTTGATGCGAAAGGCAAGTTCCTCGCTGTGTATTATGCTGACTTCCACCCACGCGAGGGTAAACGCGGTGGCGCTTGGATGAACAACTTCCAAGAGCAATACATGCAGGGCAAGAAGAATATCCGTCCTCATGTAGTGAATGTAATGAATTTCACCCGTGCTACAGATACCAAGCCTGCTCTCTTCTCGTATGACGAGGTGGAGACTTTCTTGCACGAGTTTGGTCATGGTTTGCATGGTATGCTCACCCAATGTCAATATGCTGCGCAGAACGGAACCAATGTGCCACGCGACTTTGTAGAGCTTCCTTCTCAATTCAACGAGAACTTCCTCAGCGAGAAAGAGTTCCTTGATACTTTTGCAAAGCACTACGAGACAGGCGAGACTATCCCACAAGAGCTCATCGACAAGATCCAAGCGGCAGCTAACTACCATGTGGCATACGCTTGCGTGCGCCAACTCTCATTTGGCTATTTGGATATGGCATGGCATACGCTCACTTCTCCATTCGAAGTGCCAAGTAATTTGACTGCTTCGGAGGCAGTGATTCGCTTTGGTGATAACGCTATGGCATGCGTACAAGTATTGCCATTAGTGGCTGGTACGCAGATGGAGTTTGCGTTTACACATATCTTCTCAGGTGGCTATGCTGCTGGTTATTATAGCTATAAGTGGTCTGAGTTGTTGGATGCAGATGCTTATTCGGTCTTCCAAGCGGCTAAGGAGAAGAACGGTAGTATTTTTGACAAGAAGGCAGCTGACCTCTATCGCAAGAACATCTTGGAGAAGGGTGGTAGTGCCAAACCAATGGACTTGTACCGCGCTTTCCGTGGTGGCGAACCAAGTATTGATGCGCTGCTCAAACGCGATGGAATCAAGAAATAAGTAAAACGCTTTAGATAATTAAACGGCTGCTTTCCCTACAGGATTTGCAGCCGTTTTATTTTGTTATCTTGTTATCATGTTTATGACCAAAAATGCGTTTTATAAAGACCTCTGATACGCAATTCTGGGTGAGTTATCACGTGTGTAGATGATGCCACAGCGCACAAATTGTGCTTGCTCGATAAGATGAATCATTCGTTTATTGTCCTTGTGGGTGTCAATGCGGATATTTGGGCATTGAGCGGTGCACCAATGGAGTACGATAGGGAAGATGCCTCGTTGCTCTCCATTAGAGGCAATACGATGAATCGTGCCGTAGGGCAGGGTATCATCTAACCATTCTCCATCCTCGATGTACGTATAGGTAGGGTCTTCGCCGATGATAAAGACAAAGGTGGCACAGGGCTGTCCATTATGTTCAACGACATAACTCACGCCTCGTTGGATGTCGCTCTCAATTTGCTTGCGCGAGGGGTAATCATCGCCCCATTGGGTTGGATTGCCGTCAGCAGCCATCTGTGCTCGAGCGTAGGCGAAAATATCCAATAGGGCATCTATGTCGGCATATGTGGTAGGGCGGATAGTCATAGGAATTGTGTAGAGTGGTGTAGAATTGTCGTATTATTGTTGATTTAGTAAAGTAATGACGGTTATTTCTGGTGTCACACCGATACGCACGGGCAGGGTGCAACCAAGGCCTGTATTGATATGGAGAGATTGGGTAGCGTGGTGTTGTGTGGTGTGATACCATCCTTCGGACTCGGTGAACATAAGCGAGGAGAGAGGATAGCCGAAGAGGCGCACTTGCCCCGCGTGGGTATGTCCGCTGAGGGTAAGTGGGATATCAGTCGTCGGTACAACCTCTCCTCGCCAATGCGATGGGTCGTGCGTTAGCAATATTTGCAGTCCCTCGCCTTTCGCCAGCGGGGTCCCCGAAAAATCTGCTGATTTTTGGGGTGCTCTATCGCCTAATTGCCTTATCGCCTTCATAAGATCTCCTCGTGAGATGGTTTGAAATCCTTGTCCCTGACAAGAGGTGTTGTCCACGCCGATTATTTGCAAGTAAGCAGTATCGCGCTGAATGAGATAGGACTGATTACGAAGCAGTTGCCAGCCGAGAGTGTCGCGTTGATAGGCGGTTAGTTGATTAACTTTCTCTTCCTTTTCTGCCTCCGTTAGTCCGTGGTGATAGAGTGCAAAATCGTGGTTTCCCAATACGCTCATGATGCCATCTTTGGCATGCAGTTGGCGCAGGGTTTGGGTAAATGGAATAGCCTCTTCTACGCCAAAACCAACGAAGTCGCCTGTGAAGCAAATGAGGTCGGGTTGTTGGGCGTAGATAGTGTCGATTATGCGCTGTAAGAAAGCAGGTGAATCGGAAAAAGAAGATAGGTGTAAGTCGCTGATATGTACAATCTTGTAGCCGTTGAAGGCAGAGGGTACTTTGGGCGAAGTGTAGGTGGTTTCGGTCACACGCAATTGCTTTCGCCCGAACCAATAGCCATAAAGCATGGTGCTGCAGAAGAGCAGCACAAGCGCCAACCCTGTATATGCAAATGGTGCAAAGGGCATGCTGTGATGGCATAGGCGTGCCAGAATCCAGCATATGAGCCAGACTAGAGTAGGGCAGAGCAGTAGCACGATGGTGCAGAATATGAGGAAAGATATAAACATGCTGCAAAGGTACAACAAAATTTGCGAAAATGCAAATTTTGAGTGAAAAGAGTTTTAGAGGCTATTAGGGTATTAGGCGATTAGGTGATGAGGTGAGGAGAAGAAACGCTACCCTAGCGCAAAGGTAGCGCAAGGGTAGCGAAATGGTAATAGGATAATGCTCGGAGAATGTTATTAGAAATGAGTGAGTGATTGTCCCATAGTGTTGTATATCTTGCCGTCGCGGAGAATCAGCAATTGACCATTATGGACAACTTTTTGGCTATTAGGCGATGAGGCGATAGGGCTATTAGGCAAGGCGGTATCGTCTTTTGGGAAGCGGATTGCTACATCGTCGTAGGCGAAATAGGCAGGTGCATTGAGTCCCCATTGACCATATAAGTCGTTAGTACCAACGATATTGAAAGCTATAGCATTCACTTCGCCCAAGACTGACAAATCCCATTTCTTCCACTCTGTCACAAGACTATCTTGGCCATTGTAGAGAGCAAAAGTAGTCCGGCTGATCTCGTGGCCGTTAGCATCTTGTCCTACGGCTACGGCGTATAACTTCGTCGTATCATTGGCAGGGGGATTATAGCCATCGCCGTACACTAAAGAGTTCAGCACATAGCAGATGTTGGTGACATACATGTGGTCTATCACGCGTGCCTTGCCGTCGGCAAAGGCGATAGTCTGCATAGTGGTATAGTCTGCATTGTAATCATCTACATGACCATTGTGTACGCAGAAGTTTTTTGAGCCGTTGTTGCCGCCTTGAAGGGTAGCGAATTGGAGTTCGTACCATGCGGTATTGGCAGGTAGGTCGTTGTTGGTAAAACCAGGGTTGGTGAAGTTAGAGATGGCATGTCCGCCATTCCAATAAGGTGCTGTAAAACTGTGGGTTAGCAGAGTGTTTTGTGCATCGCACCATGTGTAAACGCCGCCTGTTGTGTAGGTGAGTGTACCATTGTACTGGGCATCATCCACGAGGTCGGACCATGTGGAGATGGTCTTGTTGGCATAGTCGAGGGTGTAGGGCGTGAAGTGCGCATCTGCGTCCTCGAAAGTCAGGGTTCGTAACTCGTAGTCCTGTGCAAGGGCTACATTAGTAAGGCATAATACCGCAAGAAAAATAGATTTCTTCATGTTGGTTTGTTGTTTAAAAGGGTTAATATTATTTGCTCGTTTCTCTCGCTGAGCTCATTAGGCTATCAGGCGAGAGGCGAAAGGCAAAGTATTAACCACACCTCCCCGACCATCTACTTCGGATTTTCCCAAATGCGAAGTAACATGGCAGGTTGATGGTCAGGGGTGTGTGGATAGGGATTTTGACTCCCGAGAAACACACTGACCATCGGACACAACAAATGGGTACTTGATACATCTATCAAATACCTATACGCGTACAAGCGTACCATAGATACTATTGAAAATCTTTGCGTCATTGTCGTTGGCTCGATTCCCCGAGAGCGTTCAACTTCACCTTGATTGACAGTTCAAAGAGTTTTAAAAGTTTTAAGAGTTTTAAGGGATTACCTTTGAAACTTCTAAAACAGCACCTATGGTGCGGTTAAAACCATTTCAACTACCAACTCTGTTGGTGGCACGCAGCAGGTCTTCTGACTTATCGCTCCTTTTGTTCAGCCTTCCCAGTTCGCTAAGAACCAGTGACTTATAAGAATATGAACATCGGATTGCGAATCACAGCAGCGGGACTGTGCAGGACTCTCACCTGCTTCCCTTACACTGAATGCGGTGCAAAGGTACTGCTTATTTTTGATATATGCAAACAAAAAGCGCATTTTTGTGCGATTTTTTAGGTGTAAGGTGTAGAGTGTAGGGTGTAGAGGCACAGAGTGCCAGTTTAGAGGACGGCGCAAAGCGCCTACAGTTTAGAGTTTAGAGGTAGGGAATACCCGAATATTATTCGGGATAATAAACAAACATTGCTTAGACAGAGAACTCCAACAAGCACTTGCGGCAGAGGCATTGGTTGGGGTATTGCTCTGCAATATGAGCACGAATAGCGGGAGAGAGTTCCACACCTGCACATTGGCATTTAGCGGGATTCTCATGCTGACAGATAAACGCAGCACCACAGCGAGGACAAGATTTGTGTTCCATAGTTCTTGAGTATCTTATTCACATCATTTTGTGAGGGGAATAATAGCAATTGTGCCACAAAAGTACTACTATTTGTGGATATATGCAAGTTTTGATGCGAAAAAATGTTATTTTACTGCCCAGCTGCCCAGCTGCCCAGCTAAATCTATAACTTCCCCCGCGCGTACGGGTGTATTTTAGGAAATAGCTGGGCAGGTGGGCAGTGTGTTTACTTGTGAGAAATTTGTCTCTAAAAAATTTGGAAATATGAGAACTTTTTAGTACCTTTGCAGCGATTTTAATAACCATGAATTTAGTGCAGGATAACCATAAATTGATAGACTATGATAGTACATGTAGCATCGTTTTTAGAAAGTATTGGTGGAAGTATTGATTCCGAACATTGGTTGCGTCCTATCCCTGGCAGAACGGGATATGCTGCGTATTGCAGGAAACCACAATACACTAAGAAACAGAAAAAAGAAATGGCAGAACGCCCTGCTGTGAAGGCGTTTTCATCTTTATGCAAAGAGGCTTCGGCTATCATGCGTGATCCAGTACAAAAAGCCGAATGGACAGCTAAACATATTGCTGCCAAACAAGAAGCCAGCAAACATCAACGTATGCCAGACGCAAAAGGTAGGCCAGCTGTGCCTGAAAGATTGTGGGATTATATCCGACGCGGATTGAGTAAACAAAGATAAACATCGGTTGATCTGCCCTAGTTCTCTTGAAAATCTTATGGTGAAGATACGGCGAAGTTCCTATGAAGTTCCTATGATGTTCCTATGAAGTTCCTATAGAGATAGGTGGCAGATAGGTGGCATACGAAAGGGGGAGCAAAAGGGGGATATAGGGGAAACATAGGGAAATAGGAGAAGAAAAAGAGGTGAAATATGACTTCTTGTAAAAATACGCATTACGTTTTAAAAAGTGTACAAAATTAGTGTAATATGTTTATATTCAATGGTGTATTTATTTTGTCTTTCTGTACAACTGCGTAAAAATGCTATACAACTGTATAAAAGTATTGCATATATTACAAAAAAGCAGTACCTTTGCAGCAAAATAATCCTAATAATATGAGACGACAACGTTTACTTGTACTGCTGCTATTGTTTGTCGGTTATATGGCGACAATAATGGCGCAGTCGATTACATTGACCAAAGAGTTTCAGACGATGCCGAATGTCAAAGCCCTAGATGTGTATCGCAATCAGTTTGGTGAATTTGAGCGGGTTGGAGCCGATGAACCCTTCCCTTATGCAGTCATACGTGTAGGTCTTGATGGAACACCTGAAGAGATAAAAGAGGCTAAACAACGACTAAGTTTTCAATTGGGACGTGTGACCTCTGTAGAAACAGTCTTCAAAGACGCGCGTAATGAGTTGTTGTTCCTCGTACCCACTCGTGCGTGTAATATTCAAATGTCGTGCGATGGAGAGTGTTTGCCCCAAATGATGTTTGACAGTTTGGTGGTGTTGCAGCCCAATACGGTGTTTTATGGTCGTGTGCATTTTTCGTTGGATGAGACTCGTGACCCTGATAAATTGGCTAAATATGTCTATGCGCTCACCGTGGAACCAGCAGATGCAAAAGTGGAATTGCGCTATGGCTTTGTGAATGAAGAATGGGTGTTGAAAGATGGTATGACAGAGCAATTATTGACCGAAGGAACATATTATTACACCATTACAGCTGAGGATTATAGAACAGCAGAAGGATCGTTAGTTGTGGATTCGCTGCATAGAGATACCACAATCGCATTGGTGCCAAAGTTTGGATTGTTGAGTGTGAGAACTGATAGTGCAGACTTGGCAGGATTGTCGGTGGAAGTGGAATATATGAAACAAAAAAAAGTGGTAGAGTTGCCTCTGGAGAGTGAGAAATGTGGATTAGGACAGTATGCGCTGACCATAAAGAAACCTAAACACCATGTATGGAAGAAGAAAGTGGTTGTGCATCCAGGAGAACATGTGGAAGTATTCCCTGTACCTCTAAAAAAGGCGTATCACCATAATACTTTTGTGTTGGCAGAGGGCGGATATGCGATGAATCCTGCATGGAGTGTGGGTTTAATGGCAGGGCAAGTATATGGCGAAGTGACGCGAGTAATGGGAATAGGTTGGTATGTGAAAGGTCGTTCTAACTTCCAAACAACAAAAGCGATAGAGGAACTGCATATCAATAACGGAGGATTGATTGGAATAACAAGTCCGTTGATGCCAGCGTACACGGGAAGAACGTGTTTTACGGAATGGAATCTGAATGCAGGTGTAGTATTGAACTTCCTGAACAAGAAAGCACTTAATCTCCACAAAAACAGTATGTTTGGTCTGTATGCGGGTTTGGGATATGGCCAATATACTCGTTATTGGGAGATTGCTGATGGGCGGTGGTTTGAATATGCGCCAACATCTGTTCAAGGATTGAGTGTAGGCGGTGGTGTGATAGGAAGTATAAAAGGACTGACAATCAGTGCAGGTGTGAACACCATTATGGCAAAATACATGGAGATTGAAATGGGATTGGGATGGACATTTTAAAAAGGAGAAATAATATGAAAAAGATATATCAATATATAGTTGTTGGACTGTTGGGCTGCCTCATGATGGCTGCTTGTCAGCGTGAAGAATTGCCCCCAGTAACGGAAGTGATGATCGATAGTTTGGTCATTGTGCCTGCGTATGTGGATGCAGAAGTAGTGTGTAAGTTTCGCTCTAGTGTTACGATAGAAAATGCTATGCTCTTTTTATCAACAGATTCCAATTTCACTAGTGTAGAAAAGATAATGTTGAATAGGCAACCGTACAACCAATTCACGGGAAATTTGACTAACCTTATTGATGGAATGACTTATTATGTTCGCTTTAGAATCTCAAATACTTGGTCAGAGCTGCTTGTTGATGAAACGACGGAGTTTACGACTTATCCTATTTCTACACCAGTTATGGATGCTACAGTAATGACGGATCTTACTTTCAATAGTGCTATCATCAATAGTAAGATTATACGAAGCGGCGGCAAAGACGTTTCTCGTCGTGGTGTGGTTTATGGTGTAGCAACTAACCCAACAATAGAAAATGCCACAAAAATAGAAATTTTTGATTCGTCAGCATCTTTCTCGTGTTTCTTGGGTGGTTTGGATAAAAACGTAGTATATTATGCACGACCATTTGCAGCAAACGAATTGGGCGTGTCGTATGGTGAGGAAGTATGTTTTGAAGTAGATACTTTGTGGGATGGCTATGATTTAGGATTGAGTGTGAAATGGGCACATATAAATATTGGAGCTACTTATCCAGAAGAAGCAGGTGATTATTTTGCATGGGGCGAAACCGAACCTAAAATAGAATATACCTGGGCTAATTATAAATTTTGCAATGGTTCTCCTGGAGGTATATCAAAATATAGCACTCGTGTAGATAATTTCAAGGTATTAGAACCACAAGACGATGCTGCTACTGTAAATTGGGGTGGAAGATGGCGCATGCCAACGAATGCGGAGATAAGTGAATTATTAGAAAAATGTAAATGGCAATGGAAGGAAATAAATGGAGCTGCTGGATATATGGTATCTTCAAATCGACTAGGTGGTAAAAGTATATTTATCCCTGTCGTAGGACATAAAGAGGGTAGTAAGCTAATCGAATACAACAGTTATGGTGCTTATTGGGGGAATACGCTCATGTCGAATACAGATGCTGGATACTTAAGGATGCTCCCTAAGGATTATTCTCCAACCGCTGACAGGATGAATGCTTCGCGTTACCACGGAATGCCTGTGCGTGCGGTTTGTCCGAAATAAAGTGTATGAATATCATGTTAGAGTGGAAAAGAAAGCAGAAATTGCTGACTTTTCCACTTTTTTTATAAAAAATGAACTTCGCGCTTGCGTATGTGCGAAAAAAGCAGTACCTTTGTCGCGAAAAATGTAGTTTCGCCAATATAGCAAGCGAAATTATACGAAAAACTGCTTAAAAACATAAAAATCAACATAATTAACTAACTTTCTTAAATCATGGCAGAAGAAAAATTGAACATGTTAGCCGAATTCCCAGCCATCTCTTCAAAGGCATGGAAGGAGAAAATCGTAGCTGACCTCAAAGGCGCCGACTTCGATAAGAAGCTCGTTTGGCGCACTTCAGAAGGCTTCAACGTACAGCCTTACTACCGTCAAGAGGACCTCAAAGGTCTTAAGACTACCGTGTCTGCACCAGGTCAATTCCCTTACGTGCGCGGTACTAAAACCCACAACGAGTGGGCTATCCGTCAAAACATTTGCGCAACCAAGAATGCACGCAAAGCGAACGCTAAAGCGCTTGACATCTTGAACAAGGGCGTAACCTCTCTCGGTTTCTGCTTGAACGCAGAGAAACTCTCTTATCGCTACATCAAGACTCTCCTCGAGGGTATCAAGCTTGATGCTGTAGCAATCAACTTCAATGTATGCGCTTGCAAAGCTCCTGAGCTTGCTAACATCCTCGTTCGTCTTGTAGGCCGTAGCGGTTACGACTTCAAGGCTGTAACTGGTAGCATCAACGTGGACCCTATCAAGAACATGCTCCTCAAGGGCAAACCTCTTACCAAAGAGCAAGTAGCTGAGAAGATCGTAGCTACCGTGAAGGCTGCTAAGACTCTCGTTAACTTCCGCGTGGTAGGTGTAAACTCTGTAGCATTGAACAACTCTGGTGCATACTGCGCACAAGAATTGGCTTACGCACTTGCTTGGGGTGCTGAGTATATGACCATGATGACTGAGGCTGGTCTTCCTAACTACCTCGCAGCTCGCTCTATCCGCTTTAACATGGGTATTGGTGGCAACTACTTCATGGAGCTCGCTAAGTTCCGTGCTGCACGTCTGCTCTGGGCTAAGATCGTAGAGGCATACAAAGCTCCTATCTTCACCGCTGCATTGAAAGAGGCTGCGAAGATGAATGTTTGCGCAGAGACAAGCCGCTTCAACATGACTATCTTCGATGCATATGTAAACATGCTCCGTACACAAACAGAGACTATGTCTGCTGCACTCGCAGGTGTGGATGAGATCGTGGTTACTCCATTCGACGCTACCTATGAGGAGCCAACCGAGTTCGCTGAGCGTATCGCTCGCAACCAACAGTTGCTCTTGAAGGAAGAGTCTCACTTCGATAAGGTGGTTGACCCAGCTGCTGGTTCATACTATATCGAGAACCTCACCAACTCTATCGCTGAGGAGGCATGGAAGCAATTCCTCGCTATCCAAGAAGAGGGTGGTATGTACGAGCTCGTAGCTGCGGGTAAGGTACAAGAGGCTATGGCTGCTACTTTGAAGGCACGTTTGAGCGATGTAGCTAAACGCAAAGAGGTTATTCTTGGTTCTAACCAATTCCCTAACTTCACTGAGAAGGCAGGTAAGAAGATCAAAGAGGTAGCTTGCGGTTGCTGCTGCGCTAAACCAGAGAACGCTATTGCTACATTGCCAGTAGCTCGTGCTGCTGAGGAGTTCGAGGCTTTGCGTCTTGAGACTGAGGCTGCTAAGAAGCAACCAGTAGCATTCATGCTTACTATCGGTAACTTGGCTATGCGTATTGCACGTGCACAATTCTCTTGCAACTTCTTCGCTTGCGCTGGTTACAAGGTGATTGACAACAATGGCTTCAAGTCTGTTGCTGAGGGTATCAAGGCTGCTCGCAAGGCTAAAGCAGACATCATCGTTCTCTGCTCTAGCGATGACGAGTATGCAGTATATGCTCCACAAGCTTGGCTCCAACTCGAGGGTGCTAAAGAAGTATTCGTTGTAGCTGGTGCTCCTGCTTGCACAGAAGACTTGCAAAAACTCGGTATCGAGAACTTCATCAACGTTCGCGTAAACGTTCTCGAGACGCTTAAGAAATTCAATGCACAACTCCTTAATAAGTAAGCAACTATGAAACCTAATTTTAAAGATATTGATATCAAGAAAGTAGCTGCTTCTAAAGTAGAAGGAGCTAACGAGGCTAACTGGAAGACCCCTGAGCTCATCGACGTTAAGCCTATATATACAAAAGAAGACCTCCAAGGCATGGAGCACCTCAACTACGCTTCTGGTATTCCTCCATTCCTCCGTGGCCCTTATAGCGCGATGTACCCATTGCGTCCTTGGACTATCCGCCAATACGCTGGTTTCTCTACAGCTGAGGAGTCTAACGCATTCTATCGTCGTAACTTGGCTTCTGGTCAAAAAGGTCTTTCTGTAGCATTCGACCTTCCTACCCACCGTGGTTACAACGCCGACAACATGCGCGTGGTTGGTGACGTAGGTAAAGCAGGTGTATCTATCTGCTCACTCGAGGATATGAAAGTATTGTTCGCTGGTATTCCATTGAACAAGATGTCTGTCTCTATGACTATGAATGGTGCCGTTCTTCCTATCCTTGCGTTCTATATCAACGCAGGTTTGGAGCAAGGTGCTAAACTCGAGGAGATGGCTGGTACTATCCAAAACGATATCCTCAAGGAGTTCATGGTGCGTAACACCTATATCTATCCTCCTAAGTTCTCAATGAAGATCATCGCTGATATCTTCGAATATACTTCACAAAACATGCCTAAGTTCAACTCTATCTCTATCTCGGGTTACCACATGCAAGAGGCTGGTGCTACCGCAGATATCGAGTTGGCTTATACCCTCGCTGACGGTATGGAGTACCTCCGTGCTGGTGTGAACGCAGGTATGGATGTGGATACTTTCGCTCCACGCTTGTCATTCTTCTGGGCTATCGGTATGAACCACTTCATGGAGATCGCTAAGATGCGTGCTGGCCGTATGTTGTGGGCTAAGATCGTTAAGTCTTTCGGTGCGAAGAACCCTAAATCTATGGCTCTCCGTACTCACAGCCAAACATCTGGTTGGTCACTCACCGAGCAAGATCCATTCAACAACGTAGGTCGTACCTGTATCGAGGCTATGGGTGCTGCTTTGGGTCACACCCAATCATTGCACACCAACGCGCTTGACGAGGCTATCGCGTTGCCAACTGACTTCTCTGCTCGTATCGCTCGTAATACCCAAATCTACATCCAAGAGGAGACCAAGGTATGTAAGGCTATCGACCCATGGGCAGGTTCTTACTACGTAGAGCAACTCACCCAAGAGCTCGCTGAGAAAGCTTGGGCACACATCCAAGAGATCGAGAAGCTCGGCGGTATGGCTGCTGCTATCGAGACTGGTATTCCTAAGATGCGTATCGAGGAGGCTGCTGCACGCACCCAAGCTCGTATCGACTCTGGCGACCAAAAGATCATCGGCGTGAACGAGCATCGTCTCTCTCACGAGGATCCTATCGATATCCTTGAGATCGACAATACTGCAGTACGCGAGGAGCAAGTAGCTCGTCTACAAGAACTTCGTGCTAAACGCGATGAGGCTGCTGTACAAGCTGCGCTCGCAGAGATTACTGCTACTGTACAAGAGTGGGCAGATGGTAAACCATGCTCTAACAACTTGCTCGCACTCGCTGTGAAGGCTGCTGGTCTTCGCGCTTCATTGGGCGAGATCTCTGACGCTTGCGAGAAAGTGGTTGGACGTTATTCAGCAACTATTAGAACTATTTCAGGCGTGTACGCTTCAGGAACTAAGAATGACGAGTTCTTCGTTAAGGCACA
>JAFYWK010000015.1 GCA_017558065.1 Paludibacteraceae bacterium
AGTTTAGACAGAAAGACAGAAGAATTTATAATCTCGTCCGCGCGTGCGGGGACGAGAAAGAGAAAATAGCTGTCTATCCGTCTATCTGGCTAAAAAACTAAATTCTATAACATTATATTAACCAAACAAAATTTTAGAACTATGAACAAGAGTCAAATTCGATTTGCTATGGCAGCGCATGCTGCGTGGCTTGTGATGAAAAACCCAGTATTAACCCGCGTGTATATGGAGCAATGGGAGCGTATGTACCCACGGCCATTGTCCGTGGAGGGCGAAGAACTGTCGCTGTATGGGTATGTGTTTCAGGTGATGTACAAGGCAGCATGAGTAAAGCGACCAGAGAGAGAAATCAAAGCATTAGGCAGGAGTTTTATCAACTATACGGAACCATGCCGATAATGCTGCTATATGCGACGCTCGGAAATAAACACGAAGTGAGTGAACATACCATTCGGTCGATACTTAATAATCGCTGGAAATGAATTATTGCTACATTTGTAGCAACAAAAAATGCGAATTATTAGTACCTTTGTAGCGTCATTTCGCGTTCGACAATTGAGGCGCACTAACCGATGACCACGTCATCGTTGAAGCACCCAATGCCTCCGCTCTTCCCACAAAGCCACGAGTTTTGCGGGAGCCCTAATAACAGAACAAAAAACCTATACCAAAGGTATACCAAGGGTATACGATTGGCAGGGGGAAATAATTAACCATTAAACCTAAATTTTAACTTTTCTAAAAAACAAAACCTAATTAACTATGGCAAGATTTAAACCTATGGAGCTTATGAGTGAAGTTCACGGTAAGTTCAGCGGCGACAGCGAGTACTACGCAGCAGAAAAATATGGTACTCAGTACACTGGCAAAATCGGAGAGATTACCGTTCCTCCAACTCAAAAACAATTGGATGCACAACAGAAATTCGGCACTGCACGACAAAATGTAGTGGCATTGAGCGAAAGCGAGAAATCGGCATATGCTGCTGCATTCAAACGCAATCCGGGCAAGTACAAATCTCTTCAAGGCTACATGATTGCTAAGGAGTACGAGAAGCTTGTATAAGCGAGCAGACAATAACCATTAAACCTAAAACTTAACTAATTATGGCACAAGTAGTTTTTGAAGACCCGATACATCATATCTCGGGCAAAATTTCTAAAAAGTACCGAACTTGCTACAACTATCGCAAGCGTTCCGATCGAAAGTACACATCCGTTCATGGCGACCGCACTACGCCTGTAACGCAGAAAGAACTTGACTGGCGCATGAAATTTGCACAAATCTGTCAAGCTACAATGGTGCGTCTGGCTGACCCAACTACCATGGCACAAGATCAAGTGAACTTCCGCAATCAAACCAAGTACAAAACCCTGTATCAGTACATTTGGCACTTGATGCGTGCGGAGATTGAGGCCCAATAAGCATGAAACGCTTGCAATTGACAACTGCTTTGGCATTGTGCATCTTTGTTCTCGCGTTCGGCAATTGAGGCGCACAGAACTCGCTTGGCGAGTTGAAAGCGCCCAATGCCTCCGCTCTCCCCACGAAGTCACGCACTTCGTGGGGACCCCATGAGGAAATAAATGTAAATGATATGAAAAAAGTTCAATTGATTTTATCAATAAGTCTGTGCGGGTTTGGAGTCTTGCTATTAGTGGCGGGCTTTGTGACACCGCCAGTGGGCGAGATCCACCACTCGCTTTTGATAGCGTTTGGAGAGATACTGACATTCTCGGGCTCGCTCATAGGCATTGACTATAAGTATAGATATAAGGAATAAGACAACAAGTATTCTTTTTATTTTAGAAAACAACATAAACAACTTGCGCGCCAATCAACTTCCTGGCGCGCTCAAAGAGAAAGAATATAGAATATGTATATACGATTGATACGAAATGAGACAAAAGGGAATGCGATAACTGGGCGGTTGGTAATTGATGGCAGGTGGTTTTGCAACACGCTGGAGCGGAAAGGTGTGGAGATTCCTGCACTATGTTATCATGTCTGCGTGACACAATCGCCACGATTCAAACGATTACTTCCTATCGTGCAAAATGTACCACAACGCTCAGGCATACGCATACACAGAGGTAGTAAACCAGAACATTCAAGCGGGTGCGTGCTGGTAGTGGCGGACAACACATTGCGCGGCAAGGGGATTGGACGAAGTGCGGCGGATGTGGAGAGAGAACTAACAAGTTTAATTCTAAAAGCACAAAATGAACATGAAGAGATTATTTTGGAAGTCAGCGACTTTCGTGCGGGTACTGAGTATGGGTATAATCATCCTTGTGAGCGTGAGTTGCAGCAGTACGAAATCGATGCCCGTCGTGCAGAGCAACGATACTACAAGCTTCATCCAGAGGAGTGCAAGGGTTGATACAGTCTATCTGAGAGATAGTGTGTTTGTGAGTGAGAAAATGCGTGGTGATACTGTATATCTGACACGGGTGGAATGGCGGGACAGATGGCGGACACGGGTGGAAAGAGATACGGTGATGGATGTGCGGGTAGAGAAAGAGGTGGTGCAACTACCGCCAGAGCGGTATGTGCCGAAGTTCTATAAGTGGTGCACCATTGCCCTTTGGGCAATCGGGTTATCGGTTATCGGATATCGGCTATTGAGGTGGTGGCTACGGCGTAGGGTGTAAAGTGTAAAGGCTAGAGAATTTTGCGGACGGAACCGCAAAGCATAACCGACTGCGGGGAGGAAGATTAAATAACGACAACATAAACAACATTCCGCTCGAATCAACACCCTCGAGCGGCAAGGATAAAATAATGAGATAATTTGGCAGACGAAACATGCTAAATCACGCGAGTGGAACGAGCGGACATTAAAAAAATGGGCGAAATCTCGCGTTCGGCAATTGAAGCGCACAGAACTCGCTCGGCGAGTTAAAAGCGCTCAATGCCTCCGCTCTCCCAAAAAAGTTACAGACTTTTTTGGGGACCCTACATAAATTGCAATCGGGAAAGCAACTCTTTCTTTCATCGGATAGCAAGTATACACGAAGAGAGCCGCTGACAGAGCGGCTCTCTTTGCATATCCGCGCGTGTGCGCGTGTATTATATTATTGTCTTTAGGCATGCCATAAATCCAACAGCCGAAGGAATTTTGGCGGTTTATCCGCCAAAATTATCAAACATGATCATGTCGTCCTCAACGCCCAATGAGTGGAGCAAGTCAAGCACAGTCTTGGACATCATAGGAGGGCCACACACGTAGTACTCGATGTCCTCTGGAGCGTCGTGTTGCTTGAGGTAGGTGTCGCCCATTACTGGAGCAATGAAGCCTGGAGTGTATTTTACACCCAATGCATCAGCCTTAGGATCTGGACGGTCCAATGCCAAGTGGAAGTGGAAGTTAGGGAACTCCTTCTCCAACTCCAAGAAGTCCTCCAAGAAGAATACCTCGTCAATAGCACGAGCGCCATAGAAGTAGTGCATCTCGCGATCTTTGGTCTTCAAAGTCTTCAACATGTGCATAATCTGAGCACGCAATGGAGCCATACCAGCACCACCACCGACCCAAATCATCTCGCGTTTGCTATCGAAGATAGGGTGGAAGTCGCCATAAGGACCTGACATAGTAACCTTATCACCTGGTTTGAGGTTGAAGATATAAGTAGAAGCGATACCGCAAGGTACATCCATGAAGCCAGGACCTTGCTCTTTTGGCTTGAATGGAGGAGTAGCGATACGCACAGTCAATGTGATGATATCACCCTCGTCTGGGTAGTTAGCCATAGAGTAAGCACGTACGGTAGCCTCGGTGTTCTTTTGTTTCAAATCGAACAAACCGAACTTCTCCCATGCTGGAACATACAAGTCACCGATCAACTCACGGTCGTAATCTGCATACTTGATATCGTACTCAGGGATAAGGATTTGAGCATACGAACCAGGAACGAAGTCCATGTGCTCGCCTGGAGGCAATGCCACTTTGAACTCCTTGATAAAGGTAGCCACGTTGCGGTTGCTGATAACGGTGCACTCCCACTCTTTAACGCCGAGTACAGACTCGTCCATCTTGAGTTGCATGTCACCCTTCACCTTAACCTGGCAACCAAGACGCCAGTGCTCTTTTTGTTGTTTGCGGGTGAAGTGAACAGTCTCGGTAGGGAGGATCTCGCCACCACCTTCGAGCACTTGGCACTTACATTGACCGCAAGAACCTTTACCACCACAAGCAGAAGGCAAGTGTACACCTGCTTCGCCCATAGCACCAAGCAAGGTACCACCAGCTGGCACATGGTACTCTTTGTCGCCGTTGATAACGACTTTTACATCGCCTGATGGAACCAAGTATTTCTTAGCTACCAACAGGATAATAACTAAGAGGAGAATTACAGCAAGGAAAACTCCTACAGATAATAAAATTGCAGTTACATTCATAATTCGTAGATGTTAGATATTAGACCACTTCGTTGTTAGAACGCTCACGTTGCTCGCTGTTAGATTTCTTATTCTCTAAGTTCTTCTTAAAAGAAACCGACATACGTTGGAGATTATCCAATTTTTCTTGTAATTGGGCAGAGACGATATGGTCAATATAACCAATGCGCTCGCACAATATGATTTGCGTATGTAGTTCGTACATCGAACCGATGGCAATACTGATAAAATGAGAAAACTCTTTATCTGTATTGCGTCCTGCGCCTTCTGCGATGTTAGATGGGATAGATATTGCAGAACGATTCATCTGTGAACAAAGCCCATACTTTTCCTCGGAAGGAAACAAAGCGGTTGTTCGGTAGATGAGTTCTACGATATCCATCGCCTCTTGCCATATTTGCAAATTATTATAATTGTGCATATACTTGAATCTAACTTCTAATAGCGCTTTAGCGCGTTCTAACTTCTAACAGTGAAACGGTCTATTCTATTTAGATGTTAAGACCACTAAAACACATAAACGCCATAGCCATCAAGCCTACTACGATGAAAGTGATACCGAGGCCTTGCAATGGTTTTGGTACATCGTTATACTCCATCTTCTCGCGGATACCAGCGAGGCACACGATAGCCATCAACCATCCGATACCAGAACCAGCAGCGTAAGCAAACGCGTCACCGAGGTTAGCGATAGCTTTTACGTTCTCTGGCTCGAGAAGGATACGTTGTTGCATAAAGAGCGCACCACCCATGATCGCACAGTTAACGGCGATAAGTGGCAAGAAGATACCGAGTGAAGCATAGAGTGATGGAGAGAATTTCTCCACGATCATCTCTACGAGTTGCACGATAGCTGCAATCACCGCGATAAAGAGGATGAAAGACAAGTAACCCAAGCCGAGTGGATTGAGCACATGCACTTGCAGCAAGTAGTTAACTGGCAATGTGATGAGCAACACGAAGGTTACTGCCACACCCAAACCAGCACTAGTTTTTACATTCTTGGACACAGCCAAGTACGAACACATACCCAAGAAGTATGCGAAGATCATGTTGTCAGCAAAAATGCTGCGAACAAAAAGACTTATTGCGTGTTCCATAATTATTTAACCTCCTTATTAAGGCCGCGATGAGCCCAGATTATACCTCCTACGATAATCAACGCCATAGCTGGCATCATCATCATACCGCAGTTCTCATAAAAGCCGCCGTTAGCTACATACCAGCTCTCTGGAATAACGCGGAAGCCAAGTAATGTGCCAGCACCGAAGAGCTCGCGCACGAAAGCTACCATCACCAAGATAATTGCATAGCCGAAACCGTTGCCAAGACCATCGAGGAAAGAATCCCATACCTTATTGGTCATAGCGAAAGCCTCAAGACGACCCATCAAAATACAGTTTGTAATAATCAAACCGATATACACACTCAGCTGCATAGCCACATCGTATGCAAAAGCCTTCAAGACCTCGCTCACGAGGGTTACCAAGGCAGCTACAACCACCAATTGTACGATGATACGAATACGCATAGGGATGGTATTACGGATCAACGAGATAATCACATTGGCCATAGCCACGATGATAGTCACAGCGATACCCATTACCAAAGCAGGCTTGAGTTGCACGGTAACTGCCAAAGCAGAACAGATACCCAACACCTGAACAACCACTGGGTTGTTAATGTTCAGAGGACCAAACAGCACCTCTTTCGTTTTTTGTGATAAAAATGCCATAATTATTCCTCCTTTTCTTGTTCGCTATCGCTCACGTTAGTGGCTTCGCGTTGTTGGTTCTCTTCGTTCACGTCGGTGGCTTCGCGTTGTTGGTTCGCTTCGCTCACGTTGTCAACTTGATTCAAAAACTCAGCATACTCAGCGAGGTTGGTAGCAAGCATGGTGCTAACGCCGTCGCAAGTGATAGTCGCACCAGAGAGTGCATCAACTTGCTCTTGGCCTTCAGCCAATTTACCAGCCTTGAGTACTGCTACAGAAACCACTTCACCAGCAACATTCTTGATGTGCTTGCCAGGGAATTGGCTACGGAACTTCTCGGTTACGATCTCAGCACCAAGACCTGGAGTCTCAGACTCGTGGTTGAAATTGATACCGTAGATAGTGTTCTTGTCCGCATCAAGTGCCAAGAAACCACCGATACCACCCCAAAGACCAGCGCCGTGGAGTTTGAGGATGTACTTAGTCTCGCCCTCGATGTTAGCTACATATACTGGTGCACCATTTACGTCGATGGTGTCGTTTACCAAGCTCAAGTAGAGCGCGGCAGGATCAGTAGTGCTGTAGTCTTGGTTGAGAGCAACGAGGATTTGCTTTTGTGTGTCGAGAAGTTTGTTAGCCGCTTGACGTGGGCTGAGCACTTGGCTTACCAAAGCGAGCAATACAGCCACGATAACTACGATAATAGCAGCGTAGATAATGGTGTAGGCGTTGCTGTTGGTGTCAAGACCTTTCTTCTCTTTAACCTCTGTGAAGACGCCAGATTGTTTGCATACTGGGCAAACCTCTGGTGCCTTATCGCCGTTGTGAACATAGCCACAAACGGAACATACAAATTTCTTCTGTGCCATATTCATTATTGATTTACACGGTTCATACGTTTTTTGATATTCACTTGTACAACGCACCAGTCGATGAGTGGAGCGAACGCGTTCATGAGCAAGATGGCCAGCATCATACCCTCTGGATAACCAGGGTTGAGAACGCGGATTACTACCGCCATGAAACCGATGAGTGCACCATAGATCCACTTACCGCACTCGGTACGAGCAGAGGTAACAGGGTCAGTAGCCATGAAGACTGCACCGAAAGCGAAACCGCCAGAGATGAGGTGCATGTACCATGGATAGTTAGCAGCTGCAGTCTCAGCGCCGAATTGGTTGAAGAGCCAAGCGGTGAGTGCGCCACCAGCGAAGATGCTGAGCATGGTCTTCCAAGAAGCTACACCAGTTGCAATGAGCAGAATTGCACCGAGCAAGATTGCCCAAACGCAAGTCTCACCTACTGAACCAGGAACAAGACCGTTGAACATAGTCCAGAAGTCTGCTGGCATCAAGGTTGCCTCTGCAGAAGTAGCGATCTCAGTGAGTGGGGTAGCACCAGAGAAACCATCTACCAATGCTTTGCCGTTGTCCCAACCCCAGGTGCCTTCTGTGCGAACGAAGCACTTGTCACCAGTCATGTGGGTAGGATAAGCAAAGAAGAGGAACGCGCGCGCGATGAGCGCCACGTTGAAGATGTTGTAACCTGTACCACCGAATACCTCTTTCGCGAAGATTACTGCAAAAGCAGTAGCGATAGCCACCATCCAGAGTGGGGTATTGATAGGAACGATCAATGGGATGATGAAACCAGATACGAGGAAGCCCTCTTGAATCTCTTCTTTCTTCCATTGTGCTACGGTGAACTCGATACCGAGACCTACACCATAGCTAACGATGATATATGGCAATACAGCCAACGCACCGAAGCCGAGTGACTTCCAGAACATGAGGCAGTTCATGGCGCCTTTCACGAGCTCGCCAGTAGCGAGGAAGTGTTGGTAACCTACGTTGAACATACCGAACAACATAGCTGGCACCAATGCCATAATCACGAGGATCATGGTTCGCTTGCTATCCGCGCCATCGTGGATTTGCGAACCGATGCGCTTAGATGTGGTGTTTGGAGTAAAGAGGAAAGTCTCAAAACCATCAAACACAGAGTGCAAAGCGCTCAACTTGCCTCCTTCTTCGAAGTG
>JAFYWK010000016.1 GCA_017558065.1 Paludibacteraceae bacterium
CAGGAGTCAAGCCAAGTACAATACCCACATTGATGAACAAATGAAAAAAGATAATGCTAAGTACGCAATAGCCATATACCCGAACGAAACGCGATGATTGACGCTCGGACAAGGAAATAAGGCGCAAAATCAATGTCATAAACAACAGCAACACGATAGCGGAACCTAGAAATCCTTGTTCTTCACCCACAGTACAGAAGATAAAGTCAGTATCCTGTTCGGGAACATATTTCAATTTAGTTTGTGTTCCATTCAAGAATCCCTTTCCTAACAAGCCGCCCGAGCCAATAGCAATTTTACTTTGGTTTACATTATAACCAGCACCAGCCAAATCCTCTTCCATTCCTAACAAGACTTCGATTCGAGTACGTTGATGAGGCTGAAGAACTTCATCAAACACATAGTCTGCCGAATAGAGGAAAGCAACCGAGCCCAACGCAAATACAGCAATGTAAAAATAACTCATCGCGCGCTCGCGGAAAGACAACCAAAGCAGATAGCATACCAACGCACCACACTCCAAATAAAGGAACCAAAGTACATTGAAGGGTATCACGAAAAGAGAAAACAAGACACAAAGCAAGATGCTACCCACACCATATAGCAATATATTCCGAAGCACAACCATATTGTGACAATACGCATGAACCAATACAGCAACGAGCAATGTTACCAACGAGAGCACTGCAAATTCCCCCACAGGGGTGCATTCATCAGGCATCAAGTCTTGACCGAAACGAATACCCACCACGAAATAAACAACTGCACAGATACCTGTAAACAAGATACTTCCTGGCATACCTTCGCGATACAGCATCAAGAAAAATGCCAGATACACCAAAGCCGAACCAGTCTCGCGTTGCAGCACAATCAGCACCATCGGCAATAGAATCATTACCACTACAGGTATCGAGTATTTCAATCGATTTATCGTAAAATGGTATTGACTAATAAACTTCGACAGCGCCAAGGCCGTAGCAAACTTGGCAAACTCTGCAGGTTGAAGACTTACAGGGCCAAACTTTATCCATGAAAAAGAGCCTTTTGTATCCTCAGCCACGAAAGGAGTAATGAATAGCAACACCATCATCGCCCCATAGAAAAGATAAGCAAACCAATCGTAGATTTTGTCTTCAAGCATCAAGATAATGAATCCCAAGCCTAACGAACAGGCTATCCACAACAACTGCTTTCCAGCACGGGTGTCCATACTGAAAAAGTTCATGTCGCCATAATCGTAACTTGCTCCGCAGATACTAATCCATCCTAGTACAACTAGTGCCAAATAAATGACGACTGTTATCCAATCCACGGATTTCATCATACTATCGTTCGTGTATGCCATACTCAATTCTTCGGTTCTGTATATCGTTCGCTTTCACTTCACTCTCTGGAGACAGTTCTCCATTCAAGTATTTCTCCATAATCAAGGCACCGATAGGTACACCGTACGTTGCACCCCACCCACCGTTTTCCACATAAACGGATACGGCAATCTTCGGGTCGTTCATCGGTGCAAATCCCATAAAAGCCGAATGGTCTTTACCCTTATTCTGTGCAGTACCTGTCTTGCCACAAACATCCAATCCTGGCAAATTAGCAGCGCGACATGTACCTCCCGTTACAGCGGCACGCATCCCTTGCACTACCGTTTCGTAATGCTCACGACGCACTTTGGTGTAACGTCTGTTAGTATATAGTGTATCCAATGGTTCGTCTTCCACCTCCTTTACCACGTGAGGGGTGATGAAGTAGCCTCGATTGGCTATCGTTGCACTCAAATTGGCAATCTGCAAAGGAGTAGCCGTTACTTCACCCTGACCGATAGCAATCGAAATGATGGTCAAGCCATTCCACGACCCACGGTAATTCTTGTCATAGTATTTGTCGTTCGGTATCATTCCTCGCTTCTCTCCTGGCAAATCGATTCCCAACGGATAGCCGAAGCCCATCGATACCATATAGTCTCGCCAAGTAGCCATCGCATTCTGTACCGAACCATATTTCTTTCGTGCCCCAATCATATGATAAAGTCCCCAACAGAAATAGCCGTTGCACGAAGTAGCAATGGCTGGCACAAGCGGCAAGGGTGACGGATGTCCGTGACAGCCTACGCGAAGTCCTGAATGTACGAAGCCACCATAACACGGATATGGGGTACTTGGGGTGATGATTCCTTCTTCGAGGAAAGTCAATCCTTGTGTTGTCTTGAAGGTAGAGCCAGGAGGGAACTGTCCCATGATGGAACGGTTCAACAATGGTTTCCAGGCATCGCGCGCCAAGTCCAAGTGATTCTTACCACGCTGACGTCCCACCATCAACCGAGGGTCGAATGTAGGTGCCGAAGCCATACATAAGATTTCACCCGTCGAAGGTTCTATCGCTACGACACTACCTATCTTGCCTTCCAACAGGCGCTCTGCCAATTGCTGCAATTCGATGTCGATACCCAGTTTCAAGTTCTTGCCTGCCACGGGAGTCTTGTCCAAAGCGCCATCCATATACCGCCCTTGGATACGTCCACGAGCATCACGAAGGAGTATTTCCACCCCTTTTTCACCGCGCAACTGTTTCTCGTACGAGCGTTCGATGCCTTGTTTACCTATGAAGTCTCCACGAACATAGTAATCGTCCGCTTCAATGTCCCTTTTCGAAACCTCGGCAATATCGCCCAAGACGTGCGCTGCAGCGTTGTATTCGTATTGGCGGATGGTTCTGCGTTGAATGTAGAAACCTGGGAACTTGAATTGTTTTTCTTGAAACACGCCACATTCCTCAGCCGAGAGTTGGGTCATGAACACTTGATGCGTGTATGGCGAATACCCTGGATTGGAACGACGGTCTTTCATCTCACGGATGCGTCGTTTGAAGTAATCGGGCGTAATGTTCAATGTCTCGCAAAGGTCAAGCGTGTCGAGGTTGACCACCTCCTTCATCACCATCGTGACATCGTAGGCAGGTTGGTTGTACACCAAGAGTTTACCGTTTCGGTCATACATCACCCCACGGCTAGGATATTGCGTCTTGTTAAGGAAAGCGTTGCTGTCGGCATTCTTCTTGTAGTCCTCGCTCATAATCTGCAAGGTAAAAAGACGGATAAGATACACCATGACGACCATGACGACCGATGCGCCTAACACGTACTTACGCTTTTCCAGATTGAAGTCTCTTTTCACCCTTTCTTCCCTCCTATCGATTCGGCACACATCACGCAGATGAGTGTAGATGCAGTGCTGGTCAGTATTTTAAGCAATAAAGTCCCTATATGGAAGAAGGAGAATGTATCTATCAGCCAAATGACCGTACAGAACAAGCCACATGTCAACAATGCGTAGCGGAAGAAAGAAGCGACCCCCAGTGTCTTCACGCCTGGGCGAAAGCCTTCATCCACATCGCGGAGGGTAACCAAGTGCATGAGCGGTGTACGGAAGAATGCCAAGCAAGTGGCAGCCGCCGCATTCATACCAGGTGTATTACCGAACATATCGACGGTAAGCCCCAATGCGAAAGCCCATAGCATCAGTCCATTTCTCCCGAAGCGGGAATTGAACTTCAAGATAAAGTAGATGTAAAAGAAGGGTGTAGCATATCCCACGACATGCATCCGATTGAGCACAAGCACTTGCAAGAAAGCAAGTGCCAGGA
>JAFYWK010000017.1 GCA_017558065.1 Paludibacteraceae bacterium
ATGAATTTAAAAGACAGCTAAAGAAATATATTATCTATTACAATAAAGATCGAATAAAATTGCGATTGGGTATGAGTCCTATGCAATATCGATCTAAATATCAAATTTAATAATCCGTCCAACTTTTTGGGGTCACATCACTTTGCGGGAGGTGCCCTCGAAGTACAACAAAATCACAATCGTTTCGTTCAATGCGAGGGCGCAGCCCGCATAATGCGAGCATCTCAACTACCACTAAACTCCCTGAAATTGACAAAAATTCTTATCTCGCCTAACGGCTCGAACGATCTGCCTCATTTCGCTATCTGCTCATTCGTCTGTACGACAATGATTTGACAAAAATTGTCTTAAAAATACACCCCTCGTTATTTTTAATTATTTTTGCAGCTCGCACTGCGAGCGTATTTTTGTATGAAAATTCACCGCTTATACGCAAAGCTCCAATCGCTTTGCAAACGCTACTCCGCTGGAATTGCAAAGTCCACTTGTCACTTTTGTTTTCTTTTCCCGCTATCAGTTGCCCATGTCAAATAAATTCACTACCTTTGTACCCGAAATCAAATGAAAACGGTTAAGACACTCCACTTTGATTTTATCTCAGTTGGCGTATCTTCTTCTGTGTCATTTGTTTAGCATATAATAGGGCGTTTTTCCAACACCTTTTTTGTGTATGTAGATACGCCTGCATGCAAGTGCTCTTTGAAATAATGATATGATGAAAGAAAACTGATAAAGGCAAAACGCCTAAAACAGGTCTGTCTCTTCTTTCGTTACCACCTCATTACCACCCTGTACGTGACGGTACCCGCTTGGAAAGGGGCTTTTCTGGGCGCTACCATGAGCAGGCTAGTGCTAATCGAGTGGTAAGCGAACCTTTGGCTGGGCTTTGACTACAGCCGAAGATAGGCTGAAAAATAGAGAAAAATAAAGGAGAAAATGGTCTAAAATCGGCGTAAAAATGGCGCCATTTTGACCACCGAAGAATGGCAGTTTTTGGGTGTCAAACAAACGCCCCTTTCTTCGCTACCAGGTTCGCATGGAGGGCGAGCTTCGCGAATAACGCGAAGAATAGTTTTAGTTTTTTCTTAGCCACAAGGGCACGATTAATAAAATTTTTCATATCATTATAATTTTGAGTTTATATATGCTATAGTGTGGTGTAGTATTGTGTAGCTTGGTGTAGCATTGAGTAGTATAGTATTTATTCGCGCTTTTGCACGATAAAAGTTATTATAGCGTTCTACGAACTTCGGTTCAATTATCGGGGCCCCCACGAACCTCGTGGGTGAGTGGGGAGAGCGGAGGCACATGTCGCCTAATGATGCAAAGCATCAGTCATCGCGACTATGTTGCCGAACGCGAGCGATCTTTGAAATGTTGACATAATTTGGATAAAAAACGAAATAGAGCCATATGGCCCTATTTCATTTGGAGAGTAACACAAGTTTGTGTCACACAAGTTTGTGTTGATTGTGATTTGCTGTAAATCAGTGCTTTAAGCATCCTATCGGCACTACTAAAGTGCCGTCCTCAAGTCGCAGTGCATACTTGCCAATAGCCGTTAGCACCATGCGGAATGATGGCTTACCAACTTTGTCGGTGTTGATTTTTTTTGCTAATGCATTGAGCGTGATTTGCGCTTCGCTAACAGCATAATCCCCGCCCAGTTTGATTTCAATCAATCCATACGAGCCATCGCGTCGTTCAATAATGGCATCGCATTCCAACTCATCTTTGTCGCGATAGTGATATACCTTAGCATCAATGGCGTCTGCATAGACGCGCAAATCGCGCACCGCCATTGTTTCGAACAAAAGCCCAAAGGTATTCATGTCGTGCATCAATTTGTCGGGTGTGATACCCAATGCAGCCACTGCGATACTTGGGTCCACAAAATAGCGCGTATCACTGGTTCGGATTGCCGTTTTAGAACGCAAGTTCGTACTCCATGCTTGCATATCTTCAACCACGAAGATTTTTTCCAGTGCATTGATATACGAAGCAATGGTCTTCTCCGACAAACTCTGCTCGTCATTGGCAAGCATATCTTGATATATCGTACTGATGGGTGCAGGCGTACCTTGTAATCGTCCGAGTGAACGAAGCAAACGGCGCACACGCATTGGATTGCGCAGTGTATCATCTACGCGTGAGATATCGGATTCGGCAATAGCGTCCACATAGTTAGACGCAATATGCAACGCATCTTCTGGTTCTTGCGACAGCGTAATAGGCCAACCACCACGGCAAAGGATATGAGCAACGTCTTGCAACTTATGTTTATTTTCTCCTAACAACTTTTTAGAAGATTCGGTAAACAATTCTGCCAGACTAACCTCTCCCGTTGATTCTTCGGACTCCCACAAACTCATTGGACGCATGCGTAACCATGAGAAGCGTCCCGTTCCAGTATGCTGGATCTTATCCGTTTCCAATGGGACAGCAGAGCCAGTCAGTATAAATTGTCCTAACTCGCGACGTTCATCAACTTCCGAACGGATAGTATCCCAAAGTTCTGGAATAGTTTGCCATTCGTCGAATAGGCGAGGTGTTTCGCCATTTAGCAGCAATGTTGGGTCAATATGGAGCAGGTTACGACTTTCCTGTAATGTTATTGGGCTACCAAGCATTAGAGAGCTTTTTGCCTTTTGCATTGCAGTAGTAGATTTGCCACACCATTTTGGTCCTTGTACCAAAACTGCTCCCGAAGTGCGTAATTTAGAATTAAGCAGTTGGTCAGCAATACGCGGTTTGTATTCGAAATTTGCCATAGTGATATATTGTTAATCTCAAAATCGGCCGCAAAGGTACAACTTTTTTTTGAATCATGCAAGCGTTTTTGGAGTTTTTACCGAGTTTGGCGAAAATAGTTGTAAAAACGCCAGTGATTGTGAATTAAAAGCAAGAAAATAACTTTGCGCTGATATACAATTGATTATAATAACTTTTAAGGCGTTTTGCGAAAAAGCTTTAAGGCGTTTGTCGATGCTTTTACCGAGTTTGGCGGAAAATTTTTACCGAGTTTGGCGAAAATCCACCTAAAAAGTGTAATATCCAAATATGTCAATACGTCAAAGAACACGATATATTGTTTTCTTCGGTATCCCTTCGCTAAGGGTTAAGGAAGAAGCAATCAAAACGAGAGAGTGAATGATATGATGAAAAGTTTCCCACAGGCTACGCGACCATGTCGCGACCACTGTATCCAATCTGTGTAAAATCTGTGGGCTATTTGTGGAACTGACAAAAGCTGGGAACTAATAAACATAAGTAAGGTTTAGCGCGAAGCGATAAGGCTCCTAGCCTTTACACTTTACACCTTACGCTCTACACTAAAAACAGAAATATAACTAACTAAAAAATAAAGCTTTATGAAAAAACTAAAACTATTTTTCGCGTTATTCGCGATGCTCGCCCTCGGCGTAAGTAATGCCTGGGGTGCGGAGAAAACAATCACACTAACTTACAGTGATTTTGGTCTAACAACATCGTATGCCCAGAAAGCAGCTACTGTTGATGGTATAGGATTTACAGTCAATCAGGGTTATAAAGGGTCGGGAAATGTTATTCAAATGAATAGTACTAAAGGAGCAGGAGTTCTTTACAATACTACTTCTATTGCAGGACTAAAATCAATAACAGTGAATGTTTCTTCAGGAAGTAAAACGTATACAATCACTTCAGGAACCGCGCAAACTCCATCTGGAAACTCACAGACAGGAACCGCAACTAAAACATTTTCGATACCTTCAGGAGATACGTATTTTCAATTAAAGGTTAGTGGTGCCTCTTATTTCTCATCAATTGTAATCACATACGATGATAGTAATTCTGGTGGTGAAACTCCAGAACCAGAACCTGATCCAACTCCAGATCCCGGAACTGGTACTACAGGAACCTTGGTAATTACCCGTGCAAGTTTTCCTTCTGGTTCGCTTACATATAACACTACCGATAATTGGTCTGCAACAGCAAGCACTGGTGAAACAGTTTCTGGTCAAGGAGATTTGTATTCTACATCAAATCAAACTACTATGCAAACAAAGAACAGTAGTGTTAGTACTCATTATCACAACACTACTGCAATGCCTGGTGCAATTTCTAAAATATCTGTTGAAGTTGCATCTGGAACTGATCGTAGTTATACGGTTTATGCAAGCACAACCGCTATTACATCAACAACAGGATTGACTTCTCTTGGTTCCCTTAAAGGAGCGACACCAATAGAAATAGATCCGACTAAAGATTACAAGTATTTTTGGCTTCAATGTACAGGTGGAGCCTCATACTTAAACAATATTACAATCACGTATAATATTGAATCATCTGGCGGTGGCGAGCCAGAAACTCCAACCCCTTCTGTTTCTGTAGCTCCAACATCTCATACTTTTGCAACTACCAATGTAGGAGAGACTGCAACTCAAGTATTTGAAATTACTGCAAAAAACACTACAGAGACACTCTCTGCTGAAATCAGCAATACTACTGACTATGCTATTAGTGCTATTGCTGATAACAAAATAACTGTTACTTATCAACCTCAAACTGCAGAGACTCACGAGGCTACTTTGACCATCAAAGCAGGCGATGAGGCTTCTGCTACTGTTACTCTTTCTGGAAAAGCAGTTGCTGTATTAGAGGGAACTTGGGCTCTTGTTACTGATGCATCATCTCTCAAAGCAGGTGATGAGATTATCATTGCTGCAAAAGATTATGACGTAGCTTTAAGTACTACACAAAATAATAACAACCGTGGTGAAATTGCAATAACAAAGAATGGCAATTTGATTACAGCCACTTCAGAAGTACAAGTTTTGACATTGCAAGCTGGTAAGAAAGAAAACACACTCGCTTTGTACACTGGCGCTGGTTACTTACATGCTGCATCTTCTGGCTCTAACCATTTGAAGACAGAAACAACTCTTTCTGACAACTCTTCTTGGACTATTTCTATTGCGGATGGTACTGCTACATTGACTGCTCAAGGAACATATACAAGAAATACAATGTTCTACAACCAATCAAGCAAAATTTTCGCTTGTTATGCTAGCAATACTACTACCCAAAAGGCTATCGCTCTCTACAAGAAAGTTGATCCAAACGCAGTTATTGAACCTCAATTCAAACTTGCTGCTGGTGAATATTACGGAACACAAAGCGTAGAGATTACTTGTGCAACTGCAGGCGCAGAGATTTATTATACACTTAATGGAACTGACCCAACAAGTGCTTCTACAAAATATACAGGTGCTATCTCTATCGCATCAACCACAACTGTAAAAGCAATCGCAGTTAAGGGCGCAAATAGCAGTACGGTTGTATCTGCAACTTATACTATCCTTGCTCCTTTGGCAACAATGCAAGAAATATTTGATAAGGCTACAGCAGTAGGCGGAACTGCAACTCCAGTTCATATCACAATGAACAATTGGGTGATAACTGGCGTTAAGGGTTCAAATGCATATCTAACTGATGGTACCAAAGGTTTGATTATCTACACAGCTTCTCACGGCTTCAATGTTGGCGATATTCTCTCTGGAACAGTTGCATGTAAGGTACAATTGTATAAAGGCTCTGCAGAACTTACCGAATTGACAGCTACAACTGAAGGTTTGACAATCACCACTGGTGGTGCAGTTTCTCCTATAGAAGTGACCGATATAACTACCTTAGGTGGCGTAAATACAGGTTCTGTAATCAAGGTTACTGGTCCATGTACAGTAAATGGTACTAAGTATTATGTAGCAGGTCTTGAACTATACAACTCTTTGTTCGCATATACGAATCCTGAAGCTGGATTTAATTATGAATGTACAGGTGTGTATGTGCAATTTGATGCTACACAAGAAATCCTTCCTCGTAAGGCAGAAGATTTGGTAAAGATTGAAACACAACAACCTGCTGGTATTGTGTTTGCTGTTACAGAACATACTGCTGAAGTTGGTGCTACTGACTTTGAAGAGCCAGAACTCACTAACCCAAATGGTTTGACTGTAACTTATTCAACTAGCGATGCTACTTTGGCTACTGTAAATACTAATACTGGTGCAGTGACAATTGGTAACAAAGCAGGTAAGGTGACTATTACCGCTTCATTTGCAGGTAGCGAAGATTATGTTGCAGCTAACGCTTCTTATAATATTACAATCACTGATCCAAATCAATTGGAGGCAACCTTCGTAGCAGGTACAGATAAGAGTGATACGAAATCTATCTCTAAAAATGGTATCACGGTTGAATTTGCAGATGGTAGTTTCAGTCGAGATGATAATTATCGCTGCTATGCTGGCAAGTCAATGACTATTTCATATGCAGATGGAAATATTACAAAAATTGTTATTGAATGTACAGCCAATGATGGAGCTGAATATGGTCCTGGTCAATTTACAACCGAAATCGCGACTTATTCATATTCAGGAAAAGTGGGTACATGGACTGGCGAAGCGAACTCTGTAACATTCACTAATATTAAGCAGGTGCGTATGACTGCGATAACCGTTTACTATAAACAAGACAATCGCACTGACGCAGGTCTTGCTTGGAACCCTACTGCTGTAAACCTTACCATTGGTGACGCATTTACTGCTCCTACATTCAGCAACCCATATTCGTTGGCAGTTAATTTCGTTTCTGACAACGAGGCGTTGGCTACTGTAAACAACGCAGGTGCAATTTCATTGAAAGCAGGTGCAGTTGGTACTGCTACAATTACTGCAAGCTTCGCTGGTAATGAAACCTACAAAGATGCTGAAGTTAAGTGCACAATTTCTGTTAGTCCAAAGACTGAAAATGTTGTTATCCTTGCTCAATACGCAGGAAAGTGGTATGCTTTGAAGGCGGAGTATGTTGCAGAGAAAACAGACCGATTGGTTGCTCTTCCAGTAGAGTATATCAATGGTACACTTTATAATGTAGCAGATGCAGATAAAGCTTTAATCACATGGGAGCGTGTAGTAATAGGAAATAAAGCTACATTCAAAAATGGTGATAATTATTTGAAAGGAAAATCTTCTACCACATTAATTATAGAGGGTGAAACAACTGGATTGTATCAATGGGATTATCCTTCCTACACAATGGTTATTGAGGGTTCAACAACTGTTCGTACTTTCTTATACAATAATACGAATAATTGCTTTAGAAACTATGATAGTGCCAATGCTTCTGATGGAATAGATGAAGAAAAAGTATATTCCGCTCTCCCTGTTGTAACTGCTGCTAAATTCGAAAATGCAACAATCATTATACGTTCTGATTTGACTGCAGGAAACTTTGGTACAATCTGTTATAAGAATAACATCACCAATTTTACGGGTGCAACATTCTATGAAGTGGCTGGTAAAGAAGGTCGTAAGGTTATTTTTGATGAGGTGACTGAACTTGTGGCTGGTATGCCATATATCTTCCGTGCAGAAGCAGCAGAGTTGAAAATTGTATTAGGTCAAGAAACTGCAACAACTGCTGGACAACATAAAAGTTTGCAAGGTACATTCGAAAAAATAGAAGATGGTGAAGCAGGTGAGGCAGGAAACACTCTAGAGGGCAACTATATCATCTACAACAACTTCATAAAGAAGTGTGGCGCTAAGTGCGGTCTGTTGGAAAATCGTGCATATTTCATTGCTGATGCATTGAATAACCTGACAGCACCTGTATCTCCAGCACCTGGACGCAAACGAGTAAGTATGGATGTCTTGGGCGAGAATGAGGCTACTGGTGTTGATAACATCACCGAGAATGGTGTTATCGCTCCTGCAATGCAAGGCACTTATGATGTTTTGGGTCGCCAACTCAGTGAACCAACTGCCACAGGTTTCTATATCGTAAATGGTAAAAAAGTATTTGTGGTAAAATAATGTTTGACTAAAAATAGAAATATGGAAAAGAAAGTATATCAACAACCAACAACAGAGTTTGTTTCTTTGGAAACATCTGCACTACTCAAAGTGAGTACTTTTATAGATGACAATCCAGGAGACGAATTGTGGGGTGCATAATCCCCCTTGCACATTGCTACTAACTAGCAGTACTCGCTACAAATAAGTAGCGTAGTGCATTACGAGTTGCATTATTACTGCATTACTCACAATCAAAAAATCGTGCCAACCTTGCGGGAGGCACGATTTTTGATTATTTATGTGCAAGCGTAGCGCAGCGTATTTTTGTTTCAAAATTTTAGTGGGCAGCAGTGCTTTGCGCAATTACTTTCTTACAGGATCACAGGTGAGCTCGATTCCCAATTTGCGGAATATCTTTCTATCCACTTCAGACAACATCACCGTACTATGCACCTGACAACCTGCCAACTCGGGCAACGCCTCTAATGTTTTGCGGCAATTCTCATCGTGCAAACTCAATACCGACAAAGCCACCAACACCTCGTCTGTATGCAAGCGCGGATTGCGTCCGCGCAAATAACTGATCTTGGTATGCTGTATTGGCTCAATCATCTCTTGCGGAATCAGCTTCACATCGTGGTCAATACCTGCGAGATACTTTGTCGCATTCAGCAAGAGTGCTGCACTCGAACCGAGTAGGGGAGAGGCCTCTGCGGTAATGATCGTACCATCGTGTAGTTCAATGGCGCCCACTGCCAAACTATTATCGCGCTCTTTGCGTTCGTTAGCGGCGGTTGTGGTCTTGCGATCGGCGGTAGAGATTCCCACTTGTTGGAACAAGCGACCAATACGATTCACAACTGCCTCGCTGATATCGCCATTAGCAAAATCATTCAGCGCATGGTAATAACGACGGATAATCTCCTGCTTGCTCGCCTCTTGGCACGCCGCATCATCTTCGATGCAGAAGCCCACCATATTCACACCCATGTCGGTAGGCGACTTATATGGGTTGTGTCCGTAAATGCCTGTAAATAAGGCATCCAGCACCGGAAATATCTCCGAATCACGATTATAACTTACCGCCGTCTTGCCGTATGCCTCCAGGTGATATGGGTCAATCATATTCACATCGTTGAGGTCGGCTGTCGCCGCTTCGTAGGCTTTGTTTACTGGGTGCTTGAGCGGGAGGTTCCATACGGGGAAAGTCTCAAACTTGGCATATCCCGCTTGATTGCCGCGCACATGCTCGTTGTAGAGTTGCGAGAGGCATACTGCCATCTTGCCGCTACCTGGACCAGGGGCGGTAACTACCACCAATGGGCGAGTGGTCTCGATATAGTCATTCTTTCCAAAACCATCTGCTGAATCAATCAATGCCACATTGTGTGGATAGCCCTCAATGGTGTAGTGGAAGTAGGTCTTGATACCGAGGCGCTCAAGTCGTTGGCTGTAGTTCAGTGCCGATGCTTGACCGCTGTAGTGAGTGATAACCACGGAGTTAACGAGGAATCCACGATTCATGAACTCTTCACGAAGGCGCAATACATCCACGTCGTAGGTGATGCCTAAGTCTTGACGTACCTTGTTCTTCTCGATGTCGGCAGCCGAAATGACGATGACAATCTCCATGGTATCACGGAGTTGCGTGAGCATCGTGAGTTTGCTATCTGGTTGAAAACCAGGTAGTACACGACTGGCATGATAATCATCAAAGAGCTTACCTCCAAGCTCAAGGTAAAGCTTATTACCAAACTGCGCAATACGCTCTTTGATATGCTCCGACTGTATGCGGATGTATTTCTCGTTGTTAAAAGGAGTCATGTTGCTATCTCCGTAAATTATAGTTGTATCCAAATTTGCCTGCAAAGGTACAAAAAAATGCTGACGTATGCAAGTTTTTGTTTTTATTTATATACAGTATTGATGTTTTAGAAAAGTAAATCAATGACTTGTTCTGCAATAGATGAATCAGCAAGGGAATGGAATAGTGATGTGTGGTATTTGTTTCATTGTTCTTCTTTGGTTCGTTCTTAGTTGTTAAGATGAGGAAGATTTGGAAGGTGCAAGGGAGAGAAATATTAAGAAAAGTACTTTTATACGGATTATATTAAGTTATAATATGGCACGGATTTTGTTAATATATCTATAACTATCTGAACTTTACTATGAAAATTTTAATTCTTTCTTGCAACACAGGCGAAGGGCATAACTCTTGTGCTAAAGCCCTGAAGATAGCTATGGATCGGCGTGGCATAGCATGCGATATTCAGGATACACTGGCATTGGTGAGCGATGAATTATCGCTACGCGTGGCAAATGCTTACGTCTCTTCTACACAAGGATCGTTGTTTGAAACGGTGTATAAGATAGGCGGTTTTGTGAGCGACAATATCGACTTTCATCAGTCAATCATCTATGGTGTTAATCGATTGTATGCCAATACCTTGTATGAGTATATTCGTGACAATGCGTATGATGCTGTAGTATGTGTACACCTGTTTCCTGCTGAGGCGATGACTGCCTTGCGGCGCAATGAGATGCTACGGATTCCTACCTATTTTGTGATGACCGACTACACCTGTATTCCTTTTTTGCCTGAGACAGATTTGGACTACTATATCATTCCGCATGAGCACCTCATAGAGGAGTTTGTGGAAAAAGGTGTGCCTCGTGAGAAGATTGTGCCGATAGGTATTCCTGTGGATGAGCAGAAGTTTACCACACGAGTTCCCCAACGCCAAGCACGCCAGCAGTTGACGGAGAATATGGGGATTAAGAATTGGAATACGAATCGCGGGCATTGGTACTTAATTATGTCAGGATCAATGGGATATGGCAATGTGGATGCACTGATACATCAATTGTTTTCGCGTATTCGAGAGGATGATAAAGTGGTGTGTATCTGTGGGCGTAATCAGCAAATGTATGACAATATCGCCACGACTTTTTCTAACGAGGAGCGACTCTGTTTATTGGGTTACACAGATCAAGTGTCGCTATTGATGGATGCTTCGGATGTTATTTTCACCAAGCCTGGTGGTATCACTTCCACGGAAGCAATGGTTAAGAATATCCCAATGATTCACACAGCTCCTATTCCTGGTTTGGAGAATTACAATGCGCGATTTTTCCATAATCATGGTTTGTCTTACCATACCAACGACATCAGCCAACAAGTGACGATAGCCATGCGATTGTGTGAGGATAAAGCATTCAAGAAGAGCATGTTGCAGCAGCAACGGACACACGGCAATCCGCGCACTTCAGATGATGTGATCGACTGGATACTAAACCATCAGGATATAGCATATGAAGGACCAGAAACAACGCACATTGCATGATAGTTTGCAACGCATTTATGTGATGCTATTTATATTGACCATTGCTATAGGAGTGGGCAATATAGTATATCTGTTGTATCAACCCAATATCACGGCTAATGCTTTGTTTTTCTGCGCGATACAGTATGTCGTAATATTGGCTATTCTCACTATTCCTGTGCTGCTGCGCAGGCGCTTTATGATTCAGATTCCGCTGATTATCACTATAATCTGTGCGCTCTTTGGCTTTGTGACTATGATTATGGGTGATGGGCTGAATTTCTATGGCCGCTTTACTTGGTGGGACTCTGTGCTGCATTTGTTTTCGGGTTGCGTCTTGGCGTTTGTGGGATTGTGGATTATCAGTATAATGTTTGAAAACAGCAATCAGGTCGTATTAGGTAATAAGGCTTTTCTCGCGTTTTATGTATTGCTCTTTGGGCTGAGTTGTGGAGCCGTTTGGGAGGTTTGTGAATATGCTTATGATGCGTTTTGTGGTACTAATACGCAACAGTTTATGGCAACTACTACCGCATCTATCACTTCGGCGGACGATATACCGCTATGTGGTCATGAGGCATTGCGTGACACGATGAGTGATATGATACTAAACTTGTTAGGTAGTCTATTGGTGTCAGTGTTTGTTTTTCTCCGCTACGACAAACTCATGGCTATGCACCAATCGGCTATAGAGGGTGGGTGAGCAATCTAAATTATAACAGAGTGATGTGTACCCATAGGTATACATCACTCTGTTTTATACTAATCTACCAAGTATCTATCTCAATTGATAGCGGTAGTTTATATGATTTGTCTTATTCTTCTGGGTTATGACCGTCGAAGCAGAAAGTGCAGACTTTACACTTGGGTAGTCCGATAGCGGCGATGAGGTCCTCTATCTTGGTGTATTTGAGTGACTTGAGCGCGAAGCGGTCTCGCAAGGCACGAATCATGCGTTGGTACTCCAACGAATCCGTCGTTGCATATGCCTTGATACGCTCTGGGTTATTAGCTGCCTCTTCGCCCTCCAAGTCCGCAATGATGCGGCGGGTGATAAGTTCCATATCTGACTTTGAGGTGGTGAAGTTGGTGAATGGACAGCCATACATGATAGGTGGGCATGCGATACGCATATGCACATCCTTGGCTCCGGCTTCAATGAGGCAACGGGTGTTGTCGCGCAATTGTGTGCCGCGCACGATGGAGTCGTCGCAGAAGAGGATACTCTTACCACGAAGGATGGAGTAGTTGTGGATGATCTTCATCTTAGCCACAAGGTCGCGTGTCGCTTGTTGTGAAGGGGTGAAAGAGCGTGGCCAAGTAGGCGTATATTTGGTGATGGCGCGTTGGTAAGGCACACCCGAAGTGTGAGAGTAACCAATCGCCATAGCAATACCTGAATCAGGAATACCGCAGACGATATCTGCTTTTATATCGTCGCTCTTACCCATCGCATGACCGCAGGCATAGCGCACTTGCTCTACATTGCGACCTTCGTAGTCGGAAGTAGGGAAACCATAATACACCCAAAGGAAAGAGCAAATCTGCATCTTCTCGTTGGGTTTGCGCAGCTGCTCTACGTGATCGGCATACACGCGGACAATCTCTCCAGGGCCGAGGAAATACTCAGTTTGGAAGCCAAGATTGAAGAAGGATGACGACTCGCTGGCAATCGCATAAGCATTGGCACCCCACGAACCCTCGTGGTTCGTCGGGGACCCCGCACTTTCTCTTTTACCTAATACAATAGGTGTGCGTCCCCATGAGTCGCGGGCCGCAATGATACCATCTTCGGTGAGGATAAGAATGCTGCACGAGCCTTTGATGTGGCGATAGACATTCTCAATGCCGTCCACGAAGTCTTTGCCTTGTACGATGAGCAAACCTACTAATTCTGTGGGATTTACGCGTCCGCTACTAAACTCAGAAAGGTGCACTTTTTGTTCGAGCAAGTGAGCTACCAAATCATCTTGGTTGTTGATCTTGCCAATGGTGCTGATAGCAAAGCGACCGAGGTGGGAATTGATGAGCAGTGGTTGTGCATCGGTATCGGAGATGATACCAATGCCCGCGTTGCCACTAAACTCGTCCAACTCGTGTTCGAACTTCGTGCGGAAGTGTGAGTTGGAGATATTGTGAATGCTTCGTTTGAAGCCGTTCTCCTTGTCGAAGGTCGCCATACCCGCACGGCGTGTACCGAGGTGGGAGTGGTAGTCCGTGCCGTAGAAGACATCGGTGACGCAGCTTGCTGTTGAAATAGTCCCGAAGAACCCTGCCATATTTATTTTGTTAGGTAGTTAGTCAAATTCTTTTCAATGCGTGCAGCAATATCCTCTGTCTCTGCGTCGAGGACGAGTTTTTCGCCAGTGATGCCTTCGTATAGCTCGATATAGCGGGCAGTGATGCCTGCTACTACCTCATCGGTCATCTCAGGTACTTCTTGTCCCTCTTTACCTTGGAAACCGTTGTCCATCAACCACTCACGAACGAACTCTTTAGAGAGTTGCTTTTGTGGCAAACCTGCCTCAAAACGCTCCTCGTAGCCTTCTGCGTAGAAGTAGCGGCTAGAGTCTGGGGTATGTACCTCGTCCATGAGGAGGATTTGATCGCCATGCTTACCAAACTCGTATTTGGTATCAACAAGTATAAGTCCTTGTTTTGCAGCAATCTCTTGTCCACGGTTGAAGAGAGCGAGTGTGTATTTCTCCAATTGCTCGTACTCTGCCTCTGGGATAAGTCCTTGAGCAATAATCTCTTCGCGAGAGATGTCCTCGTCGTGCGCACCGATCTCCGCCTTGGTGGTAGGGGTGATGATTGGGGTAGGGAACTTCTCGTTCTCGCGCATGCCCTCTGGCAATTGTACGCCGCAGATCTCACGCACGCCGCTCTTGTAAGCACGCCATGCAGAGCCGCAGAGGTAACCGCGAACGATCATCTCTACAGGATAACCCTCGCAACGAACACCTACGGTCACCATAGGGTCTGGAGTAGCTTGCTTCCAGTTAGGAACGATGTCAGCTGTTGCATCGAGGAACTTCGCCGCGATTTGGTTGAGGATTTGGCCTTTGAATGGAATACCCTTTGGCAGGATCACATCAAAAGCAGAAATACGGTCGGTGGCTACCATAGCGAGGCAGTCCTCACCGATGAAATATACATCACGCACTTTGCCGTGGTACACGTTGGTTTGACCAGGAAAGTTAAAATTGGTTGCTGTTAAAGCGTTCATAAAATAATAACAAAAATTATTTAAAATTAATCCAAAAATTGTCGAAAATTATTCGCTCCCAAAATTGTAGTATATTATAGAAAATTAACCAAAATTATTTCATCTGAAAATTTTGAATAATATACTATAATTTTGAGTAATTTTTGGAGCGTAAGTTTACTTATACTCATCCCACGATTGGATAGCAAGATCGTTGACATCCACTGTGCAGAAAGCATTGATGAATGCAGCTGCGAGGCGTGCATTGGTGAGCAATGGCACATTGAGATCGATGGCTGCACGACGAACATGGTAGCAAACATCGTTTTGTGGATCAGTCACGATATCCTTAGGTACGCTCACTACGAACTCAATCACGCCTTCGCGCATGAGGTCGATAGCTTGTGGAGTACCCTCCTCAGATGGTTGGTAAACCGTAGTGTTAGGGATACCTGCCTCAGTGAGGAAGTGGCTTGTACCAAGGGTAGCGTAGATATTGAAGCCCTTCGCGATGAGTTGGCGTGCAGACTCGAGCATCTGTGCTTTTTGCTTTGGCGAACCGATAGAGAAGAGTACATTCTTCTTAGGAACGCGCATACCCACAGAAAGCATAGAGGTTAAGAGCGCAGAGTTAGCATCCTCGCCCAAGCAACCTACCTCACCCGTAGAAGTCATATCCACACCAATCACAGGGTCTGCCTTTTGCAGACGGTTAAATGAGAATTGGGATGCCTTGACACCTACGTAGTCGAAGTCGAAGAAGTTCTTGCTTGGCTTCTCTACTGGGAGACCCAACATGATGCGGGTTGCAATATCAATGAAGTTGATCTTCAATACCTTAGATACGAATGGGAACGAACGTGAAGCACGCAAATTACACTCGATTACCTTGATCTCGTTCTCGCGAGCAAGGTATTGGATATTGAATGGACCAGAAATGTTGAGCTCGCGAGCAATCTGACCAGAGATCTTCTTGATACGACGAACAGTCTCTACATAGAGTTTTTGTGCAGGGAACTGGATGGTAGCGTCGCCAGAGTGTACACCCGCGAACTCTACGTGCTCGGAGATAGCGTATGCGATGATCTCGCCGTTCTTAGCCACAGCGTCCATCTCAATCTCCTTGGTGTTGAGCATGAACTTAGAGATTACCACAGGGTG
>JAFYWK010000018.1 GCA_017558065.1 Paludibacteraceae bacterium
AGCACGATATGGAAACATAGAAGTATTGTTTACCGACTTCACCCATTGCAATCAATCTTTCAGCCACCAAGTGGCAATCCCCTCTTGGTGTAATAATGAATGGCGCGCCAATAATTACCCTCGCGAATTGTATTTGCAGGGCTTTATTGTGGGTGAGCAACAAGCAGGTGAAAGCATTGAGCAAACGCAGCAACGTGTAAAAGAGAAAGCGCAAGCGGAAGCCCTACAAAATATTATCACTATTTCAAACAAGATAAAAGATCTTGCCCATTTGTCGGTGGAGAGTTGGCATAATCCGAAAACGAATGAGGTGTTTGCTTTTGCATGGGTAAAGAAAGAGGATTTGACACGTACACTGAAAAAGCATATTATCAGCCATATCACTCGTGCGGAGATGGCGATGGAAGAAGCAGAGGGTTTGCTGGCAGAGGGCGAAAAAGGGGCTGCAAACAAGGCGATTGCCAAAGCCATGGAGCAGTTGCAGCAGGTAGAGGAGCAGCAACAAGTAGTACAGAATGTGGACGCTACAATCAATATGGAGGATATAGCGTTTGCAGAAAGTAACGCCCTAAAACAACGAGTAGCAGCATTGCAACAGCAACTAAAGAATGGCGTGATTGTATATATCGGAGGTGATGTGACTATTTTTGATAAAACATATCCCACTTTCATAAACCAAATCAAGCAACAGATTTCTCCTATGGGTTGCACCTTCACCACAAATGAAGCAGAGGCAGATTGGGTGATTCGGTTGCAAGGAACGACGCGCGAATATAACACCTTGCATACGGGCGCTTATACTGCCTACTTTGTATTAGCAGAAGTGGCATTGCAGATTGTGAAAGGCAATACGCAGAGTACAATATACGAAGGCAGTTTCAGTGAAAAAGGTTCGCACACACTCAATCGTGAAGAAGCGGGATATGCTGCGTATAAAGAGGTTTATCAGCAAGTTGCTGCAAAAGTCAAAGAGATAATAAATAACTAAAATACAAACAATTAAACAATTACAACAATGAAAACAAAAACTATTTTATTCTTATTCCTATTGATTTCGGGAATGGTATCTGCCCAAGTGAAGCGCGTAGCAGTCTTGGAAACGGTGGATAAAGAAAACAAGGTTTCGTATGCAAATAAATTGGTGTTGCGCACCAGTCTGAGTAAAGCAATTGCTAATACACCAGGTTATGAGGTGTATGATCGTACCGATGTGGATGCAATTATGAGCGAGCATACATTCCAACGTACAGGTTTAGTAAATAGTGACCAAATTAAGCGTTTGGGTGAAATGACAGGTGCCCAGTATATTTTGGTAGCAGAGGCTGTGAAAATAAATGCACAAAATCTATTCGTTACAGCCAAATTGTTAGATGTAGAAACAGCTCGCACTATTGTGACAGAGATGCTGGAAATCAATACCGATCATATGCAACAAGGATGTATGATTTTGGCAAAAAAGATGTTCTCTGATAAAAGAGAGTTAGACTTTGGTACAGCACCTGTAGGTCCTCAATTGGTACGTAATTCAAGAACGGATCAAAAATTATGGGGCTTAGAAGTATATTCATATGGTGATATGCAAATAGACAAAAAGGAGATGAAAACATTTTTACGCAATAACAATCCTAATGTGTATAAACAATATATGAAAGGACAATCAACCATTAATGCTGGTTGGGGTGTTGCAGGAGCAGGAGTAGCAGTAGTTGCGACAGGTGGCATTATGTATATATTAAACAGTTATTCAAATCTACGTCTTTATATAGATAATGAAGATTTTGTTTTTATAGGTCTAATGTCAGGTGGTGCTGCTCTAACTTTGACATCTATTCCACTATTCTGTATAGGTCACAATCAACAGAAAAATGCTATCAATAAATTCAATCAGCAAAATAGTAGGCAACAAGCACCTATTACGCTCAATCTGCAAGCAAGTCAAAATGGCATAGGTTTGGCATTGAACTTCTAAGAATAGAAGGCTATATTACCAACTTTTAGCAATCCGCATAATCGAAAGACAAATCGGTTGTGCGGATTCTTTTATGGGGATGCCAGGAAAGTCCTAGTGGTAACCGAGTGGTTTCGGAAGAGATTAAAAGCCAACCTTCCCTACCCAAAAAAGACATACATAAAATAGGGATAAGTTATCGATGTGCCTACAATGTGCCACTATCAACCCGTCAAGAACCCGTCATGAACCCGTAATTGATCGCTAACTAGTGAGGACTTGGCTGGGTTATTGATTACTCTACTTGCAAGACCAAGCCCTTTAGATACTCACCTTCTGGGTGGTAGATATTGATTGGGTGATCGGCAGGTTGGTGCAGTTGGTGCAAGATACGCACCTTACGTCCCACTTGTGCCGCAGCAGAGAAGACTGCCAAACGGAACATGTCCTTATCAATCGCCTGCGAGCATGAGAAAGTAAACAAGATACCACCAGGACGGATGGCTTGTATGCCCTTCGCATTCAAGCGCTGATAGCCACGAAGTGCGTTCTTAACCGCATCGCGGTGCTTGGCGAATGCAGGGGGATCCAATACTATCAAATCATACTTATTCTGATTCTTAGCCATGAACTCAAATGCCTCCTCGGCAAACGCCTCGTGTGGTGCATGCTCGCCAAAGTTGTGTGCCACATTACTACGCACCAAGTCAATCGCCTTCTGACTCACATCCACCGAGTGAACCAATTTCGCACCGCCACGCAAGGCATACACAGAGAAACCGCCCGTATAACAGAACATATTAAGCACCTCTTTGCCTTGTGCATAATGCTCTAGCAATGCACGGTTGTCGCGCTGGTCAATGAAGAAGCCCGTCTTCTGTCCTCGGAGCCAGTCAATGCGGAAGTCCAATCCATTCTCTTTTGCCCAGAAATCGCCGTTGAAATCGGCTTTTTCTGCACCTATCAGGTAACCTACACGCTCCCCTTGAATAGGCGCTTTGTGAGGCAAGGTATCATCTGACTTATAATACACCTTGTCCACCTGTGGCACAACCTGCACAATTGCCTCCGCAATCTCCATGCGATGACAGTGCATACCGATGGAATGGGCTTGAATCACGGCTGTGTCTGCATACACATCCACAATCAGTCCTGGCAGAAAATCTCCCTCGCCATGCACGAGGCGGTAGGTGTTGTTGGCAGTTGGCAGTTGAGAGTTGGTAGTTTCTGTAGAGATCAAACCCAATGAACAACGTACCTGATAGGCAGCACGGATACGCTCTTGCCAAAAATCCGAAGGTAGTTCCCCTACTCCAAAAGCCAAGATACGTACAGCAATAGAGCCAATCTGATAGTGTCCAACGCCTAAGATTTTGCCGTTGGAATCGAGCACTTGTACCACTTCGCCCTCTTGTGGCTGCGCATGTGGATAGTCAGCGTCCAATTGAATACTGCGAATAGCACCCGAGAAGACCCAAGGGTGAAAACGAAGAAGCGATTCTTCTTTATGGGGTTTCAAATATACCGTCGTCATAATCTCTAAATACTAAACAGTAGCCGTTTTAGCGGCGTCCTCTAAACACTTTTTAGCCATTGCTTCTTGTTGGCGGCGTATCTGTGCCTCTTTTTCGGCACGTTTGAGCGCCTCTACCGCACGCTTAGATAATGGTTTGACCTGCTGCAATGCCAGATATATACTGAGTGTAGCCCATGCATCGGTAGAAGCATAACGCGCTTGCTCGGCTGTGAGATGTGAGTTCTCCCAATTGGTGAGCTGCTGTGCCTTGCTGATCTTCTTGCCAAAGATGATAGCAAAAATCTTTTGCAATCCCAGCTCCATAATGCCATACTTGCAAACCATAGACTGCAAGTCAATGCAATTGGCAGGTTTGAAGTCGCGCCTTCTGCGCAGACCGTTGATATCGTCCTTGAAAGCCAACCCCACCTTGCAGATATCGGGATTAGCAAAGATAGCTGCGATTTCAACGGGCATTCCCACATGCGTCAAGCGAAACAGGTAGCAGCGCTCCAAGGTGGATATTTGCACCAAAGCGGTAGGATAATGTACGCCACGTTTGAACGAAGGACGCGCCTCGGTATCCACGCCCAACACGGTATGCTGGCGCAAGTACGCCGCAGCATCTGCCACCATCTCGGGCTTGTCCACCACAATGACTTCGCCCTCAAAAAAAGTCACAGGCAGCGCCTGAATAGCCGTCTTGTCAATATGTGGTGCAAAAGTATTTGGCAAAAAACTGCTCATATCAAATTTCTTTTTCTTCGCTATTAGACAAGAGGTGCAACGGACGAAGCACATTGAGCAGTTTCTGTCCCCAATGTTGCTCGAAGGCCTCTAAGCAACTGACCAACGCATCGTTCATCACCGCCTCATCGCGCGTCTGATAGTTGCATGCCAAGTCTTTCATCTCTTGATAGATATCGGCGATATTCTCCGAGATAAACGCCGTGATGGGTTCATCGGAATAGCGCATCTCCTCTACAAACACCTCCAAGTAGGCATCGTCCGAACCTAATTTCTGTGCGATGAATTGGCGCAAATCTTCATATTCTTGCTCCGTCACAAAGCGCTCGGAATAGCCGTCTAACTCTTCGGTTGCCTTTGGCACAAGACGCGCTTTGAGGTATAACAATGGCAACATACAGAGCATCTTCTCAATAAAATCTGCTTTTTCGTGCTCGGCTGTTTGCTCCAAATATAAGCATAATTGTACAGCCACCGTCACAAACTCAATCGCTGGCTCCTGATAAACATAATGCGTATTCTGCTCCTTCATATTCAAAATTTTGTGCAAAGGTAGTAAAAAATTTGCGTATCTGCAAAAAAAGCAGTAACTTTGCGCAATATTTTCAATACGAATACCCCATGAAAGTCATTAATCTATCCGAGCAACCCTCGTTGCTGAATCAGTATCTAAAAGAAATGCGTAGCACAGAGGTGCAAAAAGACAGCATGCGTTTTCGCCGTAATATCGAGCGAATAGGCGAAATCATGGCTGTAGAAATCAGCCGTCATCTGACCTACGCCGTCGAAAAAGTACAGACACCGTTGGCTGTGGCTGAAGTGCAAGTGCCTCAAGACAAAATTGTGCTTGGCACGCTGCTACGCGCGGGACTGCCTATGCATCAAGGATTTCTGAATATGTTTGACCAAGCAGAAAACGCCTTCATCAGCGCCTATCGCAAAGAAACCATCGGTCGTAGAGGCGAGATGCAAATAGAGATTGTATCCGAATACTTGGCTGCGCCATCTATTGAAGGCAAGACATTGATATTGGTGGATCCAATGCTCGCTACAGGCCTCTCGATGGAGGTGGGATACAAGGCATTATTGAGCCACGGGAATCCTAAAAATGTGCATATAGCATGTCTGTTTGGTACCCCTCAAGCCATCGAGTATCTGCAAGCCAATATGCCAGAAGAAGCCACTTTGTGGTGCGCAGTGATTGACCCTATGCTCAACGAAAAGAAGTATATCGTTCCTGGTTTGGGTGATGCAGGCGACTTATGCTTTGGCGAAAAATTATAGGATACTGGAAGAGTTTTTTGGTGATTAGCGCAATAGCATATGTCTGCCTATTGCGCGAACCAAGCGTGCCCCTACCTGCCATTGAAGGTGCAGATAAGTGGGCACATATGTTGATGTACTTGGTGCTAACATTGGCATTGCTTTGGGATAGCAAACGAACGGGCTGCCAACCCTGGCTGCTATGGACCATCGCCATCGCTATTCCTGTAATATATGGCGGATTCATCGAGATAATGCAAGATAGATATTGCTATCCACGTACAGGCGACTGGATGGATTGGTTGGCCGACTGCGTAGGCGTTGCGTTGGCTGTTGGCGCATGGATAATAGGAACAAAATGGTATGAGAGAAGAGTGGCTCAATAGAATAGCTATCACATGGGGCAACCGTACACGCCAGAGGCAGTTGCGAGAAGTGTTAGATCGATACGACAGTGCCACCGCAGCCATAGCTCACCATCCCGACATGGTAAGCCGTGAAGCGATGCTACACGCACAAAAAGAACTCGAGTTCATCGAGAAACATAATATCCAACTATACTATTACAAAGACACCAACTATCCTTATCGCCTCGCGCAGTGCGTGGACGCACCCCTACTATTATACGGAAAAGGCAATATTGACGTCAATCCTCAGCACGCGGTCAGCGTGGTGGGTACACGTATGCCCAGCGAGAGAGGCAAGGACTGGTGCAAACGCCTTGTATTGGACTTAGCCGCCCAAGTGCCCAACTTGACCATCATCAGCGGATTGGCATATGGAATAGATGTGATTGCACACAGGGCCGCAATAGAAGCAGGGATTCCTACAATCATCATCCCTGCCCACGGATTAGATAGAGTATATCCTGCGGTGCACCGTAATGTGGCAGTACAATCCTTAGACAAAGGTGGGATACTCACCGAATACACCACTGGCACAGAACCCGAACGCTTTAATTTTGTAGCGCGCAATCGTATCGTAGCAGGTATGGCAGATGCGGTGGTAGTGGTGGAGTCGAAAGCCAGAGGCGGTTCGCTAATTACCGCACAGATGGCACAAGACTACAATCGCGATATATTTACAGTACCAGGACGGCCAGATGATGTGTGTAGTGCTGGGTGCAACCAACTAATCAAACAACAAAAAGCACAACTCATAGAAAATGCCGCTGACCTACTATCTGCTATGCGTTGGGAAGAACAAACCAAGCAACCCAGACAGACTACGATGATGGAAATGCTATATGACCTAACCCCTACGCAGCAACAACTCATCAACCTTTTGCGCGACGCCGAAAACGGCATGCACATCAATCAACTGGTGATGGAAACACAATTGGCATACGGCACCGTATCTGCCGAACTAATGATGATGGAGATACAAGAGATAGTGAAATCCATGCCTGGTGGCATGTGGCGCGTAAAGAACGTCTAATATGAGGATATTTTGCAAGAAAATAGAAAAAGATTTTGTTATCTCAAAAAAATGTTGTACCTTTGTAGCGAAAATAAAGTTAATTAAAAAACTATAACGTATATGAATACCCTTTTGAAAAATTTAGGTGCTATTTTGGTATTGCTTGGCGTAGTATGCTTGGCAGTATATTATTTGGGAGTACAAGTCAACGGTTTGCTGGTAGCAGCATTGGCTCTTGAGGTGGCAGGCGTATTGTCCTACATCTTGATTAACAAGCGTTTAGGATAATCGTGATTATCCGTCTGCGCGACATCCAATGCCATGCCTATCATGGTGTATTGGAAGAAGAGAAGCAGAAGGGCAACACCTTTCTCGTAAATGTGAGCATAGTGGTAGATGACCCGCTGGGCATACCATCGGACGATATCCAAGACACATTGGATTATCGTTCTGTTTGTACTATAGTACATCAGGAGATGCAACAAGCATCAGACCTGTTGGAGCATGTGGCATGGCGCATCAAGCACGCCTTACAAACCGCCTTCCCACAAGCACAAGAAGTACATGTGAGAATAGCAAAGAAGAATCCACCATTGGACTTGCCAGTTGCATGGGCAGAAGTGGAATTGTAGTTTGGTATTTTAGAATTTAGTGTTTAGAGAATATGGCAGAGCATAACGATTCAGTGAAACAACATTTGACAGGCATGTACCAAGACTGGTTCTTGGACTATGCTTCGTATGTGATATTGGAGCGTGCAGTACCCGCTATCGAAGATGGTCTGAAACCTGTACAACGCCGTATTCTGCACGCCATGAAAGGTGTGGATGATGGCAAGTACAACAAGGTTGCCAACATCGTGGGTCAAACCATGCAATACCACCCTCACGGTGATGCCAGCATCGGAGATGCACTTGTGCAACTGGGACAAAAGAACCTGCTCATAGATTGTCAAGGTAACTGGGGAAACATTCTCACTGGCGACGGCGCAGCCGCACCACGTTACATAGAGGCAAGATTGAGCAAGTTTGCTCTGGATACGGTCTTCAACCCCAAAACCACACAATGGATGATGTCCTACGATGGACGCAAAAAAGAGCCAATCCATCTGCCTATCAAGTTCCCATTGCTACTGGCACAAGGCGTTGAGGGTATTGCCGTGGGTCTCAACTCTAAGATTCTGCCTCACAACTTCTGCGATATTTGCGATGCCGCTTTAGCCCACCTGCGCGGTGAAGAGTTTCAACTCTATCCCGACTTCCCAACAGGCGGCGAGATAGATGTGAGTCGCTACAACGATGGCGAACGTGGCGGCACCGTACGTATCCGTGCTAAAATACAAAAGTCGGACGACAACCGCACACTAATCATCACCGAGATACCCTTTGGTACAACAACAACCAAGATCATCGAAACCATCACGCGCGCTGTACAGAAAGGCAAAATCAAAGTACGTAAGGTGGATGACTTCACTGCCGAAGAAGCACGTATCGAAGTGCAACTGGCACCAGGTAGTTCGTCCGACAAAACGATAGACGCACTCTACGCGTTCACCGATTGCGAGATAAACATATCGCCTAACTGCTGCGTGGTACAAGATAAGAAACCTATCTTCACCACCGTCAGCGAACTGCTCCGAATGTCTGTAGAACACACCAAAGCCCTACTGAAATGGGAATTGGAGATTCTAAAAGCCGAATTAGAGGAGCAATACTTCTATACCTCGCTCGAGAAAATCTTTATCGAGAACCGTATTTACAAGGAAGAGGGATACGAGACAGCTCCTGACAAAGAGAAACTGATTGCATTCGTTGATAAGGCATTAGAGCCATGGAAAGAGAAACTGATTCGTGAAGTACGCCGCGAGGATATAGAACGACTGTTTGAGATTCGCATGATTCGTATCACACGCTTCGACTCAAAGAAGGCCGATGAGCTGATGCGCGAATTGGATAAGAAAATCAAAGCAACCATCAAGAACCTCAAAAATCTCAATGACTATACCATAGATTGGTTTGATACACTCAAAGCCAAGTATGGACAATTGTATCCACGCCGCACAGAAGTACGCAACTTTGCGAACATCAATATAAAGACCGTAGTAGAAGCTAACGAGAAACTGTATATCAACCGCGCAGATGGCTTCATTGGTACCGCCCTGAAGAAAGATGAGTTCCTATGCAACTGCTCTAATCTGGACGAAGTAATCATTTTCCACAAAGATGGTAAATACAAGATTGTGAAAGTGGCCGACAAGGTGTTCGTTGGATTGGATATTATCCATATAGATATATATCGCAAGAACGACAACCGAACCATCTACAATGCTATCTATCGCGATGGAAAAGGCGGCATATACTACATGAAACGTTTTGCGGTAACAGGCGTTGCGCGCGACAAAGAATATGACCTCACTCAAGGCAAGCCAGGTTCGCGCGTCATGTACTTCACTGCCAATCCAAACGGCGAGGCAGAAGTGATTAAGATTCAACTCAAACCTGCACTGCACCTCAAGAAACTGGAAGTCATCAAGGACCTCAGCGAGTTGGCTATCAAGAGCCGCACCGCACGAGGCAATGTACTCACCAAATACGATGTAAAATCCATTACCCTCAAGCAAAAAGGACATTCTACACTTGGCGGACGTAAAGTATGGTTTGACCCAGATATATTGCGCTTGAACTACGATGGACAAGGCAAATACTTAGGCGAGTTTACAGACGAGGATCGTATCTTGGTGATTACCAATACAGGCGGCTATTACCTCACCAACTTTGATTTGACAGCGCACTTTGACCAAAACATTTGGCGTATTGAGAAATTCGATAGCGAAAAAGTTTGGTCACTCGCCATGTGGAATGCCGATCTGGGTTACTACTATGGCAAGCGTTTCCAAATGGACGCACAAGCTAAACTCCAAAATATGTTGGGCGAAAATAGCGACAGCAAGATGACGATTCTGACCGACCGCGAAGAGGCCATCTTCCGTATCACTTTTGTGGACGAAACCAAACCAGCCATCGAGGTACAGATGTCCGAGTTTATAGAAGCCAAATCACCCAAAGCAAAAGGAAAACGCTTCTCCACACTGGATATTGCTAAGATAGAAGACATCACTCCTGAACCAGAACCAGAGCCAGAGATCGAACCAAACGAAGGCGATGAGCAGGCAGAGCCAGCAGGTGATGAAGCGCAAACAACGACCGAAACGAATGTAGTAGATGTGCCATTCACCATCACCAACGAAGTGCCCGAAGATAGCAAACCCGTGGACGAACAACTGAGTTTGTTCTAAACATAAGATAACTAAAAAAACAAAAGGTTGCCAATTTGGCAACCTTTTCTGTAAATAGCGTTGTATTATTTCTTAACGACAATCTTCTCAGCAATCTGCACCGCATTCAGCGCAGCACCTTTGCGGATTTGGTCGCCTACACACCAAAAAGTGATACCATTCTCATTTGCCAAATCACGGCGTATACGACCTACATATACGTCATCAGTACCACTCAAGTATAATGGCATAGGGTAAGGGAATGTGCCATTGGACTTAGTAGGATCATCCATTATTTGTACACCTTCTGCATGAGAAAGAGCTTCGCGCACTTGCTCTGGAGTAAGCGGCTCGGCAGTCTCCACCCAAATTGCCTCTGAGTGCGCACGCAAAGAAGGCACACGCACACAAGTCGCCGACACAGCAATGTCAGAGTGCATGATCTTGCGCGTCTCGTGGTACATCTTTAACTCTTCTTTGGTGTAGTCATCATCACCAAAGACATCAATCTGAGGAATGAGATTATACGCGAGTTGGTAAGCAAACTTTTGATGCTTTACTTCTTCACCATTGACAGCTTGGCGGTATTGCTCCTCCAACTCAGCCATTGCACTGGCACCCGCGCCAGAAGCCGATTGATAAGAAGATACGTGTACGCGCTTGATATGCGAGAGTTCCTCAATGGCCTTCAAGCAGACTGCCATGATGATTGTAGTACAGTTGGGGTTGGCGATGATACGTTTCCCACCCTCCTGCAATGCTTGGGCAATGTCGTCAGCATTGAGTTCGGGAACCACCAAAGGTACATTCTCGTCCATACGGAAAGCAGAAGAATTGTCAATCATGATTGCTCCATAGCGGGTGATGTCCTCTGCGTATTCCTTAGACACAGAACCACCTGCGGAAACGAAAGCAATATCAATGCCACGGAAGAGATCACCGTGCTGGAGTAGTTCTACGGTGTATTCCTTGCCGCAGAACGTATATGTAGTGCCCGCAGAACGTGCGGAACCGAATAGTCGAAGGGAAGTGATAGGAAATTGGCGCTGAGCCAATATTGAAAGGAGTTCTTGTCCTACGGCGCCTGATGCGCCCACGATAGCTATATTCATAGTAGTTGGATGAGATTGGAATTGTGCGTGTATTGTCCGTCTATTGTGCGTGAATAGTGCGTCTATTGTGCGTAATTGACGGCTAAAATAGAGCCGTTTGGCAAATGCCAAACAGCCCTAAGAATAACAATTAAAGCAAAGAAATAGTCAATTCTTCTGCCTCTTCGAAAGCGATTTTACCTTCGCGAGCCAACCAGCCCAAAGCGAGGTTCAAATCGTCGTTTTTCAATTTTGTAGCTTTCTTCAAAGCTTTGAGTGTGAGAGCACCACCTTGTAATGCATTCCAGATCAAACCTGCGTTCTCACCAATTTTAGTTGTAATCATAATACCTTAAAAAATAAAACAGTTAATATATAATGTGGCTGAGCCACGTTTCAAAAGTTTCAAAAGTTTCATGCAGCAAAGCTGCTGGTTTCAATGCTTCAAAGTTTTTTGAAGAGCAAGCATGCGTTGTGACCACCAAAGCCAAAATTATTACACATGGCATAGTGGATATCCCGCTGCTGTGCTTGATTGAAAGTGAAATTGAGTTTATAATCAATATTCGGATCCTCATCCCCCTCTTCATGGTTGATAGTAGGAGTGACTACCCCATGTTGCATAGAGAGGATAGAAATAATAGCTTCTACCGCTCCTGTACCCCCCAAAAGATGCCCTGTCATGGATTTGGATGAAGTCAGCGAGATATTGTATGCATGTTCACCAAACACATCTTTGACGGCTTTCAACTCTGCCAAATCACCAATCGGGGTAGAAGTACCATGTGTATTGATATAATCCACCTCATCAGGTTTGATACCTGCTTCATTGATGGCGAGTTGCATAGCATTTTGTGCTCCCGTTCCCTCAGGATCAGATGCAGTCAAGTGATAAGCGTCAGAAGTCAAACCGACACCGATAAGTTCGGCGTAAATGTGTGCACCACGCGCCTTAGCGTGCTCATACTCCTCTAGCACCAGCGTTCCAGCACCTTCACCTAAGACAAAGCCATCGCGCGAAGCAGAGAAGGGACGGCATGCAGTTTCGGGCGAGTCATTGCGGGTTGATAGAGCATGCAATGCATTGAAACCACCTATGCCTGACACTTCAACAGCAGCCTCTGTTCCGCCTGAAATCATCACATCTGCCAAGCCCATTCGTATTTGATAATACGCACCAGCAATAGCATGCGCAGAAGAGGCACAAGCCGAAGTAGTAGCATAGTTCACGCCTTTGAATCCATATCGAATAGCCAAGAGTCCAGCTGCCATATTGGTAATACACATTGGGATGAAAAATGGGCTGTGACGAGGTGTACCATCTCCTGCACCATATCCACCAATATTCACATCTAAGGTGTGAACACCACCCATACCACTACCATATATGATACCGCAACGAAGTGCATCCTCCTGATTCACATCAATCTGCGCATCTAACATGGCTTCCTCAGCCGATTTGATAGCATAGTGGATACAACGATCATATCGTCTCGCCTCCTTGGGATCAAGGATAGATGATATATCTAAATTCTTTACTTCACACGCGAATCGTGTCTTGAATTTAGATGCATCGAAATGAGTGATGGAATCCGCTCCACTCTTACCCATTAGAAGATTCTCCCAAGATGTAGGAACATCGTTTCCCAACGGTGTTACCATTCCTATACCAGTAATAACAACTCTTCTCTTCTCCATATAACATCAACAACAGCGAGTCCACAGTAAAAAACCGCAAACTCGCTAATGAAAAAATTAGATAGGCGAATTAAGCCTGAAGTTTCTCAATGTAATCAATTACGTCCTTTACAGTGTTGATTTTTTGAGTATCCTCATCTGGAATAGAAATACCAAATTCCTTCTCAAATTCCATGATCAACTCTACTGTATCCAATGAGTCTGCATTAAGATCTGCTGTAAAACTTGCCTCTGGAGTAACTTGTGATTCTTCAACACCAAGTTTGTCCACGATGATTGCTTTTACTTTTGCTTCAATTTCAGCCATAATGTTAATGATTTTTGTTATTAATAATTATATATTTTTTCTTCTTCCTTTGATTACTGCACAAAATCGGGTGCAAAGTAACAACTTTTTTTTCGATTTTCCAAATTTTTAGGCATAAATCTGCAATTATTCCGCTATTTTAAGCAAAATTTTGCCAATTCTGGCTCCAGACTTGCCCATCTGCGACAATAAAACACTATCGCCATCTAAATTTTCAACATACCTATTTGTGACCACTTTATGGGTATGTCCCCCCACAATCACATCAATATTGCGTGTCGCTTTAGCCAACGCTACATCGGATATTTGTTCATCACTTATGGCATCAGTACCAAGATGGCTGAGGCATATGACGACATCGCATTGATGTTGTTTCTTCAACTCGTCAGCTGCTTTTTGCACCACAGGTATAGGTTCTAAATAGCGAAGTGGATAAAAATTCTTATCAGCAACCAATCCCTTTGGATTGACACCTACACCTAATATACCTACGCGGACGCCCGCGCGCGCGAGCACCACATAAGGACGAACAATACCCTCCAATGGCGTGTTTCGCACATCGTAATTGGTGGAAACCACTGCAAAATCGGCATCTCGCAAAACACTTGCCAACGTATCTACTCCATTATCAAACTCATGATTGCCCAGTGTCACGGCATCGTACCCCATCCTATTAAACGCCTCTACTTCCATTCTTCCTCGATAGAAATTAAAATAGGGTGTCCCTTGACAAAAATCGCCCGCATCCACAAGAATCAGGTTGGGATTAGCCTCTCGCTCCTGCTGTATGAGCCCCATTCTTCTTGCATAGCCAGCATGATCACCATCACGTTTTCCCGCTGCGATAGGTTCTATCTGCGAATGTGTATCGTTGGTATGCAAGATAACCAATGTATCGGTGGCAGAAGAACAAGCAGCACAGAGGATGCTCAACAGTAGCCCCATACAACCATTAAAAACGCTTTTGTACTTCATCGAGTGTAAGAATTGTAAAAATAGTTTGACCATTATTGAGGTATTGTACTGAATAATTTTCGTTGAAACGAATCAGCAAGTCGCGCATCTCCATGTCAGTGAGAGACTTACCCAGAGGTATTGCCATCTTATCCGCAAGGGTCAAGGTCATTGCTTCTTGCCACTGAAGAGCCACATTAGAACCAGTGTCTTGCACTTGATGAATGACTTGCAGAAGCGTATCAATCGGATTCACTTGTCCGAGTTGCATAGGCACCGCTGTGATGGTATATGCATTGGGCGATAACTGTTCCAACGCAAAACCCATCACTTGCAAATCGCTCTGCAAGGATTGCAGTGTCGTCATATCTGCATTGGAGAGTTCAATCACTTCGGGGAAAAGCAGAGATTGGGATATTCCTTTACGCTCCTTCAATTGAGACAACAATTCCTTGTACAAGACAGCCGTATGAGCACGATGTTGGTGAACCAGCATTAATCCCTGCTCCGTAGGCAGCACAATATACTTATTTTGCCACTGCATCAATGGGGTGGTATCCGTAATGGATGGCAATGTGAATAACTGTTGAGGAGCCGGCTCAGAAGTTGGTTCGTAGGAAGATGGCACATACAGTTTCTCCCAGCCAGTTGCGGCAGACTGTTGTTGGTGTGAAGATGGTTTCTTAAAAGGATTATAAGAAGGGTCCACCTGTAAACGCGGCATGGCAATCGTAGTTGGCTTAGGAGAGGTCTGCGGCATCTCAATACGCGTTTCTGATGTAAAATCCAAGGATGGCGTAATATTAAACTTGCCCAAAGACTCGCGCACCGCAGCCAGCAGTATTTGGAATATGGCTTGCTCATCAGCAAACTTGATTTCCGTCTTTGTGGGATGTATATTCACATCTATCGCATCTGGTTGAATATCAAAATAGATGAAATACGAAGGGACAGTTTCCGCAGCTAACAGTCCAGAATACGCGGTAAGAATGGCCTTATGAAAATAAGGATGACGCATAAATCGCCCGTTCACGAAGAAATATTGATGGCTATTTTTCGTCGCCATCTCGGGTTTCCCGACAAAACCATAGATATTGACCAATTCGGTGTTAGCAGAAACATCAACGAGCTGGCTTGTGAAAGGTTTGGAGGTATGCCCAAACACATTCTCTATCCGCTGCTTCATAGAAGAAATAGGAAGCTCGGATATTATTTCGTCATTATTGACCAGAGTGAATTGCACTCCAGGATAGACCAATGCGATACGATTGTACTCAGTTTGAATATTTCGCATTTCGGTCTGGTCTGTCTTCAGAAAGCGTCGTCTTGCAGGCACATTATAGAACAGATTCTTCACACGAATATTCGTGCCCACAGGACATTGCACCACCTCTTGCGCCATGACATCAGAGCCAGCTATTTCCAGACGCGTTCCCATTTCATCTTCAGGTCGCCGCGTAGTGACCTCCACATGAGCAACCGCGCAGATACTGGCCAATGCCTCTCCGCGGAATCCCATTGTACGAAGCTGAAAAAGGTCAGATGCTTGTTGAATCTTAGATGTAGCATGGCGTTCGAATGCCATACGCGCATCTGTTGGGCTCATACCTTTTCCATCATCAATCACCTGTAGCAAGGTACGTCCACCATCTCGTACCAGAACACGGATGTGTGTAGCACCTGCATCCAGCGAATTTTCCACCAACTCTTTTAGACAAGATGCTGGACGCTGAATCACCTCGCCAGCCGCAATTTGGTTGGCCACATTATCAGGCAACAGATGAATAATATCACTCATAGAAAATAGTAAAAGACAACCAACAGCATGAACAATAGCGCAACCCACAATAGGAGTTTGGATTTACGCTGTTTTTGCTCTTTTCGCTTGTATGTATTCAACTCGTGTGTCTCACGAAAGGAGCCACGATGAAGACGCGCAAGTTTCTCCTTGCGCGCCTCCTTCTCTTTGTCATAGTAGATGGGGCGATAATCCCACCCACGGGGTTTGGGTACTTTAGGAAAAAGAACCGACATTACTTAACGATCTCTTGGAATTGTTGATCGTATTGGTATTTAGCAAACTCAATATCGCTTTGTGCTTTAGCCTTCATTTGTGCATTGCGTTGCACAGCTACTTTCAAGTTAGCATATACAGCGTCACGGTCATTGGTACGAGCGCCAACAACAGCAGCCAAATAAGCAGTAGTAGCATTAGGTTTAGCAACACGTGCCAATGTTTGGCGTGCAGCAGCATAGTCCTCGTTCAAGATTTGTTGAACAGCAGCGTTATTGGTAGCCTCTTTGCCATAAGCAGTCTTAGCAGCAGAATAATCACCCTTCATGGTGTAGAGTGTACCCATCGCTACTTTCAAATCACCCTTAGTACCAGCTGCTTTGCCCAGATATTGCTCAGCTTGTGCCAAATCATTCTCTGCCATTGCTGCAATACCAGCGTTGTAATTTACATCTGGATTAGCAGGAGCCAATTGAAGCGCCTTAGCAAAGCTTCTGCGTGCATTAGCCACATCACCTTGGTTGAAATACAACATACCAATATTGTTGAAAGAGCGATAATCTGCAGGGAATAACTCTGATGCTGTGGTATAAATGGCCATTTTCTCAGCAGCATCAGCAGTGAGAGTAGCAGCATAGAGCAACTCATCTACATTCAATGCACGAGGATCGTTTTTAGCCAAAGCAGCAATCTCTTCGTCAGATTTACCAATCAAATCGGTAGTCAAAATCAGACGGCTACGACGCAATGCTGGCAAAATCTCATCTGCGATTGTTTTGTAAACAGCACTCAGGTTCTTGATTTGTGTCTCACGCTCCTCTGGATCGGTGTACATGCTCAACACGCGGAGAACCAACTCCTTGTCTTGGATGTTACTTGCCTCCATAGCCGCTTGGAAACCAGCCCAGTCCTCAGCAGTTACATTTGACTCAATATCTGCTGTTACTTTTGCTCTCTTGAGTTGGTTTTTCAAATATTTCTCAGCGTTTGCTTGACGAGCGTCAGCCAACTTCTCGTTCAAACCTTCAGAACCATCAGGAGAAGCATAACCAGCTACCTCAATCTTGTTGATTGCTTTGTTTTCAGCAGTATTAGCGTCCTTAATTGCAGCATGAAGATCTTTCATCTCTTGGCTCTTCAATTCAGAATTACGGAGTGTAGATTGCTGGATAAGGAAACGGATATCCGCCTCTTGTACCTCTTGAATAATGCGTTGGAATTTGTCAGCTGTGATCTGTGGTTTAACCTCTTCAGCAGAAGCGACTACCATCTTAGCAGTAGAAACGACACCATCTGCAATTTTCACATCAGGGATAACCACAGTCTTGTTACCAGAACGAGCCACAAAACGTAAATAGAGCTCAGATTTAGCCATTGCAGGAACATAATCAAAGGTAGCCACTTGTCTGTATTTACCACCCACACTGTAGTAAACAACTTGACCATTCTCTCTAGCCTTCTCGCCTACATAAACTACAGATTGAGCCAACGCCTCACCGCCTTCATATTTGAGAACAGGCGTGATGGTTAATACTGCGTTTTTAGCAAATTTCTTTACAGGGAATGTACCTGTAATCTCTGCTTCAACTTGATCGCCCACCACTGTAAGCGGACTTGGATTAACGGAAACTTGCTCTGGTTGAACAGCAGTTCCACAAGATGTCAGCACTGCAAGTGCAATAATCGACACAAAGAATAATGATTTTTTCATATTATTAAAAAGTTTTATTTGATTTTTCGCTTATGCTGTGTATTTCTTAACAAAAATCGTGCAAAGAGCATACTTTATCGCCTGCAAAGGTACAAAAATATTTGCAAACGACCAAATATATGCATGTTTTTTGTTAAAAATTCATAATTTTTTATTATCCGATTGATTGCCACCGCCTATTTCTTCATTTTTTTGGGCTAAAAACAGCCTCAAATTGCTGTGCATTTGTACATTTGCAAAAAAAATCGTACCTTTGTAGGCGAAAACGAAGATAAACTCTTAGAGATATGAAAAAAATATTCTTTTTTGTGTGGTTATGCACAATATTGATCGTAGGCTGCACACCCTCTGACAGTGAGCAAGCACAAGCCTTGGTGGAAGAAGCATATCAATTAGTCAACAATGGGCAATGGCGTCAAGCACGTATTGTCCTTGACTCCTTGCACCAGGTATTTCCCAAAGAAGTTGCACAACGCCGCGTGGCTAAAGCACTCGAAGACAGCATCACCTATCTTGAAGCTCAACAAACACTCGCATACACAGACACACTTCTGCCACCTCTCATCGAGCAAGCAGACCAACTCATCAAGCAGTTCAAATACGAAAAAAACGAGAACTACGAGGACCACGGCAAATATGTGCATCGTCTTCTCAATACAGGAAGCAACACTTCTCGTAATTTTCTTCAGACCTATGTCCTTGACAACAGGCAAACCGTTGTCAAAAGTTATTATTACGGCAATATCCAAGTGAATCAACAATCTGTTGTCCTTCAGGCGGAGGGCGAAGAAGTCACTTTCTCAGGGCGCAGCCACCACTTTAAAGATGGAGCACATCACGAGATTATGACATTGGAAAACGAAGACGCCTTGGCTCTGCTCAATTTTATTGACACCCACCGAAAGCATAAGATTCGTGTAGAAGGCAAAGGAGATAAACCCACACGCAATTGGGTGTACTACCTCAACGAAAAAGAGAAACAAGCATTATCAGCCACCTACCAATTAGGGTGGCTAATGAAAGACATCAAACGTATTGAGGATATTCAGCGCACTGCCTCCGCACAGATAGAGAGATACCAGCAAAAAAGGAATAAATGATTCTCAATGATCACATTCCTTGCACATGGGTATGCTATTTCCATTATTGATTACACGCAGGCGAAAAGCATCCGCTTTTTCGCCATGCCAAAGCGCCGCTAACGTGTTGTGCGACAATGAGCCAAAGGCATATTGCCCCATCTTATCATAACAGCATGGCAACACCTCGCCCTCTGCCGTGACTACACATCCCGACCACAATCGGTAGCATGGAGTGTTGATCCAATGACGACGCATCCATGACCTATGCAAGCGATATGTGCCTTCTTTCGTTTTTCGATAGCGGGAATAGCGAGGATTAGACGGCATCAACGCGTGCCCATGTTGATAATCGTATAATTGGGCAGTCTTGAAGACCAATCGTGTAGCCCCCAGTTCGCGATAATGGCGACGTATCCATTGCCATTCATTCTCATTGGTATGCAAACGCAGTACTTGTAGTTCGATACATATGCGTGCATGGCTACGCTGGCGCGCTTCAGCCAAATAGCGCAATCCCGCCAATGCCTTTTCCAGACGACCACCAACACGATAAGATGAATAAGAGTCCTGCGAGAAACCATCAATAGAAACAATGATACGATTCAATCCGCTATCCACAAGGGCAGCGGCCAATTCGGCGGTAAGGGCTTGTGCATTAGTGGATACTATTGTATACAACCCTACTGCGTGTGCTGCAGCAATCATTTTAGGGAGTTCAGGATGCAATAAAGGTTCACCCTGAAAATAAAACTGCATCGTATGTGCCGTTTTGCCCACCTGTTCTAATACCGAAGAAAATAACTCCAGCGACATATGTTTGGCCTTGTTATCTGCGCGCAAACGCTGTCCCACAGGGCATTCTGGGCAGCGCAACTGACAATAATTAGCCGGCTCAACACTAACAAAAGTAGGAAGATGGTGCACACGCACCACTCCCAAAAGCGATAGTAAATAACTCCACAGACACTGGAGTGTATTGATTACACGCATAGAATGAGACAAGGTCTTATCTCACTGGTATCTTATTCACTCGACGTTCGTGACGTCCTCCCTCAAATTCAGAAGCAAAAAACACCTCTACAATTTGCAACGCTTTTTCTACAGAGACAAAAGACGCAGGAAGACACAGCACATTAGCATTATTATGCTGGCGCGCCAAACGAGCAAGCGGTTCGTCCCAGCATAAAGCAGCACGAATACCCTGATGATGATTGGCAGTCATGCATATGCCATTGCCAGTAGAACAAATAGCAATACCCATATCATTCACACCTTCTTCGACAGAAGCGGCCATAGGGTGAGCAAAATCAGGATAATCACAGCTCTCAACAGATGGACATCCATAATCAGTAACAGTTGCACCATGCTCCTTGAGCCATGCTATCACCTCTTGGCGGAGATTATATCCCGCATGATCGGATGCGATACCAATCTTATAATTTAACATATTCATATATCATTAATGGTTATTATATGGACAAACGATTTGACATTCCAGGCAATGATGCGTCACATAGGCGATACACTGCCGCGCATCCCATATCTCATTGCGCAGTGCACCTGTCGGACAAGCCTCCGTACACCTATTACAATCGGCACATGCTGCATTGTGCGGCAGCTCTTTCAAACAAACATCCTCTTCAACAGGCACATTCAACACTATTTCCCCTGGATGAACCATACTACCCAATTCCGGATGAATGAATTGATGATTTCTACCAATAAACCCCAACCCTGCCTCTACACACCATCGCCTTTCTAACACAGGAGCGGAATCGCAAAAAATATGCTGATGCGTATCTGAAACAACATCTTCACCAAACGCCTCCCGAAGTTTAGCCTCCAACGCATACAACAACGACTTCACACGTCTATGATAATCTCTGCCCGAATGTTCATACGTGAGCAAACACACCACTATCGTCTTCCCCCCAGGAACCAGCAACGCTGGGTCATATCGCTTGTCGCAATTGCGCTCAAGGTAAGTCATATCACCATGCAACCCACGCGCCACCCATTCATCCATGTATCGAGCATCTGCATCCAAACGATGAACAGAGGCAATACCACATGCATCAAAACCAACCTCAGTAGCCAGCTTACAGATATTTTTGGATGTCAGCTTCAAGTTGTTTGAAATCGATATACCGACCTTGTACATTACCCTTACGATCAAGCAAAAATAGCGTAGGAAGTCCCTGCACATTATATTGCATCAACACGGATGCGGATGCGTTCTGGTCAGCACGCACAGTCACCCATGGCAGGTGCTCTGTGGCTTGCTCCCAAGCCAATTGATTATTATCCAACGATACGGAGTATATCGCAAGGCCTTGCTTGTGGTATTTATTATACAGCTCTCTCAACTCAAAATTATACTCCACATATTGGTTCATCATCGAATGAGAAAATTCCAACACAATCACATCTCCACGCAAGTCGGATAAGGATTGCAATTCTCCCTGCTCATCAGGTAGTGTAATATCTAAAAACGCATTATCCGCCTCCTGAATAAACTGCTGCATCGCTGCTTGATTTTGCAACGAACGCTCTGCGCGCAAGACATCCAGCACCTGTCCATACAATGCAGTCGTGCGTTCGTATTGCGGCATCCACGTTTGGAAAGAGGTAGCTACGGCTTGATACATACGACGATCAGATGGGTCAAAAATATCCCATACATATCGACCTTCTTTTTTCAAAAAAACCGCATAGTACGCAGCCAACGAACGAGGATTAGCCGTGATTATCAACTTCGCTTTTTCACGCAACTCATCCAACGATTCTGTCCTTGCCACATAGCGCAACCGAGCTATAGCCAAGGTATTGGCACTTCCTTCTATTGAAAAAGTATATGGCAAACTGTCACGCTGGGTGGTCACAGTGATCGTTTCGGTAGAATCTACTGCTAAAGGCAAAGCCAGCGCCCCCACACGCAAGCGATAAAAATCTGGAAAAGTTGGTGCTGGAGCTTTGAGCAGGAACTCTCCTTCGGCATCCAGCAGGCAGGAATCCAATGCGACGGTAGCACGCAAAGCTGTGTGCTCCAGATAAACCATCTCACCCGCTGCGTTGGATATTGTTCCATCCACAGTAAACATCGGCGCGCGCTGGCAACCAAACAGAGAAAATAACAATATACCCGATATAATAAAATACTTGTTCATCATTCTATTTTTGGTTTGCAAAAGAGGATAATTTAATGACCAAACACCATAGCCAAATTAGCAAACATCAATTTACAAGCAATGGCTAACACAATGATTCCAAAGAATTTACGAAGAATATATAGCGTTGTCTGCCCCACATATTTGTTCAACCAATTGGTACCTGCCAGCACCAAAAACAACACCACGGTATTCAATGCCACCGAGACAACCAGGTTTATAATATCATATTCCGCTGTAATAGACAGCAGTGCGGTAAAAGCACCAGGACCAGCATACATAGGAAACGCCAATGGCACAATACTACCTGACCCGTCCAGTCCTTCATTTTTGAAGATAGTAACATCCAATATCATTTCCAATGCCATCAAAAAGATGACAAATCCACCCGCAATAGCAAAATACTCAATCTTTACACCAAACAACTTCAGCACCCATTCACCTGCAAAAAGAAAGGTAATCAAGATGATAATAGTTGCCAAACTAACACGCATAGGAGAAATCGATATTCCTCTTCGCTGCATATTTAGTGTTACAGGCAAATTGCCCAATGGGTCAATGATGGCAAATAGGAAAATAAATGAAGACAAGACTTGCCAGATGTCAAATGTTCCAAAAAATGCACTCATACCATTTATTATTATAACAAGGTTACTATTTATTCTTATCGTGACTGCAAAGGTACAACAAAATTTGCATATATGCAAGAATTTTCACATAAAGTTGATTTTTCGAATCGATTTGTTTGCGTATGTGTAATTTTTGTTGTAATTTTGCATAGTTTTTATAGCTTTTTATTGCGATTGCCTATGTTACCAACGCGAAAAATCATCAACGATCCTGTTTTTGGATTTCTCAACATTCCTGACGGTGTACTCTATCAAGTGCTACAACACCCTTACCTACAACGATTAACTCGCATCCGTCAATTAGGGCTGAGTTTCTTTGTCTATCCTGGCGCGATGCACACTCGATTGCTACACTCTTTAGGCGCGATGCACCTCATGCAAGAGGCCATCAATGTGCTGCGACAAAAGAAGATCACCATCACCGACAACGAGGCCACCGCAGCGATGTTGGCTATTTTGCTGCACGATATAGGACACGGGCCATTCTCTCACGTGATGGAACACACCTTAGTCAGCGGGATTACGCACGAGGATATTAGCCTCATCATGATGAAGCAAATCAGAGAAGATCTGCAACAAACCGCTTCACCTGATTACGTCCAGCTATTAGACCTCGCTATCAGTATTTTCAAAGACGAGTACGACAAACACTTCTTGCATCAACTCATATCCTCACAATTAGATGTGGACCGTCTTGATTACCTTTGCCGCGACTCATTTTTCTGCGGGGTTACAGAGGGTAGCGTCGCCAGTGCACGTATTCTGAAGATGATCAATGTGGTTGACAATCACCTTGTTGTAGAGGCCAAAGGCATCTATTCGGTTGAAAAATTCTTAGTAGCACGCCGCCTTATGTACTGGCAAGTGTATCTCCACCACACTAGTGTGGCAGCCGAACAACTACTCATCAAGATTCTTGAACGCGCCAAACAACTCGCGTCACAGGGTGTAGCGCTATTTGGCGCACCAGCATTGCAATTCTTCCTCTACAACCAAATCACCACAGAGGAATTTACCAACAACCCTAACGCGCTACATCAATATGCACTATTAGACGACTCCGACCTACTATCCGCTATCAAAGTGTGGATGAAAAGCGAAGACAAAGTGCTCGGACTGCTGTGCCAACACTTCACCAATCGCCAACTATTCAAAGGCAAAATCCTTGAACATCCACTCACACAAGCGGAGCACGAGGCCCTTTGCACGCACTATGCAACTCTGTTCGGCGTCACAAACGAAGAAGCACAGTATTTCTTCGTGGAACATATTTCCACTTCTAACACGTACTCAGAGAAGGGAGAATCCATCGGTATTCTATTCAAAGATGGCTCCGTTCGCGATATTGCTGATGCTTCCGACATGCTGAATATGGAAACGCTTACCTTCAAACCACAGAAAAGATATATATTTATGTTCCAATAGCGACACTTTGGCACGCTATTTGTATATCTTCCTCGCGAAAGCAAAATGGCGAACCGGCTATATAGAGCACGTTGCCATAAACCTAAAACCTAAACTATAAAATTTATTGTTATTATGTTACCTACTATCAAAAGGCAAAACAATTGGTTGCCAACTATTTTCAACGATTTCTTCAACGATGATTGGTTTCCTATGCGTGCAGTAGCGGCTACTGCACCCGCCATCAATGTCAAGGAAGATGAAAAAACATTCACCGTCGAGATTGCTGCTCCTGGCATGACCAAAGATGACTTCAAAGTGCATGTCAACGACAAAGAGCAACTGGTGATTTCTGTCGAAAAGAAAAAAGAAACCAAAGACGAAGACAAATCTGCAAAATACCTTCGTCGTGAATTCAACTACACTCATTTCGAACAAGCACTACTTCTCCCCGAGAACGTGGATAAAGAAGCCATCACTGCCAAAGCATGCAGCGGTGTGCTCTGCATCACCCTGCCCAAATTAGCTACAATGCCAGACAAGCAAACTACACGCGTGATTGATATCCAATAATCATACGGATTTGTTTTTAGTGTTTTTATTGTTTTTAGTGGGAGAGTGTGTCTATTTTTTGGGCACACTCTCTTTTATTTGCTCATTATAGTCAACACTATGGGCATGTGGTCAGAATAACCGCCATGATACCTAAAGCCTACAAACGTACGTTTCGGCTGATAATCCAAGTATTTATTATCCTCTTCCAACAACCATTCGGGCGAATAGATTTGCACAGAAACCCTGTCTTTTAATTCCTTTGACACATAATACTGATCCAGACATGACCACACCCCTTGATATTTGTGCGTACCCTGCCCCACTTGCTCCAGAACTATCATCTGATTACTCATACCATTAAGGTCGTTCTTTGCCTCACTATTCATATCCCCCATAACTACAATATTCGCTTGGGGCTGCTGATGCAAAATACTATCTATCTGCTGTTGAATTACCTGCTTCGCTTTCAGGCGCTTCCATTCCGTGGCTGCCCCGCCGCCCAAACGAGAAGGCAAATGGCAAACCATCGCATACATCGTATCACTCTCGTGCAACAACGCCTTAACATACAAAATATCCCGCGTATTATCTTCATTTAAGTCCACACACAAAGGCCTGCTATCCAGCACCTTTACTTTTGTACTATCATACAGCAACGCCACATCTATCCCCCTTTCATCCTCACTCTCATAATGCACATAATGATAATGAAAACGCTTCAGCCGATAGCATAAATCACGCAAACAGCGAGCGTTCTCCACTTCGCACAAGCCAACCAAGGCAGCGCTCTCCCAACCCGAGATATTCACCACCACCTGCGCTATCCTATCCAACTTTGTTTGATACTTGTGATACGTCCAATGATGATCACCATCGGGCAGAAACGAGTAATCGTTTTTCAACGTGTCATGCTGACAATCAAACAGATTCTCCACATTATAAGAGATAATTGTCAGCGGCTCTTGAGCCACAAGAAATCCACACTCAACACCCAACAGCACCATCAATATCAAGCGTGGAAACGTCATAATTCTTAATTATTGAAGCATCATAATCGCCTTTCTCAAAGCAGCAATGAAGGTGTCAATATCCTCTTTCGTATTGTACATCGCCACCGACGCACGCACCGTACCTGGCACCTGCAAATGGTCAATCAGCGGCTCCGCACAATGATGTCCCGTGCGCACAGCTACACCCTGACGATCCAGCAACACACCCACATCAAACGGATGAATCAGCACCCCATCCTCACGATATACATTAAACGACACCGCTCCTGCTTTCTCTCGTCCCGCAGCGTATATCCTTACGTTTGGCAATAACGCCAGTTGCTCTTCTAAATACACAGCCAGTTCGTGCTCATATTTTGCAATTGCCTCTAATCCAACCGATTGCACATAATCAATCGCCTTGCCAAAAGCATAACTGCCTACATAGTTCGGCGTACCCGCCTCAAACTTATACGGCAGCACATTGTAGGTCGTTTTCTCAAAGCTCACATGCTCAATCATCTCTCCCCCACCCTCTGCTGGAGGCAGTTTATCAAGCCACTCTTTCTTGCCATACAGCACACCCAAGCCCGTCGGACCATACATCTTGTGCGCACTCATCACCAAGAAATCGCAGTCCATCTCCTGCACATCTACCGCCAAATGGGGCACCGACTGCGCACCATCTACACACACGGCCACACCCCTCGCATGAGCCAAACGAATGATCTCCTCCACAGGATTCACTATCCCCAACACATTGCTCACCTGCGCCACCGACACCAATCGTGTCTTCTCGCTCAACAATCCCTCAAATGCCTCTATATCAAGCGATAAGTCCTCGCGCAATGGGATTACTTTCAGCACCGCTCCTTTGCGCTCACACAGCATTTGCCATGGCACGATATTCGAGTGGTGCTCCAATTGACTAACAATAATCTCATCGCCCGCTTTCACCATCGCATCGCCAAAACTACGTGCCAACATGTTGATACTATCCGTTGTGCCCTTCGTGAAGATTATCTCCTCTTCCGACTGCGTATGAAGCAATCCCGCCACTTTCTTGCGTGCCTCCTCATGCTTCTGCGTTGCCACTTGGCTCAAATGGTGCACCCCGCGATGCACGTTCGCATTCCACTTTCCATACGCCTCTGCTATCGCATCTATCACTACCTGCGGCTTCTGCGTAGTCGCAGCATTATCCAGATACACCAACGCTCGTCCGTGTACCTTTTCATTCAATATCGGAAAATCTTCTCTTCTCATGGCTTATAAAAACTCTGTTCTAATATCTTTTGTGCATCGCCTTCACGAATCAAATCATAAATAGTAATATCCTGATTATGTCGCATATAACTATCCACTATACGCCAGCCAACCCACAATCCCAACCTTCCGGGCGAGTCTTGTGTCACTTCTGCTGTAAAAGGACCTTCGTTCATATACGAACTCAGCACGCTGGATTCTGTCTTAAACAAATCCCGCTTCTCCATAATCCGATTCCAAATGGCTCTCTCATAGTGTTCGCACCATGCCCATTGTTCTTCTGTGTAACCTATCACCTGCCATGCGGGCGCTTCGGGCAGCAATTGGCTCAGCAAAAATAACTGTTTCCCCCTGAAGATCATTTGTTCTAACAATCTGTTATACTTACTGTTATACGCAATATGATATGCCAAATACATACTCATCACATCGCGCACCACATATTCTTTTTGCATCGTAGGTCGCTGGTAGTCATACACCACATTATTATAGTACGGATAATCACCACCCAAATACATATCCACACCCACGCCCAACATATCTTCGTAGTAAATCACAGTGGAATTGAAGCCCGACACAAACAAATACACCGTGGGTATCTCCCACTCGGGATAAAGGTAATGCAAGCGCGAAAAGCCCATATTCAATGCCTCTTGCAAACTATCCACTTTCGCAAACTTCTCTTTTGCCAATGCGTTCGTCTGCGCAAATCCCATCACCGTATCAGTCAAAAAATCGGCATATAGTGCACACAGATATGCCGTATCTTCGCTCGGAAGTCCCAAGACTCCCTCTACAAACATCGGCATAAACGCCTCATAATCAGCATACAGCTTCTCTATATCCTGCCGCACGCTATCCGTACGCACTGCCAATTGTGCGCTATCAAACCGCACAATCTCCACTTCCACCGCCTCAATATCCTTTGGGATATATTGATACCTATTCCCACACCCGCACATCACTAGCGCCAACAATATATATACGTACTTCTTCATACTCTCTTTTTTTTACTTCTCCCCTTTTAGGGAGAGGTTGGGAGGGGGCTTGTTAATCTACTACCCCATCCCTCATCTCAATCACTCGATCACTTATCTCCGCCAATTCCTTATCGTGCGTCACAATGATAATCGTCTGTCCATACTGCTCACGCATCTGTAATAGCAACTTATGCAACTCCTTTTTGTTGCTCTCATCCAGACTTCCGCTTGGCTCATCTGCCAAGATCACATCAGGCGACATCATCATCGCCCTCGCGGCTGCCACACGTTGCTTTTCGCCACCAGACAACTCATTAGGCTTATGCGTAAGTCGCTCAGCCATACCCAGTTCTGTCAGTAATTGCACCGCACGCTGCTCCGCCTCTTTCTCGCTCATGCGAGCAATCATCGCAGGCATCATCACGTTCTCCAGCGCATTGAACTCAGGCAACAACTGATGAAACTGAAAGATAAATCCAATATGTCGATTGCGAAAATCCGCCAACTCTTTCTCCTTCAACGCAAATACATCCACCCCATCAATCACCACGCTACCCGAGTCTGGCTTATCCAGCGTACCAATAATCTGAAGCAAGGTCGTCTTGCCTGCTCCACTCTTACCAATAATACTCACAATCTCGCCCTTCTTCACGGCAAGATTTACCCCCTTCAGCACCTCCAACGTGCCAAACGACTTGTGTATATTCTTTACTTCAATCATGCTTTTATTTATTTTTTATATGCCGAATATATCAAATCCACCGCCTCTTCTATCAAATCATCCTTATCCTCAGAGTGCTGATTCACAAGCAGATGCGGCCTTATTCCGCTTTCAATACTCTGCATCTCTCTGTCGTACATCTTCACGCTCGAGAAGCGCACCAGCCAGCCGTTAGGCAGTTCATAACTCATCGGCATACCGCCTCCTCCCCCACTCTTTCCGCCCAGTACCAGGCAGTTATCCGCATAGCGCATGATACTCACAAAGAAGTTCGCCGCAGAATAACTATGCCTATTGCACAGCACCACCACAGGCCGCATCCAATTGCCTTTACTATCCTCCATCTTCATCTCCTCTACCTCCGAAAAATCCTCATGTCCCCTACCCGACTTATGTTGCCAATAACCCACTATCGTATCCTTCGAGAAGAATGGCGCCGCCAACAGATAGGCATTTTCCATGCTGCCGCCACCGTTATTCCTTACATCCAACACAATTCCCTTACAATCAGCAAAATAGTTCATTACCATCAGCCAGTTCAGATACGAAAATCCATCCGAGAACGAACCATAATACACATACCCAATACTATCGCCATCTATCCTGTTGTAATTCAGTCCCCCTGCTCGGCGATAGTCCTTCAAATAGTATTTCGTCAGTATCTCCGAATCAAAGTTCTCAGGATATCCCTCATACCACGATCTACAAACCGACACATCAAACGACGAATATAGATTCACATGCCCGTCCTCCAACGTATTCAACATCTCCTCCAGCAAGTCAAACATCCGATAATTATCCTCAAACGCCACCAACTGCATCGTATCAAACTGCGGTTGATACACCGCATACACCGAATCCCAATCCACCTTCTTATCATCAAACAAGCAGTATTTCTCATCAATAATCTGCCACAACGCCTCAAAGTTCTCCAACGGTGTATTCTTGTGATTATCAAACTCATGCGTACAACCAACCCCGCCAATCAACATCAGCACCCCTATCGCAATATGTCTTAATTTTATAATCACCACTCTAAACCATTCTAAACCATTCTAAACAACTCTAAACCACTCTACTCCCCTCAAAACACCACCTTCGGCCGTGTTTTGTACTGCCACACACATCCCACAACCGCACTCACCATCTCGCGCGAGAACATCATACCTTTCTCGCCATATTCCAGATACTCATGCGCTATTCCCACGCGCCAAGTACTCCGTTTCAGTTGCATGTCGAAGGTCAGTTCGTGTTGCAGATGCCTGTGATTCCACATACCCGCACAACGAAAATCACCCAACACACCTTCGCCCATCTCATAATACGAATGCCAATAATCGGGTAGGTAGTCCATACCTATCACATTCGCCCGCACCATATAGCGCAACCTATAACTGGTCTTTTTCGCGCGAAACGCCCATTCCAATCCGCCCATAGCGCACAAATTCACCGCCAAATCCATCGAATAGGGCTTATTCACACTACTACCATGCATCTTCCCCGTCAAGTCCACATCCATGTATGGTCCCAATTTCACGCGCAGTCCATAATCTGTCCAATGCCAGTTGTAACATGCTCCCCAACCGCCGTGCAACCCTAACGAATAAATCAGATTCGTGTACATATGGTTGTACATCCAACCAAATCCCACGTCCATCTTCCCCACATGCTCCCACTTCTTCGTGCTATCACACCGAAACTCTTGCCACCATTCATTGCTCAATCCCACCTGCTGTCCCGAATAGAGTAGGGGACTCAAATACTGATCTTGCATCCACATACCTCCATATCGCACACTCAGCACATTCTCATGCTCCACACCCCAATCACTTGCCAATACAGCCGACTGACAACCAATCACTAACAGCAATATGATAATGAGCAATTTATTTCGCATCAGTCAAATAATTTTGAGTAATATACTACAATAAATTATAATTTTTGGAGAGCAACTTAATTTTCGATAATTTTTGGAATAATTTTGTGTAATTTTTGTTTTATGGTTTTATAATTAATGTGCGATCCCCATTTTCTTCTACTGTGATTTGGACATTCACCGTATCCTCTGGCAGCAATGGCTCTATCATCTCTGCCCACTCAATAAAGCAGTAATTACCCGAGTACAAATACTCTTCCGTACCCATATCCATCGCCTCTCTCAAGTCCTTAATTCGGTAACAATCAAAGTGATATATCTCGCCTTTAAACTTTAAACCTTCAACTTTCAACTCATCAGGGTGGCGATTAGCGTTGACTTCGTACACATTCACTATCGCGAACGTCGGACTATTCACCACATCTTCTGTCCCCATTGCCTCGCACAGGCATTTGATAAAGGTGGTCTTGCCAGCCCCCATCTTCCCGTCAAACGCAAACACGCGTGCCGCTCCGCACTTATCCAAAATATCCGTTGCAGCCACTTCCTCTCCTTGCTCATTCAGCAAGTAGATACCTTTCTCAGCATCCTTTTTTATCGTGTATTTCAAATTGTTTGCCATCAATAATAATTTTAGTTAATTTTGTATAATATTCTATAATTTTGGTTGTGTAAAAATTATTCCTTTAATTTTTGTTTTTGGTTGCAAGCGACGCGTCGCTCATCCAACCAAAACAAAAAATTCACCTTGAATTGACAATAATTGACATCAAAATTGACATCAATTGTCTTTAATAAAATAATTTCGCTGCAAAATTACTAATTTTTTTTCAATTACACAACTATTTCCGCTGCATACAGCTCATATTCCTCGTTGAATATCTCGATTACCCTCTGATACGAAAATCCCAACTTCTGATATAGCTTTTTCGCTCTGTTCTCTGGTTCTACTGCCAACGTCACCACAGCTATCCCCAATTCTCTTGCCATTTCTTTGGCTTTTTCTATCAAAGCCGTCCCCACGCCTTGATTCCTGTAGGGTAGGGACACCGCCAAACTGTCAATATAGAACTCTCCTGCTTTCGCTTCATCCTCCATCTCGTCCCAACCCTTGCCAAAAGCCACATCAAACAACCCCTTCAGCTGCGGATACATCTTATCTCTCTGCTCACGGTAATATTCCCCATCTACAGCAATCATCATCCCCGCTCTTATGCCATCCACTTCGGCAATCCAAGTATTCCTGTAACTATAATGCGTATCCTCTTGCGCACATACATCCTTCAGTATCTTAATCCATTGATTATAAAGCGCTTCATCATTCAACAAAAACGCATGGTATATCCCCTCCGCGATATACGCCACATCTTCTATTGTTGCTCTTCTAATCCTAATCATATTTGCCCGTATTTTTGTTACCAAGAAATTGTTGTCGATTATTTTATTTCCCGCACAAAATTACTACTTTTTCTTCACATATGCAAATACAATCAATTTTCTTCCCTATTTTCCGCTACTCTTCCGTTATCAATTACGTTACATATACGATAGATACACGATAGATATACGTTAGATATACGATAGATAACACTATTTATACCGTAGGTATAGCATATAGATAACGCTTTACTACCTCTTTGTCCATTAGCCCCAAATCATATTGGGGCGCTTGCCTATCCGCCACCTGTTTTGCTTTTGCTAGTGGTCTGGCAAATATCCCTACCTTTACACTCTACACCAAAAAAATCGCCCTCCAAGGCGATTTTTCTTGCTCAATCCAAAATATTTCACTACCTTTGCAAACGATTCGGTAAAGCGTTACCCATCACTACATATTTTAGTATAGCGTTATAAGCCAAAACTTGATTATCTGGAACTTCGACAACTTCAGAAATCATTATTAACTCAAGTACGGTTTATGCACGCTCGCGTTAACAGCGTGAGTTTTCCGTGCATAGATTTGAGTTAATAAGGTAGTCGAAGACCTCAGATAATCAAATTGAAGCGAACGAAAGTTCACGCTTTTTGTATGTATACACGAATAAAAATAACAAACTATAAATCAATAATTTAACGGAGTAAGCCGAAAATCCGAAGAAGAGTAGGCAAAAAAACATACTACCATGATTATTCAATTAGTTTCGTTTCCAAAGTATCAGCGTCTTACATCTGCAGAATGTACAAATCGCATGGATATTATTTCAATGATTCTTACATCCAGTAATGCTGACTTTATTATGTTTAGCGAGCATGTATTAAAATCTGAGGATGACTTATATGCTTTGTTGAAATTACGCAAATATAACAAAAACATCACAGCATTATTTGAACTCAAAGAATCAAATGGTTTAAGTGGTAATCGGTTATATTTACTTCAAAATGGTTTTATTAGAGAACTTCGTCATCAACTAATTTCAACAGCAGATGAAGTAAATGAAGATACTGTTGATGCGCTATTAAAAGAATTTAAGCGACGTCGACAATTTGATGTCAATGGCAAGCGTTTCCTTATAGTTCAATGTGGCGAAAATAATATTTTAAAAGGAACTACAGGATGTGCAGAGTTTCGCCTAAAAGATACCCAACCTGAACAACATAGTCTATTTGAGAAGTTGCTTAATAATGTAGATATAGTTTTAAATCCTGTACATACTCGTTGGGGAAGATTCGCTAATTTCCTAACTCGAATTAGAAAATTTAGTGATAACAACAGATATTGTTTCTCTTGTACACAAATGGAAGGAAATCAACTTCAGAGTGCGAGAGAAAATCCAACACATAATACTACACACGTAGCTATGTATAACCAAGAACTGATTACACCCGTCTATACGAATGAAAATGAGAATTATCTAATACAATCATACGAGATAGAATAACATCTGCATCGCGAAAAGTTCGTGGCAACTTTTTCGCGATGAAAATATAAAATACAAAAATAGGGGCTCAACACCCCTATTTTTTTCGCCTATTATCTCTCAAAACGCTGTAAATATTGCTCTTTCACACCACCAACAATGCCGTAATAGCAGTCAATATCGCCTCCAAATTGCTAAATACCGCGTACCCTACAGCCATGCTTCCTGTTCCGCCAACGAGTAACCAACGAACGGCATCCATCCGCATGGCCAACCGTTCCAACATCGTGTACCTACGCAAACTCTCTTGCAACTCACTGCTGGACGATGGCATAAGATTAATCTGACGAATAGTATCCGCCATAAACGCCTCACTATTTTTTACTTGCGGAGCACTCGCCCGCAAACGTTGTTTGAATTTTCTGTTGGTAATCATAACTCAAAATTCTTAATTCAAAATTCAGAATTTAACATGGCTTTCAACTTCTTCCTGGCTCGAAACAACATCACCGCAATATTGCCTTCCGATATTTCTGTGATCTTGCTTATCTCTCTAATACTCTTTTCCTCCAAATAATATAGTATCACCACCACTTTCTCTTGCTTCGGCAACTTGTCAATTGCCTGATACAGTGGCTCATAGCGAAAAGCCGAATCAGTTTGTTCACTCGCTACTTCTGTATCAACACTTTCATAGTTCTCTACTGCCACGCGATGGGTATTCCAGTACTTATTTTGTACGTTAAGGTATTCATTGTACGCAATGCGAAACACCCAAGTCTGCAAAGCCGACTTATGTTCAAAGGTAGCACAATGCAAATAGGCCTTCAGTATGGCCTCTTGTGCAAGATCGTTAGCCAGTTCTTCATCGCCATGAGTCAGCACAAGCAGGAATCGCCGAAGGGACTCCTGCATGCCGCCAATGGCGGAAATAAACTGCTGCTTATCCATAAAATGATGAAAAACAAGTGATCTAATCTCGAAAATTCTTCGTTTTGTTTGGGTTACCAATGCGCTGAAGCGCATTCCTCTAACCTAAACAAAAGATATCCTGAATTGACGATAATTGACATTAAAATTGACAATAATTGTCTTTAATAGAAAGTCAGACAAACGCAGTTTACGCTTTTTCAGCAAGCTCTTTTTCTTCTTTCTCAATTTCTTTTTTGAGATAATTCTTTGACACAAAGAACATCACTAAGAATGCTACACCAATAGTCAGGAGCAAACCTCCGATGATTACAGCCTTGTTAATTGGGTTGATGAACAAGCCATAAAGGAGTACAAACAATCCTACCAACGAGCAAAGTGCACCATACTCCAAGTGTTTCAACACTGCCATCTTGGTAGTCTTCTTTTTGCTGTCCGTCTCGTTCAACATCTCTGCCATTGCTTTGAAGTCAATGTTTGCGCTTTCACTCTTCTCAATCATCTGAGAGATGAGTTTGCTGTGCTCCTCTACTTTGTGACGGCGGTTTTTGAGATACATAATCACACCCGTCAAAATAATTGCTGGTATTCCACCAAAAAGTAACAACATTCCAAATAGGGGCACTAATTCATCAATAATGGTTGCGTACATAATACTAAAATTTAATAAGTTTAACAAATCGTTTTCTGTCGCTTCTTTGCGACTACACCCATTAGACAAATGAGAAAAAGAAAATATTACAAACGACTGTTATTTTTTCTTCCAAAACACATCATTTTGCCTGTGTCTTGTTCCACGCTCATCAAAAATATTCAATTCTCAGGGCGTTATTTCACCATTAAAATGCTCGTAAAGCATTGTGCCTGAGCGACTTCCGAGCAAATCAATCCACTCTTCCAATTTGGCACTTCTAGCACGCGCCACGGAGCCAAATCTCTGTAGTATCTTTTGCTTCGTAACTGCTCCAACCCCCTGAATATCATCGAGTTCACTCTTTGTTTGTGCTTTACTTCTCTTCTTTTTGTGGTAACTAATAGCAAATCTATGCACCTCATCCTGTATCTCTACCATTAGACGGAAGATCTCGTCTGTCACTTTCATACCAAACTCCTGAACAGGGTCACCATAGAGTAGGGTATTCGTCCTATGCTTGTTATCCTTCTTTAATCCAGCCACAGGGATATCCAATCCCAACTCACCTTCCACTACCTCACGAATAGCCCCCATCTGTCCCAATCCACCATCGGCAATAATCAAGTCGGGTAGGGGACTACCTTCTTCCATCAATCTTGTATATCTTCTCCGCACAACCTCCCTCATACTTGCGTAGTCATCGGGACCTTCCACAGTCTTGATCTCAAACTTCTTATACTCACTCTTGCATGCTTTTCCCTTCTTAAACACCACACACCCAGCTACGGCATTACTGCCTTGTGTATTCGAGTTATCAAAACTATCTATCCACATCGGTAGGGCAGGCAGACCCAACAAACTTTGCAATCCTCCCAATATACGCGCAGCCCGTTGGTCAGGATTCAGCTTATCATCCTGTTTAATTCGGTCTTTTTTATACTGCTGCACATTCTGCATCGCCAGATCCAAGAGTTTCTTTTTGTCGCCTCCCAAAGCGATATTCACATGCAAATTTTCATCAATTATCTCCGGAATAAACGGAACAATCACCTCTTTTGTCTTACTTCCTAATTGCTCTCGTAATTCGTAAATACCCATCGCCAAGACCTCCTCTCTGCTCTCATCCAACTGCTTCTTATACTCAATCGTCTGCCCCTGCACAATACTTCCCCTATGCACATGAAGCATACTGATATACACGTTTTGCCCCATTTCATCGTAACCAAACACATCCACATCACCCGCGTGCGAGTTCGTGATAATAGTCTTACTGGTAAATTGTTCGATGAAATCGAGCTTTTCTTTCAATCTGCCTGCTTCCTCATACCGCATTTCCATAGCAGCTTGCAGCATCTCTGCCTCTATCTGCTTGGCAATCTCTTGCGCATCGCCTCGGATAATCTTCCTCGCTGCATCTATATATTCCAGATATTTCTCCCGACTTACTTTTCCTTCACACACACCGCAGCAATTACCCAAATGATACTTCAAGCACACGCGATATTTCCCCATTTCAACGCTACTTTTATTCATCTGCATAGCGCATGTACGAATAGGGTAGAGCTTATGTATTAGCTCCAAAACCAAGTCCAAAGTATAACCAAAACTATACGGACCAAAATACTCACCAACACCCTTAATAATCTTCCTAGTCTTAAATATCCTAGGATATTCCTCTCTCGTAATACAAATACTTGGATAACTCTTTCCGTCCTTCAGCAATATGTTATAGTGTGGCTGATACTGCTTAATCAAGTTATTCTCGAGCAAAAACGCATCCTGCTCGCTATTCACCACCACATATTTAATATCAGCCACGCTCTGAACCAGCAGTTTGGTCTTGTATCTATCCTGCGCTTTATGAAAGTAGCTGCTTACCCTGCGCTTTAGGTTCTTTGCCTTGCCCACATATATCACTTCCCCTACTTCATTGAAGTATTGGTACACCCCCGGCTCTTCAGGCAACCGCCGAAGTATCTCTTGTATATGTGGATTTTTAGACATGTTTTCCGATAAAATCGGAGCAAATTACAAATTAGCAGCATTTATTTTTACCACTACTAATTTGTCTTTGCTCCTTGTTCTTGGTTCTTTATTCCTTTTTAGCAACTCAGCAAGCTACTAATCTCCACATCTTCGCCAATGGCTTTTCTACCATTCAAGAAGTCCAACTCAATAATAAAGTTGATATACACTTTCTTCACATTGAACTTTCTTACCAATTCCAATGCTGCGGCCATCGATCCTCCTGTTGCCAATAGGTCATCATGCAACAACACTACATCATCCTCACACAACGCATCTGCGTGAATCTGTATAGTATCTACGCCATATTCCTTTGCATAGCTTACCTCAATAGTTTCTGCAGGTAATTTACCTGGTTTACGCACAGGCACAAACCCTGCACCCAGATCCATAGCCACAGCAGGACCTAATATAAATCCTCTTGACTCGATACCTACTACCTTGGTAATGCCGTATGCGCGATACAGGTTAACAATCTCATCTTTCATCCATTTCAAATACTCTGGATTACTCAATACAGTAGTAATGTCCTTAAAAACAATTCCCTCTACAGGAAAATCCTTTACATCGCGAATCGCCGCGAGCACTTCTTCGTGTTTCATATCATTCATCTATTATAAATTATCTAATCAGTAATGATGTTTATCTAATCTCCTTTTTTAATGTTCCACGTGAAACAAATCCACGTCTTTAACCTCTAACCTTTTGCCTTTAACCTAATATTACCTTCCCATCAGCACCAGCAACACACTCACATCATTAGGACTTACTCCAGGTATTCTGCTTGCCTCACCAATCGTGTTGGGCTGAATACGAATCAGTTTTTGTCTGGCTTCTGTACTGAGCGATTGCACACTGTTGTAGTCAAAATCCTTTGGCAAACGGATATTATCCAATCTTCTCAGTTTATCCGCTGCCAACTTCTCACGCTCAATATAACCCTTGTATTTGATATTGATTTCCGTGCTTTCTACAATCTCCTCTTGTCTTGAACCTAATATTTCTATCTTCTCTTTCAACTCAGGCAATGCATCTGCCAATCCCATGATAGTTACATTCGGACGAGCCACTATATCTATCAGTTTGCAAGTTTGTTGCAGATCGCCATAACCCATTTGGTTCAAATAGGCATTAATATCTTTGGCTTTTACCGAAGTAGTACGCAGCAATTCTGTCAACGCTTGCTCACCCTCTTGTTTGCTCTTGAGCAAAGACAAACGATAATCATCTGCTAATCCTAACTCATAACTGCGTTCTGTCAGTCGAGCATCGGCATTATCTTGGCGAAGCAGAATACGATACTCCGCTCTTGAGGTAAACATTCTATATGGCTCATCCACTCCCTTATTTACCAAATCATCAATCAACACACCTATATAACTCTCATCTCTTGCCAGTGTAAATGGCGCTCTGCCTGTGATATTCTGGTGTGCATTGATACCTGATACCAATCCTTGTCCTGCTGCCTCTTCATAGCCTGTTGTACCATTTATCTGACCTGCAAAGAAGAGATTCTTGATCTTCTTTGTCTCCAATGTATGCAATAGTTGAGTAGGGTCAAAGAAGTCATACTCTATCGCATATCCAGGACGGTAGAGAACAATGTTCTCTAAACCCTTCACTGTCTTCAATGCTTGCCATTGTATTTGCCAGGGTAGGGAAGAAGAAAAACCATTGATGTAATACTCATTTGAGTCCACACCCTCTGGCTCTAAGAACAATTGGTGCATGTCCTTATCGGCAAAAGTCACAATCTTCGTCTCAATACTGGGGCAGTATCTTGGACCGATACTCTGAATCTGTCCGTTATATAATGGCGAATCTGCCAATCCACTACGCAACACCTCGTGGGTTTGCGTATTCGTATAGGTGATCCAACAACTCATTTGTTTCAGTTGTCGCTGTACCGTATCCAAATACGAGAATTGGTGATTATCCTCATCGCCCAGCTGTTCTGTCAGTTGCGAGAAATCAATACTTCTCTTATCCACACGCGCAGGAGTACCAGTCTTCATTCTGTCCGTAGCAAAACCTAATTGGCGTAACTGCTCAGTAATACCAAAACTACTTGGCTCGGATATACGCCCTCCTTCTATCTGTGTCTTTCCAAAGTGCAACAAACCATTCAAGAATGTACCATTGGTCAATATAACCGCCCTTGCTTCCATCTCCACACCCAACAATGTCTTTACTCCGCATATTTGACCATCTTTCACTATCAACTCCATCACAGTATCTTGCCAAATATCCAAGTTCGGAGTAGTAGTCAATATCTTCACCCATTCCTCAATAAAGCACTTTCTATCGCTTTGGCTACGAGGACTCCACATAGCAGGACCTTTGCTGCGATTGAGCATACGGAACTGAATAGCACTTCTATCTGTCACGATGCCCATCTGTCCACCCATTGCATCTATCTCTCTAACAATCTGACCTTTAGCTATTCCACCTACAGCAGGATTACAACTCATCTGACCAATCTTATTCATGTCCATCGTGATGAGCAATGTCTTGCTACCCATACGAGCAGCAGCACTGGCTGCCTCGCAACCTGCATGTCCTGCACCTACTACAATAATATCATACTTAAATTCCATATTATCAATCACTTATCTACCTATTACTCTATTCCTATGCTTCCATCTGCCTTGTCCGCTAAAACTGCTCTTTCCAATCGTTCGTTGTGGAGGCAAAAAAGCATCCTCTAAATGCGTCAATTCCTTTACTTCATATGTATTTGGGTCCATCGAAATACCAATAATATCAAATCGTGGAACCAACTCTATCTTATGAAACTTAATATACGCATTCGCCGCTGCCGCCATCCTTCTCCGCTTCAATTCATCCACATACTCCTCTGGGCGTTTTCCTCCAAAAGAAGTAGTACGGGTCTTTACCTCAACAAATGCAATTTCTTTCCTATTCACCGCTATCACGTCCATCTCCAGGTGCCCAAACTTCCAGTTGGTATCCACCACCCGAAAACCTTTCTTGCGCATCGTTTCGCAAGCAATCTCCTCGCCCTTCTGTCCTATGATATTATGCTCTGCCATTATCCTTGCATCTTATTCACGCGCGCAGCGTCCAGTCTTAGCATAATCGCCAGCAGTATCGTGAAACCCCACAACGACGAACCTCCATAACTAAAAAATGGCAATGGAATACCTATCACAGGCAACAATCCCAATACCATACCTATGTTAATCGTCACGTGGAACAATAATATACCCGCTACACAATACGCATATATCATACTAAACTTATCTCTCTGTCGTTCAGCAATATATATAATTCGTAATATCAATGCTAAGTACAGCAGCAATAATCCTGCCGACCCAATAAATCCCCATTCTTCACCCACCGTACAGAAGATAAAGTCGGTATCTTGCTCAGGTACAAACTTCAACTTTGTTTGTGTTCCTTGCAAAAATCCCTTACCTGTCGTTTGTCCCGAACCTATCGCAATCAACGATTGATTCACATTATATCCTGCACCATGAGGGTCATCTTTCATACCCAAAAGTACTTCAATACGCACCCGTTGGTGGCGTTGAAGAATATTATGGAAGGCATAGTCACAACCTTGGCAGAGTAGGGTAGAAATCATCACAAATCCCACTATCCATCCCATACTACTTTTGCGCTGCTTCACCGCTTGTATCAACAAATAAATCGCTACATACGCCAAACTTGCAATAGCCACATAGTTAAAATCTACTACTGTCCATATATTAATGATTAGTCCTATTCCGTAGCATACCACTACTCCTAAAGCCATAATAATAGCAGAGCGTAAGTCTTTTTCCTTACCAATCAACAATCCTAACACAATCATGTGTATAACTGTTGTGCTTATCAATATTCCCAAATTACCTGTTCCAAATGGCAATGCCATCTCTCCAAAACGAATCACTAATATAAAGAGAAATATACTCGCCACTCCCCAACTCAGTACATATCCCGTCATACCTTGACGATAAAAAGCCAACAAGAAAGAAATAAAAACCAATGCCGAACCTGTCTCACGTTGCGCTACCATAATAATCAACATAGGTACTCCCATCAGCAAGAAAGGTACGGTCAAATCGCGCAAATCTCTCACTTTATAGCCATATCTACTCATGTATTTAGCAATAGCTATCGCCGTGAAACATTTGGCAAACTCCGCCGGCTGCAAACTTATCGGACCTATCGTCAGCCACGACAACGAACCCTTAATATCCCTTGCAAAAATAGGTGTGACTATCAGCAGCAATAGCATCACTCCATAGAAGATATATCCCAATACATCGTATGCCTTCTCCTCTATCATCAGTATAATTCCACCCATCACAACGGCTGTAGCTAACCATACCAACTGCTTTCCTGCACGGTTGGAGAAGTCCCAAATACTTGTTTGGTCAAACGAATAGCTCGAACCATAGATATTCAGCCAACCAAACAGTGCAATCACGAGGAACAACACTATTGTCCACCAATCAATACCCGATATGATACTTCTGTTATTCCTCATCTGCTTTATCTATCAAATTTGCATTCGCCATGCGCTCAAAGAGTGCACTTCGCTTGATTTCTCCTGTCAGATATTGCTCCATAACCAATGTGGCCATCGGGCAGGCCCAAGTAGCACCAAAGCCGGCATTCTCGACAGCTACCGCCACGGCTATTTGTGGATTGTCCATCGGAGCAAAACCAATGAATAGGGCATGATCTTCGCCATGTGGGTTCTGCACCGTACCTGTCTTGCCACACATTTGCAACTCTGGAATATTATACCATCGTCCTGTACCTTCAGTCATTACGCGCGACATACCTCTATGCACTACATCAAAATGAACGGAATCCACCAAAGTAGTATGAATATCCGATTTCATCGAGTCATTCCGATTAAAGTGTGGGGTGATATAATAACCCTTGTTGGCTATTGCAGCCGCTTGGTTCGCCAATTGCAGAGGCGTGACCAATATCTCTCCTTGTCCGATAGACAGCGAACGAATGGTGATGGCTTTCCAGCCCTTTTGTCCATATATTCGATTATAAAAGTCAGTTGTTGGCAGATAACCCTTTGCTTGTTCCCTAATATCCGTATTCGCAAATCGTTCGCCTAATCCAAAACTGGCTATAATTTCTCTCCAATCATTGTAGTGCTCTTTGAAAAGGGCATGCCCATTCTCATAACCGTCTTGCTGGAGCATATCACGATAAAGTGCCCAAAAATAGGGATTGCAACTCTGCTCTATTCCTTCTTCCAAATCCACAGGACTACCATGATCATGCGTACATTTGATAGGTGTAGATGTTTGACCACTACATGGATATTTCGTATTTGGAGTGATACAACCATTTTGTAATGCCGCTAATGCCTGCAATATCTTAAACGTAGAACCAGGGGCATATTGCGCTTGGGTAGCCCTATTCATCAAAGGTTTATGCGAATCATCCAGTAATTGCTGATAATTAGCAGAACGCTCTCTACCTACTAACCGCTTCGGATCCCAGTTAGGAGCACTTACCATAGTGATAATTTCACCCGTCTGTGGTTCAATAGCCACAATACTACCCACCTTATTTTGCATCAGTTGTTCAGCCAATTGCTGCGTCGCCCTATCAATACTCAAATACAAATCTGTACCTGCTTCGGCTGGTCGGTCTAATAATCCATTCTGATATGACCCCTGTATGCGCCCTCGCGAGTCTCGCATATAGACTTCTACTCCTTTCTTTCCGCGCAATTCTTTTTCATACGTTCGCTCGATTCCACCGCGACCAGAGTAATCTCCTACTGCATAATAATTATCACTTTCTATATCGTTATAATTCACCTCCCCTACATTGCCTAAAACATGCGATGCTATGGGATAAGTGTAATCGCGTAGTGTACGAATACGGATATCTATGCCAGGATACTTATACTGCTCTTGTTGCAATTGTGCAATATCTTCCTGACTAAGGTTTTGCATAAAAATCTGAGGAGTATAGCGTGAGAATCCTCTATTCTTTCGGCGATCAGACATCTCCTGCATACGCATTGCAAAATCATTTGATGTAATATGTAATGCATTGCAAAATCCAATTGTATCGAAATGTTCTTGCATCATCTCGCGTACAATAACCGTTATCTCATAGATGGGTTGATTAGCTACGAGTAATTCGCCTTTGCGATCATAGATAAGTCCACGTGAAGGATATAGTGTTTGGCGCAACTGAGCATTATTAGCAGCTTTCTCTTGAGTAGATTGATCAATGACTTGTAACAAAAATAAGCGTACTATATAGGTTAGCACTATCATAACTGCAATGCTACCTACCACATATTTACGCCTATAAAAATTATCATTAATCATATCACTGTTTTAGCCGATCATAACCCAATATGATAAATATCGTCATTATACTACTAATCAAGGTTTGTAGCAATACTATCCACCATTGTGAAAAGTTCCATGCTTCCAACGCAAACACGATAAAATGATGGATAATTGTCAGTATTATTACACATTTTGCATATTCCATCACCCCTATCATTCTACCCGCAATATTATCTTTGATACGTTCTATATCCTGCACAGTATTAGATAACAGAATAGGACGAATAAACGCTATTGCTACACATGCAGCCATATGAACTCCCAACGACGAATACCATACATCCATCAATAATCCCACCACACACCCTATTAACAATTCTGCCCAGCGTGGTACACGTGGAGAGAGATTTATCAAAAATAATATATAGACCATAGGGAATCCCCATATAGCTATATGCAGATGATTAAATAGCAGTACCTGAAGTACAACTATGAGTAATAATCGTCCTATTTCTCTAATCCACTCCATAAGGATTGATTTGTTTGATACTCTATATTATGTGTTGCTCGATTATGAATAACTTGTACATAACTCAGTTTCCTATAATCCGCAGCAATTTGCAGTGTAATATGATGATAATTATCACTATTTGTTAAGTTCGTTTGCTCTACTACACCCACAAGAATACCGCTTGGAAATACAGGGGTCAATCCACTTGTGATAATAGTATCACCTTTATTTACAGTCACATGGCGCGATATATCTTCCAGTTGCAGCTGAGTACTATTCGTTCCTAACCAATGTGTTCTACCTATATAATTATTTGTCTGTATTCTACAGCTAAGATTCATCTCCGTATGTATCAGCGGCACTACCAATGCATATCGCTCACTCACAGCACTCACTATACCTACCACACCATCTTGATTCACCACACCCATATCCTCAACTATCCCATCATAACTTCCCTTATTGATTGTAAGATAATTATGTTGCTTATGAGTAGTTAGACCTATCACTTTAGCAGGTATATATTCCCAATCCAGATGAGAATAAATATATTGACTATCTCGCTCTACCACACTTTCCGATGCATTATTCATCAGCATCATTTGTGTTTTTAAGTATGCATTCTCTTCAGCAAGACGCACATTTTCTTCGCGCAGAGAAAAATAGTCTGTAATATTGGTTGCCAAATGCTGTATAGATGCCACAATCTTATTTGCCGCCGACCATGTAGCACTTTGTTGATAGTGATTGGTGGTGGTAATCAGTATAAACGCAACAACTTCCAATATCAAGAAGATTAGGAAGTTGCTATAGCGTGTTAAAAATTGTAGCAGATTTTTCATACGGCTACGCTTTCTGTATTGTATCTATCGAATCAAGAAGCCAAAGTTATTCACATTCTTCAATGCCACTCCCGTACCACGGGCCACTGCATGCAATGGATCTTCTGCCACATGGAAAGGAATAGTGATCTTATCCGTAAATCGTTTGCTCAATCCGTGCAGCAATGCGCCACCACCAGTGAGATAGATGCCGCGTTTCACGATGTCGGCGTAGAGCTCAGGAGGTGTTACTTCCAGTGCTTGCAGGATTGCGCTTTCGATTTTTGCGATACTCTTGTCCATACAATGAGCTATTTCCTGATAGCTGATGGGTACTTGCATTGGCAACGCGGTCACTTTGTTTGGACCGATAACCATATAGTCTTCAGGAGCTTCTTCCAATTCAGGCAAAGCTGAACCCACTTGCATCTTGATGCGCTCAGCGGTTGGCTCGTCAATGCGTAGGTTATGTGTGCGTCCCATGTACTCCACGATATCGCGGTTGAGGTCATCACCCGCAATCTTAATGGATCGGTTTGCTACGATTCCACCGAGAGAAATCACAGCAATCTCCGTAGTACCACCACCTATATCTACCACCATACATCCCTCTGGTTGCTCTACATCAATACCCATACCGATAGCCGCAGCCATTGGTTCATAGATCATATATACTTCGCGTCCACCTGCATGCTCACTACTATCACGCACCGCACGAATCTCCACTTCTGTACTACCTGATGGAATACAAACCACCATACGGATATTTGGAGTGAATAGACGATTTTGCTTAGGAATCATCTTTATCATACCGCGAATCATCATCTCGCAAGCATAGAAGTCCGCAATCACACCATCACGCAAAGGGCGTACTGTACGAATCAACGTACCACCTTTACCAATCATCTGTTGTGCTTTACGTCCTACAGCCACCATCTTATTCTCTGTCATGCTGATAGCCACTACGGATGGTTCATCCACTACCACTTTGTCATCACAAATAATGATGGTGTTCGCTGTTCCAAGGTCAATAGCAATCTCTTGTGTAAACGAAAAAAGTCCCATATTGTTACTATTATTTTATTAAAGGTTTTATTATTTTCTTGCTTTCTTACCCAAAACGCCACAAAATCGTGCAAAGGTACAAAATAAAATGCATATATGCAAGTGTTTCGAAAAAAAAGTGTGATGACTACTTTAGTCATCACACTCGCGCTCCCTCAAGGACTTGAACCTTGGACCCCCTGATTAACAGTCAGATGCTCTAACCGACTGAGCTAAGGAAGCAGTATTTTTTGACCCCGAAAATCATGTCAGTTCCGAAATCGGGTGCAAAAGTACTGCTTTTTTTTGATATAAGCAAGTTTTTTTGAAAAAAAATTACTATCTTTGCAAAAATTTTTGGTTTTATACTAAATTTTGGGTAAAAAATAGCAATTTTTAACTAAAAAATACAAAATGAAACGAGTTTTAGGTTTAGGTAATGCTTTAACCGATATCTTACTTCAAGTGTCGGAAGGAGACTTGCGTGAAATAGGTTTTCCCAAGGGAAGCATGAACTTGATTAACGAAGAACAATTAGAAAAAATTCAAACGCGATTTATTTCTGTTCGCAAACACCTTGTAGCTGGAGGTAGTGCATCCAATACAGTTGCTACAATTGCACAACTTGGCGGAAAAACGGCATTCATTGGCAAGATTGGTACAGATGAAGTGGGTAAATTCTATCGCGAAGACCTTATCAAAAACAATGTCAAACCCATTTTACTTAGTTCTTCACTTATGTCAGGTTGCTGTATTGTACTTATCACACCCGATGGTGAACGCACATTCTGTACATATCTTGGTGCAGCGGCAGACTTGAGAGCAGAGGATATCCGTAAAGAAGCATTTATAGGATACGATATTTGCCACGTAGAAGGATACCTTGTTCAAGATCATAATCTGATAGAAACAGCACTAAGAACTGCTAAAGAACAAGGATGCACAGTTTCACTTGATTTAGCAAGTTACAATGTGGTGAACGAAAATCATCAATTTCTCAAAGACCTTATATATAAATATGTGGATATAGTCTTTGCCAACGAAGACGAATCATTTGCTTATACCCACCTCAATCCTGAAGAATCTGTAGAAAATATAGCAGGACAATGTGATATAGCCGTGGTAAAAGTTGGCAAACGAGGTTCATACGTTCGCCAAGGTAACCAACTACACCATATCGGTGCCATCACCTCTAATTGTCTTGACTCCACAGGAGCAGGCGACCTATATGCAGGCGGATTCCTGCACGCATTATCCGACGGATTTGACCTTCGTCGTTGCGGCGAAATAGGAACAATAGCAGCAGGACGTGTCGTTGAAATCGTAGGAACTAAACTTCCAGAAGAAACTTGGGATGAGATTCGCCGCATCTGCGCACTCTACCGTGGTTTTATGCACAAATTAAAATTCTAAACACATCATTTATAATTTACAGCACAATGAAAGTTCTATACATTTTATACCAATATCTTATTGGTCTTCCATTGATTATTTTAGTGACATTATTCACTGCTATTTTTACGATCATTTGTTTCCCTTGGAAAAACGGTAAAGCGCCTCGCGCTGTGCAAGTTTTTTGGTCGCGTAGTGTATTGTGGTTTTTACTCGTACCTATTAAAGTCACTGGTGCTGAAAATGTCAATCCAAAGCAATCGTACGTATTTGTAGCTAATCATCAATCAGCTTTGGATGTATTTGCAGTGTATGGTTGGTTGCCCAATAACTTCAAATGGATGATGAAAAAAGAGTTACGTAAGATTCCATTCGTTGGTACTGCATGTGCTGTAGCAGGACATATTTTTGTAGATCGTAGTAACCCTCGTGCTGCTTTGCAGAGTGTTGAATTGGTCAAAAAAGAGTTAGTAGATGGTATATCCACTGTTATTTTCCCTGAAGGAACACGTACCAAAACTGGTGAAATGGGACGTTTTAAACAAGGAGCATTCAAAATCGCTATGGATCTAAATCTTCCTGTAGTACCTATTTCGCTAAGTGGTTTTTATGACGCTATGCCTTCTGGTGCATTTTTTGTTCAGCCACACGCACACGTGCACCTACATATAGGCAAACCTATTGACCTACAACAGTTCGAAGACATCAATACAGCTATGGAGCACTTGCGTAATTGTGTAGCTGATGGTATAGATAAACATTAATTCAAATGAAAAAGATTTTTTCCATTTTCATTTTTTTCTGCGCAGCAGTCATAAGCATTCATGCAGAGCGAGTGCTTGTTGGTGCAGAACAAACAAAGGAATACTTGCCTTTATTAAAAGACAAGCGAGTTGCTTTACTAAGCAATCACACAGGTATTGTCATTCAAGGTAAAGACACTATTCACACCTTAGATTTACTACTTAAACACGGGATTAATGTCACCGCTATTTTCTCTCCTGAACATGGTTTTCGTGGTACTGCTCGCGAAGGCGAACATGTAGCCAGCAGTGTGGATGAAAAGACAGGCATACCTATTCTTTCGCTCTACGATGGCAAAAGCAAACGTCCATCTAAAGAGGCGATGGCGACGTTCGATATTCTCATTACGGATATCCAAGATGTAGGCCTACGCTTCTACACTTATTATATTACTATGTATCGCCTGATGCACGCGTGCGCGCAAGAGGGCAAGCATTTTATTGTCTTTGATCGTCCAAATCCCAATGGCTATTATGTCGATGGTCCTATACTTGACATGAAGCATCAGTCGGGCGTAGGGGCTTTACCTATTCCTGTAGTACATGGTATGACGTTAGGTGAGTTGGCTTTGATGATTAATGGCGAGAACTGGCTCAATGATTCGCTCAAGGTGGATTTAACTATCATTCCTTGTAAAAACTACACCCACCAAACGCTTTATCGTTTGCCCATTGCGCCATCACCCAACCTGCGCAATATGCTCTCTATTTATCTTTATCCTGCGGTATGTCTCTTTGAGGCAACTCCCGTATCATTAGGTCGCGGTACAGACAAACCTTTCCTCTGCTATGGTCATCCTAATTTCAATGCACCTCGTACCGAGGCAAGCACATATGGACCAGCCATTACCTTCACGCCTAACCAATCTACTCAGAAAGGTCGCATATGCGATGGTGTAGATTTGAGCACAATGACTGAGGAGGAAGCACGCAAAGTGGGATTTTCGTTGCGCTATCTACTGGATGCATACAAGCATCTTAATATGGATAATTATTTCTTCCGTCCTTTCTTTGAGTTGCTTGTCGGTCAAGATTATGTGCGCAAAATGATTATCCAAGGCAAAAGCGAAGAAGATATTCGCGCCTGCTGGCAAGAAGACGTGGCTAAATTCAAAAATCAACGCCGCCCTTATCTCCTATACGAAGAATAACTCTCGCCTTTCAACTATAAACTATCAACTTTTATATGAATCCACTAACAATTCTTATCGTCATTGCATGTTATTTTGCACTGCTCTTTTTTATTTCCTACATTGCAGGCCGCAAAGCTGATAATGCAGGTTTCTTTTCTGGTAATCGTAGCAGCAACTGGTTGCTGGTAGCTATGTCCACTATTGGTGCAGCTATTTCGGGTGTCACTTTCGTGAGTGTACCTGGTATGGTAGCTACTTCGGGTTGGGCATATATGCAAATGGTTCTCGGTTTTACTGTAGGCCAAATAGTCATAGCGTACGTACTTATTCCTTTATATTATAAGTTCAACCTCACTTCTATCTACCAATACCTACAACAGCGTTTTGGTATGAGTACCTATAAGTCAGGTGCGTGGCTCTTTTTCGTGAGTAAAATGCTTGGTGCCAGTGTACGTCTGTTTGTTGTTGGCGAAGTATTACAACTCTTAGTATTCGGCCCATTGGGTGTACCTTTCTGGGTAAATGCTATCTTCACGGTGCTGATTGTTTATCTATGCACTTTCAAAGGAGGGGTTAAATCGCTTATCTGGACTGACTTACTCAAGACTTGCTGCCTTATTCTCTCTGTAGCACTCTGTATTTATTTTGTATTGCGTGCAGGAGTGAATATAGACGGTTGGACTTCTAGCCATATGACCCGTACTTTCTTCTTTGATAATCCTAAAGAAGGTACGTATTTTTGGAAACAATTCCTCGCAGGTATCTTCCTTGTGATTGCTACCACTGGTTTAGATCAAGATCTCATGCAACGTACACTCTCATGTAAAAACCCACGCGAAAGCCAAAAGAACCTCATCGTGGGCGCGCTCATGCAGATTGTTGTTATTGGACTTTTCCTTTTCCTCGGTTTCTTACTCTATTCCTATGCCAATCAAATGGGCGTTGCGTTGGTAAATGCCGAAGGCACACCATTAAAGGGTGATGATGTCTTCCCATTCTTGGCTACAGGCAATTACTTCCCTGTTATTGTTGGTATATTGTTTATCATTGGTTTTATTGCTGCGGCATATTCAGCTGCAGGAAGTGCACTCACAGCGCTCACAACATCCTTCACTGTAGATATTCTCAACAAAGAGAATGACAGCAACCTTACCAAAGTACGTACCTTAGTACATATTGGCATGGCTGTTCTTATGGTTGTATGTATTTATGTTATTCATATGTTGAACAACGACTCTGTCATTCAAACCGTTTATAAGGTAGCCAGCTACACCTATGGTCCGCTGCTTGGTATGTTCTGCTTTGGTATTTTCACCAAGCGTCAGGTGCGCGACCGTTGGATTCCGATAGCAGTTTTTTTAGCTCCTGTCATCACATGGGTCATTGATGTGAATTCTGCCGTATGGTTCAATGGATATGTCTTCTCACACGAGCGTTTGATTCTTAATGCCTTGCTCACTTTTGTAGGAATGGTTTGCCTTATCAAACGAAACAAATAACAAACATCTGATTTTCAACCGATGAAGTTTTCTGCACAACAAATAGCCGCATTACTTGGCGGCAAAATCACGGGCGATGCAAATCGCCAAGTATGGGATGTAGGCGCTATTGAGAGCGCTAAAGAGGGACAACTCACTTTCCTCTGCGATGCCAAGTACCTTCCTCATTTACATCATACGGGTGCCAGTGTGGTACTTATGACCGATTCCATCGAGTTTACTGGTGAGACCAATGCTACGCTCATTCGCGTAGAGAACGCTCGTGCTGCGATGGGACAACTGCTTGCGCTTGTAGCCAAAGCGATGAATCCAGCTAAACAGGGCATTGAGCAACCATGTTTCATCAGCGAAGGTGTTTCCGTACCCGAAGATGCGTATATCGGTGCCTTTGCCTATATAGGTAAGAATGTCCAATTGGGCGAGGGGGTACAAATCTACCCACATACGTATATCGGCGATAATGTGCGCATTGGTAACAACACCATCCTCTATTCTGGTGTAAAAGTATATTACAACTGTGTGGTGGGCAACGACTGTATCCTGCATGCGGGTGTGGTAGTGGGTAGCGATGGTTTTGGTTTTGAACCCGATGCTAATGGTGTTAACCAGAAACTCACTCAGATTGGCAATGTGATTATTGAAGACGATGTGGAGATTGGTGCTAATACCACCGTTGATCGTGCTATGATGGGATCTACTATCATACACCGCAATACTAAAATCGACAACCTCGTGCAAGTGGCACATAATGTAGAAGTAGGCGAAAGTACTTTCCTCTGCGCACAAGTGGGTATTGCAGGTTCTACAAAAGTGGGATCACATTGTATCTTAGCTGGTCAAGTAGGGGTTGCTGGACATATAGAAATTGCTGATAACTGTATCTTTGGTGCACAGACAGGTATTGCGGGTAGTGTTCGCAAGGCAGGTATGTACCAAGGTTCCCCTGCTATCGATGCTATGAACTGGCGCCGAAGTAGCGTAGGATTTAAACAACTACCTGACATCATCAAACGCCTCCAAGAATTAGAAAAAAAAGGGTAGTTATAATAAGATAACTATTTTTTACACTCTGTGTAAGAGAGCAGAGAGAAGGATACCTTATAAGGGTAACCTTCATGTGCATTGACACTGCTATGATGAACATAATTATTTTGCCACTTATAACCATCTAACTTGATAGTGTAAGCATTGCCTGGTTTTAGTATTTGTTCATAAGAAAGCTCCTGATAATCTAACATACGACCTTTCATATTATAATAGTGAATACGGACCTTAAAATCCTTTATAACCTTATCTGTATTATTGCGAACAGAGAATTGAGCCGTAGGACTCATTAAATGGTGTTTATACCCCGCAAAAACTAAAGCATCAGGACGAAACCCCATAGAAGTCTTAGTGGGTTCAGAAGGTTTATTAGAGGATGCTGTTTTATTTGGTTTAGGCGATACTACAGGTTTGTTACCTAACATAGATACCTGCTGCTGGAGCTGTTGCACCTCATGTGAGAGCGTGTTAATCTGCGTTTGCAATTGACTAACAATCTGACGCTGCGCATTGAGCGCATCACGATGGTCATTTAGCGCATTCAAATGCTCCGTCCATTGTTCTGGTGTAAGCACAATAAGACGATCCTCGCTTAAATGCGATGATGTAGGCAAAGGTTGAGTAACTGATGCAGATGATGACGTCGTTTCGTTAGAGGATGATTCAAGTTCTTGAAAAGCCACATAGGCAACAACCACAAAAATAACAACAATAATAAGGATTATCATCGCATTACAACCCATTCGGGAATCTTCTTCGTAGGCATTGAGGTTTTCCTTTTCTTCAATCATCGTGATAGGGTATAATAAAATTAACTATCAAGTATAACTAACCATAAAAGACTCCTTAATAATAAAAATATATTTAATTAAAGATACCTTTATTATTATAGGTTGGGGATAACGTGGAAAAAGTTTATACCAAACTTATTTTCAGTTATTTGATGTGTTCAAAAACTTGGATAAGCGTTTGATAAAAAATGATAACTTTTGTTTTTCAACCTTCATTCACAATATATTAATGCTATTGTTGAAAACTTGTTTATAACCACTTTTTTAGTTTGAAAATCATCAAGATAGCCACGGTAAAAACTATCATCAGCACAAAGGCAAATGGATAACCCAACTTCCAATGCAATTCAGGCATAAAGTCAAAGTTCATACCATACATACTGGCAATCAGCGTAGGTGGAAGGAATACCACATTCACCACAGTAAAAATTTTGATAATCTTGTTCTGCTCAATATTAACAAGACCGAGGAAAGTATCCTGCAAGTAGTCCAGACGGTCAAAACCAAAACGTGTATATTCGAACAGAGAGTTAATATCCTTGATAATCATAGTGAGACGGGGTTGTAGCTCCGTTGGGAAGAAATCGCACTTAAGGAAGTTGCTAATCACGCGCTGCTTATCCATGATATTCTGACGGATAATGGTGACTTTTTCCTGAAGATCCTTGATTTGGATCAGTACCTCTTCATCCACTTGGTCAGTGGCGTTGATTTCACCAGAAAGTTTGGTGATCAGGTCGGTGGTATCCTCGATCATATCCGCATCTTTTTCGACACGTGTCTCCATGAGCGACACAAGCACGTGATATCCCGTTGGGAAGTTGCGGGTGTTCATGAGCATCTTTTTGACGGTCTCATTAAAACTGGCAAGTTCTACATCTCGAGTAGTGACGAGAATGCTGTTTTTGAGGATAAAGTTGACAGGTTCCATCTCGAAGTTATCGCGCAGGAAGTTAGAGTTAGCCACGATGGAATCGTCCGTCTGTATATAACGAGACGACATCTCAATCTCTTCCATCTCTTCATCATCCTGAATGTCAATTTTGAGGAAATCCTCCAATACACCCTCTGTCTTGTCACTAACATCCAGCAAATCAATCCAGATTATATCTTTCTTATCAAGACTACTCAGAATATTGACACTGCGGCCTACCTTGATTTTGTCTTGTTTATCTTTGTCTCTATAGAATATCTTGAGTTCTGCCATAATCCTTGCCTTTTAAACATTAAACATTAAACCTTCCACCTCCAACTTTCAACCTTCAATCTTTTTAGTGAGTGCGATAAACTCCTCTACACTCAGTTGTTCGGGGCGCTTCGTGAAGATAGGGTCGTTGAGCAATGGATTATCCTTGCCAACAATTCCCATCAACGAATTGCGCATCTGCTTTCGGCGCTGGTTGAATGCTGTCTTGACTACGTTTTTAAACAGCGCCTCATCACAGCCCAATCCTTGGCGGTTGTTGCGAGTCATGCGAATAACCGCCGACTTGACTTTCGGCGGAGGGTTAAACACATGCTCATCCACGGTGAATAAATATTCTATATCGTAATATGCTTGCAGCAGCACGCTCAGTATGCCGTATGCTTTCTTACCTGGTTTGCTGGCGATACGCTCAGCTACTTCCTTCTGAATCATACCCGAACAAACAGGGATACGGTCCTTATAATCAAGCACCTTAAAGAAAATTTGACTACTGATATTATACGGATAATTGCCGATTACACAGAATTCTCCATCAGGGTAAATCACATTCAAATCCAATTTCAAGAAGTCGCCCTCTATCAAATGCAACTCAGGGTACCACTCTTTGAGGTACGCCACACTCTCCCTATCGATTTCGATAGCGGTAGTCTGCAAATTAGGATTTTTCAGGAGATACTGCGTGAGCACACCCATACCAGGACCGATCTCTAAGACGCGGCCTGCTGTGATGGTTTCAGCAATTCGTTGGGCGACACTCAGGTCCTTCAAGAAATGCTGACCCAAAAATTTCTTGGCTCTTACTTGTTGCATTTTGCTGGTGATAGTCGTCCATAAATGGTTATTTTTGGTTAATAATATTCGGCAAAATTTGCATAGTCGCAAATTTTTGAGTACCTTTGCACGCCGATTTGTTTATTTTCGGCTGCAAAATTACAAATTTTATTTCATAAATGCAAACATTAGCCCAAATAATTACCAAAATAGTCGATTTTTTCTATCGACCATTTCGTAATTACATTCCTCAGCAGCTATTTCGCTATGCTGCCTGCGGCGGTGGAAACATGGTGTTAGACTGGGTATTGTATTTTTTCATTTACAATTTTGTAGTAGGTCATGAGTTGGTATATTTATCCTTACCTTTCGCCTCTAACCTTTCGCCTCTTTGCCTCACACCCCACATCATGTCCTTGCTGATTGTATTTCCAATCACACTGATGACTGGTTTTTGGCTCAATAAATATGTGACTTTCACCCAATCTTCACTTCGTGGATATAAACAACTCTGGCGATATATACTGATTGTAATGATCAATCTGTTGGTGAATTATTTTGGATTAAAACTTTTTGTTGAAGTTTGTGGTATTTATCCTACGCCATCCAAAATGATAGTGACCATTATCACAGTTGCAATAAGTTTTTTTGGACAAAAATACTTCTCATTTAAGAAGTAAAGTAAACATAATTATTAACATTTGGGGTGCCTCACTTCTTTAGGCTGAGATCATACCCATAGAACCTGCACAGGTAATTCTGTAGAGGGAACAAATGAAAAAATCTATCTTTTTGGCAGCTTACGTAGCTGCTTGTGGTGTTGCATTTGCCAACACCGACACACTCACTTTCGTTCGCGAATTGGACGAAGTAGTCGTTAACGCGCCTGTAGCGCAAGTCACTAACAACCACACCGCTCTCACACGCGAGCAGCTCAATCAGAGCAACACAGGGCAAAACCTCCCCTTCTTGCTTTCTTCCACACCTGCGCTCGTTGCCACCAGCGATGACGGACTGGGTATTGGCTACACCTATTTCCGTATCCGTGGTACCGACCACACCCGCATCAACATGACCCTCAACGATGTGCCGCTCAACGATAGCGAGAGCCAGACCGTCTTTTGGGTCAATATGACCGACATGGCCAGCAGCATGACCTCACTCAATGTCCAACGCGGCGTAGGCACCTCCACCAACGGCAGCGCCTCCTTTGGCGCCAGTATCAACATGTCCACCTCGGCAAAGCCAACTCAACCCGCCGAAGGCGCTCAACCTGCGCAGAGCGCACATGACCGTAGCTCCGCTACCATCTCCTTCAACGGCGGTATGTACAACACCTTCCGCGAGATGATCGATGCCCACATCGTGTTGCCCAACCAATGGCGTGCCAATGCCCGATTCTCCAAGGTCAACTCCGACGGATTCCTCTATCGCACTGCCTCCGACCTCTACTCCTACTACGGCGACCTCGGTTGGTATGGCACCAAAACAGAAGTCGTAGGCCGCTTCTTTGGCGGTGGCGAGAAAACCGGTATGGGTTGGGATGGTGTGGACTACAACACCGCCTATGGCATCAACGGTGCCGACCGTCGCTACAACCCCGCAGGCGAATATACCACCACCACTGCCGATGGCTCCGATTCTACCGCCTACTACCCCAATCAAACCGACAACTATGCCCAACAACATGCCCAATTGGCTATCACCCACCGCTTTACTGCGCAATGGTCACTCTCCGCAACTGCCCACTACACCCACGGCGCGGGCTACTACGAGCAATACAAACGCAAAAAACTATCCTATTGGGGATTGCCCTACTCGCACAAGGCCTACGGCATGTACCGCAAGCAACTCGACAACCACTTCTTCGGCGGTGTACTTTCTGCCAAATACATCTCCGAACCCGTAGATTTGCAGTTTGGTGGCGCAGCCAACTACTACTTGGGTGATCACTTCGGCACGCTTCACTACCTCGAAGACTCGCTCATCATTCCTATCAACTACGAATACTATCACAACACCGCCCGCAAGACCGACGCCAATATCTATGCCAAAGCCAATTGGCGCATTATCAACCACGCACAGGAGAAACTCTCACTCTATGCCGACCTCCAATACCGTTATGTCCGCTACGAGCGCAATGGTCTCAACGATGAAGATATGACCGACCTCCCACTTTCGGTGGACTTCCATTTCTTCAATCCCAAAGCGGGCTTGACTTACCAAAACCATGGTCACTTGCTCGCTGCTTCTTTCGCCATCGCCAACCGCGAACCTAGCCGCAACAACTACAAGGAGAATGTCATCTACGATGCCTCTACAGGCGAATACACGGGTCTTCCCCATGCCGAACGCCTCTACGATTATGAATTGGGCTATACCTATTCCCATCCTCGTTTTGCTATTGGCGCCAACCTCTATTTCATGGACTACGACAACCAACTCGTCCTCACGGGCGAATACAACGATGTGGGTGCCTACAAGACCAAGAATGTCAAGGACTCCTATCGCATGGGAGCCGAGATCACGGCGGGTGTGAAGATCACCAATTGGCTGCGTTGGGACGCTAACCTCGTGGCATCACGCAACAAGATCCTCAACTACCACCAATACATCGACCTCTACGACGACCAAGACAACTGGAACTGGCTCGGGCAGGATTCTGTGGTAGGCACTACCACCATTGCTTTCTCGCCAACCCTTACCGCTTCATCCCTCTTTACTTTTGATATAGCGGGCTTCACGGCTACCGTGCAGACGAATTTCGTGAGCAAGCAGTATCTCGACAATACCCAGGACGAGAACGCCATGCTCCGTGCTTATTCCACCACCAACCTCAATCTCCAATACTTATTGCCAATAGCCAATAACCAATGGCCTACCATCCGCCTCTTGTGCCAAATCAACAATATCTTCAACGCCAAGTATGCCAATAACGGTGGTGCCGAGGCAAGTCGATTCATGGACGGCAGTCGTTGCTGCTGGTACTATGCCCAAGCAGGTATCAATATCCATGCAGGCTTCTCTATAACCTTCTAATCGCTTACAGTTTCACCCTCAATAGTACGTGCACGTCCGTGCGCGTACTATTTTTATTATGCTCTACTGCCCATGCCTTTTGATAGATGGTCTCACTCACACGCAAATAAAGCGAAAACATATCATTGATCTTGTATCGTGCATTCAGCCAAAACCGTCCACCCAACCCATAGACATTGGGAATAGAGTAGGCATATAGCACATCATTCTCGTAAGCATAAATACGGTTGTTCCACTCGCGCGCGTCGAAGGCCTGCGCGCGCATTTGTAATACAATAGGTAGGGTGGGAACATGATACTCCACATCTTGCAGCAGCGATACTCCATAATTCCACCCATCTGTTTTCACCATATTCGCATCTGCCTGCGTACGAAAAACCCAATCTTGCAGGCGATAAACCAACCGATACCGTAGCGCATACGTATCCTTGCCCACTTGTCGCCTTGCCCGCAAGCGCCAATTCATGTCATAGGTCTTGTTCGGAATAAAATCCGCTTGCGCCATGGCATCATATCCCTCGCGAAAAGCATCCACATATGCCGCCAATCGCCATTTGGCAAAGGTTCGCACATCTACACCCAAGTAGAATCCATTCTCGTCATTCAGCCTGCTTTTCTCTGAAAAAGCATAAGCGTATGGATTATCAAAATAAGGCGAATAATAACGGTATAGAGCCAATAAATTCACATCCGAAATAGGCGTAAAATTCATTCCCACTATTCCGCCCCATCCCCAACGCTTACCTTGCGTTGCAGCCACTTCTCCCCACAAATCCACTCTGCCCCAATTATACCGAGCATTTACACCTACCACCGATTGTGCATCTGTACTATCGCTATACAGATTTTCTATCGCCGTCACGCCCACTTTCAGTTTGTTCCATTTGCCCGTCGCATTCACACCCACCAGATGGTGCCATGCGCTGTCCTTTTGTTGGTCTATCGAATACATCGCCGACACTTCTGCCCAACCCAACCGCAATGTCGTTCCTATGCCGTGAAACGCCTGATAATCATCGCCTACAGATGTAAACTTTCGTACACCTTCTCGTGCATTCATACCCGAACTCATCCACCTGCTCTTGCCCATCTTGAAGGGCGAACCAATCACCAATCCCTGACCAAAATTAGCTTGAAAATTGCCTGCCGACAGGTTCTTAATACACCCGATGTCTTGCAACTGCACAAAAGCGCCATATTGCATCTGCTCCCACGCTCCGCCAGTCGGGCGACATATCGTCAATCCCGCTTGTACTTTCTTTTGATAATCAAATCGATACCTTAGTTTTCCATACATTGGATCATTCTCATAATCCTCTATATTTCGTGCATCTGCGCGCAGCGTTATCTCATGCTTTGCATAGTGAAACACCTCTCGAAAATACAAATCCTTGCCTTTAACCTCTAACCTATCACCTTTAACCTCTACAAACGGCAGCAGATTGCGTATATCGTAGTCCTTCAGACTGTGAATCAGTTGCAGGTCATACACACTCACAAACGCATGCTGGTATTGGTATAGCAAAATATCATCGATCTGCTCATCCGTTAACCAACACAACTGACTCAATTCCTCAGCATTAGTCCGATTCAGATCAATAGGGTTTTCTGCTATCTCCATCAGTTGCTCTGCCACATCGTCCATCGCTATTCCATATTCCGCCAACTGACCATAGATATCTTCCAATATATCCGCCAACTGATACTGATGTGCCCAACTGCTCAAGCAAACCAACCATACTATGCACACCACTCTCCACCTCATATCTTCACTCCTATCCTTCCTTGACAGGTCACGCCCAACAATGGGTGCAACTCAAAGTTCGCATCCAACCGCAGTCTATCCCAAGTCACAGCCACACCCATACACCCCACAAACTGCTGCTGATAATACACGCCCACTTTCACCACCAATCGCTCTATCGCCTGCCACTCCACGCCTGTGGCGATGCGATAGGTATTGTTCACATCATAGTCCGCCTGCACCGACCAATGTAATACCTCTTTCCATCGATAATCCAAGCCCAACGAATAGACGGCAGGCAATCTACGCCGCACCTGATCATCTATCGCTATCGTCTGCACAAACGGATTAAAACCGTGCACACCTATAGTCAGTTCTGGCAGCACATGCACCGTCACACCTATTTGCGGAATAAACGTACCTTTATACCCTAATTCATCGCCACAATACAGCGTCAAGTAATTGGCTTGCAATCCTATAGAAAACCTGCCAAACGATCGCGCCAATGCCACACCCGCCATCATCTCCTGATACTTCGCATACCCAAAAAACGCGTATCCTACACCCACATTCACATACTCATTCGTATATCCCACTTGCAGCATAGCTGTGTTTAGCGAGGGTAGAAAATACCTGTTCTCATATTGCGCTGCCAACTGCCAACCTGCATCTTGTACCAGCGAAGCTGGATTATGAAAACAAGTCCAGTTGTCGGTTCGCGCAGTTTGCATATTGGCGATATTCGCGCAGGTGGGCAATACATTGCTCACCTGACCGCTCGCTGCACTACTCATACAGAGAAGAATAACCAATATGACGTGTTTTGCCCTCAAAATCGCCCACAAAGGTACAGTATTTTACGCAAATACGCAAAACTCTTAGCAATTATTTGCTAATTACATATTTTTTTTGTACCTTTGCCGGCGATTTGTATTTATCCATGAAACCAAACAAACCATACCTCCGTATTTTTAATACGCTGCTTATCCTTGCGGCGTATGGTTATTTGGCATATCGTCTCATCATTTTCGACGATTATTCATCATTTCTCAGCGCCTTTCGCACCAGCAATATCGGTCTGTGGCTCACCCTCATTGCCACCCTTCTGCTCATGCCCCTCAATGTCGTGGCAGAAGCAGGCAAATGGCGTTTGCTGCTTCGCAAAACCGAACCCATGACCATCTGGGGTGCTCAGCGCCAAGTTTATTATGGCTACGTCGGCGCTTTCGTCACGCCATACCACGCAGGCGATTATCCCGCTCGTGCCATGCTCCTCAAGGACAAGAGCAATTTCTCCGCCGCTGTCGGTCTTGGTCTTGTCGGTACCGTGGCGCTGCTCGTCGTCGAACTCATCTTCGGCATTCCTGCCACATGGCTCTTTGTGAGTTACCATCCTGCTATACCGATGCAGTATTTCGCGGTAGCGTTCATCGTCTTGGTGCTTCTGCTCAGTTTCCTGCCTCACCTCGTGCGCTACCTTTCTCGCCACGAGTGGCACAACACCCAGATGCGCCAACTCTCCCTTGCGCTCTCGCATATGTCCTATCCGCTCTTTATGAAGACCATCGCATGGTCCATGCTTCGCTATATCATCTGGGCACTCCAACTCGCCCTCACGCTCCACTTCTGCGGCGTGGATATGACCCTTGTGCAATACATGATCGCCATCCCATTCTACTACATGGTGGTGGCTATCTTCCCATCCATACCCGCGGCTAACATCGCCATCCGTGGCACTTGGTCGCTTATCATTTTCGGTGTCTTCAGCCCCAACACAGCCGGCATAGCCCTTGCCGTCGCACTCATCTGGCTCATCAACACCGTCCTGCCAATGCTCATAGGTTCCATCCTCTACCGCAACGGCAAAACCAAATAAACAACTCTACACAATTCTACACAATACTAACAACAAAACATATGACCCTACATTTCACAATCAACTACCAAGCGCAATGGGGACAACAGCTTGCTGTTCTCTATGCTGCGGATGCGGACATCACTACCGCATCGCCTGTGACTCTCCCTATGGACTGCCACGGCAACTCTGAGTGGACTGCACAACTCACACTTAGTGACATCCACAAGTACATCTCTTACTGCTATGTAGTCCTCGACGAACAAGGCAATATCCTCCGCCGCGAGTCTATGCCTCACCTCCTCGAGTGCCAACCTGGCAATATCGTGCTGCGCGACCTCTGGCAAGACAAATCCCAATCGCTCTTCGCTTCTAAAGTCTTCAGCCAAGTGCTCTTCGCACACCGTGCGCCTGTAGCGGCTAAGAAAGCCACTGGCAATATCACCCTCAAGGTCTCTGTACCTCGTCTCGAGCGTCATCAGGGTGTGGCTATCATGGGTAACATCGCCGCCCTCGGCGAGTGGGATCGCACCAAAAAACTCCCTATGACCAATAGCCAATTGCCTATCGCCAATAGCCACAACTACAACCCAGAATGGACCGTCACTTTCCACGCTAAACTCGGCTCTGTAGTGGAGTACAAGTATGTCATCTACGACCTCCAATCTGGCGACATCGTGGACATGGAGTGGGGCGAGAACCGCAAGATCTGGGATGTACAACGTGCTAAGCACTATGTCATCTCCGACTCTCCTTTCCGCTACACCCAAGCCAACTGGAAGGGTGCCGGCGTAGCTGTGCCAGTCTTCTCTCTCCGTTCAGAGAATGGCTTCGGTATTGGTGAGTTCCAAGATCTCAAACTCCTCGCTGACTGGGCAGTACTCACAGGTCAAAAGATGATCCAAACCCTCCCAATCAACGACACTACCCTCCGTCACAACAACCTCGACTCATATCCTTACAACGCAGTTAGCGTCTTCGCACTCCACCCAATCTACCTCAATATCGAGAAGATGGGTACCCTTACTCCTACCCAACTCAAGAAGTATCGCAAGACACAGGAGGAGTTCAATGCCAAGACCATCGCAGACTACCAATGCGTTTACGACGAGAAGATGAAGTACTTCAAGTCCCTCTACAAGACCGACAAAGCTACTCTCTTCGCTTCCGACGAATATAAGACTTTCCTCGCTGCCAACGAGGGCTGGCTCTTGCCATACGCAGAGTTCCTCTCTAAGCGCGACAAACAACCTAAGGACTTCTATTGCTACCTCCAGTTCCATGCGGACAAACAGCTCCGTGAGGCGGTGGACTACGCACACTCTGTAGGCGTGGCATTCAAGGGCGATATCCCTATCGGTATCTCTCCTGATTCTGTGGACGCTTCCACCGACCCACACCTCTTCAACCTCTCTGCTTCCGCAGGTGCACCACCCGATGACTTCGACGCACGTGGTCAGAACTGGGGCTTCCCAACCTACAACTGGGATGTTATGGCTCAAGACGACTACCAATGGTGGAAGTTCCGTTTCACCAAGATGGCGGACTACTTCGATGCATATCGCGTGGACCATATCCTTGGCTTCTTCCGTATCTGGCAAATGCGCAAAACGGATGTTTGGGGCCTCTGTGGTCATTTCTCTCCTGCTATGCCTTATTCGCTCCAAGACCTCTGGAACATGGGCGTGAAGCTCGACGAGGATCGCCTCACCAAACCATATATCCGTGCTAATTTCTTGGGCGACACCTTCGGCTATGATACCGAGTATGTGAAGAATAATTTCCTCCTTACCAACGACGGATATATCTACTTCTTCCCTGAGCATCTCGATACCCAACGCAAGGTGCAACAGTTCTTCCTCAACCCTGAGAACCGTGCTGCTCACGAGAACAACTGCAATATCGACAATGTCCTCAACGGACTCTTGTATCTCCATTGCGAGGTGCTCTTCGTGCG
>JAFYWK010000019.1 GCA_017558065.1 Paludibacteraceae bacterium
TACCGATGCTGCCTTCCTACGCGCCAACCACATCACACCCAAAACCAAGATCCTCCCCCCGCACGTGGTAAAATACCTCTGCGAGAAATACGATATAGAAGTGGAAGGTTAAAGGCGAGAGGCAAAAAAAATAAACCCACATAGCGCTACATGCGTATGTGGGTTTTTGAGATAGACAAAATAGAGCAAATCAAAGCAGGATTATTCTCCCACTTCTATTCCCATGACATTATAGGTCTTGCCATCGCGAAGAATAAGTAATTGACCATTATACATAAACCTTCTGGTATAGTGATTGATTTGAGCGCAAAGCAATTGAGGAAGGCAAAATCTACTTATTATTTGCAATTTTCTCACATCTCACGCTACCATCACTCATACGATGTTGCAAGATGTACATACCATTGGGTAAGTGCGTAGCATCATGCTGACCGCCTGTGATAGTTTGTATCAATTGACCGCTAACGGTATAAATAGATGTAGAAATAATCACTTCATTTTCTGCATTCTCCAAACCATTGTTAGTTACTCTCTCGTTGGTTGAATCCGTATCCTCCGATGATGTATTTGCTGCTATACGCTGAGGAGCAGAAGCGATATTAGCTGTAGGTGCTTCAATCTTAATGTGCAAATTACTACCCACTTTTGCATGGAAACCTGGCTTTAATACTACTTGTTCTGTGGCACTAAAGGTAACATCACTACCAGCCTCAAGTGTTACATTGCCGTATGGCTTGTTATCTGTTACAGCATAACCCGCGATGATTTCAGGGTAAGTTTCAACTATTACACTACCACTTTGATAGGTATGGTTTTGAATGTATTTAGTCTTTGCAGCCAAGACAGCTGCATAAGCATCTACTAATCCATAGCCTACACTATCATTCCATGTACCATTTGGACGACCCTCTGTTATCGTATAATCATACTCTCCTACCTTTTGTGCTGTGGATTCTATAATATCAGACACTTCTTTCATAGTGAGATTTGGATTAACAGATAGAATCAAACCTGCTATTGCTGCCACATGAGGGCAAGCGGAAGACGTTCCATGAAATCTCATTTTATAATCAACAGAATGATAACCATCAATAGTTATAGTGTCTGTAGTAGGTATCAATACTCCAGGAGCCATTATATCTAATTCAGGACCAAATTGACTCCCCCAATAATTTTCCCCATCGCATGAAATTTCACTTTTTCGTTCGCCACAAGGAGAAATTGCTCCTACAACAATGAAAGAAGGGTTAGACTTCGCAGGATAGTTAATAGTATCCACATTATTATTACCAGCAGAAAATACGACCACACATCCCAATCCATTACGCCCATTTGCTAAAGCATAAGAGATACCATCATCAAGTATAGTAGATGGATTTTCTGAACTCCAAGAACAGCTAATAACGGAACATCCATTATCCGCTGCAAATCTAAAAGCATCTGCCATGTTAGTACGCGTATCACCACCAGACATGCTAATAGACATAATAGGACAAGAAGAAGCTATACCTGCAACACCAAGATTATTATTACTGATTGCACCAATGATACCTGCACATGCTGTTCCATGATTACTGTCGTATATTTGACTAGGTGATGTCCTCGATTTCACATCGTAACTCAAAGGGTAAATATTAAGATCAGGGTGGGAAAGTTCAACTCCCCAATCGAAAACAGCAATAACAGTATTTTCATTTCCTGATGTTATTGAATGTGCATCACAATAATTTATATCAACACCTGTATATGAACTACCATATTGTCCCGTATTACTAAGATTCCATTGTGACTCAAAATATGTATCATTAGCACATGTCGGCTGTTCCAATCCAATAAATTCAGGTTCGCATGCCTCAAACATGCCTGATTCATAAAATATATTTGCCATTTGCAGAGCAGTATATTCGGTATTGGCTGTACACCCTAAAATATACCATCGTGCTAATGTATGATTATATAGAATCTCAACATTGTAAGTAATCGCCATTTGCTGTAATTGTTGAATATCATCAGGGTGCTTGAGCTTTACATAGAACTTATCTGTAATAAATACATCAGTGGAGTCTTCATTAGAGATGTAAGATGTTATTCTATAGACAATCCTTCCAATATCTAAGTTCGTTCCTTTAGCGATAATGCCCATTTTTAACATTTGTTGATTAGATGCAACAATATCTTCTTCGTATAACAACTCCGTGACATTACTAGGAGAATCTGCATAAGATTCATATACAATGTATTCTTTATTGCCAATTGTTAAGTATATTTTTGCGCCCTTATACCAATAATAATCTTGAGAGTATACTACAGATGTAGTAAAATTCAGTAGCAGAATTATAGTATACAATAATTTTGGTTTCATAATTTTTATTATTTAGAATGATCAAATTATCTTACTTTTATCCCTTGTGCATTATAAGTCTTTCCATCACTTTCAATAATCAACATTCCATTATGGAGCATCTTTTGGGTTCTTTCAGATTGATTGTTGGTAACTTGCTCAATGGAAGTAGGATATATACCTCCAATAAATTCTGGCTCTGCAACTGAAAATTGTCCAGACTCATGAAAGAGATTTGCCAAATTCAAAGCATTGAACGAAGATTGTAAACCACAGCGTAAAATATACCATAGTGGTAAAGCACTCTCTTTTTCTATTTCAGCATTGTATTGCTTTGCCATGCTTTGCAATAGGGATAAGTCATTACTATTCTTCAGTCTAACATAAAAGCGATGAGTTACAAACATATTACTACCCTCACCATCTTTGTAAGAAGGCATCCTATAGAATACGTGTTCTACATCTTCAAGAACAGCATTAGGCTGAGTTATTCCCCACTTTAGATTAGCCATTTCTGGATACGAAAGAACTTCACAGTATGCCAACTTTTCTTTATCTGATTCTAAAAGCAAGGAATCATCATATATGATATATTCCTGATTACCTCTTTCCAATGGAATTTTCGTATCATCATACCAATAATAATCCTGTGCCGATACTATTATTGGGACGATACTTAATAATATGAATAGTAATCTTTTCATAAGATATTATTTCACATAATTTTATTTATTCAACTCCGCTTCCAATGCCTTTATTCTCTCCTCTTGTTGGAGAATGTAGAGTGTCAGTTCCTCAATCTTTTGCAAGAGTTGTGTTTGTAATTCATTAATGCCCACACCATTCTCTTGCATCTCTTGAGCTGATTTAATTTCTGGCAAGTGCTTGTTTTCTTGAATAAAGGTCTTAACCTCGCTCAGCGGACGCAATTGATAATCTTCAGCAAACACAAAGTCAGCACCAGTAGTATTCACAATAATCTCATTCGCACGAATAGTTCCAGCTACATCTAATTCATGGGCAGGTTGGGTAGTACCTACACCTAACTTGCCTAAAATATAGTGGTCATGATTAACAAGATCACAACAAGTAGCAGGCTCTACACGAATTTGAAAACCATTGTATAATCCTCCACAGTTACCCATAAATCCCCAATATTCAATTTTGATTTTACCTGTAGTAGAATTTGTAATGAGTGTTCCAGAGGATGTGCAGGCACTGAAATATTGTAGCTGAATAGTATGATTATTTGCATCTATTTCATAGATTTTAACACAATCAATTGCGTATAGCAACTCCAAATCAATATTATATGTAATTTTTGCATGTCCCTGTACGCCCAAATCTATTGTCCAACATTGCAATTCTGTAGGAACTGGCTGATATGCGTCCCCCCAACGTGAGATAGTAGGAGAAAAATCGTTGACTTCTATACAATCTGCGTATTGAGCATATGTCATCACAGTTGCCATGCAACACATAATCATCAAGATATATCGTTTCATAATTGTATCAAATATTAGTTAAACGTTGATTACGACGTGCCTCGCGTACACGCATGAGTTCTGCATATTGTTCGGCTGTTAATACGTCTTGTAGAGATGTTTGAAATGTTTGATAAATAGTTTCCTTTGCCTTAGTGCGTTCAGTATCATCTACATATTGCTCATTCGCTTGTTGCAGGGCTGCGATATACGCATCTGCAACAGATTGCAATTGCTCTGCTTGTTCCGTACTAATGCTGACATCTGCAGCAATGTTGTTTACCAATTGTTGTGCCCAAGAGTCGGTTTGTGCTGCCATCGCAAAGGATGCACAGCATAGGGCATAGATAATAAGAATCTTTTTCATAACCATTAAAATTTAGATGTTAATAATCAGGTTTATTAAAAATCGTCCCAAAGGTACAAAAAAAATTTTACATATACAATATATACTCTACAAAATCTGCTGCAAAACACACAAATGGTTGTACATTCTCTCCACTTCCCCCTTCAACGCCTCCACGGGATTGGTGCTCATCAGGCGGTGGCTACCATTCCGAAAGACCCCAAGAAACGCACAATCTACAAACAATGGTGGCGTCAGCGGCGAGACTTTTCGCCGCTGGCTCCGTACCGATGCTGCCTTCCTACGCGCCAACCACATCACACCCAAAACCAAGATCCTCCCCCCGCACGTGGTAAAATACCTCTGCGAGAAATACGATATAGAGGTGGAATGTGAAAGGTGAAAGGTAAAAGGTGAGAGGTAACATTTATTGTGCAACAAATGTGACATCATTCGCAATATTTGTTATATTACACACGAAACAATTGTAGTACCTTTGCAGCGCATTTTAATTTCATAGTATCAGACAGCCATGAAACGCGCGATTTCTGCTATCCTAATGGCGCTAACTCTTATCAGTTGCAGCCAAAACCGACCTACACGGATCTACCACGTAGGCGTTAGTCAATGTTCAGACGATGCCTGGCGCACCAAGATGAACGAAGAGATGGAGAACGAATTGATTTTTCATCCCGAGTTACAACTATCCATTCGACAAGCAAACGACAATAGTCAATTGCAATGCCTACAAATCGACTCCTTCATCGCCGAAGGCGTAGATCTGCTCATTGTTTCGCCTAACGAGGCAGAAGAGGTGAAACCCGCCGTGAGCCGCGCCTTCGATGCTGGTATTCCCGTCATCGTAGCCGACCGACAAGTGACTGGCGAGAAATATACCGCTTTCATCGGCGGTGACAACTATGCCGTAGGCATCAACATGGCCAACTGGTTAGCCGAACAAGCCAACAACAGCCACGCCACCAGCGACCAACCACTACAAGTAATCGAGGTCATGGGTCTGCAGGGCTCTACCCCATGCGTTTGGCGACACAAAGGTTTGTTAGACGGACTGAAGAATGTCAAGAACGTCCGCCTCATGGGCTCTGGCAACGCCGACTGGTTCGCCGCACCAGCACGCGTAGTGACCGACTCTCTTCTGCACCTCTACCCCGAGACGGACGCTATTGTTGCACAAAACGACATCATGGCTATCGCTGCATCAGAAGTGGTAGAGAAAGTGCTTAGCGCCAACGAAATTGATCGTACAAAAAATACACGCATCTACATCTTAGGCACCGACGCCATGACCGGTCCTGGCGGTGGCGTAGAAGCCATCGTGCAAGGCAAACTGGATGCCTCTGTCACCTACGCCAGCCGTGGCGATATGGTGATAGCTACCGCAGCCAAGATCCTCCACGGAGCGCCCTACCTTAGAGACACCGTTCTCCCCACCATGCTCGTGGATCCAAGCACCGCTGAAACAATGCATCTCATGTCACGCGAGATCGCTCACTACGTAGCCACCATCACCGCACTACAAAAACGCATCACTACACTCTGGAACGTATCCAGAATGCAAAAAGCATTGCTCTACACCGCGATGGCATGCCTCATTGTGCTCATCACACTCCTGCTGGTACTGTTATCCGACGTCCGCTACCGCAGACACGTGCGCCTCGAACGCGCCGAGAGCGCACGCATCGTAGCCAAACAGCAACAACAATTGGAGCACATCACCGCCGAACTGGAACGCACCAAAGCATCCATGTCGGCTGAGGAACAATTCATGCAGCGCCTACAAAACCAAATCGAAAAACACCTCAGCGATAGCGAACTCAGTATCGAAATGCTGAGCGAAGAGCTGGGCATCAGCCGCACACAACTATTCCGCAAGACCAAGGCCTTCACAGGCGTATCCCCTATCGAACTCATACGTCACGTACGTCTCAGAAAAGCACAACAACTGCTGCGCAAGACAGACTCCACTATCCAACAAGTGGCATACGAAGTGGGATTCTCCTCACCATCTTACTTCACCAAGTGCTACAAAGAGTTTTTTGGCACAAACCCCAGCAGCGAACATAGCGAAAAGAAAGATAACTAAAGAAATATGTTATAAAACACATATACTACCAACTTTATTTCAAAAAATGAAAAATGCGTATGCAGCGCAACAATTTTGGTATTTGTTGGTACTCTCGTTTTATCCACTTACATATTTTTGTTGTACCTTTGCAACCGAAAAAGTAAAATAATAACACAAAACACATATCGTATGAAACACAAACTTTTACTTCTCGTGGTTCTTTTGACCTCTTTCCTTTATGCTCAGGGCATAGAGGTGAATGGTGTAGTATCAGACAGCAAGGGTGAGCCTATCATCGGCGTCACCGTGTTGGTACAAGGCACACAAGATGGTACAATCACCGATTTTGATGGCAACTTCTCGCTTTCTGCACCAGAAGGCGCCATGTTGCAATTCACCTATGTGGGTTACAAAGAAGTTGTTTTACCAGCCAAAGCAATCATGTCCGTTCTCATGCAAGAGGACAATGAGTTGCTGGAGGAAGTGGTGGTCACTGGTTACACCACACAGCGCAAAGCTGACCTCACAGGCGCTGTAGCGGTAATGGACATGACCAAGCCAAGCAGCGAAGGTAACGCCAACGCATTGACCTCTATGCAAGGTCGCTTACCTGGCGTACAAATCACCACTGACCCTGCTCCAGGTGCAGGAGGTAGCACCATCCGCGTGCGTGGTATGAGTACCATCAACGCCAACGACCCACTCATCGTGGTGGACGGTATTCCTACTACTGAAAATCTCAACTCACTCAACCCTGCCGACATCGCATCTATCCAAGTATTGAAGGATGCTTCCAGTGCCAGTATCTACGGTTCGCGTGCTGCCAATGGTGTGATCATCATCACCACCAAGCAGGCCAAAGAAGATCGTCTCACCGTCAACGTGGGCTATTCGGCTACTGCGCAGACTATCGACAAACTGCACACCGTGCTCAACTCTGAGCAATGGGGACAAGCATATTGGGCAGCGATGACCAATGCCAACATGACCCCTTGGCACAAGTACTACGGTTTTGCAGCAGAACCTAAACTGGTGGAGTTCTTCGACAAAGATAAGACCATCAAGACAAGCGATACCGATTGGCAACGCGCCGTATATCACACAGCATGGACACACAATGTGAATGCCTCTGTAGCATACTCTTCAAAGAAATCTAAAATCTATTTCTCAGGTAACTACATTGACCAAGATGGTCTGATGGACTACACCTACTACAAACGTTTTTCTACACGTATAAACTCCGAGTTCAACATCGGTAAGTACGTCAAAGTAGGCGAGAACCTGATGATTGCACGTTGGAGCGACAACGGTTTTGGTACGCAAGACGACCGCGGTATTCCTTATTCCGCAATGCGTATGCACCCTATTCTGCCAGTTACCCTCGAAGACGGCAGTTTCTCCAGCCCATTGCAACTATTGAACTCTGACTTGGCTAACCCTGTACACCAATTGTACAATGGTCGCGACAACAACAGCGAGAGCTGGCGCATTTTCGGAAATGCATTCTTGGAAATCAATCCATGGGTAAAGGGCTTGTACCTGAAAACCAACATCGGTATCGAGCACGTACAATACAATAGTACTTCCTACGGACGCAAAATCAATGCTTCGGATGTAAACAGCATGAGTCGTGGTTTCGGTCAAGGCGACACATGGACATGGAGCAACACCTTGCGCTATGAGAACGTATTTGGTGACCACCATGTGAATGCATTGGTAGGTACTGAAGCTATCGGCTACACCTATGACGGCTTCGACGCAAGCAAACGCAGCTATGCTTTCGAGGATAAGCACTACATGGTGCTTGGCACCGGCGAGGATGATCCTGCTTGCGGTGGCGGCAGATCCGAATGGGCTTTGTTCTCCATTTTTGCAAAAGCCGATTACAACTACGCAGATCGTTACCTCTTCTCCGCTACCATTCGCCGCGATGCTACTTCGCGCCTCTACAAGGGTAACAACTCTGGCATCTTCCCAGCATTCTCTGCTGCATGGCGATTCACCGAAGAATCATTCTACCCAGAGAACAAATACCTCACCAATGGTAAATTGCGTATCGGATGGGGACAAAACGGTAATGCCGCTATCAGCAACCTATATTCCGCGTATAGCACGTACGCGTACACGACCGGTAACGCTGCTTATGACCTCTATTCTACCAACAACGAGACCGTAGCGGGTATCATCGTAGCCGCTACTGGAACCACAGAACTGAAGTGGGAAACTACCACACAGCTCAACGTAGGTTTGGATCTCGGTCTCTTCAACAACGATTTGAACATCAGCGCAGACTGGTATTTGAAAGATACTAAAGACATGTTGACTGTTCCTCCAGTATTGTCAGTAGCAGGCGAGAATGCAGCAACTTGGCAAAACACAGGTAACATGAGAAATATGGGTATTGAGGTTAGTTTGGACTACCACAGCCCAGAGTACAACGGCTTTAGTTGGGCAGCTAACTTCAACATCTCTCACTACAAGAACACAGTGACCAAACTCAATAACTTCGTAAAAAACATCGGTAGCGATATTCGTCTCATCGAAGGTGAAGCAATGGGCGTTTACTATGGTTACGTAGTAGATGGTATCTTCCAAAACCAAGAAGAGGTAAATGCACATGCTACACAACAAGGTAAGGGCGTAGGTCGCCTCCGCTACAAGGACCTCAACGAGGATAACATCATTGACGAGCAAGACCAAATGATTATTGGTGATCCTAACCCTACCGTATCTATGGGTCTCAATATCGACCTCAAGTACAAAGGTCTGACCCTCAGCGCATTCTTCACCAGCGACTTGGGCTTTGATATCTACAACACCACCCGTCGTCAGTTGGACTTCATGAGTTATGGCGACGCTGCTTCCAACCGCGGTATAGGCGTTTTGGATTGCTGGTCACCTGATAACACCGATGCTACCATACCTGCAGTAACTATGGTCGATAACAACAACGAGTTGCGCATGTCCACATACTTCATCGAGGACGGTTCATACTGCAAACTCAAATACGTTAAGTTGGGCTATGACTTCCCTAAGGTAGTGACCAAAGCTATTCACGCACAAAACTTGAATATCTTCTTCCAAGTAGAGAACGTGTTCACAGCTACCAAGTACACAGGTCTGGATCCAGAATTGCCATTGGGCGCCTACGGTGCACGTATAGATAACGGTCCTTACCCTCGTGCACGCAACTTCAGCATGGGTATCAACATGGCTTTCTAATCACGAAGTATCAATCATTAACCAATAAAAAATCGACAATATGAAAAAGTATATTTATATTCTGTGCATGGCAGCAGCAACCTTTTTGACTGCATGCGAAGATATGCTTGACAAGAAGCCCTATGGTCAATTTACCGCAGATCTGATGACTGCAAAAGATGTGGAAGGTATGTTGGCTGCTGCATATGCAGGTTTGGAGGCACACTATTTCGGTAACAACCCTGCGTTTGCGGGTCCTTCTACCAACTGGATCTTTGACGTTCGTTCAGATGATGCGCTCAAAGGTGGTGGTGCTATCACAATGGAGCAGAACATCCACCTCTTGGAGATCAGCAACCTCACTAGCGACAACGTAAGTAACTTCAACAAATGGGAGAACAATTTCTACGCTATCGCTCGTACACACAACGCAATGCGCGCTATCTATGGTTCTACATTGAGCGAGGATGAGAAACGCGTTTTCTTGGGCGAGTTGAAGACCTTGCGCGCATGGTACTACTTCGATCTGATTCGTATCTTTGAGCGCATCCCTTACTTCACCGAATCGGATGACCCAAATACTGTTCGTATCGATAAATATACCCGCGATGAGATCTTTGCTTTCATCAAGAAAGATTGTGCTGAGGCATATGAGATGCTGGGCGAAAAAGCCCCATCTGCTGGTCGTTTCCACCGCTACGTACCTGCCGCTATCCACGCTAAAGTGTCTGCACAGACCAGCAGCTGGAGCGAGGTATTGCAATGGGCTGACATTGTGATCAATAGCAAGAAATATACCTTGTACAACAACTTTATGGACATGTCCAAGATTGCCTTCGACAACAAGTACGAAGCCATCCTGGCTATCCAATTCTCTACCGCAGACAACAATGCACATATCAACTGGTGCAACCTGCTCTGCACCACTTATTCGGCGGGCAACCTCTTTGGTACTGGCGACGATTTCTTCTTGGCTTCTCAGAACTTGGTGGACGCTTTCCGTACCGATGACAATGGTCTGCCTTTCTTGGATCCTGCTACAGCACCTGCAGACCGCGTATCTGCTTCTTATAAGGGCAATGTAGATCCACGTTTGGACTTCACCGTTGGTCGTATTGGCATGCCTTTCCGCGGTCATGAATACACCAATGACTGGTGCCGTTTGAAAGAGGTTTATGGCGAGTATTCTGGCAAGAAAGGCCTCATTGACCCATCATCTCCAGACATGGTAGTAGGTTTCCCTTGGGGTGCCAGTGCATTGGACTTCAAGTTGATTCGCTATGCCGATATTCTCTTGCTCAAGGCAGAAGCACTCATCGAGACCAATGGCGATCTGCTCGCTGCACGCGACCTCATCAACCAAGTGCGCGAAAAAGCAAAACGCAGCGTGGACCTCAACTACACACCTGTGGACATCGACCCTACCAAAGCTAACTACAAAGTGGAATCTTACACCGATGCCAACTGCACTTGGAATCAAGAGTATGCTCGCCTGGCAGTTCGCCACGAGCGCCGCGTAGAATTGGCGATGGAAGGACACCGCTGGTTTGACCTCGTGCGTTGGGGCAATGTGGTAGAAGTGATGAACAAATACTTTGCTGCAGAGGCACAATACCGCGACTATTACGTGGACGCTGAAATGACAGAAAACGAAATTTTCTTAGCTACTCCATATGCAGAAGTTAACAATGCTAATGGTCTTTACGACATCAAGGATAACAACGATGCCGCAGAAGACGACGTAGTAGAGGAAAATTAAGAAACCAATCAATCAACTTTATTATTAACTTTTAAAAAACAAAAAGTATGAAGAAATTTTTCTTTATGATGGCGCTTGCTACCATGGTATTGAGCGTACATGCAGAAGCCACTATCGGCTATCTGTTGACCGTGAACAACAAGGATGCATTCCCTGCTGAGACTTTCGAAGGCGTTGACGAGAAACCAGAGTACAACGCAGCTGCTTGGTTTGAAGCTAACTACATCGAGAAAGGTATTGGTCGCTATGTATCACTGCCAGAGGCAGCTATGGGTGACCTCTCTGCACTCAAAGCTATTTGGGTAAACGTTGACCGCGTAGATCTTCCTGACTTGGAGACCGCTGGTGTCAACGCTGACGTAGTAGCTGGTTTGAAAGCATATGTGGAGAACGGAGGTAACCTCTTCGTAACCAAACAAGCTAACAACATCATCCACCAAATGGGCCGTATGGGCTTTGCTCCTAACTGGGCTAATGGTGGCTACCACATGGGTGGTGACAACTGGTCTATCAACCCATACCTCGCTTTGTGGGAGGGTCTTGGTGGTGTAATCGACTGCTCTGAGCACCCTATTTACAAAGGTTTGGTAACTGAGGTACAACCAGACCACGGTAAAGACGTATTCCCAATGGTAGGTGCTAACGCACGTACTGACAACAACTGCTTCTGGATTGACTATTTCCGCAAAGATCCTGAGACTGGCGGCAAAATGGAGGCTACAGAGGGCTACACCCACTATGACAATGGCAACCCACTCCGTTTGTCTGAGTATGAGGCAGACTGGAATCTTAAGGTGCTTGGTGTATGGGGTCAAGTACAAGACCACTGCTCTGGCGGTCTCGTAGTATTCAACCCAGAAGGCACTTTCAAGGGTACTATCATCTCTTGCGGTTTCGCTGCTTACCAATGGGGTACCAGCAACTTGTTCATCGACAACGTACAAAAACTCACTGCTAACGCTTTGGAGATCTTGGCAGGTAAAGGTACAGCTGTTGAGAACGTAACCGCTGACAAGACTATCAAGGGTGTTTACAACTTGCTTGGTCAACAAGTAGAGCGCGAGAATATGGTTCGCGGTAATATCTACATCGTGGATGGCCAAAAAATCGTTTACTAATCCCTAACCTACACACTCGGTCAGCGCAAATAGCGCTGGCTGGGTGTGTTTTTTTTTAATTTTGCTCTATGAAAAAGTTCCTATCACTCATCATCATCTCTGTTTTTGCTTGGAATGTATATGCACAAGCCACAATCGGTTATTTGACAACCATCACTGACCCTACCAAGTTCCCAGAAGAGGTCTTCAACGGAGTAGCACAAAAACCCGAATACAACGCATATACATGGTTCGACAACCACTATGTTCAGACAGGCAAAGGTCGCTTCATCACATTGGATGAGGTGAGGAATGGTCATTGCAGTGATTTGAAAGCCATCTGGGTGAATGTGGACCGCGTAGGACTGAAGGACTTAGCCGCCGCTGGTATCACAGCCAATATCATACTGGAACTCAAGAAATACGTAGAGAACGGTGGCAACCTCTTTGTCACCAAACAAGCGAATATGCTCATCAACGCTATCGGTCGTATCGGCTATGCTCCCAATTGGACCAACGGCGGATATATGCAAGGCGGCGATGTATGGCATATCAATCCACACCTATGCCTCCTGCCTATGATGGGCGGCGAAGTGGATTGCACTAACCACCCTATCTACACCAACCTTTACACACAACAACGCTCCTTTGACTACGAAGGAGCCACCCACGAGTATAGCGCCTATCCTCTGGTAGGTGCAGTAGCCCGCACGGATAACAACAACATGTGGATTGACATGTTCCGAAAAGACCCCACCACTGGCGGCAAAATGGAACCACAAGAGGGCTACACACATTACGACAACACGGACCGTCGTCGATTGACGGATTTCGAAACCGACTGGAATTGCAAAGTATTAGCCGTATGGGGACAAGTGTTAGACGCTTGCTCTCCTGGTTTGATTATATTTAACCCACACGAGAATTTCAAAGGCACCATCATCTCTTGCGGCTTCGCTGCCTACCAATGGGGCACCAGCAATGATATGATTAGCAATGTTCAACGCTTGAGCAAAAACGCGCTGTCACTCCTCATAGGCGAAGAACCCGAAGTAAGTATCCCTACCGACACCACGACCACATCAGGCCAACGCGTGTTCTACATGAATATGGAGCTCGATGGCAAATATACCAAAGAGCAAATCTCCGACCAATCGTTGCGCGTTCTCTGCGCCGCTACAGACCCTATATCGGTGGACGGCGCAGTAGGCAAAGCCATTCGTACCGATGGTTACTCCACCTATATTACCGTCAACCTCAACGAAGAGCAAATTCAGTCTATGGGCTCCAACGCACTGACATTCTCACTATGGTGCGCCCCACAGACCTATCCTATGATGCAGTTGGACTATGCTAAGAATGTACTATCTGTCATTGCAGGTAACATGGACGAGAATAAGAAGACAGGTATGGCACTGCGATTGAGTTCGCAAGGCGACTTCTGTTTTGATGTCTATCTGAGCGATGGCCAACGTATCAGCGTACCCGCTACATACAAGATGCCACGTGGTGTATGGAACCATTTGGCAGCAACAATATCAGACAAATATATCTGCCTCTACCACAATGGAGAAAGGGTTGGTCATACCGAGTACAATGGACAAATAGCTATTGGTAAAACCAGTATGATAGTGGGCAAGCCCAGCGAACTTCAACAAGAACATGGCTGCCATATCAACACCTTCAATGGTATCTTGGACGAAATTGCCATTGATACATATGCTTGGTCTGCTGCCCAAGTGGCTCAAGCCGCTGGCGAGTTGGCAGGTCAAGAGGTGGATCTGAGCGTGCCATTCGAGTACTACAAAGATAATATTCTTCGTCCTCACTTCCACGGTATGCCATCTGCCAATTGGTCTAACGAGACCCACGGTATTGCCTACGAGAATGGCAAATACCACGTCTTCTTCCAGAAGAATGGCAATGGCCCATATATGTCACGCTTGCACTGGGGACACATCACTTCTACTGACCTCTGCGAGTGGAAAGAAGAACCTATCGCCCTCTATCCAGAGAAGAGTTATGACATCAAGGGCTGCTGGAGCGGCGCGGTCATCAATGACCCCGACGTCACCAAGGGCGAGACATGGCTCGTTTACACAGGCGTGGACAACTCGCGCGCGTCCATGCGCTTCGCGCGCCCAATAGATAAGGAGTTCCTGCATTTTGAGAAAGTATCTACACCTGCTATCACAGGTATTCCTGGGGGCTATTCAGCCGACTTCCGCGATCCATACTACTTCCGCTGCAACGACAAGGCATACCTGATGGTGGGTTCCAGCAAGAGCGGAATAGGTTGTACCATCCTGTTCGAGTGGAACGGCAGCAGTTGGGTACACAAGGGCGAATGTTTCGTAGGTCGTTCTAAGTCCGAGTGTGGTGAGTTCTTTGAGATGGCCAATATTACGAAGATTGGCAACAAATGGCTCTTCACCGCTACACCATTGGGAACCAGTCAGGGTGTGCGCAACCTCTATTGGGTAGGTCAAGTGAATGCTAACGGCAAGTTCATTCCCGATAGCCCTATACCTAAGACCATCGAGTTCTCGGGCTTCGCCAAAGATGGATATGGATTGCTATCACCATCCATCATCCAACACGAAGGCAAAACCATTGCCCTGGGCATCGTGCCAGACAAACTGCCTACATCAGACAACCGTCTGATGGGTTGGGCACACTCCTATTCGCTACCACGCGAATGGAGCATTGATGCCAACGGCGATTTGGTACAAAAACCTTATAGCGGTCTTGTGGCATACCGCTCGGATACCGTATTGGTCAAAGAGAACTTCAAGCAACAAGGCGTCATGGCACTGGATTCTGCTTCAGGTCGTGGACTGGAGGTATGTGCCGAGTTTATCGTTTCGGAGCATATCACTGGTTTCGAGTTGCTGCGCAACCGCAACGGCAAAGGTGTTAAGATTTATTTCGACCCTATGGAGCAAAACATCGTAGTGGATATGACCAGCGTAACGCGCAAGTACAACGACAACCATCTGTTCAGAGGCAAATATGTTTCCACACTGCCAGAAGTGATTGCACCTGGCGAGAAGATGAAACTGCATGTCTTCCTTGACCGCTCTATCTTGGATATTTTCATCAACGACCGTTGGGCATCTTCTGTCCGCATCTTCCCTACCAACGAAGCAGCTACTGGCACCAGCTTCTACACCCACGGCGAGACCCAAGTAGAACGCCTTGAAGCATATATCATGGGAGATGGATATTTTCCTGCACCTCAGATGACTGATGTAGAAAATGTGACAAGCGAGGATGTGGCTGACACGAGCATCAAGTATTTGCACGACGGACAATTATATATTAGCAAAAACGGTAAGAGATACACCATTTTAGGAATAGAACTTTAATCATTTTAATCATATGAAACACTTTGTATTACTCACTCTTTTATCCATCGCTTCGCTTTGCCCAAGCATGGCGAACGTGGTTTGTCAGAAAGCTGGTCCCCACAACATGCATATTCGCGTAGAGGGCGACTATCGTTACCTACTTCTCCCTATCGGAGACAAAGCACATGAATACCGTGTGCAACTCATCGAGGATAACCAATTGTATCGCTCATTGATTATCCGTCTTGCCAACGAAGGTGAGATCGACTATTATGTACCACTGGACTTGCAAGGACTGAATCTGGATGCACTCCATCTCAACGTGCGCTATGGCAACGAACCTATTGCATGGGATAAGATTCAAGCCGTCAACAGCTATGATGCCAGCAATACCGACAAGTATCGCCCTGTCTTCCACCACACTCCTCAATGGGGCTGGATGAACGATCCTAACGGTATGTTCTATGATGAGCAAAAAGAACTCTGGCACCTCTATTATCAGTACAATCCTTATGCCTCTACATGGCAAAACATGACCTGGGGACACTCCACCTCTAAGGACCTGCTCCACTGGGATCATCAGCCATACGCCTTAGAAGTAGATGCCAACGGAGCCATCTTCTCTGGTTCATGCGTAGTGGATAAGAATAATACCGCAGGTTTTGGTAAGAACGCTGTGATTGCCTTCTACACAACTGCCGCAGACTGCCAAACACAATCCATGGCATACTCACTGGATGGCGGTTTGACCTTCACCAAGTATGCAGGCAACCCTATCATTGTGGCAGGTATTCCTGATTTCCGCGACCCTAAGGTATGGTGGAACGAGGGCACCGAGGAGTGGAACATGGCATTGGCTTGCGGCCAAGAGATGCAGTTCTACGCTTCTAAGAACCTCAAGAAGTGGCACTATCTCTCTTCCTTTGGCAAGGGTGTAGGTTGCCACGACGGCGTATGGGAGTGCCCTGACTTGATGCGCGTGTCAGTACGTGGCACCGATGAGCATAAGTGGGTATTGCTCTGCAACATCAACCCTGGCTGTCCTTTCGGTGGCTCTGCTACCCAGTATTTTGTAGGCGATTGGGACGGCAAACAGTTTACTCCTCTGTATGAGAACGACCAAGTCATCACCAAATGGATGGACTACGGCAAAGACCACTATGCTACCGTATCATTTGCACACGCACCACACAATCGCAACACCGTGATGGTATGGATGAGCAACTGGCAATACGCCAACGATGTGCCTACCATGCAATTCCGTTCCGCAAACGCTCTCCCACGCGATATAGACCTCTATCAGGACGACAAAGGCATCTATCGATTGGGGGTAAAGGTTAGTCCTGAAGTAGCTAACCTGAAGGGCGACGCAGTCAAAGAAGGCACCAGCCGTATCAAGCCATTGCCTGCTACTGCTATCATCGATGTGGAAGTCACATCTACTACTCGCCCCGCAACCATCACCTTGCGCAACGAGAAGGGCGAACAAGTGGTAATGACCTATGACTTCAAGGCAGGCACTTTCAGCATGGATCGCGTGCAATCTGGTTTGACCCATTTCAGCAAGGATTTTGCCGCTGTCACCACCACACCGCTCTTCGTGTCCTCCAAGACACACCGCGTAAACATTTATGTGGACAAGTACTCCATCGAGGCCTTTGATGCAAAGGGATATTGGAGCATGACCAACCTGGTCTTCCCTACCCAACCATATAACCAAGTGGAAGTAGTAGGCGGAAAAGTAAAAGTATATTCTATTAACCATTAAATAAACAATACGTATAATGAAACAATCTTCTTTTAGCGCACTCGTTGTAGTGATGCTCTGCTTCTTCACTATGGGATTTGTGGATCTCGTAGGTATTGCCAGCAACTATGTTCAAAGTGATTTAGGTCTTACCGATTCGCAAGCCAACATCATGCCTTCATTGGTATTCTTCTGGTTCTTAATCTTCTCTGTACCTACGGGTATGCTGATGAATAAGATTGGCAGAAAACGTACCGTGTTACTTTCGATCATCGTAACCGTATTGTCACTTGCATTACCTATCTTTGGTAATTCATATCCTCTGATGTTGATTGCCTTCTCATTGCTCGGTATTGGTAATGCATTGATGCAAACATCGCTCAACCCATTGGTTTCTAATATCGTTACTGGCAACCTGTCATCCACCCTCACGTTCGGACAGTTTGTGAAGGCCATCGCCTCTTTCTTGGCACCATATATCGCCATGTGGGGCGCTACACAGATTATCCCTGCGGGCGAATTGGGTTGGCGCGTGCTGTTCCCTATCTACGGCGTGATTGGTATCATCGCTATCGTATGCCTGGGCATGACCCATATCAACGAGGAGCCAGTAGCCAAAGGTAGTAGCGTCATTGACTGCTTCAAACTGCTGGGCAATCCATTCATCTTGCTCTGTTTCTTGAGCATCATGTGCCACGTGGGTATTGATGTGGGTACCAATACCACAGCCCCTAAGATTCTCATGGAGCGTTTGGGTATGACCTTGGCTGATGCTGGCTTTGCTACTTCGCTATACTTCATTTTCCGTACAATAGGTTGCCTGAGTGGCTCTGCCATCTTGCGTAAAGTACCAGAGAAAGTGTTCTTTGCTGTCAGTGTGGCTATGATCATTGCATCAATGATTATCCTGTCTGTGGCACAAACACAATGGTTGCTCTATGTGGGTATTGCATTGGTTGGCTTTGGCAACTCCAATATCTTCTCCATCACCTTCGCACAAGCACTGGCACACGACCCTGAGCATAAGAACGAGATTTCTGGTCTGATGATTATGGGTCTGTTCGGTGGAACCATCTTCCCACTTGCTATGGGCTTCATGAGCGATGCTATGGGCACTCTGGGTGCTGTCATCGTGATGATCGTTGGAGCAGCTTACTTGCTCGGATTTACATTGAAAATTAAAAAACAATAATACACTCATTATGAATTATGTTATTGGATTGGGTGAGGCGCTGTTTGACTGCCTCCCTACAGGTCGCAAATTAGGTGGTGCACCTGCTAACTTTGCTTATCACGTTTCTCAATTCGGCTTTGATTCGTGTGCGATCTCTGCTATCGGTGATGATGAATTGGGACAAGAGATTATCGATACATTTGATAAAGTAGGATTGCATTACTGCTTGCCCAAAGTGGATTTCCCTACGGGCACCGTACAAGTAACGCTCAACGATAAGGGTATTCCTCAATACGAGATTTGCTTAGGCGTAGCATGGGACAATATCCCATTGACAGATGAGTTGTTAGCGATTGCTAAAGAGGCTAAAGCAGTTTGTTTTGGTTCTTTGGCACAACGTTCTGCTACCAGTAGAGCTACCATCAATGCCATGCTAGAGGCTATGCCTGCGGATACGTTGAAGGTATTTGATATTAACTTGCGTCAAAGCTGGTACAGTGCTGAGGTGATTGAGAATTCTCTCAAGCACAGCAATATCTTGAAGATCAACGACGAGGAATTGGATGTAGTAGCACCTATGTTGCTCAACGTAGAGGTTCATCCAGAGCAATTGATCGCTACAGATAAGGAGAAGACCTTGCAAGTATGTCGTCAGTTGATTGAAGGCTATGCTTTGGATATGGTGATTCTCACATGCGGTACCAATGGTTCGTATGTCATCACTAAGGACGAGTATAGTTTTGTACCTACTCCTAAGGTAGAGGTGGCTGACACCGTAGGTGCTGGTGATAGTTTCACTGGCTCATTCATTGCCAAACTGCTCCAAGGTGCAAGCATCAAAGATGCACACGAGACTGCGGTCAAAGTGAGTGCATTTGTGTGCACACAGTCAGGTGCAATGCCAGTCTTACCACAAGAATATACCCAACATTAAGGTTTTATAATAACCGCATTTATGGCACTACAGCAATATATCTAATCATATCCACATAAACGAGCTTAATGGAGCTCGTTTATGTTGTATATGATACGCGGTTGAAAATTTACGCTTTGTATGATCACATTACTCATTTTGTTTTTAATTTTCAGTACGAATATCGTAGCTGAGCAACGAGCAGATATACTTATTGCAGACTTTGAAAGTGGAAGCTACGAAGGGTGGAATATTATTGCAGGTAACGCTTTCGGTTCTGCCCCTACAAGTGGTGCTTTGTCTGGTCAAATGGCAGTCACAGGCTATGAGGGGAACTATTTTATCAACACCTTTTTAGGAGGCGATGCTTCTACAGGCACACTGGAATCAGATCCGTTTGTCATTGACCGCACACACATCTATTTCCTCATCGGTGGAGGCGCTAACGGTGGGTGTCGTATGGAGTTGCTCATTGATGGAGCTATTGTCCGTAGCATTACGCCAGAGTGGTCAGCAGAAGAGTTGAGATGGAACTGGTGGGAAGTGGCTGATCTACAAGGTCAGACTGCCCAGTTGCGCATCATAGACAACGAGACCGGTGGTTGGGGACATATCAATGTGGATTATATTCTGCAATCTGACAATCAAGTGATTGCCAACTTTGACCAAAGTAGCTATGAGGATTGGGTGACTACGGGTAACGCTTTTGGCAACGCCCCTGCTACGGGTGCGCTCGACGGGCAATGGGAGGTCAAAGGATTTGGTGGTACAGGCTTAGTCAACACCTTCCTTGGAGGCGATGCCTCTACGGGTACACTTACCTCACCTGAGTTTACCATATCCAGGCCATACATCAATTTCCGTATTGGTGGAGGATTCGATCCTAAGACACTCTATGTGGAACTCATTGTGAATGATAGTGTAGTGTATAAGACTACTCCTATCGAGCGAAAAGGACGCGACCATGACTCATGGCAAGAACGTCTCTATATCCGCACATGGGATGTCGCTAACTATATTGGCAAAACTGCTATTATCAAGATTACGGATGCCGCTACAGGCGGATGGGGACACATCAATGTGGATGACTTCGTTCAATCCGATATTCGTGCTTCCTTAATGGCAGAAAATCTCCGCTGGAAACTGAAGGCTGAAGCACAATACTTGATGGTGCCAATCCAAAATGCAGCAGACATGATGAACATGATTCTTCGTACTGCGGACGGCAGCGTGATTTGTGAGCAACAGATGCGCTTTGCCCGCAATGCTGTAGATCGTTATATGCCTGTTTATGTAGGCGGACATATCGGAGATAGCCTAGAAGTACATTTGGAATCCTATTGCACAAGCTTATCGTATGAGGAGCTTTTCCATACTTCCGATGATCCAGGCTTTGAGAAGCCAACTACCGACCCATACTATCCACTTTTCCATCATGCACCTGCGTATGGCTGGATGAACGACCCTAATGGTATGGTTTATTACAAAGGCAGATACCATCTCTTCTATCAGCATTACCCATATGGCACGCAGTGGAGCGATATGCACTGGGGACATGCTTCTTCTGCTGATCTTATCCACTGGGAACAACATCCTATCGCCCTTTTCCCCGATAACTATGGCGGTATGTTCTCTGGTAGTATCGTTATTGATGAGAATAATACAGCAGGCTTTGGAGCCGATGCGCTGGTAGCTATCTATACATCTACCTCTCCTACTCAATGCCAATCTATAGCCTATTCATTGGATGAAGGTATGACATGGCATAAGTATGGAGCCCCAGTACTTAATGGTAGTGGCGATTTTCGTGACCCAAAAGTCTTCTGGAATCAAGAACAGAATGCTTGGACAATGATTCTTGCTGCAGGACAACAAGTGAAGATTTATTCATCTCCTGACCTTAAGCGTTGGACTCTCAAGCAAAACTGGGGAACTGGCATCGGTAGCCATGCTGGCGTATGGGAGTGTCCAGACTTGATTCAAGTACCTGTAGAGGGAAGCGATGAGATGAAATGGTTGATGATCGTAAGTATCAACCCTGGTGGTCCATCAGGTGGTAGTGGCACCCAGTATTTCATTGGAGATTTTGTAAACAATAAGTTTGTCTTAGAAACAGATACTAAGACAAGATGGCTGGACTACGGCAAGGATAACTATGCAGGTGTAACATGGTTTGGACGTCGCGACAGCAAGAATCGTCCGTTGTTTGTTGGCTGGATGAATAACTGGCAATATTCGGGAGATGTGCCAATGGATACTTCTGTATATCGTGGAGTCAACACCTTCCCAAGAGCGTTGTCCTTTGTCAATACGCCTAACGGTTTGTGCCTGAAGTCAGCACCCGCAGACGCTATCGCACTGCTCCGTAGCGACTCTGTGTATGCTCCTCAAGTAGGAACTATCAACCAGAAGTGGGAAGCAGCGAATATTCAAGAGTTAAATAGCGGAGCTGCCATTGTAGAGTTTAAGGTAGGCAGCGAAAGAAAAGGTTGGAAACTCACCTTAAGCAATGATGCGCAGGAATCGGTGGTAATCAATTTCCAACCAAATGCTAATCGCGTCACTTTCGATCGCCGAAACTCTGGTCTCAAGAGCTTTAACTACAATTTCTCTTCGACCATTCAAGCGGGACTATTGCATGGCGAGGAGAACGCAGAGAAAGCAATGCTACTCATTGACCGCTCTTCTATCGAGTTGTTCATCAACGATGGACGATTGTCGATGACCAATCTGGTTTATCCTAGCAAGCCTTATACCCATTTGTCAATAGAGCCTACCGACGGCACGCTGGATGTACAGCAACTCGAAGTGACAGCGGTGACATTGGATAAGTATCAAACAGGTATTCACCAACCCAACGCGCAATTGAAAGAAAACACGCTTCAATTGATTGATGGACAAATAGTGATCTGTACGTCTGAAGGAAAGAAATATAATATCTTGGGCGTATTGCTCAGCGAATAAAATCCACTACATATAGCAAAAATCTCCGTCAGTGTGCACGCACTAACGGAGATTTTTTTTGTAAATATCCCGCGGTTCCATGCTTGTCCGTGCCCGTCCGTGGTGGGTATATAAAGCGGGGTTTTTATAATAAAAACACAAAAGTGTTGCATATATCAAAAAAAAGCAGTAACTTTGCGGGCTATTTCTATTATAATGGATAATGGAAAAGGGGAAAGAGAAATTAATAAGCAACAATCATAATGAAAAGAACAGAAATCATTAACGCCCTGCAATTGGCAGGAGAAGGACAACTCATCAACGTGCGTGGATGGGTTCGTAGCCGTCGTGGCAACAAAAATGTTAGTTTTATTGCCCTCAACGATGGTTCAACAATCAAGAACATACAAATCGTAGTGGATTTGGCACAATTCCCAGAAGAGAACCTCAAGCCCGTTACCACTGGCTCATGTATCTCTGCCACTGGTCACCTCGTTGCCAGCCAAGGTAGCGGACAAGCCGTAGAGATCCAGCTCACCGAGCTCGAAGTATATGGCACAGCCGACCCAGAGCAATACCCATTGCAGAAGAAAGGTCTGAGCATGGAGTACCTGCGCACCATCGCACACCTCCGCCCTCGTACCAACACCTTCGGTGCCGTGTTCCGCATTCGCCACAACATGGCCATGGCTATTCACCAATACTTCCACGAGCACGGATTCTTCTATTTCCACACCCCCATCATCACCGCCAGCGACTGCGAGGGCGCAGGACAGATGTTCCAAGTGACCACCAAGAACCTCTACAACCTCAAGAAAGATGAGGAAGGCAAGATTGACTACAGCGATGACTTCTTTGGCAAGCAAACCAGCTTGACCGTATCAGGACAATTGGAGGGCGAATTGGCTGCTATGGCACTCGGTAAGATATACACCTTCGGTCCTACCTTCCGCGCAGAGAACAGCAACACCCCACGCCACTTGGCAGAGTTCTGGATGATTGAGCCAGAGGTAGCTTTCATCCAAAAAGATGAACTCATGGACCTCGAAGAGGACTTCATCAAATACTGCGTACAATGGGCATTGGATCACTGCAAAGACGACCTAGAGTTCCTCAACCAATTTGTGGACAAAGGACTTATTGCACGTCTAGAGTCTGTGGTGAAGACCGACTTTATCCGCCTCACCTATACCGAGGGTATTGAGATTCTTCAAGAGGCAGTGAAGAACGGTAAGAAGTTTGAGTTCCCATGCACATGGGGCGATGACCTGGCTTCTGAGCACGAGCGTTACCTCGTAGAGGAACACTTCAACAAACCTGTCATCATGTCTGACTATCCAAAGGACATCAAAGCCTTCTACATGAAGATCAACGAGGATAACAAGACCGTACAAGGTACCGATGTACTCTTCCCACAAATCGGAGAGATCATCGGCGGTAGCGTGCGCGAGGAGAGCCTCGACAAACTCAACTCCGAAATCGAACGTCGCGGCATCCCAACCAAAGACATGTGGTGGTATCAAGACACCCGCCGCTTCGGCGCTGCACCTCACGCAGGCTTCGGATTGGGCTTCGAACGACTCATGCTCTTCGTGACAGGTATGCAAAACATCCGCGACGTGATTCCTTTCCCACGTACACCTAAGACAGCGGAGTTTTAGGCGGCAGATATCTGGTATCCAGAAGCCGGTATCCGGTAGCCAACAAAGACAAGAAAATAATCAACAAAACAATAACATTTATGCGCAAAACAATTATCGCTGTATTCCTGACCATCGCTGCTGTGCTGGGTGCTAATGCACAGACACGATTGACAGGACGACTGATATCAGCCGAGCAGCAAGGCATTGAAGGAGCCACCGTAACACTGGCTAATCAAGGCATCACTACCACCACCAATGACGAGGGTAAGTTCTCATTGACATACCTCGAAGCCATTGATGAAGAAGTAATCGTAGAAGCATACGGCTATGTTTCCGACATTCTCTTGGTTCAATTGGTAGAAAACCAACTGACCGACCTCGGAGATGTAACCATGCAAACCGACTTGATGACAGAAATCAAGGAAGAAGTAGTACTCAACCTCGCAGAGATGGACCTCAACGACGACGAGGGTAAGAGCCAATCGATGGCTTCGGCATCCAGCGCCAGCCAAGATGTGTTCAACGCCACTATCTCCTACGCTTGGTCCAACGCCCGCTATCGCGGTCGCGGTTACGAGCAGATCTATGAGCAAAACTATATCGAAGGTATCTCCTTCAACTCTGCCGAGCGTGGACAGTTCAACTTCTCCGCAATGGGCGGTCTGAACGACGCTACCCGCTACCGCGAAGTGGTAGAAGGTATGGAAGCCAGCAACTTCACCTTCGGTTCGTGGGGTAAGTCCACCAACTACATGCAATCAGCTACCAACTATGCACAAGGTTGGAAAGTAGGATTGGCGGGTACCAACCGCAACTACAAAGGTGCTGCACGTGCTACCTACTCCAGCGGTCTCATGGAGAACGGCTGGGCATTCACCGCACAATTGGCATGGCGCTACACCCCATACATCGACGTGAAAGGTCAGATTGGCGAAGGTATCAGCTACTCTTCCGTAGGCTACTTCTTCACCGCTGAGAAGCAATGGGGCAAAGATAAACGCCTGTCCCTCATCACTTTTGGTGCGCCAACCCGTCGCGGTCAGTCATCGGCACTCACCCAAGAGACCTATGACCTCACCAACCAATACAACAAGACCAGCTGGGGACACAACAACTACAACCCATACTGGGGTTACCAAGATGGCAAAGTGCGCAACTCACGTATCGTACATAGCTACGACCCAACCGTGATCGCAAGCTTTGATTGGAAAATCAACGAGCAGAACTTCCTCAAAGCAGGTGTGGGCTACCACTACAGCATGTACAGCAACTCTGCGCTGACCTTCTACAACGCTACCGACCCACGTCCAGACTACTACCGCAACTTGCCATCCTTCCTCTGGGATGGACAGATTGATAATAACGGTAATTGGATTGAGGAGAGTCTTGATGGCGATGTACTCGGCAAAGGTGGGAACTCTCACTTTGGTTACGTAGGTTCATCTGTGGATATGAACACCTACAACACCCTCGTGGACCTCTGGACCAACCGCGATGACAAAGCGACTCAAATCGATTGGGATGCCCTCTATGCTGCCAACAATGCAAACAATGTGAACAACCCAACTGGTTCTGCACGTTATATCGTGGAGCGTCGTCACAACGATATCCAAGAGGGTATGATTAACATTAACTACCGCAACACCGCTGTGGATAATCTGACCATCACCGCAGGTTTGGAAGCCAAAGGTAGCCAAGGTATCCACTACAAGACTGTGGACGACCTCTTGGGCGGTAACCAATGGATTGACGTGGACCCATTCGCAGAGCGCGATATCAAAGAGCTTGCTACCAACATTGGTCTTACCCAAGCCGACATCGCCAACGTGAAGCAAAACGACCTGCGTAATCCTAACGCTATCGTGAAGGATCACGGTCGCTTCGGCTACGACTACCGCATCAATATGATCAACGCCAAATTGTGGGCACAAAACGAGTGGAAATGGAACAACGTGGATCTCTACTACGGTTTGCAACTCACCTACTCCAGCATCCAACGCACCACCGACATGCTCAATGGTCGCGCATGGTACTTGGCAAAACTGAACCCAGATTATGCTTACTACTACTTGGCAGGTAACGCAGATGCCGTGCTCAACGGCGACGTGAATGCTTTGCCAACCCGATTGAAAGGTTACACCTATCACTTTGTGGACCCTGCTGTGAAAGTAGGCGCTACCTACAAGATCGATGGTCGCAACCAAATCAAGGTGAACGCTATGGCTGAGACCAAAGCACCTCTCGGACGCGATGCATATATCTCACCACGCGTACATGACCGCGCTATCGAGAGTCTCTATCGCCACGCTAACCCTGTGGCTTATGCACAAGCATATGGTACCTCTGCATTGCAAGAATACTTCGGCGCCAGCCAAAAGATTGCGGGTGGTGACCTCACCTATTCGTTCAACTACCCTATCGTTCGTGGTCGTGTGACAGGATTCTTCACACAGTTCTGGAACGGCACCGAGCTCAACGGCTACTATGACGATGAGGCACGCACCTTCGTTAACCAATCACTGACAGGCATCAACCGCCGCCATATGGGTGTTGAAGCAGCTGCCGCTGTGAAACTGGGTATGTACTTCACCCTCACTGGCGTAGTGAGCGTAGGCGACTACCGCTACACCAGCAACGCCCTGGCTATCACCTCTGCTGAGAACGGTATGGCTCTGGCAGATGAAAGCGACCGCGCCGCGAATGACCCTAACCAAGGACCAATCTTTGAGTTGCGCGATAGCGTACTCATCAAGGGTCTGCGCGTGGCTACAGGTCCACAAGTGAATGCCAGCTTGAAGCTCAGTTTCTTCCACCCTAAGATGTGGTTTGCTGACATCACCGTTAACTACTTCGACTGGAACTTCCTCGATTACGCACCTGCTCGCCGCATGAAGGGTCTCTTCACTGGCACACGCGCTGATGGTACTGCTGTCAATGGCTGGTATGGAGAAGATTATACAATATATGGCAGGGCAGAGGTTAATCCAAATGCAATTATTGAAAATGAATATGATCAATATGGTGTGCCAAAATTGAAATACCCATATAATTTGCTATCAGACCAAGAGTCTTTGGTGGACGGCAATGTGCTGAATCGCTTCTTGGTGGACGTGAGCGTAGGTAAACTGATTTATCTCAAGAACCGTCAGTCAATCTCCATCAACCTGACTGTAAACAACCTCTTGAATAATACCCACTTCAAGACTGGTGGTTATCAACAAGCACGAATAGCTCGTCAGAACCTACAATATAAAGAGACTAAGCAAATATCCGTTATAAGTCCAAACGCATGGAAATTCCCATCTAAGTACTACTACGCATGGGGAACCAACTTCTATCTCAATATTCAATATAAATTCTAAGCAATATGAAAAAGTCAGTATTTAATATATCTGCATTGCTCTTTACTCTGGGCTGCATGCTCTTGGCTGCTTGTACACCTAACGAGCCAACCAAGTTGTATATCTCTGACGCAGAAGCAGATGCGTTGATTAAAGAAGGCACATGCCTCACCATTGAGGAGTTCAAAGCTACCTACATGACCGAAGAAGGTAACTACTGCATGCCAGACCTGTACCGCGAGCGCTCAAAGGCAGGTAACTACTACCTCTTCTCCATCGACACCATCCCTGTATCGGACACACCTATATATATACGCGGGCGCGTAACAACGGATGACTATGCAGGCAACTTCTACAAGACTTTGTGTATCCAACAAATGGTCGAAGGCAAACAACAAGCCATTCGTCTGTCTGTAGATGCAGGTTCTATCGGTGGATTGTACCAATTAGGACAAGAGATTCTGATTCGCGTAGATGGTCTTGCCATTGGTCGCTATGCCAACCAGCCACAACTCTGCTTGCCATCGTACAACAACAATATCTACGCTCAGTATCCAGAACAAAAAACAGGTTGGGCAGCAGGTCGTATTCCTTTTGCGATCTTCAAGGCACGTACACAATGCATTGGTACACCCGATCAGAGCAAATTGCATTACGACACATTGCAAATCACAGATTTCAACCATATCACAGGTCTCGTGGAGACACGCGAATGGGATGCCAAATTGGTTTGCATCAAAAATGTGCACTTCACTGGTCAATACGAAAACAATGGCAAGCCAGCCAACTGCACCACGGGCGATCCAGAAACAGATGGCAATGCCAACGTCTTTGCACCTACGACAGAGAACATGAATTACCCTCAAAGCCGAGTAATCATGGACGCACAAGACAACTGGACATTGGTTTCTACCTCTGAATACGCTAAATACGCGCATTTCTATTTGCCAGCCAACAACTATTGGGGCGATGTAGTAGGTATCCTTGGTTTCTACTATGACAATGGTTTGAAATACTCGCAATACCCACCAGAAGCCAGCGACTGGTCTATCAGCATCCGTTCAGTGGATGATTTGCAATTGTATGACGGTGACGAACACTGGTTGTATGATGCCAACGGCGATTACAAGCCAGGGTATGAATATTCTAAGAACTAATGTCTTGGCTTGACATACTCATTCTTTTACCCCTGCTCATCGGCCTCGTCAGAGGTCTGATGAAGGGGTTGATTGTAGAAATCAGTTCGATAGCTGCAATCATCTTGGGCTTCTTCGGTGCCAAATACTGGAGCGCCGCTTTCGCCAGCTGGCTCATGCAGCAGTTCAACTGGAGCGAGACCGCCTGCATCGTGGTGGCATACGCTCTACTCTTTGCAGGTATCGCCTTGGGACTGAACATTGTGGCACGACTGCTGTCCAAACTGTTCCAGAAGATACAATTAGGTTGGATCAATCGCCTCTTTGGCGGTCTGTTTGGCGTAGCCAAATGGGGCATCGTGATTGTAGCACTGGTGCTATGCGTGCATAACCTGGACAAGCAATTCCAGTTCATCCAACCCGAACTGAGAGAAAAATCCGTCGTTTACACCACCCTCACCCCATACGCCGAAAAAGCATGGGAGGAGATCAAAGCGCAAGTGGAAACACAGAAAGAAACACAAGACGATTCAAAATCGTAACAACAACGACAATAAACAATACAAAAAAAGAGCGACATACCAAAAGGTATCTCGCTCTTTTTTGGGTGGATAGTGGGGCTCGAACCCACGACACTCGGAACCACAATCCGATGCTCTGCCAACTGAGCTATAACCACCATGTTCGCTATACGCGAGTTCCAAGAGTTTTAATCGTTTCAAAAGTTAAAAAATCTACTCCTCTCGAAAGCGACTGCAAAGGTACTGCTTTTTTTTGACATGACCAAATATTTTTGAAAAAAAAATAGAAAAAACTATATTTATTCTTGTTTTTCGTAATATTTCAGTACTTTGCATTGCATAGTATTAGAAAAAGTAGTACCTTTGCAATCGAAAACAAGGCAAAAGGGGTATGGCACACTTTTTGTCTTGAAGTAAATAAAACTAACTTATTATTCACCATTTAATAATGACTACTATGAAAAAAGCATTAGCCATCATGGCAACCCTATTCATTTCGCTGACTGCATGCGCAGATCATGAGCAAACGATCGTCTTTTCAGAACTACCTGCACAAGCACAAAGTTTCGTGCAACAACATTTCAATGCCGCTGACATAGCACACATCGAAAAAGAAAGAGATGGGCTACACTATGAATTTACCGTGTATTTGAAAAATGCAACAAAGATCGACTTTGATCAAAGCGGTAACTTGGAGTCTATCGATTGCGAGATTTATCCCGTACCCGAAGGGATTATTCCCGCGGTGATTGCTAATTACCTCAAGCAGCACTACCCCAACCACTTTGCCGTAAAATACGCTATCGGCAGACACACCCTCGAAATTGAACTGGGCAACGGCATGGAACTACTCTTCGATTTAGACGGAAAATTCCTTCGCATGGATGACTAAACATAATATAAATATACAACAATGAAAAAACTGTATCGTTCTTCTAACCGCATTTTGGCGGGTGTTTGTGGCGGAATCGCCGAGTATTTCAATGTAGATCCTACATTAATTCGCGTATTATACGCAGTGCTAAGTATCTTTAGCGTAGGATTCCCTGGCATATTGCTCTACATCATTTTGATGATTCTGATGCCCAACTACGACCAAATCACGGATTGAAACCACCAACAAGATTATGCTATCCAATCTAAAAAGTCAAATGCGAAAAGGGCTATTGGAGTACTGTATCCTATCCATCATTAGCCGCAGCGAGGCATATGCTTCCGATATTCTGGAGACACTAAAAAATGCCGAACTGCTGGTGGTGGAAGGTACACTCTATCCATTGCTTACCCGCATGAAGAATGAGGGATTGCTATCGTATCGCTGGCAAGAGTCCACAGGAGGACCACCACGCAAATACTATACGCTGACCCCTGAAGGCGAACAACTACTCGCCCAACTCAACGAAGAATGGCAGTCTATCTGCCAAGCTGTCAACCAAATAACAAACCAATAATTCGACTCGATTATGAACGAAACTCGTACAATCAACCTAAATGGATTGGTGTATCATATTGACACTGATGCCTATCAAACGCTAAAAGAATATCTGCAAGATATAGAAATGCGTTTACCCGCTAACGACCGTCAAGAAGTGATGGCGGACATCGAAGCACGCATCGCAGAACTCTTTCAGAAAGCATTGTTCGCCAAGAACACACAAGTTGTGACCATGGAGATGGTGCACAACATCCAATCGCAGATTGGCGCACCTACAGAGTTCGGCGAGAACCGCCGTCCGAAAGTGAAAGTAGATAAATCACAAAATGCTGGTTGCGGACGCGTGATGAGTATTGTGCTCAACGTAATCTTGGCGATATTGGCATTGCCCGTGATTGTGTTTGGACTGGTTGTACTCTTTGCAATGGTACTAACCGTCTTTGGTGTGACCGTGGCAGGAACCACGACACTGGGAGCAATATTGCCTATTTATCCTGCATTGGCAGATATATTGTTGGACGGCAATGGTGCCGTCATCCTGCTGATGCTGGTGACCCTGCTACTCATCGTGGTATTGCCTATCGTGATGATAGTGCACACCATCGTAACATATATGCGCACACGACGTGGTCCTAAAGCCCGTTTCTGGTGGATTACCATACTATTCTGGATAGCATCGATAGTCTTTTGGGGGGCTTCGCTACTTAGGTTGTATCACTCATATGAGCATGCCCCCCAGATCCTAAATACGATGGCTATTGACGGCTTTGATGTGGATGATGCGGGTGTTGTCACATCGATATTGCAGTTGGACGCATACCATAGCGTGGAACTTCGTGGAGCAGCAGAATTGCATCTTTGCCATGCCGCTACCGCTACGACCACCTTGACCACAAACATGCTACAATCGATGGTCAGTGGCAAGGAGAACTGGAAGGCCGAGGTGAAAGATAGCGTACTCTATATAGACGTCACCACGCAAATACCTATTGACGATATGATGATGGATTTTACTATTGCATCACATACCCTACGCAAGATTACCGTATATGGTGCTAGCAAGATTGAGACCATAGATGGTCATACACTGCAACAGCCCGACCTGACGCTCGACCTCAACGGAGCTGCCGAAGCTGATTTGCAATTGCAGGTCAATACCCTGACTGTAGATGCCAAAGGTGCCAGTTCGCTGGAACTGCAAGGCACAGCCGAGTCTGCCCACATCACCATTGCGGGCGCAGGGGAATTGGATGCAGAATCATTCATAGTACAAGATATGCACATCAATTGCGCAGGTGCCAGCGTAGCAGAAGTACACGTGCAACGCGAACTATGGGCACAAGCCGCAGGTGCCAGCAAAATCACCTACAAAGGTAGCCCCGCTATCAAGCAAAACATGGCAGTAGGCGGAAGCATCATCCGAAAAGATAGATAGAATAAGTAGTTTCATACCATACATACAGGAAAATTGGGCATAAAAGTAAACTTTCGCCCAATTTTCTTGTATATATGCATTTTTTGTTGTACCTTTGTGCGCTAAATTAAAATGGAATACTATGTTTGATAATTTATCCGAAAGATTAGAACGATCGTTTAAGATTCTCAAAGGTGAAGGTCGTATCACCGAAATCAATATCGCCGAAACCGTCAAGGACATTCGCAAAGCCCTGCTTGAGGCCGATGTCAACTATAAGACCGCTAAGCAATTCACCGACGAGGTGAAAGCCAAAGCATTGGGTCAGAACGTGATGACCGCTGTGCGCCCAGGACAACTGATGGTGAAAATCACACACGATGAGTTGGCTAACCTCATGGGTGGCGATGCTGCAGAAATCAACCTCAAAGGCACTCCTGCCGTGATCCTCATGAGTGGTTTGCAAGGTTCAGGTAAGACCACTTTCTCTGCGAAATTGGCCAACTACCTCCAAACCAAAAAGAACAAACGCGTGATGCTGGTGGCATGCGACGTGTATCGTCCTGCTGCTATTGAGCAGTTGCGCGTACTCGGCGAACAAATCAATGCTAAAGTATATACTGGTGAAGGCGAAGCCAACCCTGTCATCAAAGCTCAAAAAGCTATTCAAGAGGCCAAGGTATATGGCTATGACGTAGTGATTGTGGATACCGCAGGTCGTCTGGCAGTGGATGAGCAAATGATGCAGGAGATTGCCGCTATCAAGCAGGCTATCAATCCGCAAGAGACCCTCTTCGTGGTAGATGCCATGACGGGTCAGGATGCCGTCAATACAGCCAAGGAGTTTAATGACCGTCTGGATTTCGACGGCGTGATCCTCACCAAGCTGGACGGTGACGCGCGTGGTGGTGCTGCCCTCAGTATCCGCTCTGTGGTGCAAAAGCCAATCAAGTTCATCGGTACAGGCGAGAAAATGGACGCACTGGATGTATTCCACCCATCGCGTATGGCCGACCGTATCCTGGGTATGGGTGACGTAGTATCACTCGTAGAGCGTGCACAAGAGCAATACGATGAGGAAGAGGCACGCCGCATCAGTAAGCGTATCGCGAAGAACCAGTTCGACTTCAACGACTTCCTCTCACAACTCGCTCAAATCAAGAAAATGGGTTCGATGAAAGAACTCATGGGTATGATTCCTGGCATGGACAAAGCCCTCAAAGGCGTAGAGGTGAGCGATGATGCGTTCAAGCCAATCGAAGCTATCATATCCTCGATGACGCCAGCCGAGCGTAGCAATCCATCGCTGCTCAACGGTAGTCGCAAGAATCGTATTGCCAAGGGTTCGGGAACAAGCATCGTGGAGGTCAACCGTTTCCTCAAGCAGTTTGAGCAAACCAGCAAGATGATGAAGAAGATGCAGCAGATGCAAGGCCTCCGCCGCCGCTAAACCACACAACACAACTGCTAAACAACTGCTAAACAACTGCTAAACAACTCTACACCACTCTACACCACCATGACCGTCAAAGAGGTATTCGAACTCCGCCGAGAGGGTAAGATAGAAGAGGCCTATCAAACCATCCTACCCATGTACAAGGTTCACCACGGCAAATATACGACCTTGGCGATGTTCTGGTGCGCAGTGGACATGCTCAAGCTCCTACTCGGTCGCGTAGCAGGCAACGACAGCGAATCGCTACACTCGCTCACAGAAGCCGAAAAGATATATCTCAGTTTACAGCGTCTGTATCCCCACTTGAGGGACGACGAAGGTGTATGCCAACAGACACTGCTTAATCTGGGCGAAGCACTCCGAGCTACCCGCCAGAGAGCACAACAATAGGATTATAAATTACAATTCATACAGCAATGAAAACAGCAAAGATTTTCTCATATTGCTTCCTCACGCTTGCCATGGTATGCCTATCAGCTTGCGAATCTACATGGCAAACAATCGTAGGAGAATACAGTTTCAAAGTGAGCGGACAAGTGACCAAAGATGCCACACAAGTATATTCGCTCCCCAACGAGATAGGAGCAATGGAGGTGATTCATTTGCAAGATAGCACCTATCTGCTCACCTTCAACACCATCAACGGTGAGGCATACACCACCAAAGCCACATGGAGCAACAACCAACTGGAGCTCTACCCATTCTCCCGCGTAGTCACCATCACTTATCAATCGCAGAACTCCGACATCTGGGGAGATATTATCGAATTTACCGAAACGGAAGAATACCAAACGGATGTATATGGATATGGCAATGTCTATGGCGAGACCATAGAATTCAAAATGCAGTATTCTGGCACCGAACTGGGAGGAAACAAACAAATCAAAGGCAACAATATCACCATGCTGGCTAAAAAGAACTGACAACTATGCGTCGTATCCATTGCTTCATATTACTCACCCTTTTGCTATGTCTGGGCAGCTGTGGGCTCAAGTCCAATGATCAGCAACAGGTGAAACCCATTTATGTGGAGACATTGACCATTGCTGAGCAAAAGCAAATCAATGCCCACTCCTATGTAGGAAAAATGGAAGAAAGCGCTTCTATTCCCGTCAGTTCGCCCATCGGCGGAACTGTGACTGAACTCTATGTCTCCAACGGCGAACAAGTGAAAGAAGGACAAGTACTATTGGTCATTGACAGCATTCAGGCATACAACTCATGGCAGATTGCATTGGCCACATTGCAACAAGCCACCGATGGCTACCAACGGGCACAACAAGTATTCGAACAAGGTGGCGTGACCGAACAAAAAATGGTGGAACTGCGCAGCCAACTGCAACAAGCACAGTCCATGTTGGCTATCGCTCGCAAGCGTTTGGACGACTGCACCATCACCGCACCACGCGATGGTATCGTGGCTGAATGTGACCTGCAAATAGGACAGAACATAGCGCCCGCAGTACCCATCATCACCCTGCTGGATATACAAGAATACAAAGTAGCATTCGATGTGCCAGAGAAAGATATCAGCACCATCTCCATCGGAGACCAAGGCACCATGTCCATCGAAGCGCTAAACGTATCCAACATACCGATACGCGTTACCGAAAAGAATCTGATGGCTAATCGCCTCTCACACACCTACACCGTCACCGCCACCCTGACCCATGCTGCAGCAGCGGTGAAGCGTCAGTTGCTGCCTGGTATGGTGGGAAAAATACAACTGCAAACGCAGGTCGTAGAGGGGATCGTCATTCCAGCCACCTGCATTCACACACAGACACATAGCACCGTAGTATGGGTGGTAAATAATGGCAAAGCCATGCGCCGTCAGATAGAGGTGGGTCCCTACACCGCCGATGGCGTGTTAGTCACCAGCGGACTATCAATAGGCGATATCATCATCACCAGTGGTTATCAAAAAATGTACAACGGCGCACCCGTGACCTATTAGCAATCGAGCATAGTGAGCCAACGCGACCACATACAAAGCGCAATGCGCAATCCGAGCATCGTATTCTTCATCATACTGATGCTCACAGCGTTTGGCATCTACTCTTTGCCCAAGATGAATAAAGATGAGTTTCCACAATTCACCATACGACAAGGTGTAGTGGCGGCCATCTATCCTGGAGCAACAGCTCAAGAGGTGGAAGAGCAAGTCACTATTCCACTAGAGAATTACCTCAATGGATTCGAAGATATTGACAAGCAAAACACCTACTCCGTCTCCGAAGATGGGGTTGTGTATGTGTACGTGATGCTTCGTAATTCGGTGGCATCCAGCCATACCGCATGGACTAAAATCCGAGCAGGATTACAGCTATTTCACAAGACCAGTCTCCCCCCTGGTGTACTACAGACCGTGCTCGTAGATGATTTTGGCAACACCTCCTCTATGCTATTGGCCATAGAGAGCGACGAGCGTAGCCCTCGCGAGCTTGAAGCATTTGCCAAGCAGCTATGCACCCAACTACGCACCATGCCCGAGATGGGACGTATCAAGGTACTGGGCACACAGCACGAAGAGGTGGCTGTATATATCGACCCTGCACGCCTGTCTGCCTACGGCATTGACCAGACCGCCCTGCAGATGTCCCTCATGCTACGTGGACTACGCACAGTGGGAGGCAACATCCACAGCAGCCAACCCCTGCAGGTGGCTACTCCATACACTTCCGAACAAGAGATTGCCGAACAAATCGTATGGATAGACCCCGTATCTGGCACTGCCATACGCCTGCAAGATATAGCCACAATCCAACGGCAATACGAAGAGCCCAAACAGTTTGTTGCCTTCTACACAGGCGACAAAGATGCCGTGCTCGAACCCGAACGCTCCTGCGTGATTGTGAATATGGAGATGATGCCAGGCAATAACATCGTGGCTTTTGGCAATGATGTAGAGCAGCATCTACAACAAGCACGCGCCACCTTCCCACCCGATATTCGTTTTCATCGCATAACCGACCAACCTAAGGTGGTAAACGACTCTGTGCTCTCTTTCCTGAAAGATATCCTCATCTCCATTATCGTGGTGATAGCAGTCATGCTGCTGCTCTTCCCGCTGCGCACAGCATTGGTGGCAAGCACGGGCGTGCCTGTCTGCATAGCCGTCTGCATAGGACTGATGTATATCACGGGCATCGAACTTAATACCGTCACACTGGCAGCACTGATATTCGTGTTGGGTATGATAGTGGACGATTCGGTGATTGTCATTGATGGCTACACCGATATGCTGGAGAAAGGACATAGCCGCTGGTATTCTGCCGCCGTGAGCACCAAACAGCTGTTTGTGCCCATGGCATTGGCCACTTGTGCCATCTCGGGTATGTTCTTCCCGATGACCAAAATTATCAACGGACCATTGGGCGACTTCATCCAGCTATTCCCCTATGCGGTGCTATTTGCACTCACTGCCAGCATCTTCTATGCTGCATGGGCTACCCCATATATGGCAACACGCTTCATTCGCCGCCAACGCACCAAGGACCTGCGTGGCTTTGAGCGAGTGCAGCAGCTTTTCTTCTCTAAGTTGCAACGCTTGTATCATCGTGTGCTGAGTCTATGTTTCCGCCGCGTATGGGTGCCTTTCACGGCTTTGGCAGTATGCATGGCTATTGGTTTATTCTTGCTCACACAGCACAACCTGCAACTACTGCCAAAGGCAGAGCGAGAGTGTTTTGCAGTGGAGATTCACTTGGAGCAGAATGCCGCAGTAGAGCAAACAGCCATGGTGGCTGACTCGCTGGCAAGAATGATGCGCACGGATTCGCGTATCCGCTCTATCACTGCGTTTGTCGGACAAGCATCACCCCGTTTTCATGCCACCTACACCCCACAAATGGCACGCTCTAATTATGCACAATTCATAGTCAACACCACTTCCACCAAAGCCACAGCCAGTCTGCTCAAGGAGATGGCACCACACTATGAGCATTATTTCCCCAACGCTTACATTCGATTCAAGCAACTGGACTACCAAGCGGCACGTAATCCCTTGGAAGTAAGGGTTCAAGGCGACGATTGGGATGCCATGCTACCTATCGCCGATTCCATCAAACAGTTTATGGCTGCCCAGCCCAACCTGACATGGGTACACTCTAACTACGATGCCTTCACCACCCAAACACGCATCACGCTACGCGAACCAGAAGCATCTCGATTGGGTGTCACTGAAACCATGCTTACACTCTATCTGCGCTCAGTGACCGATGGAGCTACACTCACCACCATCTGGGAAGGCGACTATCAAGTGCCCGTAATGTTATACACCGAAGATATCCACCAACTGAATCACCATACACTGGAAGATATCATGGTGCCTACTGCCTATCCATCAGTATGGGTGCCACTACGCCAAATAGCGACACTCACCCCCCAATGGCATCACTCCTCTATTGAGCGACACAACTCCATACGCACCATCACCGTGGGGTGCGACCTGCGCGGCAAGACCAGTCAAGTGGATGCAGAGCGACAAGTGAAACACTGGATCAACGAGCATCTATCTTCCCTGCCTGAAGGCGTTAGCATCGAGTACGGAGGACTTAGCGCTATCAACAAACAACTGATCCCTCAGATACTCTGGAGCGTCGTAGCTGCATTGTTAGTGATGTTTGTACTACTGCTCTACCACTTTGGCAAAGTGTCATTGGCGCTACTGGCATTATCGAGCTCTATCCTATGTGTGTTTGGTGCCTTCGTAGGTCTATCTATATTTAATATGGATATTTCTATCACCGTTGTGCTGGGTATTGTCAGTCTGATTGGTATCATTGTGCGCAATGCTATTATCATGTACGAATATGCTGAAGAGCTACAGCGTACAAAGCACTTATCCGTGCGTGAAGCCGCATTCCAAGCGGGATTGCGCCGTATGCGACCAGTGTTCTTGACTTCTGCTACCACAGCATTAGGCGTACTGCCGATGATCTTAGCCCAAACCAGTCTGTGGATGCCAATGGGTGTGGTCATATGCTTCGGCACGATCTTCACACTGCCGCTCACCATCACTGTTCTACCCGTTGTATATTGGAAAATCTATGCACGCTAATCATACTACCACATATCGTTTCTTGGTGTTGGCTCTCTGCCTTCTTATCAGCGTACATGGTATGGCAGATCGTGTGCTGACCTTGGACTCATGCCTATCCCTTGCGCAGCAACACAACAAAAAGATTCAGCAAGCAGCTCTCAATGTGAGCAAAGCAGAAGAGGTGAAGAAACAAGCCATGACCAAGTATTTTCCACAAATCAGTGCGTCTGCTATGGGCTACCATAGTCTGCACCCTATGGTGGAAATAGGTATAGACGATATAGGCAATGCTTCGGTGCGCGACCTGCTGATTGCGCTGTACGGCAACTATGGTACAGTCTTGGGATTAGATAACCACCTATCGCTGTTCCAACACGGCTATCAAGTGGGCGTAAGCGCAGTACAACCTGTATATATGGGTGGTCGAATTATGGCAGGCAATCGCTTGGCTAATGTCGGTATTCAGGCAGCTGAACTGCAAGCACAAATCACCCAACGAGATGTCCTATTGGAAGTGGAAGAGAGTTATTGGCTCTTAGTCGGACTTCGCGATAAACAAACCACCCTTACCGCCACAATGGCATTGCTGGATACCATTCACCAGACGGTGTCTGCAGCAGTGCGTGCAGGATTGGTGTTGCCCAAAGACCTATTGCAGGTGGAACTCAAGCAATCCGAAATGCGCCGTATGCAAATCCAACTGACCAATGGATTGCAGTTAGCACAACAGGCACTATGCTTGGGCATTGGCATTCCGTATTCCGACACACTGCACATTATCCCATCTACGCACTCGCAGATACTGCCTACTGCAGATATACCCCACTCTGACCAACTCACACCCATCACCACCGAACACCAGTTGCTGGCATTGCAAGTCCAAGCAGCACAGCTGCAACACCGCATGGCACTGGCAGAAGCGCTGCCACAAGTGGCGATTGGTGCGCATTATGGGTATGGTAAGTTGCAGACGAATATACTACAAAACGACTTAGGTAGCGACACGGGTAATGGGTCTGTGTTTGTATCTGTGTCCGTTCCTCTAACAGGTTGGTGGGAAACCAGTCATAAGATGCGCGAACAGAAGATGGCTATTCAGCACGCCCAACTACAGCAAGAGCAAATGGGCGAGATGCTACATATGCGTACCAAACAAGCGTATTATAAGATGCAAGAAGCAGATTTGATGATTCAGGAGCATCAACATGCAGTAGATATCACTGCTAATCACTATCGACTCACACAAGCCAGCTATCAAGCAGGGCAAGCCACCATAGCCGAACTGTTGGAGGCACATACCCAACTGCTGCAAGCGCAAAACAATCTGACAGATGCGTATATCGCCTATCGTGTGAATGCACGACGCTACAGCACACTCTATTCTGATCGCTAAACGCGCCCGTATGGAATGACGGTCTAAAAAGGGGATAACTTATACCAACGAACGTATAAGTGCTTCTTCGTCGCCTGGCAATAAATAAATAGGGGGAACTTCTATCATCGTATAAGCGCCATAGCGTCCTTCGCGTTGCAATCGAACTGCGGCACGGGCACACGACACCATGATTTGACCTGTCAAAGCAGGGTTATTGATAGTCATATTATAGCTAAAACGCTGATTATGAGTCTCTCCTGACACGCCTTCGCGCACCATGTTAACGCCATGTGCCACATTGTTGAGCGCATCCACCGAATCCACCACAATCATATGCGTCTCATCGTGCACAAAGTAGTCGTCATTCAGCAGGCGTTGCTCCACTTCTTGGACATTCGCTCCTTCTTCTAACTCCACATACACCATGCGGCGATGCACACCTGTTCCGAGCGGGATAGTCATGGATAGAGCATCCTTCACACCCTCAATAGCCTTGGCTGCCACCGTATGTCCCATGGAGCGACCTGGACCAAAATTGGTATAAGTGATACCTTTGGGCGCCATAGCCAAGAGCAACGCTCGTACTACAGAATCCGAACCTGGGTCCCAACCCGCAGAAATAATACTCACAGCATTATTGGCACGATCTATAGGCGCCAATGTCTGACGCAAGGAATAGATCTGCGTATGAATATCAAACGAATCTACAGTGCAGATGCCTTTTTCTATCAGTCGCTTAGCAAACACTTCCACCTCGCGCGTAGGCGTACAGACCAACGCCACGTCGGCTTGCATATCCTCCAACGAATCATAGTGGTGATAGATACCTGCCAACTCCATATCAGGAGCAGCATGGATGGCTTCTTCGGCTGCTCGACCGATATTGCCATAACCTAAAATTGCTACACGAATCATGATTGCTCTTTATTTGCAAAGGTATAACTTTTTCTAAAAAATAAAAAAATGGACTCACCTTGGGAATCCATTTCTTTGTTGCCAAACTAGGACTCGAACCCAGACAGACAGAACCAGAATCTGTAGTGCTACCATTACACCATTTGGCAATACCTAAAGGCAATTGACAGTTGACAGTTAACAGTTGACAATTGGCAATTGCCGTTAAGGGAAGTCTTACTTCACGCGGCGCTCTGGAATACGAGCTTTCTTACCAGTAAGA
>JAFYWK010000020.1 GCA_017558065.1 Paludibacteraceae bacterium
CTCCCCCTTCGCCACCCCCTCCTCCTTCGCTACCCCCTTCGCTGCCCATATGCTCCGTCGCGTACCCGACACATAACCGATACATAACCGATACATACGTATATCCTATGAATACCCCACGAATACTCCGCGTATATTCCACGAATACCCCATGCCTCTTCCTAAAATAAGAGAAACCACCTTTTAGTTTGTCTATTCCCCCTCAAATCCATTCGAGTATTTCTTGTCTTTACACTATACACCTTACACCTTGATATTAGAAAAATCGCCCTTCAAGGCGATTTTTCTTGCATATATCAAAAAAAAGCTGTAACTTTGCGCGTTTTTTGCAAAGCAAAAGAAAAATGATCAAACATGATGGTGTAATAATCGCGCTAAATGAGGACGGAACCGCCCTCGTGCGCATTGTGCAAACCAGCGCATGCGCAGCATGCAAAGCCAAAGCCATGTGCGCCAGCGCAGAAAGCGCCGAGAAAGAGATGACGGTTGTACTTTTAGGTGAAAACGGAAAGGTGAAAACGGAAAACAATTCTACACAATCTTACACCACTCTACACGATTCTACACAATCCTACCATGTTGGCGATACCGTGGAAGTGATAGTGCAGCAGAAAATGGGATGGAAAGCCGTGGTACTCGCGTACTTGCTGCCATTCTTTGTGATGCTGGCGGTAATGCTTATTGGTAATGCAATCTGGGCAGTGCGCGAGGAGATTCTCGGTACAGTAGCACTCTGCGCCATGGCACTTTACTACCTCCTACTGGGCATGTTCAAAGACAAATTGCAAAAAGAGTTCAGCTTTACTGCAAGGAAGAAAAATAACTAACAAAATTATAAAAACACAATGAATTTAATTCTGATTTCTTTAGCCGTTTTGGGCGTGACGGGATTGGTAGCAGCCGTGCTACTCTATTTCGTGGCTCAAAAGTTCAAGGTAGAAGAAGATCCACGCATCGATGAGGTGCAAGAGGCGTTGCCAGGTGCCAACTGCGGTGGTTGCGGTTTTGCTGGCTGTCGTGCTTTTGCCGAAGGCTGCGTCAAAGCAGACTCACTCGATGGACTTCTCTGCCCTGTAGGCGGTGCACCTACGATGAAGACAGTAGGTGAGATCCTTGGAATGGCGGTCGGAAACATCGACCCCAAAGTAGCAGTAGTACGCTGCAATGGTACGTGCGAGGCACGACCAAAAACGAGCATCTACGACGGTGCTAAGAGTTGCCAAATCCTGCATAACTGCTATGTGGGTGAGTCGGCTTGTCCGTTCGGCTGCTTGGGTTGTGGCGACTGTGTGGCAGCCTGCGAGTTTGACGCTATCCACATGAACCCTGAGACAGGTTTGCCAGAGGTGGATGACGAGAAGTGTACCAGCTGCGGCAAGTGCGTTAGCGCATGTCCACGCAACATCATCGAGCTGCGCAAGAAAGGTCCTAAGAGCCGTCGCATGGTAGTGATGTGCGTTAACAAGGACAAAGGTGCAGTAGCACGCAAGGCATGTACCAACGCTTGTATCGGTTGTAGCAAATGCCAAAAGGTATGCGAGTTCGATGCAATCATCATCGAGAACAACTTGGCATACATCGACTACAACAAGTGCCGTCTCTGCCGTAAGTGCGAAGATGCGTGCCCAACAGGTGCTATCCATGCTGTGAACTTCCCACCACGCAAACCAAAGGCAGAAGCGCCAGCAGCTGCACCAGCAGCACCAAAGGCAGCGCCTGCAAACAACGCTACACAACCTCTAAACAATGCTACACAACAGCTAAACAAAGCTACACAAAACGGAGAGGAGGCAAAGGCATGAAATCGACATTCCGTATAGGTGGAGTACATCCACATGATAATAAGCAATACTCTGTTCATCAACCCATCACCGAGTGCCCATTGCCAGCCAAAGCAATCATTCCTTTGGTGCAACACATCGGTGCGCCTGCGCAAGCAGTCGTAGAGAAAGGACAGAAAGTGAAAGTAGGTGAGTTGATCGCCAAGGCAGGTGGCTTTGTAAGTGCGAATATTCACGCGCCTTTCAGCGGTACCATCACCAAGATTGACACCACCATCGACGCATGGGGCATGAAAATGCCAGCCATCTTCATGGATGTAGAAGGCGACGAGTGGCTCGAGACGATTGACCGCAGCACAGAACTCGTTCGCAAATTGGATTACGAGCCAAAAGCCATCATCGATAAGGTGCAAGAGGCAGGTATCGTAGGTTTGGGTGGCGCATGTTTCCCAACCCACGTGAAACTGATGCCTCCTCCAGGCAAGACCGCAGAGGTGCTGATCGTCAACGGTGTAGAGTGCGAGCCATATCTCACTTGCGACCATCAACTCATGCTCGAGCATGGCGAGGAGATCATCATCGGTATCCAACTCCTCATGCGTGCGCTCAATATCCAAAAAGCTATCATCGGTATCGAGGCGAACAAACCAGACGCCATCCAGCACATGACTGCACTTGCAAGCAAAGTGCTTGGCATCGAGGTGAAAGCCCTCAAACTCAAATACCCACAAGGTGGTGAGAAACAGCTTATCGACGCATGTATCCGTCGCCAAGTGCCAAGCGGTGCGCTACCAATCGAGGTGGGCGCTGTGGTGGATAACGTGGCAACAATCTATGCGGTATATGAGGCCGTGCAAAAGAATAAACCATTGATCTCTCGCGTGATGACCGTGACAGGTAAGAGTTTGGCTAAGCCAGGCAACTACGACGTGCGCTTCGGTACACCATTGACCGAGGTGGTAGCGCTTGCAGGTGGCGTGCCTGAGGATACAGGTAAAGTTATCGGCGGTGGTCCTATGATGGGTCGCGCGATGAGCAATATCGATATGCCAAGCAACAAGCGCGTGAGCGGTCTGCTGTTCTTGCCAGAGGCAGAGAGTATGCGTGAGGAGATCACCAACTGCGTTCGCTGCGGTAAGTGTGTGAATGCTTGTCCAATGGGTCTCGAACCATGGCTCCTCAGCAAACAAGCATGGCACAGCATGTGGGACGAGATGGAGGACCACAACATCATGGACTGCATCGAGTGCGGTTGCTGCCAATTTACCTGCCCAAGTCACTTGCCATTGCTCGACTATGTACGCATGGGTAAAGCGAAAGTAGGAGGAATCATCCGCAGCAGAGCTGCTAAGTAAAGTGTAGAAAGGTGTAGAATAGTTTAGAATGGTGTAGAATGGTACAACGCTACACAATACTACACAACACTACACAATGCTGAACAAAAATTGAAAATTTTTATATTATGAAACAATTTATAGTATCTCCCGCACCACACTTCCATAGCGGTGATAGCGTGCGGAAAAATATGCTGTTGGTGATTATCGCCCTCCTTCCAGCTTACGCAGTCAGCGTATGGCAATTTGGTTGGGGTGCCCTCATTACCACCGCTATCAGCGTGGCAGCTTGCGTGCTGTTCGAGTGGCTGATTGCGAAATATCTATTGAAACAAAAATCTACTATCGGCGACCTCTCTGCTGTATTGACTGGTCTGTTGTTGGCATTCAACTTGCCAAGCAACTTGCCTTGGTGGATTGTTATTATCGGTGCCTTGGTGGCTATCGGCGTAGCGAAAATGAGTTTCGGCGGCTTGGGACAAAACATCTTCAACCCTGCTCTTGTGGGTCGTGTGTTCCTCCTGATCTCTTTCCCTGCTCAGATGACTACTTGGCCAGTGCCACAAGGTTTTGCTACCTCTTATGTGGACGCTGCTACTGGTGCGACTCCTCTGGCAGCCATGAAAGTGGCTCTCACTGGAAGTGACAGCATGATGAGCGCTGTGCCAGAGATGTGGGATATACTCATCGGTAAGATGGGTGGTAGTCTTGGCGAGGTGAGCGCATTGCTCTTGCTCGCAGGCGGTATCTTCCTCATTGCTACTCGTGTCATCACATGGCATATCCCTGTGAGTATCATGGCTACTGTAGCGTTGTTTGCTGCTGTGACTGGTTGGGCTGGTCTATTGCCAGAGAGCGTGGCTACAGGTGAGTATGTAATGCTTAGCCTCTGCACCGGTGGTATGATGCTGGGTGCATGGTTCATGGCTACTGACTATGTGACCTCACCTATGAGCAACTGCGGTAAACTGATCTTCGGTGTGGGTATCGGTGTGATTGTGATGGTGATTCGTACTTGGGGTGCTTACCCAGAAGGTATGTCATTCGCTATCCTTATCATGAATGCATGCGCACCATTGTTAAACCTCATTCGCCCAAAACGCTTTGGCGAGAAAAAGAAATAAGGCACATAGCGCAGTGTAGAGTGGTGTAGAATCGTTTAGAATCAGTGTAGAATGGTACAACGCTACACAATACTACACAACCCTACACAATGCTAAACAAAAATTAAAAGATTATGGCAAAATTACAAAGTTCATTTAAGAATATGTTGCTATCGCTGACGCTCATTGCGTTGATGGCTGCGGCTGCTTTGGCTGGCGTATATATGCTGACCAAAGACCCTATTGCAGCGGCAATGGCTGAGAAGCAACAAAGCGCTATCATGCAAGTGCTCCCAGAGGTAGAAGGCGATATCCGTATCGCTAAGGCAGAACAGAGCAATGGTGTGACCCTCTACAAAGCGTATGTAGGCGAAGAGTGGATCGGTACTGCCGTAGAGGCAACTACCGAGGGTAACCAAAACATGCCATTCGGCGGCACCTTCCGCTTGATGGTTGGTTTCAACAATGTAGGCGATGTAGTTCGCTATGTGGTATTGGAGCAAGCCGAGACCCCAGGTCTGGGTGCACTGATGAGCACATGGTTCTGCAACCCTGACAAACCAAAATCAAACATCCTTGGTAAGAACCCTGCTACGACCAACTTCAGCGTTAGCAAAGATGGTGGCGATGTAGATGCTATCACCGCATCAACCATCACCTCGCGCGCGTTCCTTGAAGTAGTAGTGAAAGCATACAACGGTATCGCGGCGGGGTCCCCGACGAACCTCGTGGGTTCGTGGGGTGCTGAGCAGCCTATGCCAATCGAGGCAACGAGCGGTGCAACGCAATTAACAACAGAGGAAGGAGGCCAACAATGAAAAATAAAGCATTAAACACCGTTCTTAACGGTATCTTGCGCGAGAACCCAGTATTCGCTCTTGTGCTCGGTATGTGTCCTACCTTGGCGACTACCACTTCTGCTATCAATGGTATGTCCATGGGACTCGCTACTACCTTCGTGCTTATCTGCTCGAATGTGGTGATTTCACTCTTGAAGAATTTGATTCCTGATAAAGTGCGTATCCCTGCGTTTATCGTGGTGATTGCTACTTTCGTGACCATGGTACAACTCTTGATGCAAGCTTATCTGCCTGCTATCTATGAGGTACTTGGTTTGTTTATCCCACTGATTGTGGTGAACTGTATTGTACTCGGTCGTGCAGAGGCCTTTGCTGCTAAGAACACCGTTGGCTTGTCTGCTTTGGACGGTTTGGGTATGGGTCTTGGTTTCTCATTAGCATTGACTTTGATTGGTGCAGTGCGTGAGTTGCTTGGTACAGGTAGCTTGTTCGGCATGAACCTCTACAGCGAGACCTATGGTATGTTGATTTTCGTGCTTGCTCCTGGTGCGTTCATCGTATTGGGCTACTTGATGGCACTTGTACAAAAACTTTTGAAGAAATAATTATTAGATCGGCTTCGCCTGTAGATGGTAGATCGGGCTAAAGCCCTTGTAGTTCGCCACTTCGTGGCTGTAGAAAATAGACTACAACGAGCGCAGCGAGTGATCTACAGCGAGTGAAACGAGCGAACTACAGCGAGCATCGCGAGCGATCTACAACGAAGTGATCTAAAAAAATAAAAGAATTATGGTATATTTTCTGATATTTATCTCTGCGATATTCGTAAATAATATCGTATTGAGCCAGTTCTTGGGTATCTGTCCATTCTTGGGCGTAAGTAAGAAAATCAATACTGCGCTGGGTATGGGTGCTGCCGTGTTGTTTGTCATGACATTGGCAACATTGGTAACTTACCTTTTGCAACAACTCTTGAACGCATGGGGCTTGGGCTTCTTGCAAACCATCTTGTTTATCTTGGTGATTGCTGCATTGGTGCAGATGATTGAGATTATCCTCAAGAAGATCTCTCCATCGTTGTACCAAGCATTGGGTGTGTTCTTGCCATTGATCACAACGAACTGCTGTTTGTTGGGTGTAGCTATCATGGTAGCCAGCGGCACATATAAGTTGCCTATGGGCGCAGAACCAGGCTTATTGACTGGTATGCTCTTCGCTATCGCCACAGCTATCGGTTTTGCATTGGCATTGGTATTGTTCGCAGGTATGCGTGAGCAATTGGCATTGGCTAAGGTGCCTAAGGCTTTGCAAGGCACTCCTATCGCTCTGCTCACCGCCGGCCTCTTGGCTATGGCATTCATGGGCTTCAGCGGCGTAGTATAAAACTGTTTGTATATATAGCAACAAAAACCACTTCATTAATGAGGTGGTTTTTGTTTTGAAGATATGATATTTTACTTTATGTCTATCGGCACTTGTATTATTGACAACCATTTTTCAGGATCTTCTTGATTCCAGATACCATCTATGTAGCATGTGCGTGGATGACCGATCATTTGATAACCTTTTTCTTCCATATATTTGAATGCTTCAGCAAATGTCTCATAAAATCGTTCGTAGGGTCCAATATGTTTCACACATAGTGCTTTCTCAACGGCAGGAAGACGTTTAAATTGTATGATGTGACTATCTTGTCCCATTTCAACGACTTGTTCACAATACTCAATATCTATACTATCAGGAGAAAACTCTGTGCTATGTTCAATAGTAAAGCAATAACCTGGCATAGGGCATTGACATCCTAATCGTTGCATCTCTGGACCGATTTTTTCTACGCACAACATTCCGAGTGCACTATAATCAGGA
>JAFYWK010000021.1 GCA_017558065.1 Paludibacteraceae bacterium
ATATAATTATAACCCTATCCCCTATTGCCCCCTTCCCCTTAAAATTTTGCCATTTTTCGCAAAGTACACCTTGAGTATTTTAGCATTAAATAGCACATATTCGCTCATAAATTCATGTGGTAGTGTGGTAGTGTGGAAATGAAAAAGTGTCAAAAATTAAGAATTGATGTGTTTTTGTCACGCACCTATTTCCGACTTATCTTCGGCTTATCTTCGGCTCATCTTCGGCTGATTGAAAAGGTGAAAATACGTACCGAAAAACGACCGATTATTAAGATACATTCATAGTGCAGAGATAAGGGAAATAATAGAATTATAAAGATTTTTGCCATTTTACTTGTATATGTCAAAAAAAAGTTGTACCTTTGCACGCTATTTGCGCGAGGACGCGCGCTCGATACTATATATAACACAAAAAAAACTCTACATACAGCACAAAACAAATACAGAATATAAACAATAAAAACAATAAAAAACATGAATTTGAACGACAGAATTATTGCAGTCATTGGACTGGGTTATGTAGGATTGCCTTTGGCAATTGAGTACGGAAAGAAATACCGCGTGATCGGTTTTGACATTCATCAAGCACGCGTGGATGAGCTCAACCGCGGTGAAGACCACACCCTCGAGGCAGACCTCGTAGGCATGAAACAAGCACGCGACGCTTACGAATCAACAAAAAAAATCGGTCTCACCTTCACCAGCAACATCGAAGACCTCAAACAAGTCAACACCTACATCGTGACCGTTCCTACCCCAATCGATCGCTTTAACAACCCCGACCTCACACCACTGCTCAAAGCCAGTGAGACCATCGGCAAAACCCTCAACCAAGGCGACCTCGTGATCTACGAATCAACCGTTTATCCAGGTTGTACCGAAGAGGACTGCGTGCCTGTACTGGAGAAACATAGCGGACTGAAATTCAATGTGGATTTCTTCTGCGGTTACTCACCCGAGCGTATCAACCCAGGTGACAAAGTGAACACCCTGACCAAAATCAAGAAAATCACCTCTGGTTCTACCCCAGAGATAGCAGACCTCGTAGATGCTATGTACAACAGCATCCTCGAGAACGGCACACACAAAGCACCTAACATGAAAGTGGCAGAGGCAGCCAAAGCCGTTGAGAACAGCCAACGCGACGTGAACATCTCCTTCATGAACGAACTGGCACTCATCTGCGACCGCGTAGGCATCGACACCAACGACGTAATCGAGGCAGCTGGCTCCAAATGGAACTTCCTCAAATACCGTCCAGGACTCGTAGGCGGACACTGCATCTCTGTGGATCCATACTACTTGGCACACAAAGCCAAATCACTGGGCTACGAACCACAAGTCATCCTCTCTGGTCGCGCCGTGAACAACTCTATCGCGAAATTCATCGCCGACAAAGTGCTGAAACTTATGATTCAGAAAGACCACAAGATCAAAGACTCGCACGTGCTCGTACTGGGTGTGACCTTCAAGGAGAACTGCCCCGACTGCCGCAACACCAAGGTGGTGGACATCGTAGAGGAGTTGGAAGACTTTGGTTGCCAAGTGGATATATACGACCCATGGGCAAGCGCAGAGGTGGTGAAACATGAATACAACAAAGAGCTCATCCCTGCTATCGACCCTGACAAGAAGTACGCAGCAGTCATCGCATGCGTGAGCCACAACCAATTCATGACCTTCGACTTCAAGAAATACAAAGACCAAGGCGCAGTCATCTTCGACGTCAAAGACTTCGTGGACCGCAGCGTAGTGGATAGCCGATTGTAAGCAGAGCGGTTGAGGCACTACGTGCGGTTGAGCATGCTAGCGCATGGGTTAAGGCTGCTACGCAGCGATGTAGAGTCTTGATGATAAACCCGCCGCAGGCGCACAACCTCGGCGCAGCCGACACCACCGCTCGCAAGCGAGCCACAAACATAAAAACAAAGTGAATATGACAATAGCAGTAGCAGGAACAGGATACGTGGGACTGTCGATAGCGACACTCCTAGCACAGCATCATCAGGTGCTGGCTGTGGATATCATCCCAGAGAAAGTGGAGATGATCAACCGACGACAGTCACCCATTCAAGATGAATACATTGAGAAATACTTCGCCGAAAAGCAACTGAACCTCACCGCCACACTCGACGCCCAAACAGCATACCGAGAGGCAGAGATAGTGGTCATTGCCGCTCCGACGAACTATGACAGCCAGAAAAACTACTTCGACACCTCTGCCGTAGAGGCAGTCATCGAACTGGTACTCCGCGCTAATCCCAATGCTATCATGGTCATCAAGTCCACTATCCCTGTCGGCTACACCGAATCGGTACGCAAGAAATTCGGTACGGAGAACATCCTCTTCTCCCCCGAGTTTCTGCGCGAATCGAAAGCGCTATACGACAACCTCTACCCCTCGCGTATCATCGTGGGTACCGACATGCACAACCCGCGCCTCTTAGAGGCAGCCAAACGGTTTGCGGCGCTGCTGCAAGAGGGTGCACTCAAGCCCGAGGTGGACACCCTATTCATGGGATTCACCGAAGCAGAGGCAGTGAAACTCTTTGCTAACACCTACTTGGCATTGCGTGTGAGTTACTTCAACGAACTCGACACCTACGCCGAGATGAAAGGACTGGACACGCAGTCCATCATCAATGGCGTATGCCTCGACCCACGTATCGGCACGCACTACAACAACCCATCGTTTGGCTACGGCGGCTACTGCTTGCCCAAAGACACCAAGCAACTGCTGGCCAACTACCAAGATGTGCCCGAGAACCTCATCGAAGCTATCGTGGAGAGCAACCGTACACGCAAGGACTTCATCGCCGACCGCGTACTTGCCAAAGCAGGATACTACGACTATTACAACAACGGTCAGTACAACGCCAACGAGGAACACCCCTGCGTGATTGGCGTCTATCGACTGACCATGAAATCGAACTCCGACAATTTCCGCCAGTCCAGCATACAAGGCATCATGAAACGCGTGAAAGCCAAAGGCGCACAAGTCATCATCTACGAACCTACCCTACCCGACGGCACTACGTTCTTCGGGTCGCTGGTGGTGAATGACTTAGCACAATTCAAGGCACAGTCACAAGCCATCATCGCCAATCGCTACGACACCTGCCTGGAAGATGTGAAGGAGAAAGTGTACACGAGGGATATTTTCCGCAGAGATTAAACATTTGGCTGAAAAGATAGAAAATATAGGCAAGAGAGATGTGGCATGGAGTTATGCCTGCACCATTTTTACAATAGGTGCGGGGGTGATTCTCCTACCATTCATACTCAACCAGATGTCCGCCGAGACAGTGGGAATTTGGAACATCTTCCAAACCATCACCGCATTGGTGATGCTGTTGGATTTTGGTTTCCGCCCATCTTTCGCACGCAACATCAGTTATATCTTCGCTGGCGTTAAGCACTTGCAGGTCAATGGCGTAGCCAACACAGAGCACGAAGCCGATGTAGATTATTCGCTGCTCAGAGGCACACTGCTCGCCATGCAGAAGTTCTACCGCTGGTTGGCTGTGGCAATGTTCGTGGTGCTGGCTACTGGTGGCAGCATGTATTTCTACTACATTCTCCAGAAATACGCAGGCGACAGACAAGACGCCATGATTGCATGGGTGTTGCTGATTGCCATCAACTGCTACAACCTCTACACCCTCTACTACGACGCCCTGCTCCTCGGCAAAGGATACGTCAAGCAAAATCAGCAGATCACCATACTGGGACAGATAGTCTATCTCGGCACAGCCATCGCGTTGATATACAGCGGATTTGGTTTGACTGCCATCGTCAGCGCACAACTGATATCCACTATCATTCGACGCGTATTGGCGTATCGCGTATTCTTTAGCAAAGAACTGAAAAAGAACCTCTCGCAAGCACAGGCACAAGATGCACAACAGATATTCCGCACCATTGCCCCCAACGCCGTCAAAGTGGGTATGACCTATTTGGGTGGGTTCCTGGTCAATAAGTCCGCCCTGCTGTTCGGTTCGGCGTTCCTGAGTCTGGAGCAGATAGCATGCTACGGCATCACGCTACAAGTGATGGACGTATTAGCACGATGCGGCACCGTGGTATATCAGACCTTTATCCCTAAGCTGGCGCAGTTCCGTGCCGAAAAAGACATGCACCAACTACAGCGCTATTATCAGTACGCTGTCCTGAGTAATCTAGTCATCTACCTACTGGGCGGAATAGTATGGATATTAGCAGGCGACTGGGCATTGACCATCATCAAGAGCGAAACCACCTTCGTGCCTATAGCCATGCTAGCAACTATGCTCATTATCAGTCTATTAGAGCACAACCACTCCATCTCAGCAGGATTTATCATGGCGGATAATAAGATACCGTTCTTCATCCCTTCGCTGGTGAGCGGAGCCGCCACCGTACTGCTATTATGGCTCTTCCTATCGCCTTTGCATTGGGGACTGTGGGGCATGATACTAGCACCCGGTATCGCACAACTGGCATACCAGAACTGGAAATGGCCCAGTGTGGTCATCAAAGAGCTATATGCCACAAAATAACAAAAGGATATTTATGCAGCAAAACCACCACATATACGTTATCATTGTCACCTACAATGCCATGCAGTGGATTGACAAATGTATAGGGAGTCTTCAGCACTCTACGGTACCATTGCAGGTCGTTGTGATAGACAATGGTTCGACGGATGAGACTACAGCGTATATTCGCACACACTACCCCGATGTGACCTTGCTATCCCAAACCCAGAACTTGGGCTTTGGTCAGGGCAATAACGTAGGCATACGCTATGCCTTGGCACAGGGTGCGACCCACCTCTTGCTGCTCAATCAAGATGCATGGATAGAGCCCGACATGGTGCAGCAACTGCTCCCATACGATAACGGCAACTCGCTCCTAAGTCCTATCCACCTCACAGGCGAAGGCGACAGACTGGACAAGAACTTCAAAGAGCATGCCCTGATGCGTGCCAATCATTTCGCGCAACTGGTGGACGACTGGGCTACAGGCAAGACACACAAATACGCTACCTACGAGATCAATGCTGCCTGCTGGTTGCTGCCAGCGAAGATAATCCGTGAGATAGGTGGATTCAATCCCATGTTCTTCCACTATGCCGAAGACATCAACTATCTACACCGATTGCATTATCACCACAAAGGCGTGTATTTTGTGCCACAAGCCAAAGCCTATCACGACCGTGCAAACATCGCGCAAAAGCCACTGAATGAGCAATATATGTACCAGCAAATGGTGCTGCGAATGATCAACATCAACGACTCTTGGTGCGTGGCCAACGCCCGTAAATGGCGCTTCGCCTTATCCATTCTGCGCGCAGCCATACGCCAACGACAATGCAGTTACCTGCCCATGCTTAGCAACGCACTGAAACGCATTGGACGAATCACACAAGAAGCCAAAACAAACCGATATACGCAACAGCAAATAGCATCGCATTGGATTTAGAGATATGATACTGATACCTTTTATATATTTTACTGCCTTATTCATCTATCTCAGAAAGAAACATGATGGGATAGATGTAAGCGCTTTCTTGAGTCTGCTCTATGCCTTCATGTCATTCTTTGCCATCATCATAGAGGCACGAGGCATTTATGACATCAATGGTGTATGCGAACGAACACCCATCACGTTCGGCGCTACCTTCTCGTATTGCGCGCTATTGACATTGAGTATTATTCCCTTCAGCCGCTTGCGCAGCACATCGCTCAAGAACATCACAATCACCAAACCCCAACTGATGGATTTCGTGTCATGGGGACTCATCGTTACGTTCTTCTTGACCTTGGCAATGCTCTTTAGCGACATATACACAGCACTCACATCCGACTTGAGCGAAATACGTAGCATGGTGTATGGAGACGACGAGGGGCACCACGTGAGTGGACTGAAATGGTGGTTGCTCCTACCTAATACATTGTTTAGCCAATTCTCGCCCATCGCTATACTGTTCTTCTATATCAATGTGAGCCAATCGCGCAAGAGCAATCTATTCAATTACTTACTCTTAGCGTCGTCCATCACTCCTATCCTATCCGCTATTCTGATTGCGGGACGAACACAAATCATCTATTGGTTGCTGTCATATCTCTTGTGTTTCTTCCTCTTCAGAAACCAAATGAATGCCGAGCAACGAAGGATTGTGGTGCGTCCGTTCCTGGTCTTTGCAGGTGCGTTCGTGCTGTTCTTTGCCTCCGTCACACTGGCTCGATTCACCACCAACACCTTGGATAGCGATACCAATACCCTCAATAGCGTCATCGCATACACCGGACAAGCATTCATCAACTACAACAATTTCTTCAACCACTACATCTGCCACAAGATATCGTTCAACCGTATCATGCCCGTATCACACTATTTTGTGATTGATCCCGGCTGGACACTGAAGAATTACCGCGCACAAATCATGTCGCAAACAGGCATGAACATCGGTGTGTTCTATACCTTCTTAGGCGACTTGATGGTGGATCTCAGCAAGGTGGGTATGACCATCTTCGTACTACTGTTCGCGGGTATATCCACCTTTTTGTCACGCCAAGAAGAGGACAATAGTATTCCTATCTACCGCATGCTATTAGTGCAACTGCTCATTCTCATACCGTTGCAAGGTCTGTTCTACTATAGTTTCCACCGTGTGGACGTAGGATATTATATCATCGGTACATTGCTCTTATCATTCTTCTTTAAGTACACATTCAAAACGCGTTAGACTATGAAGATTGCCATCTTAACAGCCGTTTTTCACCCCGAGTTGCACCCACGTGCCTTTCGTGCATACGAACTCGCCAAAGAATATGCTATTCAGGGACACGATGTGGAGGTATTCCTGCTCACACGCATCAAAGGATTCGATTACGAGCAACTGAGCCAAGAACTGCATATCAAAATAACCATTCTCCCGCTCTATACCAGAGAGTTAGGCGCTGAAAACGTATTCCAACAAACCCATCCACTATTACGATGGATACACTGGGGATACCGATGGTTATTGGAGTATCTACTGGCAGGCAACCTATTCGCCTACTCCACCCGCATCGCCGAGCACCTCAAGCATGAGATGCAAGAGAAAGACATGGTCATCGCACTCTCTACCCCATTCATGAACCTATTAGGATTGGCAAAGTATGTGCACCAACTACCTAATAATACAAAGAAGAAGACCGTATATATAGCCGACAGCGGCGACCCCTTCTACTACAGCCAACAGACCAAACGGGCCCTGTATTTCAAGTGGGTAGAGAAATGGGTGTATCGCCATTTTGATTACCTGAGCATACCCACAAGCGATGCCATACCTGCATACGCTCCCCTTATACCCCGAGAGAAGATACAAATCATCCCACAAGCATTCAACATGCGGGATGTGCATCTATCACCAGCACCAACAGGCGACGTCCCTACATTGGCCTATGCGGGAGTGTTCTACCAAGATATTCGCAACCCCGAATTCTTGTTTAAACACCTGTGTACACTGACTGAGGATTTTCGTTTTCATGTGTATCTGCGCCATCGCGACCCACACATAACAAGCGTCCTAGACAAGTATCAAAAACAATTGGGCAACAAACTCGTCATTCACTACAGCGTGAAGCGTACCGAATTGCTATATCAACTGAGCCAGTGTCATTTCCTCATCAATATATCCAATACGACCAGTACGCAATTGCCATCCAAACTGATCGACTACGGCATCACCAAACGCCCCGTCTATTCGTTTGACAAACAGAGTTTTAACCCACAAGTGTTCGCGGCATTTATGCACGGCGACTACACCCACGCCATGCCGATTGACATCCGTCCATATGACATAGAGGTAGTAACGAAACAATTTATCGAATTAGTATGACCAAAGTACTCATCACCTGTGTCAATTATAACTCGTACAACGAGTTGCATGCGTTTCTGACATCTATCGACATAGCCACCCAAGCGGTTATGGATAGATGCACTGTACAAGTAGTCATCGCCGACAATTCAGCCAAAAAACAAACGATTGATACTACCCCATATCCGCATATCCACTGCAAGGTCCAAGATGTTCCCAACGATGGCTACATCAATTCGGCACAAGAAGCCATGATGCAGTATGGTACATCCCTCATCACAGAGGCAGACTTTTGCATCATCTCGAACGTGGATATTCGTTTGAAGGAGAACTTCTTTGTTAACCTACTCGCCACAGACATAGCAAATATAGGATGGATTGCCCCACGCATCTATACTCCTTCCACCCAAGCAGAAGAAAACCCACAAGTGCTACAACGCTATAGCAAACGCAAATTACAATTGCTGAAACTACTATACACCTATCCTATCCTATCACGCTGCTATGATTACACCTATCACTTGATACGACGCAAACACCGTAATCAAGCAGGTAAAACGCTGGCAAAACAATATATTTATTCAGGACATGGCTCAATATTTATTTTCACTCAAGCATTCATGCGCCACGTCTTTCCTTTCAACTTCCCTTGTTTCCTATATGGAGAAGAGATATTCTTTGCCGAAAAGGTGCGTTTGAATGGACTGGTTACCTATTTTGACCCTCAAATAGAAGTGGAGAACACCTCCGCACACGTATCAACGGGCAGAATGGCATACAACAAACGTTGCCGCTACAGTGCAATAGCACTTGACTATATCCTCAAAACCTTTTATTGATTATGCTATCCGTCATTTGTCCTATATATAACGAAGAGAAATACATTGCTCAATGTATCGAATCTATCCTACAGCAAGATTATCCCAAAGATAAGCTGGAGATACTATTCGTGGACGGCATGAGTACAGATCATACACGACACATCATAGAACAATATACAAAAGAGTACCCATATATTCGAATCATCGATAATCCCGACAAAGTGGTTCCACATGCCATGAATCGAGGTATAATGGCTTCCACGGGAGATGTGATTATTCGACTGGATGCACATGCCGTATATCCCAACAACTATTTCTCCCAATTAGTAAAAGCTTTGCACAAGTACCATGCAGACAACGTGGGTGCACAATGCAGAACACTGCCTGCTAATCAGACAGTTTCCGCCATCGCTATTGCTGCAGCATTAGGTTCGTCTTTCGGCGTAGGCAACTCCATGTTTCGCATTGGTATTACCCAGGATATCGAAACCGACACCGTACCTTTTGGTTGCTTCAGAAGAGAGGTCTTTGAGAAAGTGGGACTATACGACCCCCAACTCATTCGCAATCAGGACGACGAACTCAACGCACGCATCATCAATCACGGCGGAAAAATCATACTGCTGGCAGGACTGGAGTTTGACTACTACGCCCGCGATTCCTACGCCAAACTCTTTAAGATGTACTATCAATACGGATTATACAAACCATTAGTAAATAAGAAATTAGGCAGCCCCGCCACCGTGCGACAATTCATACCCCCTATGTTTGTCATGGGATTGGTGTTGGGCGCTATCATCAGTCTTTGTCTCCCTATCATAGGATGGATATATGGCGCTACCATGCTGCTCTATCTCGCTGCAGGCATGATGATAGGCATCAAAATGGCGAAACAACACCAATCAGCACTTTTAGCATTGGCAATGCCATTTACCTTTTTTATACTACACTTCAGCTATGGCATAGGATATATCCATGGCATAATCAAGATACTATTCAAGCAATCATTTAATGTAACTATTAATCGATAAAACAGATATGAAACGATTCAACATACCATTCTCTCCTCCCGACATGACGGAGGCAGAAGTACAAGAAGTAGCTCAGGCCATCCTCAGTGGATGGATTACCACAGGTCCACGTACCAAAGAACTCGAACGACAAATCGCCACATATATAGGTGTCAACAAAGCCGTCTGCCTCAACTCGCAGACCGCATGCGCCGAGATGGCACTCCGCCTATTAGGCATCGGCGAAGGCGACGAAGTCATCGTACCCGCATACACATACACCGCTTCTGCATCTATTGTATGCCACGTAGGTGCCAAACTCATCTTTGTTGATGTACAGCCCAACTGCCTCGAAATGGATTATGATGCCCTCGAGGCAGCCATCACACCTTATACCAAAGCCATCATTCCTGTGGACTTGGCTGGTATTCCATGCGACTATGACCGCCTCATGCAAATCGTGGAGAACAAACGCCCTATCTATCAACCTGCCAACGACATCCAGCATGCCCTGGGCAGAGTGGCCATCTGCGCGGACGCCGCACACGCCTTCGGTGCTGAATGGCATGGCAAAAAAGTGGGAGCCATTGCCGACTTCACCGCATTCTCTTTTCATGCGGTAAAGAACCTAACCACAGCCGAAGGTGGTGCACTCACATGGAAAACAATTCCTGGTATCTCTGACGACGAACTCTATCGCATGGTACAGCTCTTCTCACTCCACGGACAATCCAAAGATGCTTTAGCCAAAACCAAATTAGGCGCTTGGGAATACGACATTGTAGGACCATGGTACAAATGCAATATGACCGACATCATGGCCGCTCTTGGACTGGTACAAATGAAGCGCTATCCCGATATGCTATTGCGCCGCAAAGCCATCATCGAGCGTTACGACAATGCACTCAAAGCAGCTGGTATAGAGGTACTGAATCACTACACCGACCTTCATCAGTCTTCTGGTCACCTCTACATCACCCGCGTGCCAAACATCTCTACCGAACAACGACAAACCATCATCGAGCAAATGGCAGAACAGGGCATCGCTACCAACGTGCACTACAAACCATTACCCATGATGACGGCATACAAGAAAATGGGATTCGACATCCAGAACTACCCTAACGCATATGCCCACTTTGCCAACGAAATCACACTGCCGCTGCATACGCGACTAACCGACGAGGAGGTAGAGTACATCATCGAGAACTATATTAACATTGTGAATACAATCCTACAAGACTGATGAAACGCATATTTGATATCTTGGTTAGCGGCATAGGACTCATCTGTCTTAGTCCACTACTGCTGATAGTAGCCATCTGGATCAAACTGGATTCACCTGGACCAGTCTTCTATCGCCAAGTGCGCGTGGGAAGACACAACAAGGATTTTCGTATCTTCAAGTTCCGCTCCATGCGCATCGGCTCTGACAAAGGAAGTCTTGTCACCATCGGAGGCAGAGACCCTCGTATCACTCGCTCTGGTTACTTCATTCGCAAATTCAAGATTGACGAACTACCACAACTCATCAACGTCTTCATAGGCGATATGAGCCTCGTAGGACCACGACCCGAAGTGCGCCACTATGTCAATTATTGGACACCCCAACAAATGCACGTGCTGGACGTCCGTCCTGGTATCACAGACCCTGCCAGCATCAAATATCGCAACGAAAACGAACTGCTGGCACAAGCTGAAGATCCCGAAAAATACTACATCGAAGTCATTATGCAAGAGAAAATCAAACTCTATCTTGACTATGCCGAAAATAGTAGTTTTTGGTACGATATCAAACTGATATTTCAAACATTTTGGGTCATCATTGCAGAATAATTTGCGTATATCCAAAATTTTTATTACCTTTGTGCAAATTTTCAATTATTATGGCACTACTGAAAGAAATTAGACAATCTGATATATTTTCTCATTGGTTAGATTTGGATTACTTGCCTCGTTGGGGCGTGTTGCTATTGGATCTGCTCATCGCTTTTGTGGCATTCGTGGTTAGTTTTGTCATCGGCAGCAATCTGCTGGAATATGACACCAACTACCTCATCTTCCCTATATGGGCACAAGCCATTGTGATATTGCTGCTGCAAACCATATTCTTCTGGACTTTCCATACCTATTCGGGTATATTGCGCTACTCCACCTTCGTGGATGTCATCAAGGTGTCACTATCCGTCTTAGCTACTGGTACAGTGCTACTTATCGCCAATATCATCATCAAGCAAGCCACACAGCAAATACCATTCCTCAATTCAGTACTGCTCATTTATGTGTTTGTGGCCATCACACTGCTCTTCGCATGGCGAATAATGATCAAAACCATTTTTGAATACATATCGCACCATAAAACCAACGTACAAAAAGTACTTATCTATGGTACACAGTCCGCTGGACTATCCATCGCCAAGATGCTACAAGCCAACATGGATAGCCAATATCGACCATGCGGATTTATCACCGATTATCCCGAAAAATACCAACATAACCTGCTGGGATTACAAGTGTATAAACGAGATGAGAAATTGATTCAAATCATGAAAGAGAAAGAAATCAATAACATCATCGTTTCACCTCTTAAAATGAGAACAATCAATATGAAGGAATTAGGGGTTTTCATCGAAAACAACATACGCATCCTCACTACCCCCTATTTCAGCAACTATGATCCACAGAATGAAGACAAGAATGACAAACAACACATTGGTGCCATAGAGTCCATCAAAGTGGAAGACCTACTCGAGCGTCCTACAATCAATATCAATACCGAAAACGTACGCAATATCCTCTCCAACAAAGTGGTGCTAATCACAGGTGCTGCTGGCAGTATCGGTAGCGAGATTGTAAGACAAGTGGCAACCCATCAGCCCAGCGGAATCATCCTCTTAGAGATAGCAGAATCACCATTGCATGACCTCATGATGGAGATCAAACCCCTATTCCCTACCATCAAGTTTATCCATGTCATTGCCGATGTACGCAATCTTACTATGCTCGAACCGATATTCAAGGAGTATAATCCCGATGTCGTTTTCCATGCTGCTGCCTATAAGCACGTACCGCTCATGGAAGATTTCCCTCCACAAGCTATTCTTACCAATGTATGGGGAACCAAGAACATCGCAGACCTGTCCGTGAAATATGGGGTACAACGATTTATCATGGTATCCACAGATAAAGCCGTGAATCCTACCAACATCATGGGTGCTTCAAAGCGTATTGCTGAAATATATGTACAATCATTGTTCCTGAAATTAGCAAAAGAGAATCAGCATTGCACCAAATTCATCACCACCCGCTTTGGCAATGTATTAGGCAGCAATGGCTCTGTCGTACCATTCTTCAAAAAGCAAATCGCACAAGGTGGACCTATCACAGTCACCCACCCCGATATCATCCGATACTTCATGACCATTCCCGAAGCCAGTAGCCTGGTTCTTGAAGCCGCTACATTGGGCAATGGTGGCGAGATTTTTGTTTTTGACATGGGACAACCTGTCAAAATATCTGATCTGGCTAAGAACATGATTCGCTTGGCTGGATACGTACCAGGCAAAGACATCGAAATCGTATATACTGGTCTTCGCCCTGGTGAGAAATTATACGAAGAACTACTCAACCAAAAAGAACTCACCATTCCGACTACCAACGAAAAAATCATGGTAGCCAAAGTGCGAGAATATGACTTTGATAAAGTATCTATGTCTATCGAACAACTAATCCTCTCCGCACAAGAAGGCAAGATTTTCCCTACTGTACAACTAATGAAAGATATTGTACCAGAGTACAAAAGCAAAAACTCAATCTACGAAAAACTGGATAAATAATTATGGCATTTTTTGGATTATTCGGCAAAGAAAAGAAAGAAACCCTCGATAAAGGATTAGAGAAGACCAAAGAGTCTGTCCTCAGCAAGATCGGACGCGCCATCGCGGGTAAAACTACGGTTGATGATGACGTGCTGGACAACTTAGAGGAGGCACTCATTACCTCCGACGTAGGCGTTGAAACGACATTGCGCGTCATAGAGCGTATTCAAGAACGCGTAAAACGCGACAAATACATGGGCACATCTGAGCTCAACCGCATCCTCGTGGACGAAGTAGCATCCCTTCTGGCAGAGAACAACTCCACTCAGGTCCTGGACTTCGCAGACCAACTCCCATGCAAACCCTATGTCATCATGGTAGTGGGCGTGAATGGCGTGGGCAAAACCACCACCATAGGCAAACTCGCTCACCAATACAAACAAGCAGGCAAAAAAGTCTATCTCGGTGCTGCTGACACCTTCCGCGCTGCCGCTGTAGAGCAACTCTGCATCTGGGGCGAACGCGTTGGCGTACCTGTCATCAAGCAGCAACAAGGTTCCGACCCTGCCAGCGTAGCATTCGATACCCTATCCAGCGCCAAAGCCAATGACGCCGATGTGGTACTCATCGACACCGCAGGACGCTTGCATAACAAGATCAACCTCATGAACGAGCTCACCAAAATCAAAAACGTGATGCAAAAAGTAGTACCCGATGCACCACATGACGTCATGCTCGTTCTGGACGGTAGCACCGGACAAAACGCCTTCGAACAGGCCAAACAGTTCACCCGCGCCACCCAAGTCACATCGCTGGCTATCACCAAACTGGATGGTACCGCCAAAGGTGGCGTAGTCATAGGCATTAGCGACCAGTTTAAGATTCCTGTTCGATATATTGGCTTAGGAGAACAAATGACTGATTTGCAAGTCTTTGACCGCGAAGAGTTTGTCAAATCCCTCTTACAAGTTCAGTAATTTCTTCAGCAACAGATAAGCAAAAAGGTGTGCCACAATCGTGACACACCTTCTTTTTTTATCAGAGTCCTTTCAACAAGTGTCCTAATTATCCGCCACACTTGCTATATCCACACTCACGGCAGTGCATACAACCCTCTTCAAAAATCAACGCATTACCACAATTTGGACATACCTGACCTTGCACCACTGTTCCGTCTTGAATATATTTCTTCAAAGCACGCTCTACACCCACTTTCCATGAGTTGATCGTCTCTGAATCCATTTGCAGACTACTAATCATCTTGATGACTTGGTCAATAGGCATTCCATAACGCAAGACACCCGAAATCAATTTAGCATAGTTCCAGAACTCCTTATCGAACTTATAACTCAAGCCCTCCATCGTTGTCTTGAAGCCACGCGAATTGACAAACTGGAAGTCATATCGCTTACTACCATCCTCTTGTACTACTCGGATAATCTTACCTTTAGTGACTGATTTAGGCAACAAAATACCCTCTTCATCATCTGCAAGACCGGTGAAAATCTCATAAGGAACACCATCCTTCAAGCCCACAAAGGCAATCCATTTATCCTTGTTGTTTTGGAAACGAACCACATCGCACTCCAACTCTGCTGGACGCACGCGCACCTTGTTATCAAAGCATACGCATGTCTTGTCATCTTTCTTCTCCTCTTTCTTTTTCTCCTTGATACCCTCCAGCACACCTGTACGTGAGCCATCACGATAAACGGTACAACCCTTGCAACCCGATCGCCATGCCTCTTCATAGAGCTGACCTACCAGCTCTTCGCTCACATCGTTAGGCAAATTGATTGTCACAGAGATCGAGTGATCCACCCACTTCTGGATTGCACCCTGCATCTGCACTTTCTCCAGCCAGTCCACATCATTGGCAGTTGCCTTGTAATATGGCGACTTTTGTACCAACTCATCAATCTCAGCTGGAGTATAGCGATGTGTAGCATCATAGGTGTAGCCATTGGCATTCATCCATGTGATGAACTTGTGGTGGAATACTACATACTCCTCAAAGCTATCACCTACCTCATCCACGAGGTCCACATGCACATTCTTATCGTTTGGATTCACCTTGCGACGACGACGATATACCGGTTGGAACACGGGCTCAATACCACTCGTGGTTTGCGTCATGATACTGGTAGTACCCGTTGGCGCAATAGTCAAACATGCGATGTTACGACGACCATATTGCGTCATCAATTCGTACAACTCTGCATCTGCTTCTTTGATACGTTGGATATATGGGTTATTCTCCTCGCGTTTCGCATCATATACCTTGAAGGCACCACGCTCCTTAGCCATCATCACACTACTGCGATATGCTGCCAAAGCCAATGTCTTGTGTACCTCTACAGAGAAAGCCGTAGCCTCTGGCGTACCATAGCGCAAGCCCATAGCAGCCAACATATCACCTTCTGCGGTTGTACCCACACCCGTACGACGACCTTGCGTTGTCTTAGCCAAAATCTTCTCCCACAACTCGTGCTCGGTACGTTTGATAGACTCGCATTCTGGATCAGACTCCACCTTTGCCAAAATCTTCTCAATCTTCTCTACCTCCAAGTCAATAATATCATCCATCATGCGTTGAGCTACAGCCACATGCTTCTTGAAGAGCTCAAAATCAAACTCAGCTTGAGCTGTGAATGGATGCTTTACATAACTATATAGGTTAATGGCCAAAAGACGACAACTATCATATGGACACAATGGAATCTCACCACATGGATTGGTGCTGACGGTCTTATAACCCAAATCAGCATAACAGTCTGGCACAGACTCACGGGTAATAGTATCCCAGAACAGCACACCTGGCTCTGCCGATTTCCACGCATTATGGATAATCTTCTTCCAGAGTTTTTGTGCATCTACCTCCTTAGAGAAAGTAGGTTCAGCGGCATCTATAGGATATTGCTGTTGATACATCTGCTTGTTGATAGCGGCCTCCATAAAGTCATCATGCACTTTCACAGACACATTCGCACCAGTCACTTTTCCTTGCTCCATCTTGGCGTCTATAAAGGCCTCACTATCTGGGTGTTTGATACTAACGCTCAACATCAGCGCACCACGACGACCATCTTGCGCCACCTCACGCGTGGAGTTGCTATATCGCTCCATGAATGGCACCAAACCAGTAGAAGTCAATGCACTATTCTTCACAGGACTACCATGAGGACGGATATGACTCAGGTCATGACCTACTCCACCACGGCGTTTCATCAGTTGCACTTGCTCCTCATCAATCTGGATAATAGCTCCATAACTATCGGCACTGCCATCTTGACCAATCACAAAGCAGTTACTCAAACTTGCTACTTGGAACTCATTGCCAATACCCGTCATTGGACTACCTGCAGGTACGATATACTTGAAATCACGCAACAACTCAAACAATTCTGTCTCCGACATAGGATTAGCATACTTGTTCTCAATGCGCGCTATCTCGCTCGCCAAACGATGGTGCATATCGTCTGGGGTTAATTCATAAAGATTACCAAAGGAATCTTTCAACGCATACTTAGTACTCCAAACACGTGCAGCCAATTCATCACCGCCAAAGTAACTGACGGACGCTTGCTCTGCTTCTTTTTGGGTGTAAATCTTTTTCTCCATGATATATAAATAGTTACAATTTTTCAAAACTTAATCCGCCTCATTGACGACGCGAAATCGACTGCAAAGGTAATACATATTTATGATATATGCAAATATTTTGACATAAAAAGTTTTCAACAAACACACCAAGTTGTCCAAAACAAAAATGCAAACCACTCATTATGAGCAATTTGCATTTTTTAAACTATTGAAAAGTTTTCCGTTTTTGTAAAGTTATCAACAGGTCACACTTTCTATTTTAGAAATTTTAGCACTACAACACGTCACGCCATTGTCATCCACCTGTTGATATTGAACCGCATCCTGCGTTTTGAGGAATCGGGTGTACATCCTATCGCCTTGATACAGTTCTTTCACATAGTTAATATCCAGTCTAAATGGTTTTTGATTATCATACGCCTGCTGCGTATTCACCATCCACTCCAAATACTTACACGAGTTGCAATGGCGATTATAATCCACATCTGAGTATTGTATCTCATGCAGCACCTCGCCTGCATGCAATGCTTCAGAGTCGTCTTCCAGATTATCCAACTGTATCGGACGCAGACGGGGCGCACGCGCCATATTGAGCACTTCGCCATCAACCGAACCCTCAAACATAGGCATATCAAATATATTGACTATCTCACGACTAGTCAGATCCAGCACTGCCCACACCGATTTAGCACATCCTATCAGTTGCTCCTTACCATCGGGCAAAGGTTGATAGATGCGAAAATCACGCACAGACAACATATGCGCATTACGCTCTATCCACGTCTCAATAATCATCTCTTCTCCATGTTTGGGAAGAAACATCATTTCCATATTGAGATGCGTAATAATCCATGTATAGTTCATGGGCAGCAACGCAGGAATACCAAAGCCCATCTCATCAGCCACCCTGCCCGCCACATTCAGCAAGTAATTTTCCATTGTATAAAGACGCAGACGGCGCGTTGCATCCACATCTTGATACGGTACAGTATAATTATATCTATATTTCATAATACCACCGACCTATTTCTACTATTCTTTTATGGGGAAAACACCCGTTGGATATTGTATGGTATAGTTGGTCATCTCTTGATTGGATTGAAAACCAACCCCCTTAATAATAGACGTTTCACGTGTAATGGTTATGGATGAATCCGAATACACAGACTCTGCTTTCTGATCCCAATACAGTAGTGGTGTCTCAAATCTCTCCCCTTCCAGATTCATCGCTTGCACATTACCTATCAATGTCCAACGTTGTGCAGGCTCGTTGTAATAGGCATAATCCGCCTCCACAGTAGCATCTGCCTCCAAATCCATATTGAATTTCTCCAGATAAATACCTTCTGGAAACTCCCAATAAGGTGTATCTGCTTTGTCAAAAACAAGCCATCTCTTGGCTTTTATTCGATAGCGTGTGACACCCGAATCAGATATGAGCGTTGTCACGTCCATTCCCTCTAATGCGGGCATCGCAGCACGATCTGCAATAGCACCTGCACGATGGCGCACTTCTTTTTTACTACAAGCAGATAACATACATAACAATACCAAGAGAACCATCAGCATGATTCTCTTGATATTTGTTGTGTGTATTGTGATACGATTTCTCACCAGCCAGAATTATTCTTTTCTTGCACGACAACGTGTTGACTTGTTGATCCAACCACCTACGTAGTATGATTGTCCCTCATTCATTTCACGTTGGAAGAAGATTTCCTCTTTTGTTGGGAAATATTGGCTGTATGTCTTGATAAAGTTCTTTGCTGCATCTGCACAGGTCTCGTCGATAGATTGTGCTTTTTGGAACATGTCACATGCCACCCAGAACTTAGCACGATCCAACACAGGATCATCTGCAATCTTACCACCATTTGCATAACTCATACCGATGAGCAAGTAGCAACGACCATCTTCCGGATTGAGTTCCAATGCTTGATTAGCGTAAGACACACTTTGTTTGTAGTTTTGCAGAGATACAAACACATTAGCCAAACGATACAAGTAATCTGCCTTATCCTCGTCGGTCTCCACCAAGCTCAGCGCTTGTTGGTAATACTCTACTGCACCATTCAAATCACCTTTCTTCAGGCACATCTGAGCGCAACCAGCAGCAGACTCGCTTGTAGGTTGCAATTTGTGTGCATGTTCAGCTGCTGCAAAATACACATCGCTCTCTGTGCAACCCAGACGACGATAGAGTTTCATGATAGAACTCAGTTTGTCCAAATCACTTGCACTCTCAGCCACTACGCTTGCGTACATTTGGTCCATCTGACCGCAGTCAGCAGCACCAGAAGCCGCATACAAGCGGTCCACATAGGCTTTTTGACTGTGTGCGTGAGTAGCATTCTTACCACCCTTAGCAGCTACTGCGTCCAACAATGCTGCCACATTTTGATAGTCAGCCAAGAACTGATCGCCATATTGGTCTGGATTGGATTTATAGATGTTATAGCTCACCTCCACCAACTTGCGCAATACGGTGATTTGCGAGTTATCGCCCAAGCCGTTTACAGACTCTTTCAACCAGCCATATGCAGGCAATGCCAACTCATCTTCTGGATAATAGGTCAGATAGTCCATACCCTTCAAACCCAACACATACGCATCTGGATATTTAGGGTCATCAAAGAACTTGATACGCTCATCATGCAGTTTCATGATCATCTCACGCCATTGCACTTTCTCTTCTGGTGTTTGAGCAGCATTCCACTTGTACTCCAAGATCTTGTTGCCATCGGTAAAGATGGTCTTGTTGAAATCAGGACGACTGTTGTACAGCTTGCTCCAGTTCTCGTATGCGTCATCATACTGCTCTGCTTTCACAGACTCGTGACTCAATGAGAGAAGCATCAAGCATTCTTCATCATCCAACACCTCTACTACTGGTGCAACCACCTCTGGCTCAGCACCTTTCTTTTTCTTCTTTTGTGCAAAACCTGCCATTGGGATGGCAAAGCACAAAGCAATCAATAATACTTTTTTCATCTTTTTTTTATGTTTATTATTATGTTTATTATCTTTACAATTTGCGTTTGAAGAACCAATGTTCTGCGATAGAGGCATTCACCACCAGACGGACTGAATTTTCGCTCAACTGGTCTTTACCACTCATGGCGCCACGATGCACATACTCTACTGTAGCATTGATGACCGTTCCTATGGTACGTAGCGGCAAACCTAAACCTGCTGACACGCCAAATTCAGGCATAGACTGACTCATCGCATACGATGTCGTATAGTTAGCACCCAAGCGCCAGCACATTCTGTCCACATACTTGCGGCTCGTAGGGTCATTGCGATACTCCACACCTAAGCTCCAACGGTCACGATTGCGCAACTTACTGGTAGCATCAAAATATAGCGTATTGCTCCAATCCTGACATTGATAATCCAAACCAACAGTCAAACGGTCGGCATAATTATAACTTACACCTGCGCCATAGGTCATTGGCATCTCAAAGCAATTGCTCATCACGCTCACCGTGTCATTGGTGGTGGTCTCCAGTTGCAGGTACTCGCTACGTGAGAAGCGTTGTTTATTCTCAAATACGCCACCCAGTACGACTGTATGCTTACCAAAAGTGTGGAAGAGTTGCAATCCATAGCGCACACGCAGACTGTTCACACGCAAATAATCCTTTTGCGAAGCACCTTTGACATCCGATTCTGCAAAATACTGACTGCGTATCTTGGTCAGATCACCAAACATATAGTACACATTGGCACCTAACGCTACCCAATTGCAGATATTAAAGCTCAAACCGCCATACACTTGTGTAAAACCGCCCTCGCCTGAATAGGTATGCGTGTAATGATATGCCGTGTCCACCACACCTGATTCCGACAGTTCATATCCCATCGCAGAATAAGGTGTCACACCTGCCGAGAGTGCTATGTACTGACGCCACAACGGAAACTGCAAAGTCACATACTCCAAGTTACCATTCAAACGACTACGTTCGCCATACGAATCACCATAACTGGTGTACAAGAACGAACCAGCAATATCAAACATAAATGTCAAGCTATCGCATGCCGTATAGGATGCTGGCTGAGCAGAGTTAATGGCCTTGTTGCTGCGCATACCTAACCCTACTCCACCCATCGCACGATAAGCACCAGGCAGATTGTCATTCAACTCTCCGTAGCCAAATCGTGAGGATGGCGATGAAGTCGCATTCTGCGCCCATGCTCCCATAGCCATCATAGCTGCTACTACTATTACTATATATCTTTTAAAATTCATAATCTTTTTTTATCCGTGCCTTTAACCTTTAGCCTTTAACCTCTTGCCTTTACACTTTACACCTTACACTCTAAACTACTCAAAATACAATTCAGTCCAATCAACACCAAGTGCGGTTCGCCCACGACATCCTTCTGCTTCATCGCGTTTAATATATAAGGTGCGTGTCCGCCCGTGATATAGGTCTTGAACGCTATCTTCTGTTCTTTCAAACTTCGCATATACCCTTTCACCTCGAACACCAGTCCGCGCACTACGCCTGCGGCCATGGCTTCTTTGGTGTTCTTGCCAAACAAGGGTGTCAGCGCATCGGGTTCCACTTCCACTTTTGGCAGCCGCTTGGTCATTTGGTTCAATGCCGTCAGTCGCATCTTGATACCAGGGGCAATATTTCCGCCCAAATACCCTTGCTCAGCTGATACAAAGTCGTAGGTCACCGCTGAGCCAGCATCCACTATCAGCAGGTTCTGCTCTGGACTCAAATGCGCTGCGCCTACGGCAGCTGCTATACGGTCATGTCCCAATGTCTCAGGTGTCTGATAGCAGTTCTTGATAGGCAAAGGTGTCAAGTGGTCAAACAATACAAATCGTTTCGACAAACGGTTGAGTGCATTAATCACCGCAGGTTCCATGTTCGCCACCGACGACACGATGCTCTGCGTGATGGGATACAAGGAGAACAATCGCTCCACATCCACACTCGTGAATGAGCGGTACAAGAGGTTTTTCACGATAACGCCATCCTTAAACAACGCTACCTTCGTCCTCGAATTTCCCTGATCAATACACAAATTCATATACTCGTTCGCTTTGCTCACGTACGCTTTAGCCATTTTCGTCGCCATCTGCGACCACTTTCGCACAAAAGGTGCCACTTTCGCGGCTATGCCGCCATCAACGAAGCTTATGCTTCATATAAGAAGCGCTTAATACTCTTCTTCGGTGTCTTCTCAAACTCGTGCGTATATATTCTCAGCTCGTTAATCTGCTCGTATGCAGCCAATTCGGCGTTCACCAGCTTGCGGTTCTCCTCCATGACTACCTCCAATTGCTCTTGGCTCAGTTTATCGGCATCCACGGCCTCAAAGTCAGGGCAAACCAATGCCACCAGACGGGTGTCTTTTTGCAATACCAATGACTCCAGCACATATGGCATATTGTTAATCTTCGCCTCAATCTCCTCTGGGTAGATATTTTGTCCACTTGGACCGAGCAACATGGTCTTGCAACGACCTTTTATATATATAAAGCCATCTTCGTCTATCACGCCCAAGTCACCTGTGCGCAACCATCCATCCTCAGTAAAGGACTCTGCGCTAGCTTGTTCGTTCTTGTAGTAACCCGCCATCACATGTTCGCCGCGAACTTGTATCTCACCCACGCCGTCAGCGTCAGGATTAGCAATACGCGCCTCCATCAGGCCCTTCAACACTTGGCCGCAAGATTGTGGACGGAACTCCGTCCAAGGCGTAAAACTGATGAGGGGAGCCGTCTCGGTCATACCATAACCTACGGTCACAGGGAACTTAATGCGGCGCAAGAATGCTTCCACCTCCGCATTCAATGGCGCACCACCAATGATGATTTGCGAGAACTCGCCACCAAAAGCTTCCATCAACGTCTCGCGAATCTTATTCAGCACCAATTGGTCCAACAATGGCATCTTCAGCACCCAGCTCACAGGTTTCTTCGAGATCTGTGGTTGAATCATCTTCTTGTAGATCTTCTCCAATATCAATGGCACCGACAAGATAACCGTGGGCTTCACTTCGGCGAAGGCCTTCATCAATATCTTGGGTGAAGGAGTGCGACCAATCAAGTAGGTGTGTCCACCAGCGGCCAGACATGCCAAGAAGTCGAATGCGCAACCATACGCATGAGCCAATGGCAAGAATGCCACGTGGCGGCAACCTTGATAAACCAATTTGGTGGTCAAGCCAAAGACAATGTTTCCAGCCAACGCATTCATTGGGGTCATCACACCCTTGCTAAAACCTGTCGTTCCGGATGTATAGTTGATGCTTGCCAACTCGGCATTGCTACGCTCAATATATTTCACATCGTCTTTCGTGAAGCCGTTAGGATATTTCTCGGCAAAGAGTTCTTCTATGGTCAGCTTGTCCACAGCTTGAGTCTTAGGCAATCCAGCAACAATCAAGTCCATCGTATTCAGCGAGATAACCGCCTGCAAGTCTGGCACTTGCTCCACGTCGATATTCTCCCAGATCTGGTCGGTGATAAACAGCAGTTTGCTCTCCGAATGGTTGATGATATGGATCGCATCGTTGGCTTTGAAGTCTTGCAATATAGGTACGATCACAGCGCCATAGGTCACAGTAGCCAAGTAGGTGGTAACCCAGTTGCTATTGTTCTTACCCATCACAGCAATGCGGTCATTCTCCTGGATACCCACGCGCTCAAATAGCAAGTGCAAGCAGGCAATACGCTCAGCCATCTGACCATAGGTCAGCGTGACGCTCGTACCATAATCGGTTACTGCCTCGAGATCCCAGTTCTTACGAAACGAGTTCTCGTATATCTTAATAAGATTTTCTTCAGGTTTTGTCAACATATTGTTTTGTTTTACTATTTATCCTGTTTAATTCTCCACGGGCAATGGCATCTCCAATAAGTCGTCCTCCACCTGTGGCGTTGCTTGTCTCACGGCAATAATGGAGTCCACCACAAACTGGCTTTTTCCACGCCAAGGCAAGGTACCCAAATAGCGTTTCCAATGCAGTTTGATCTGACGACTGGAGTTATTGTCTATCTGCTGAGCCACGTGCTCATCCACAACCGAGAACTTAAACTCATTCGACTGAATCGTTGCGCTCGTATTGTGCGAGTTATAGCCCGTCTGAATCATCTTGCCCTCATAGGTCTTAAACACAAAGCCCTCACGTTGAAAATAGTTGATATCGCCTTCGTTGGTACCTTCGCTATATACAAAGAAGAATTTCACGTACACAAATACTGCCAAAGCGAGCAATAATATACTCACAATACCACTAATTACTTTACCTCCTGTATTCATATCATTGACTTTAAATATTAAAACTTTCAACTATTTAGCTACAAAGAGCGTGCAAAATTACTAAAAATAATCGGAATACGCAAATCATTTACAAAGAAAGTATTATTTTTAATAATAATTTAACCTTTTGGCATGATTTTTGCGTAGGGATTGGAAGAAATATTAACTCATAAAAACCATAATAATATGAAAAAGTACATATGTGATGTTTGCGGTTGGGAGTATGATCCTGCCGTAGGTGCAGAAGGTATCCCTGCGGGCACTCTATGGGAGCAAGTTGCTGAAGATTTTGTTTGTCCACTCTGTGGCGTAGGCAAAGACGAGTTCTCTCCAGCAGAGTAATCTAGTCTACTAGTTCTACTAGCCCCACTAGTTCTACTAGCCCCACTAGCAAAAAAAATAACGAGATCCAGTTCTCGTTATTTTTTTATCCTCGCCTTTCGCCTTTAACCTTTCGCCTCTAACCTCTCGCCTCATCGCCTCAAAACGCCCACCAATCGATCGTACCTTGCGCCAAACGGCCTATAATACACCCACAGTGCATATTCATTCTCCGTTTGCCAATGCGAACCCTCAAGCGGCAATGTCGTAGCACCATTCGCAGGGCTTGCCACGTAGTACATATAGTCGTATCCGCCTTGCTTCAAGTAGGCATACAGATAGTAGCATTTCTGCTCGGCATCATACTCCATTCGATTTTGCGCACCATACTGGTTACCAAATACTTCCCCGCCAACAAACACATGTCCATCCATCACATATTGCTCCACGGGCAACACAAAATGTACCCACATATATTCCGCCTCTGTGTCCACATAATCCGTCTTCTCGCAGTTGACCATCCATTGCCCATTCGCATCCCTTTCTGTTAGATATGGCAATCCCTCACGCCCAGCATTCCTATTCTTCGTTCCGCGCACTTCATCCACTTCCAACAACGCATGGTATTCGCCCTGTTTATACACCACTCTATCCACGTGATAACCTGCGTAATACGCCGAATATATATCGAAGTGTCTATACTCATTTCCGCCCTCAAAGATAAGTGCTTTTTGGTTCATATATCGCAATCGGTTTGGCTCTATGAACGTCGGTTTCTGTAGCACCACCTGATTATCCCATCGGCCGTTCTGCTCTACTACCACTTTCACTTCTCCCGCGTCGCGCAGGTCCAATGCTTGGGTCATCACATCGATGTCCAGTTGCTGGTACCTGCCATTGAACTCAATGTCCGTGTTCGCTCTGATGTTCGCCTCAATGCTTGCTATCGGCTCCACCACACGAAAGCACACCTCTGCTACCACGTTCTCCTGATCACCATCCTCGTAAACCTGCACCACGTAGTTGCCGCTCGCTTTCAGCTGCATATCTTTGTTCGGGAAGGCGAATGAGTAGTGTGTATAGGCCTGTTGGGTATTCATGGAGTGCTCATAATCCACGATGTCAGCGGTCGTGAAGCCGTCCACATATTCGTAGCTGCTGATGTCGCTCTCGGTCCAATCTCTGTTGCAATGCAGCACGCGATAGCTGTATTGGTGCACATCATGGCTCATCTCATCGAAGCTAATCTCCAAAGTATTCTCCGCTTCGCTGCCGTCAATTACTCCGCTCTCAGGTAGCACCAGATAGGGTCTGCTGACCGTGCCCGATGGCTCCAGTGCCTCTATCATATACCGCATACGCAACGTGCGTATGTCGCTGTCCAGCACTTGTGTCTTATGCTGTGCCTGACTCCCTATCGCCACGACCAACAATAATATAAAAATGATATACCTCTTCATTGCACATGTTTATTTTACGATTATCTTTTTGCCCTTTTGTATGTATATACCTGCTTTTTGGGGCAGATCTACAGGCACACCCAGTATGGTATATACTGGTTCTGTGGCATCAAGGGTTTCGGGCTTTTGAATAGCTGTGTTGACATTATTCTCCATAAACTCCCCATTATTCAGATATTCAAATCGCTTTTCAATCCAATTTTTCATGAATTCCAATTCTTGTTGGAAATTCAGATTCAGCCCAGCAATATCGGTATCTCCACTCCAACGCAGTTCTTCGCGAGCAGCAGCCCCGCCACGTTCAAACAGCATGAAGTACTTCTCAAATCGCGCAATCAACGAATCTGCGTTTAAATAGGTAGGAGCCAATTCTTTGTATCGATAGTGCACAGCATCTGCATAATATGGAATCGCCAAGAGTCGCTTGAGCAAACGCATTTGTGTACTGCGCATATCCACCTCTGGACCAAAACTATCGGGATGCGGATCGGTATCCGTATAATTCTGCCCTACTGTACAATCTAGATCCCATACGCCTACCGTCAATTTCTTGTCTATTTCGCGGTCGTAGCAGCCCCAAAACATGTTCTTGCCACAATTATCGCGAGCTACCAATACATTCACCAGCAGGTAGTAGTCTATCAATACTGGCACATCAAAATAGGATTCCACATGCTCCTCAAACTCCAGATCGGAGCTGTTCACCACAAAAGCAATAGCGTTGTATAAGGTAGAGTAATCCGTAGGATTAACATCATCAAAATCTGGATATTTCGTCTCATACCCACGATAGGTCTCCTTGCTATTATCATAGGCAGTCACACTAGTCATGGTGGTTCCATCCCACGAGTCGGTTTTCCATAGCTGACCATGAAACACGCCATTATCTTCATCATGTTCTGCCAACTGCATTTGCTCTTGATCCACATTCTCGCACATACTATATAATCCCATATACTCTTGATTCAGAATCACTTCCACAAACCTACCTCTGGAGTTGGTAATCGCCTCGGGAGCTTGGTATATATAATATGGCTTAGTAGCCATATCCTGCCAAAGTTCATGACATACCATATTGCGGCAACGCGACAAATCCACCTGACCAGCATTCAAAATCCAATAGTTGCTCGTGCGAAGTCCAAAGAACTGACGTTTTTGTTTCTTGCCTTTTTCATTAATGAATTTCATGGTATAATTACGTTTGTGCTTGCCTGACACATTGGTAGAACCTCCACGCCATTTGATTTTAGCACACATACCACGCATACTCCCTATACTATCTGGATGACACATATCTACCACCCCCTCTACGTAATCATAGCCAAACTCACCTTCTAGCACCACAATCGGAAGGTTCGTAAATGTGATGGCGTAGCACATACTGTCGCCGTTGTTGAAATATGCTGTCAGATGATACGCCTTATTACCTCTCACATCTTCAAAAACTATGCTATCATTCACCTGCAAGATCGTATCATTCAGCCGCATCGAATGCCATACCAACGTATCTGTCAAGCTTATCGTATCCAACGCGATAACCGTATCTACCATATAGACAGTATCAAGCCATACTATCGTATCCAGCAGAGTAATCGTATCCAGTACCACAATCGTGTCCATCGTAATAATAGTATCAAAATATTGATCCATCCTAAATATCGTATCGGGATGTATCTTTGCTGGATAGTCAGTCGCAAATAGGCTATCCGAGATGGCGCACATGAATATGCTATCAGTAGCATTATAAACAACGGCTTTATCGTTGATAGTAAATTGTGCTAATGTTACATGAAAAATTGATTGTATTGCTACTACAGAGATTAGGATTAAAAATCGTGTTCTTTTCATTATTGTACCTTTTGTTCGTTATTTATTCGTTACCAGTTTGTTGATTCCGTGCTCCTCACCGCATCACCACCAGCCAGTTCGTCGGATAATCGTGCCCCTTCGGATGCAATATATGCACCTTGCCATTCTCGTCTCGATAGTACGAATGATTCCATCCCGCACCCATATCCATGTATAGTGCATGCTCCACGCCTGCGTCCAGTAGCGCTTGCAGATAGTCCTGATACGCCATCTCCTCACGGTTGGCCATCACATAGAATCGATCGCCCTTCTGACAAATCGAACGGAAGTGCTCCACCCTGTCCATCGGCTGAATCTTGTGCTCATATATCTCCCCATTTTGGATCACCCAATGCTGGGTAAACGCCATGCCACCATGCTCAACGGCGTTATGCAACACCTCCTCGCATGGAAAGCTGCATATCCGCTTACCTAACATCTTGCCATTCAGTCCCTTGCCTTCCCATACAAAGAGCGCATATCGCTCTGCGAATGGTATTCCGTCTTTATCTTCGGTATATCCTTCGTATAACATCCCACCCGAAATATGTGGTCCGAGGATATTGCTGTGTTCGAAGTGATTGAGGCATTTGCCTGTGAAGGCAGCGGCGGCACAAAGTAGTACATTTTCTTGTGCTGTGTCGGGCATTTGTCCGCATGCCAGATCGAGCGGACAGTCGGTAATGTCGTAGATGGTGAGCAGTTCGGTGCTATCTACTTGCATGGGGTATGAGGGTTGATTTGGCATGGTTGTATTATCATTATTGCATGCGCGTCCGAAGGCAGCTATGATGGCTGCCATGGCGATACATGCTATTGTCCGAATCAGTGTCTTTTTCATAGGTGCTTTCTCTCCGAAAATTATGTACTCCCAAAATTAGAATTTATTATAAAAAATTACTCAAAATTATTATAAACGGCTAATTACGCTAATTATGCCAATTGATATGATTTTTGTTTATATTATGTTTCCTTCATTTTGTTTTGCTCTCCAAATGCGGCTTTGCTGCATTTCATTAAAGCAAAAACAAAAGAGTAACCTCGAATTGACATTAATTGACGACTTAATTGACGTGAATTGTCTTAAAAATGCTCCTTGAAATTTTGGATAATTTTGGTTTAATTTTTAGTAATTTTTGTTTATGTAATTCTACTTCCGCCGACAAAATTACAAAAATTTACTCAAATACGCAAAAATATTTGCATATTTCCAAAAAAAGCAGTACTTTTGCAGTCGCGTTCGGTAATTTTGGCGTACACAATGCTACACCACCCTACCCGACGCTCTTGCCATTGTGGCTCAGTTGGTAGAGCAACGCATTCGTAATGCGTGGGTCGCCGGTTCGAGTC
>JAFYWK010000022.1 GCA_017558065.1 Paludibacteraceae bacterium
GCTTATTCATTCGATACTTGCAAGAGCGGACACGTCCGCTGTTTTACCCTCGAATAAAAGAAGTTTACAATCCATAGAACCTTCATCCTTCACGCGACTTGGCTGGTTCAGACTTCCGTCCATTGACCAATATTCCTCACTGCTGCCTCCCGTAGGAGTTTGGACCGTGTCTCAGTTCCAATGTGGGGGACCTTCCTCTCAGAACCCCTACTGATCGTCGGCTTGGTGAGCCGTTACCTCACCAACTACCTAATCAGAAGCGTGCTCACCCATAATCCTTGCGTTTCAAATTAAAGAGATGCCTCTAAAACTCACATGGAGCATTAATCCAACTTTCGCTGGGCTATTCCCCGATTATGGACAGATTGCACACCTGTTACGCACCCGTGCGCCGGTCGCCGCCAGAACAAGCAAGCTTGCTCCGCGCTGCCCCTCGACTTGCATGTGTTAGGCCTGTCGCTAGCGTTCATCCTGAGCCAGGATCAAACTCTTCGTTGTAAAAAGAAATTAATTTTTTAGCTCAGAATAACCTTAATCTATTGTGTACTTATTAACGGGAACCGTATAATATAAATTTTCGTATTACACGTTTTTCAGTTTCCCAATTGAGTAGATTTTCCTACTCGCTTGTACTACATTATTGCTTCAATCTCTCAAAGATCACTGTTGATTTTCGCTTCACTTTTCGTTTATCGCGAAATCGGCTGCAAAGGTACTGCTTTTTTTTGGACCGACCAAATTTTTAAGCAACTTTTTTGCAATTTTTTATCACTTTCTTCGTAAGTGGCTGATTTTCAGCGTTACGATTTTCAGTGTGATTTTCTGCCTTTTTCGAAGCTCACTCGCTTCAGGCGCAAATCGGGTGCAAAGGTACTGCTTTTTTCTGAACTGACCAAATTTTTAGGAAGAAAAAATGCTAAAAAACATCACTTTCTTTGTAAGTAACTGAAAATCAACACTGCGTTTTTTAGTATAAATTTACTGAAACAGCATAGCTACGACTAAGTAGCATACTCGCGCACGCGATATATTATTGTACGGGCGCGCGCGTACGTGTGTAGAGAATGGGCATACAATTACCATAGGGTATATTTCCGTTCGCTTTCTACCATACTTCTCTAAGGATAGGAATATTCATAGAGCATTCGTGGGGTATTCATAGGGTATTCATATGTATCGGTTATGTGTCGGTTATGTGTCGGTAACGTGACGGAGAAAAAAAAGAGCAAGTGGGGTTGGTTAAGGCAGCAAAAGTGATCTGTGGGAAAACAAGAATAAAAAATTTGCAAATATAAGAAAAAATCAGTACCTTTGCAGAGGATATTGGATATGGGGTATGGGATATTGGGTATGGGATATGGGATATGGGGCATTGGATATGGGGCATTGGATATGGGGTATGGGATATGGGATATTGGGTATTGGATATTGAATATGGGATATGAGAGATTTATAAATAATAAAGATATGAAAGAGATTATTTCAACATTAGAGGCGCCCGCAGCGATTGGTGCGTACAGTCAGGCAGTAAAGGCAAACGGCATGCTGTTTGCCAGTGGACAATTAGGTATCGACCCAGCTACAGGTGAGTTTGCAGGCGCAGATTTTCGTAGCCAAGCTGAGCAAGCCGTAAAGAACGTGGCAGCCATCCTGAAAGCCGCAGGCACAGATGCAAGTCACGTGATCAAAACTACCGTATTCTTGACCGACATGGCGAACTTTGCCGTTCTGAACGAGGTGTATTCTACCTTATTCACGGCTCCATTCCCTGCTCGTTCGGCTGTAGCCGTAGCTGCACTCCCCAAAGGCGGATTGGTGGAAATAGAAGTAATTGCAGCGTTATAAACGCGGACTTCGTCCTCGCATAAAGCGAAACCTTGTACCTTCGGACGCTTTATGCAGCCCATTTGCAAGAAAATCGCGCCTGAAAGTAAACTTTCGCGCGATTTTCTTGCAAATGTGCATCTTTTTTTGTACCTTTGCGCCCAAATGCAATAAAAAAACGATTTGATTATGAAAGGAATCATTTTAGCAGGTGGTAGTGCCACTCGTTTGTATCCGCTCAGCAAGGCGATTAGCAAACAAATTATGCCCGTATATGACAAGCCAATGATTTATTATCCCTTGTCAGCATTGATGCGCGCAGGTATTCGTGAGGTATTGATAATCTCTACCCCTCGCGACTTGCCTATGTTTGAGGAGTTGTTGGGCGACGGAAGTCGCCTTGGCATGCGTTTTGAATACAAGATTCAAGAAGTGCCTAATGGCTTGGCTCAAGCATTTGTACTGGGCAAAGAGTTCCTGAACGGCGAGCCAGGTTGCTTGATTTTGGGCGATAACATGTTCTACGGTCAGCACTTTGGTCAGATGTTGCGCGATGCTGTCAAACAAGTGGAGAGCGGCAGTTGCGGCGCATGTATCTTTGGTTACGAAGTGCAAGATCCTACCGCATATGGCGTGGTAGAGTTTGACGAAACAGGCAAAGTATTGTCGCTGGAGGAGAAGCCTAAAGAGCCAAAGAGCAACTATGCTATACCCGGTCTATACTTCTATGACTCAACCGTTTGCGAGAAAGCAGCCGTACTGCAACCCAGCGCACGCGGCGAGTATGAGATTACCGATCTGAACAAAGTATATCTGGCAGAAGGTCAGTTGCAAGTCAAGCTGTTTGAGCGCGGTTTTGCATGGCTCGACACAGGCAACTGCGACAGTCTGTTGGACGCTGGTAACTTCATTGCTACCATCCAAAACCGTCAAGGTTTCTATGTCAGCTGCATCGAGGAGATAGCATGGCGTCAAGGTTGGATTAGCACAGACGACCTTCGCGCTTTGGGTAAAGCGATGGAGAAGACACAATACGGACAATATCTGCTTCGCATAGCGAAGTAAGGCGATGAGGCGATTGGCGATTAGGCTATTGGTGATTGGCTATTGGCTATTGTGGATGGTGGGCTGTACGCAGCAACCACAGCAAGTGCGCCGACTGAGCGAGAAACAAGAACCCGACTCTGCCCTGATGGCACAAATGGCGTTTAACATGCAGATGGCCAGCGCCGCCGACAAGGCCTGTCGCGAATGGGTGAACAACGATAGCGCGGCATATGTGCTGGACGATTTTGGATTTTGGTACGCCAAAATCATTCGCCAACACGCTGACTCATTGCAGACGGGCGAACACATTCTGCTGCACATGCAGATGAGCGAACTCGATGGCTCGCTTGTGGCGGACGTGGAAGAGCCAGTCGTGGTAGGCAGCGGCGAGTTGCCTATGGCCATCAACAGAAGCATCAAACAAATGAGTCGAGGCGAGCAAATGCGCATCATCGCGCCTTGGTACACCGCCTACGGAACAGAAGGAACGCGTATCATCAAACCCTATACAAACTTAGTTATCACATTGACAATCAACAACGAATGAAAAAAGCAAGTATCTATATCTTATTTTTGGCCGTTTGCATCTTCGCAGGATGCAACAACAACACGTATTCCAATGCACTCAAAGAAGAAGAAAAACTGATTGAGAACTTCATCAAGCTACAAGGCATACAAGTGGTGAATGAAGAACCCACAGAATGGGGCGACAAAGTGTATTGGAAAATCCCCGGTTATGATAACTACTATTTCCATTTAGTGGCACAAGGCGACACTACCAAACCCGCATTGAAAGTCAAAGATAATGTATTGATTCAGTACATCCAATACACCCTGAACGCATACGCCGACACCATACGCTATTGGAATGCAGACGACTACCAAGGCGCAACACCACAGATTCAGTTTACGCCAGCCAACATGACGCCACCCGAAAACGCATGCACCGGTTGGCTGATTGCGCTGGAGCATATGAAATATACTGGTGCGGAATGCAAAATCATCTGCCCCAGTAAGTTGGGATTCACCAACCAGAACAGCAACGTGATTCCCTATGGATTTGACATGAAAATTAAAATTAAACGATTCTAATACTATGGCACTTGTAAAAAGTATTTCAGGCATCCGCGGCACTATCGGTGGTCGCGTGGCCGAGGGCTTGAGCCCAGTGGACGTGGTGCGCTTCACCGCAGCATACGCCACACAACGCAAAGCAATGATTCCAGACAACAAGACTATCGTGGTTGGTCGCGACGCTCGTTTGAGTGGCGAGATGGTGGACCAACTAGTCTGCGGAACGCTGATTGGTATGGGATATGATGTGATCAATATCGGTTTGGCAACTACCCCAACCACCGAGTTGGCTGTCACCGGATTGAAAGCCGCAGGCGGTATCATCTTGACTGCCAGCCACAACCCCAAACAATGGAACGCACTCAAACTGCTGAACGAGAAAGGCGAGTTCCTCAACGACCAAGAGGGCAAAGAGGTGCTGGCCATCGCTGAAGCAGAGGACTTTAACTTCGCCGATGTAGATGACCTGGGCAAGATCACCCATCGCGACTATTTGCCAGACCATGTGCGCGACGTGATGGCACTCGAATTGGTGGATAAAGCTGCTATCGAGGCAAAGAACTACACCGTAGCAATCGACTGCGTGAACTCTGTGGGTGGTTTGGCTATCCCTGCTATTCTCAGAGAGTTAGGCGTGAAGAATATCATCGAACTCAACTGCGAGCCAACAGGTCATTTCGCACATAACCCAGAGCCAATTCCACAAAACTTGACACAGATCTCAGACCTCATGCGTGAGGGCAAAGCCGATGTAGGTTTCGTGGTAGATCCAGATGTGGACCGCTTGGCTATCATCTGCGAGAACGGCGAGATGTTTGGCGAAGAATATACATTGGTGAGCGTGGCAGACTATGTATTGAGCCACACACCAGGCAACACGGTGAGCAACATGTCATCTACTCGCGCGTTGAGCGACGTGACCGTTAAACATGGCGGTTCGTATAGCGCCAGCGCTGTAGGCGAGGTGAATGTGACCACCGAGATGAAACGCACCAACGCTGTGATTGGTGGCGAAGGCAATGGTGGTGTGATTTACCCAGCGAGCCACTACGGTCGCGATGCATTGGTAGGTATCGCTTTGTTCCTCAGCAGCTTAGCACAAAAAGGTTGCAAGGTAAGCGAACTGCGTGCCACTTTCCCAGACTACTGCATCTCGAAGAACCGTATCGACCTCACCCCTGAGATTGATGTGGACAAAGTGCTGGAGGCAGTGAAGGGCAAGTTCGCAGGCGAGCGTATCAACGACAAGGACGGCGTGAAGATTGACTTCGCCGACGGTTGGGTACACTTGCGCAAGTCGAACACCGAGCCAATCATTCGCGTATATTCAGAGGCAGCCACGATGGAAGAGGCAGATGAGTTGGCTAAGAAAGTGATTGATGTGGTTTGGGCAGTAGTAGGATAATGGAGATTCTGATTACCAACGATGACGGCTGGGGAGCGAAAGGCATCCTGACGCTGGTACGTATCTTGACCCAACTGGGGCACGTGACTGTCGTTGCCCCAGATGGGCCACGAAGCGGCATGAGCAACGCCATCACCGTGCAACAGCCCATGTATCTTCGCGAACTCAACGACCCTGACTGGGGCAGCGAAGAATGGCATAAAAACGCCACTATATATACCACCAACGGCACCCCCAGCGACTGCGTGAAACTGGCACTGGATGTGCTGTTTGATGGCGACCCTGCGCGCATCAATCTGCTTGTCAGTGGTATCAACCACGGCTCGAACGCAGCGATCAACGTCATTTACTCTGGCACGATGGGCGCTGTGTTTGTGGGCGCAGAACATGGCATTCCCGCTATTGGTTATTCGATTGACGACCACAGTATGGACGCGGATTTTAGCCATATGGAGACTTATATCCTCGAGCTCACCCGTCATCTTCTAGAAGAGGGCATGCCATACGGCGTGTGCTACAATGTCAATGCACCCGTAGGTCCACTGCAAGGAGTGCGTTGGACACGCCAGTGCCGTGGATTCTGGCAAAAAGAGATGGAAGAACGCGTGAACGAAAACGGCGAGAAATACTACTGGCTGGCTGGAGAATTTGTGAATATGGAACCCGAAGCAGAGGAGACCGACATCTGGGCAATGGAGAACCATTATGTCAGCGTGCAACCCTGCACAATAGATCAAACCGCCTACGCAGAGATTTGATAAATATTGGATTGGCATCCTGCTGGGACTGATATTACCAGCCGTGGTGGGATACATATATATTGAGCGCTTCAATTTGTGGTACACTTTTGAGGCGTTCAATATGGATATGATGGGCCCTATTTTGGGCAAGATTATGCAAGTGGGCATATTTCCGAACTTAGCCCTGCTGTTTGTGTTCTACACAATGGAAGTCTGGAAACTGGCCAAAGGCGTACTGATAGGTGCACTACCCTACCTCATCGCCAGTATCGCGTTTATGGCATAGGGGGGGGGTAATTAAGAATTTTGAATTAATAATTAAGGATTAGTCGTTTGAAATATTTTATCATCGCAGGAGAAGCATCGGGCGACCTTCACGGATCGAATCTGATGAAAGCCTTGCGGGCCAAAGACCCGCAAGCGGTTTTTGTTGGGTTGGGTGGCGATAAGATGCGCGCTGAGGGTTGCGATATTCGTGTGGACTATCGCGACATGGCGTATATGGGTTTTGTGGCGGTGATTGCCAATCTGCACAAAGTGCGCCGCAACTTGCGCACGGCACAACAAGCTATGCTATCGGAGCAACCCGACACGCTGATACTGATAGACTATCCATCATTCAACCTGCGCATCGCTAAGTTCTGCCGCAAGCACCTGCCACACACGCGAATCGTCTATTACATACCACCAAAAATATGGGCATGGAAAGAGTGGCGCGTACATAGCATTGCAAAATACTGCGACGAGATTCTCGGTATCTTTCCCTTCGAGCCAGCTTTCTATGCTAAGTATGGCTATAAGTGTCGCTATGTAGGCAACCCCACCGCCGACTCCATCCGCACTTTCAACACCACGCTACACCACTCTACACCACACTACACCACTCTACATAACTCCACCATTGCCCTTCTCCCTGGCTCACGCCGTAGCGAGATCAGCCATTGCTTGCCCATCATGCTAGCCGCAGCGCGACAAGTGGCTGGCAACCAATACCGTATCGTAGTGACAGCTGCACCAGGCATCGAAGATGCCTTTTATCACCCCTACCTACAAGGAGAGGAACTGACTCGCGACACCTACACACTATTATCACAAGCCAGAGCCGCTGTGGTCAATTCGGGCACTGCCACACTGGAGACTGCCCTTATAGGTTGTCCGCAGACAGCCGTCTATCATGTGACAGGAAGCAAATACTTGGAATGGTTAATCAAACCTATCCTATTCAAAATCAAACACTTTACACTCGTTAATATTATTGCAGGAAAAGAAGTGATCAAAGAGTTGGTTGGTCAAAAATTTACGACATCCAACATCGAGAAAGAATTATCTATATTGCTCAACGATGAACCATATAGAGCACACATGCAAAGCGATTACAAAGCAATCCAACACATATTAGGTGACGAACCCGCACCAATGAATGCCGCACAAATAATTTTAAGCAAACTATAATGATTATGACAAGAAAATTACTTTTTACTGCTTTCGCAGTTCTTGTAGCTTTGGTAGTTACAAGTTGTGGTTCAACCAATGAGCCCACACGTTACCCTGATACCCTCGTTGGTTTTTGGGCTAACACCTCTGATGCAGAGGGACAATGGTATGGTTTGGATGTAGTGGACGCCACCTCGGCCAATCTCATCACATACGAGGGAGCGGAGGAGATTCAAACAGAGGCCTTCCAACTCACCTATACAGCAAGCAATGGCAAGGGAACACTGGTGGGCGATGGCAGATCGCCTAAGATTCAGGTCATCAACGACACCACACTCACCATTCTAATGGCGAGCGGAGAGGTCACCTTTACCAAAGCCAACAAACCTGTAGAGGCATTTTCGCTCACGGGCTACTGGAAAGAAGAAACCACCAGTGGCAGCGCGCGACACCTATTGATTTACCCTAACGAAGAAGAGGTCGGCACGATTGCTACCCTCATCATGGAAGACGACGGCATTCTGGACGGCAGTATGATGCACGTGATTGCTTTTGATAAAGAAGCGCTCACGGGTCAAATCACTTATATCGGTGAAAGCACCAAAAGTTTCGACATTGCAGCCATTGACATGAACCAACTCCGATTCAAGTTCGGTGGCGAGAAAACGCTCACCAAGCAACCTCGTGCCGCTGTAGCACCTAAGAACCTCGTGGGTTCGTGGGCTACAGAAGCCAACGCGGGTATTATGGGCATGAAAATGACGATTACCGTGGACGAGAACGGCGATTGCCAGATTCATTACACCAAAGAGAGTTTGTCTGGCTCACAAGACGGCACTGCAACGGGCAAAGTGCACTACTGCCCAAGAGCAGGCATGGGCGTGCTGGTTCCTGTGGAATACAACACCGATGATGAGTTCGCACAACTGTTCGACGGATTTGAATGTGGTATCTTCACCGCTATTTCGAGCACACAGATTGGTGTTTCGATGGCAGTGATTGGCATTGAAGACGAACTTATCTTCACCAAACAATAATACGCAATGCAACATCCTAAACAGGCAAAAAAGCAAATTGCATTACGATATATATATATTGTTTGCGGTTGCATTGCCGTTACATTAGGAACAATAGGTGTGGTGGTGCCAGGGTTGCCCACCACACCCTTTGTATTGCTTGCCTCGTGGTGCTTCTACAAGAGTTCGCCACGCTTGCAAGCATGGCTATTGCAATCCTTCTTGGGCAAATACATTCGCGACTACAAGGAGAAAGGGGGACTCACCATGCGCAAGCGCCTGTACATTATTGCCTTGATGGCGACGATGGTGAGTGTGTCCATTATTTTCTTTATTCCGAATAAGACAGTGGACATTATCGTGGGTATAGCAGGACTGATAGGCTGTATCGTAGTGGGATTTGTGGTTCCTAAAGCAAAAGAAGAGAAGAAATGAAAAAGATTCTATTTGTTTGTCATGGCAATATCTGCCGCAGCGTCATGGCAGAGATGATTATGCGCCATCTGGTGGCGCAAGATGCGACATATATCATTGATTCCTGCGCCACTTCGCGCGAGGAGATTGGCAATGATATTTACCCGCCAGCCAAACGTTGTTTGTCGGCACACGGTGTGCCATTCACCCGCCATGCGGCTCGTCAGATTACGCGTGAGGATTATGAGAACTTCGACATGATTCTCTGCATGGAGGACTACAATATCCGCAATCTCCGCCGCGTCTTGGGCGAGGATATTATGCAGCGCGATGCCGCACTCCCTCAACCTAAGATTCACCGTCTATTGAACCGCGACGTAGCCGATCCGTGGTACACAGGTGACTTCGAAGCCACCTACCGCGACCTCATGGAGGGGTGCACGACCTTGCTACACGAAAGATAATCTTCTCTATCAACGCAAAAACTCCTACCCTCAACGAGAGTAGGAGTTTTTCTATTCTATGTTATGTGCTATTATGGCAGCATCACTACCTCGAACACGTTGCCAGATTCTACCAACTTCTTCAAAGTTGCTTGCACTGTTTCAGCAGTAATCGCTTCTACAGCTGCCTTGTAATCGGTGATATAGTTGATGCCAAATCTATAGTATATATCCAACGCTTGACGCCAGTAACTATTCTTCTCCAAGTCCTCTTGGAAATCTTTGAGCATGGACTCTTTCTCTTTTTGTAGATCTTTAGCCAAAGGACCATTCTCCACTATGGTCATCACTTCCTCGTGGATGATGCTCATGAGTTTCTCTTGTTTCTCGGGATCTGTATCAAACTGCATAATCAAACGCGCACATGGCACAGGCATAATATCCATCATACCCGAACAACCTACGCCGTATGAACCACCCTCACGCTCGCGGATAGACTCCAAGTAGCGAGTAGAGAGAATACGACCAATCATCTCCATATTCAAGTCATTTGCCAAGGTATAAGGCATATGGTATGACGTATATTGAATACGATTGCTTGCTGTTTTAGTCTCCATTGAGCGAGTGAAATAATTCTTATTGATACCTTGTGGAGCGCGCACACCATTATCGCGAACATTCTCTTTCTTCTTTGTAGTCTTCAAACCTCCTAACCATGTGCAAACCAATTTTTGGAATGCTTCATCCTCTGGATCTACATTACCTACGAAAGTAAATACGAAGTCTGCAGGATTAGCAAAACGCGCTTTATAAATCTCCAATGCCTTATCCAAATTCACCTTTTCCAACCAAGCCAAATCTTGCAACACAGTACGAGGCGAATGATTATTTGCCATCATCTGAATAGAGTCAGAGAACGCTGCTTTAGGGTTCTTATCGCGGTTGGCCAACTGGCTATTCAATACACTAACCAATGTTTGATAAGCTTCTTCATCGCGACGTGGAGCAGTAAAAGACAAGTAGTTAAGTTGGAGCAATGTCTCCAAATCCTTCACAGTAGAAGAACCACTAACAATCTCGGTGTTATTGTTGATAGAAGCAGAATGTGATACATTCTTACCCGTCAAAGCCTTCTGCAAATCGGTCATGGACATGTCTGCCAAACCGCTAAAATCAACAATAGTGCTAGCCAACATAGACGATGGCAGATCCTCTGTTGCCACTAACGATGCACCACCCTTCGATACTCCTTGGAACAAAATCTCATCTTGCTTAAATTCAGTAGGTTTCACCACAACGCGAACACCGTTAGATAATGTCCATTCGGTTGCACCCAAACTCTCAATGAACGCAGTCTTCTTAATCTTACCTGCCTTTGGAGCAGTCTCCACAAGGTTTTCGCGGATAGCCTCCTCTACGGGTGCTTCAATCTCCTCGTTCTTCACAGCGGCTAACAACTCCACTGCTTCTGTCTCGGTAGGAATAACTACGTTTTCGTCCTCTGGAGCTTGGAAAGAAATGATAAGGTTTTCATCAGTTACCAAGTTTTGCGCAATTTGGTTGAGTATATCCACGCTCAACATAGGCAAGAGTTGTTGTACCTTCTCATACTCCCATGCGATACCTGGAATAGGTTCATCGCTCAAGTAGTGGCGGATACACTCTTGTGCGTACATGATATTGCGTACGGTATTGCGCTCATTGTAGGATTTCTCATAAGCAGCCAAAGTCTCTTTCTTCACACGGTCAAGCTCTGCGTGAGTAAAACCATAGCGACGCATCTTCTCCAATTGGGTGAGCAGATCTTTGTATGCCGCCACCTCTTGACCTTGCTTAGCCAAATAGATTGCCACAAACGCATCTTTCTCCTTCACCAATTCGCCATAATATGAACCTGCACCCACAAAGGTCGCCTCAGGCTTCATTGCCAACTCAGAGAGACGGTTGTTGAACATATCGCAAACAAGTTCAATGGCAAGACTTTGTAAATAAGCCATATCAGTGCCACGGAGTGCTTTTGGCAATTGAGGTTTCTTGAACTCCATTTCAATACGGGTGTATTGTGCCTCTTTGTCACGAACGATTGCTACGATGGGCTCCGTATTGTCATCCACAGAGTACAATGGACGCTCGCCACGATTCACGCGTGCAGGCACATTTGCCCACAAATCCTTAATCTTTTGTTCGATTTCATCCACATCAATATCACCTACAACGATAATAGCTTGATTGTCAGGACCATACCATTTCTTGTAATAGTCGCGAAGTGCATCATAAGTAAAGTTGTTAATCACGGCGGTGTCACCAATTACATCGCGCTTTGCATATTGGCTACCAGGGTACTTAAGTGGGTTGATGGCTTTCCACATACGGCGGTTAGCTTGTGCACCGGTACGCCATTCTTCACGGATTACACCACGCTCGTTGTCAATCTCTTCTTCCAAGAGCAAAAGACCGCAAGCCCAGTCGTGCATTACCAACAGTGCTGAATCAATGATTCCTTCGCGAACGGTTGGAACCTCAGAGAGGCGATAAACAGTCTCGTCGAGTGAGGTGTAGGCGTTGATGTTTCCACCGAAATTCACACCGATAGACTCAAAGTACTCAATGATCCCTTTGCCTGCAAAGTGCTGTGTTCCGTTGAATGCCATGTGCTCTAAGAAGTGAGCCAAACCATTTTGGTGGTCTTCTTCCATGGTTGCACCTACGGCTTGTGCGATATGGAACTCCGCACGTTGTTTAGGATATTCATTGTGACGAATGTAATAAGTCAGACCATTCTCTAACTTTCCCACGCGAACTGCCGAATCAATTGGCAGTGGCTGTGGTTGTTGCGCTACCGCTACGAGCGACAACGCCAGCACCATGATGCATAGAATTAACTTTTTCATATTCACAAATTTTGGTTAATTTTCTATAATTTTCTTCAATTTTTATTTTCTTCCACACTATCCTTTGCCATTTCGTCTTGGCTCTTGGTTCCTTGTTCCTGTTTCTGAACCTCCTCTTTCTTCTTCCTTGGAGCACGTTTCTTCTTCTCGCCTTTCGCCTCCTCGCCTTCTCGCCTCATCGCCTCATTTGCCTCAATGATTTCATCGGTACGGCTCACCCAAGGGCGAGGACCAAGGATTGTCTCCACATCATCAGAGGTAATCACCTCTTTCTCAATCAACATCTGAGCCAACTTATTATGTCCTTCAGCATTCTCCTTGAGGATTTTCTTCGCACGCGCCATCTGCTCAGCAATGATAGCACTCGTCTCACTATCAATCACTTCGGCGGTCTTCTCCGAATAGGGCTTCGCAAATCCCATATCGTAGCGACCCGTAGAATCGTAGTAACTGATATTCTTGAGTTTGTCGGACATACCATAGTATGCCACCATGGCGTATGCCTGTTTGGTCGCACGTTCGAGGTCGTTGAGCGCACCCGTAGAGGTCTGTTGCAGGAACACTTCCTCCGCAGCGCGACCGCCTAACAGAGAGCAGAGGTTATCCATGATATGGTCTTTGTTGGTCAGCTGTCGCTCCTCTGGCAGATACCACGCAGCACCCAGCGCCATGCCACGAGGGACAATAGTCACCTTGACGAGCGGATTGCCCCAACGCAACAACCATGAGATAGTCGCGTGACCTGCCTCATGATACGCCACCGAGCGTTTCTCCTCCTCGGTCATAATCTTGTTCTTGCGTTCCAAACCGCCTATGATACGGTCCACCGCGTCCATGAAGTCTTGTCGGCTGACAGACTTATGGTCATTACGCGCTGCAATCAATGCCGCCTCGTTGCAGACATTGGCAATATCCGCACCCGAGAAACCTGGCGTTTGCTTAGCCAAGAAATTAATATCCAAGTCCTTATCAATCTTAATGCCTGCTATATGCACGCCAAAGATCTCCTTACGCTCTTGCAAGTCAGGCAACTCCACATGTATCTGTCTGTCAAAACGACCCGCACGCAATAGCGCAGCATCCAACACATCGGCGCGGTTAGTCGCTGCCAGAATGATCACACCCGAATTGCTACCAAAACCGTCCATCTCGGTGAGCAACTGGTTCAACGTTGATTCGCGCTCATCGTTACCGCCACCCATCATATTGTTGCGACCGCGGGCACGACCCACTGCGTCGATTTCATCGATAAAAATAATCGCAGGTGCTTTCTCTTTCGCTTGGCGGAACAAGTCGCGCACACGGCTGGCACCTACGCCCACGAACATCTCCACAAAGTCGCTACCCGACATTGAGAAGAAGGGCACATTCGCCTCGCCTGCCACTGCCTTGGCGAGCAATGTCTTACCCGTTCCTGGAGGGCCTACGAGCAGCACGCCCTTTGGAATCTTACCGCCCAAGTTGGTGTATTTGGTAGGGTTCTTGAGGAAGGAAACGATCTCCTCTACCTCCTGCTTTGCGCCTGCCAAACCTGCCACATCCTTGAAGGTGATTTTATCTTTCTTGTCTTTGTTTTGCACTTCTGCTTTCACTTTGCCCACATTGAAGATACCACCAGGACCGCCGCCAGCAGCGTTTGCCATACCGCGGCTCATCCATACGAAGAAAAGCACAATCAGCAAGAACGGCAGAATATTCACCAGTATGAGGTACCAGTCGCCCTTGGACTTGGCGTAACTGACATCTATAGCTGCTTTGCCTGCCTCTTTGCGAGTAGCGTTCACGCCGTCAATATACTTGGCGAACTCCTCCACGGAAGGCACATGCATCTTCAGTTTGCCGTTGGCGTTCTCGCCTTTCTCTTGGTTGTTGAACACCAAGACATATTTCTCAGGACGAATCTTCGCCTCGGCGGTATTGTCGTCATATACCGTTACGGAAGCCACGGCATCGTTCTCCACATACGCAGTAAACTTGGTGTAACTCAGATCTTTGTCTATACCTTTCTCTCCACCCACAGGGTAGAAGAAAAAGATCAGCAGACCGATCATGATAGCATAATAGAGCCAAGTCAACGGCGAACGCTTTGGCTTCTTGTCTTGATTTTTAGGTTGGTTGGGTTGTTTAGGTTTCTGTTCTGCCATATAATCTATTAGGGTTAAATAATTTTCACTCTCTTACTCTCCCCTCCTTTCAGGGAGGGGGTGGGGGTAGGCTTTTTTTACACCTCAGGGATTTCGGTAATCTTGCCATCCGCCCACAGGTGCTCAATGTCATAGTAGGCGCGTGGTTCGCGTTGCATGATATGCACGAAGATATTGCCGTAGTCCAGCACAATCCATTCTGCATTGTCGCGTCCATCTACGAACAATGGGTGCACATGAGTCACGGTACGAACAAAACTGTCCACCTCGTCTGCGATAGCTGCCACTTGGGTGTTCGAGCCACCTTCGGCGATGATAAAATACTCGGCTGGAGCCACTGGCAACTTACGCAAATCCACCGTCACAATGCGTTGTCCCTTACGATTTTGAATACCTTCGATAATCGTCTCTACTAATTTCTTGGTTGATACTTCTTTTTTCATTATTTTCGTTTCCTTTATTTCTTATTTTGTTCTTACAAAAACTTTGCCAAACCACATCTCGGCTGCCAAATTGGCATATCTTCGCAAAATCGCTACAAAGGTACAACAAAAAATGCACATACGCAAGAAAAACTTGTTTTTTCTCCCTTCCACCCTATTATTCCCCACTCATTTGCCCCTTGTTAGCCACCTATCGCCATCGTGACCTCATCGTGACTTCATCGTGACTTCATCGTGACCTCATCGTGACCTCACCCTATCTTTACCAAGAGACAACCCTGATTTCCAGCACCTTTCACCACCCCTTCTCCTACAAAAAACGCACCTTTTTCAAAGTGCGTTCCTCTATTCATACCATGCAGACACCTACAATTCCTTCTCCTCCTTATCATTTTCCTCGTCTAACTCGGACATTTCTTCAATTTGGTTGATGTACTCCTCCCATTCTGTAGTGCGTTTTTTTCTTCCTGTTTTTTTATTTATCCATTCACCTAGTTTCCGTTGCCATTCGGGGAAGAATAAGTTTAATAAAGTTAGCACCAGCAGCAGAACA
>JAFYWK010000023.1 GCA_017558065.1 Paludibacteraceae bacterium
TCCCGCTCCTTTCTACTGCAACGGAAATACTCCTTACCGTAATAGGTAGCTCTGTCATACAAATATTCTGTCGTATCCATACTTTTCGCTCCATTCTTTGAAGGAAGGAAGTCTCTTGTCCCTTACTCCGATGCACGGTTTTATGTTCTCCCATGCCCACCTAACGCCAATATCCGGGTCATCGTAGCGAATACCAGTATCAGCTTCGGGCTGGTAAACCTCATCACAAACATACAGAACTGTGGAAGAGCAAGCTGTCTTGAAGCCGTGAGCACAACCAGCGGGAACAAACACAGATTCGTTATCGTGAAGAAAGACTTCTATCCACTTTTTGTAAGTAGGAGATTTAGGTCTAAGGTCAACAATAACATCCTGAATAAGTCCGCGTTGACACGTTACCAGCTTTGATGTCTCGCCCTGTATGTGAAGTCCGCGAATAACACCCTTCTTGCTATGGGAGTAGTAGACTTCAAAGCAACAGAAGTTGATGGGAAATTTGTCAACAGACAGTCTCGGCAAATACGGATACACAAAGTCTGTTGACATAAACGGCTTTGTAAACGTCCCTCTTGTATCCGTATGGGTAAAGGGCGTTACCCTATAACACCCTTCAATATCCGTTTTACGCCAGTCGAAATGCGCTGTAGCCACGATTCCCCCTTTCTAAGTTTGATAAGTTCACGAACGCCTTCATCGAAGTCAACTCTGGGATGCCAGCCAAGTGTAGTAACATCTCTCACAAAGTCCCTATACCCGGTATCCAGATGGTCAATAACCATCTTACTGCCAAAGAAAATATTATCCACAGGAATCTTTGCTTCAAAAGCCACTGTCTTTATATAGTCTTTCAAGATGTAGCCCCGCTCGCTACCCCTGATTATATACGAGCCAATAGCTTTATCCTTGGGGTGACGTTCCACAATATGAATAAGAGCGTCTATAGCATCTGTCTCATGAACAAAGTCATATTCCTGCTTACAGCTAGAGGAGGTGGCTATGATTTTGTTGTCCACGGCAGAGCTGATTACGCTGTCTAAAAATCTACCTCTGGAATGAGGCCCATACACATTAGTGAAAATGGCCTCGATAAATCTAGGGGCATCATTAGTGGCGGCATACATCTTCAACGTATGAGCACAGAAAGACTTCGCGCCCCCGTAATACACCGTTTCAAGGTCACTCGCCCATCCATCACCATAGTCATAACCAAAGCGTATAAAGGAGCTACCAAACACAAAGGTTTTGACCTTGAGTTTACTCATTTGGTCGCCCATAAAGTAATTGAGTAACCCAACGGCACAGTTAATTTGCATCATAGGGTGGGAACGATATTTTGTCTCCCATGCAAGATGAAAAAATGCGTCTACACCGTGTTCCCTATCAAAACCTACTTTATCCAGTTGGTTTATAGTGACATAGGTGAAGCTACACACGACCGGGATAAAGTTGGGGTGAGACGGTACAGACATTTCAGCATTTCTATATATGCCGTAAACAGTCCATCCTCTATTGACCAACTCATTACAGAGCATAGAGCCGATATAACCACTAGCCCCGGTAACAACTGCTACTTTCTTGCTCATGCCCACACTCCGTTATACAGCTTGGTATCGGTGCAAACACGCTCATTATAAATTTCTTTATAGACACGCGCCGTAGTCCGAATACCGTTTTCGTAGTTGTATATATCAGGAAGACTACCGAACTCACGCTTATACGCGCTACA
>JAFYWK010000004.1 GCA_017558065.1 Paludibacteraceae bacterium
CTGGTTCTGGAGCAGGTGCGGGTTCTGGTTCGGGAGCAGGCATTGGCTCTGGTTCTGGAGCTGGTGCTGGATCTGGATCTGGAGCAGGCGCTGGCTCTGGTTCTGGAGCAGGTGCTGGCTCTGGTTCTGGAGCAGGCATTGGCTCTGGTTCTGGAGCAGGTGCTGGCTCTGGAGCAGGTGCTGGCGCTGGTTCTGGAGCAGGTGCTGGCGCTGGTTCTGGAGCAGGCGCTGGTTCTGGTTCTGGAGCAGGTGCTGGCGCTGGCGTAGGTTCTTTATAGATAACTGGAGGAACAGGTTTTTCCTCTTTTGGTTTTACTGCAGGCATTGAGTTAAACTTCTGCCATTGCTCACGCATAAAATCAACATAGCGCTGATTTTGTTTCTTGCGATATTCATCGAATTTCTCCTGCTGGGAAGAACGAAATTGTTGAAAACGTTTTTGATAACGCTCTTGTAACTGTTGAAATTCAGTAAACTGTGCAAACATCATATTCGCACATATCACAAACAAAAATAGCAGTATAACTCTTCTCATTGCATTCACCTTATTAAGTGCTTCTCAAATGAATTAATCTTTAGTCGCGTAGGTTTAGGAGCAATGGTTTGGGAACCACCATAATTCCCAAACCATTGAAGTCATTGATACGATTGCTCGTTTTTATTTATTTTGGAATTCTTGCATGCTTTGCATTTTATCCTCAGCATATTTGCGGAATTGATCGCGGTTGAATTCGATTTCCAACTCTTCGTTTTGATCCAATCTTGAGGTCAATTCTTCTACGATTTCCTCTTTAGAAATAGCAATTGAAATCCAATACTCGAACAAACCATCTTGGAGTACGAATCCCTTCTCGCATGTGATATCTGCATTGTTGAGTTTCTCGCTTACCAATTTTGCGAACTCACCTTCGATGATACCTTGTACCTTAGAAGCTCTTGCCTCGCCAGTAACGTTGCGGCTATAATCTACAGAGAGACCTTGGATATAACCACCCAACATACGATTTACCAATGCATTAGCATTTTCCAAAGCGGCCATACGAGCAGCACCTTGATTCACAGCGGTTGATGTACCGGTTGCACGGAAGTATTTAGCATCACCCATACCCTCTTTTGAACAAGGGATCACTATCTCAGTACGTTTGTAACCACCATCCTTTGCTGGAACAGATACTTTTTTACTTGCACATGATGCGCACAATGCTACTACGAGCATTCCTAAAATCAGTTTTTTCATTTTGATTAATAATTTAAGTGAATAATTATTTTTTAACTTTTATTTTACTTAAAGCGCCGCAAAGTTACATCTTTTTTTTTATATATACAAACATTTTGTCATTTTTTTTGAAAGAAACAAGAAAACGTGCATAAATTTGGAGATTTGAATACATATATATCACTTTACGCCTTATTTCCGGCACGATTATTGCGGCTGATTTGTTAATAACATAACATCTGCACATATGTTGATACAATTTCTTGGCGCTGCAGGCGAGGTGACAGGCAGCAAACACCTCATCACGACCGATTCGGGCAAGACCATTTTGCTCGATTGTGGCATGTATCAAGGCAAAGGTATGGAGACCGATGCCGCCAACCGCGAACTGGGATTCGACCCCAAAGATATTCACTATCTGCTCCTCTCGCATGCGCATATTGACCACTCGGGTCTTATACCTTATATATATAGTCTTGGTTTTCGCGGTAAGATCTTCTGCACGCCCGCTACGCGCGACCTATGCGAACTCATGCTGCAAGACACGGCTTTCATTCAGGAACAGGATGTGCGTTGGTACAACAAGAAGATGCATCGCCAACACAAACCCACCATCAAACCGCTCTTCGACACCCACCATGCGCAGCAGGTGATGAAGCTCTTTCGCACAGTGGACTACAACACCACTTATCGCATTGATGATGAGATTAGTTTTCAGTTCATCAACTCGGGGCATATGCTTGGTTCTGCCCTTATCCATCTCTCTATCCAAGAGCACAACGAGGTCAAACGCATCGCCTACACGGGCGACATCGGGCGACTGCATAGCCATATATTGAGCACACCCCAACCCTTCCCACAATGCGACTACCTCATCTGCGAGTCCACCTATGGCGACCGCCTGCACGATGACGAACTCGTATCCGAAGAACAACTACTCGGCGTGGTGGAGGAGACCTGTATGTATAAGAAGGGCAAACTGCTCATTCCATCTTTCTCGGTGGGCAGAACGCAGGAGATTGTGTATGTTCTTAACCAGTTGTATAACGACGGACGCCTCGAACGCGTACCCGTGTATGTGGACTCGCCGCTATCTGCCAATGCTACTGAGATTTTCCGCCGCTACGCGGATACGCTCAACGAGCAGGTGCGCGATACCTTGCGCTTCGATCCCAACCCATTTGGTTTTAATACGCTACGCTATATCACCGATGTGCAGCAGTCCAAAGCGCTCAACCGCAGCGAACAACCTTGTATTGTCATTTCTTCGTCGGGTATGTTGGAGGCGGGTCGCATCAAGCACCATGTATCGAACCATATTGACGACCCTACGACAACGATTCTCATTGTCGGTTATTGTACGCCTACTTCATTGGGTGCGCGTATTCAAGACCCTAAGTTGCGTTTCGTGAGTATCTTTGGTTACGACCACCGTATCCGCGCACAAGTGACTAAGATTGAGGGCTTTTCGGGTCATGGCGATTATAGCGAGATGATTCAGTATTTCACGGCAAGCCAAGATGTGAAAGCTATTAAGAAGACTTTTATTGTCCACGGCGAGAGCAGTGCCCAAGAGGCAATGAAAGACCACCTCTATGAGGCTGGCTTTAGAAACATTCACATCCCCCAGAAAGGCGCAAGTGTAGTGCTGTGATTAGGGTATTGGGTATTGGATAATGGATAATGGATATTGAGTATTGGATAATGGGTATGGGTTATAAAAAATGCTTATTATTAAGATTGCCGTCTCTTTTACTTTTCTTATACCTTCCCCTATTTCACCGACCGACGACCGAGAGAACTACGAGAGAAGAGCGAAGGAACTCCGCTCCAATCAAAAGTACTATTTGTTAAGATTAACCTAGAAAACTATACTCTATTCCTAAAAAAGTTGTCTCCCTTCCTAAAAAGGTTGACTACTTTTCGGAAAAGCTTACCTAATGATTATGATCTCGCGCTCATTCGTGCATAGGCTTAATTCCCGCCATTGGTTCAGTGCTCGGCGCTAGTTCGCCGAGCAACTCCCCGCCTCTACACCCTACACTTTACACCCCACACCATAAAAATCGCCCCAAAAAGCGATTTTTCTTGCACATCTCGAAAAAAAAGTGTAACTTTGCGCCCAAATATCCAAAAGAATTGACATGCGCAGCAACGAAATCTCATATTTCATCTCTTTTTGCATTGAGCAATACAAGCAAAAACACCAACTGACAGGCGAGCAGGCAATGCTTGAATTGGACAAATATGGCGTATTGGAATATTTGGAGGAGTTTTATGAGGTGTTGCACACACAAAGTGCGCAATGGATTGTAGAAGATATTGACAACTATATCAATCAGCGAAAACCATGAAAGTTTATCACGGCAGTTTAGAGTGTGTTGAGACACCTGAGATTCGCGAACCTAATCGCACCCTTGATTATGGTAGCGGATTCTATACCACAACTTCGTATGAGCAAGCCGAGGAATGGGTGCGTAGAAAGATGAAGGGCAACCGCGCTGCCAAAGGCTTTGTCAATGAATACGAATTGAACATAGACCAGTTGCAATCGGTTAAGTGTTTGCTCTTTGAATCTCCTACCGACGAATGGATTGATTTCGTGATGAATAACCGCCTTAACAAGGACTTTATACATGACTACGATGTGGTATATGGTCCTGTGGCAAATGACCGTGTTTATACATGCTTTGCCTTGTACGAAGGTGGATTGATGAGCAAACAAAACTTGCTTGCAGAGTTGAAGACATACGAACTCGTTGATCAATATTTGTTTCACACGGAGCAAGCATTACAACTATTAACATTCACCAAAGCGCACGAGATACTCTTATGACCGAAGTGACCCAAAATAATTTGCATTTGCTTTTGCCTTCCAAAGTGAGTTGGTTGGCAGATATGTTGTGTGCAGAGAAGCATATCAGCGTTATTGAAGCCATGCGACAAATCTACTCTTCTGATATGTACAAACAATTGGAACAAGAGAGCACCAAACGCTGGCACGAAGGTCCCGTTGCGTTATACCAAGAATGGATGAAAAATACAATATAACTCTAACAAGATTATATATAGCCCTCCTCTAATTAATTAAATTAATTTAAGCATTTTCAACTCACAAACTTTTGGATATATTTCACAAAAGTAGTACCTTTGTTGAATTATCTAAAGAAGAAAAAGATAAATTTAAAATAAAATCCTATGATATTAACAATTACATTGTGCTTAGCCATTTTCTTTACATGGGCATGGGCACATTACTATGTCAGTAGTGCATCAACCATAGATTTAAAGAATAATAAGCAGTGGATTGGTCAGCTTCCTTCTATATTATCAACTCTTGGAGTACTTGGAACCTTTACGGGAATCACCATTGGTTTGATTGGATTTGATCCAGAACATATCGATACTAGTATCCCAGTACTTTTAAAAGGATTAAAGTTGGCGTTCTTTACATCACTCGTTGGTATGATATGCTCTTTGATTCTATCACGTCTTGTTAGTCGGAGATATGATGAACTTGTTGATAATGATTTAAGTAAAGATGCAACCGCAATAATAGCCGCTATTACTGAACTTAGGAAGAATAATGATAAGAACATCCGTGAACTCATATTAGCAAATGAAAAAAGTCGTGAGAATACGGTACAAGCACTTAATTCCGGTTCTTTAAAAGAGTATGTAGAGCAAATTGCTGATGATATAGAAAGTGCAAAAGAATCTATCCAAACTGTACAAAACATTTTGGCCGACAATAATGAGAATAATGTAACTCAACAATTAGCTGAACTTTCTCGTATTTCAGCTGAGTTGCTAACTGCTTCAATTGTTATTACAAAGGTTGGTAATGATATGGATGAAATAAAGGAAGTATTAGAAGTTATCAAAAAGAAAGATTAATATGGCTAAGATGAATGTATGGATGTCCGTATCAGACTTGATGACAGGACTAATGGTAATATTCTTATTCGTATCTATTGCGTATATGCATCAGGCACATAAACTTATAGAAGAACGAAAACAACAATTCACAGAATATGTTGATACAAGGCAGAAATTATATGAAGAGTTGCATGAAGAGTTTAAAGAACAAATTGGTAATGATATTTTGGCGATTAATAATGACTTATCCATTCGATTTGCGGAGGCGGAGACCCTTTTTGAAGAAGGTAAATATGATGTGTCTGAACATTTTGAAACTACTTTAGAAGATATCATACCTCTATATATGAATTTATTGCTTCATGATTCATTGAGAAATTATATCAAAGAAGTTCGTATAGAAGGACATACAGACACTCTCCCATTCAGAAGATTAGGTAGTGATCCATATCTTTCAAATCTTGAATTATCGCAGAAGCGTGCGTATGAAGTTGTAAAATGTATTCGCAAAATATGTGCAAATAGTAATTTTGATCAATTAGAAAGAGAACAAATAGAAGATTGGCTTACTGCTGTTGGCTATTCATATACTAACGCACTTGATGGTGATGGTAATTTTGCTTCTGAAAGCGGTAAACCTATTGATAATGATTTATCAAAACGCGTGGAAATACGTATTATTACAGATGACTATCGTGTTATAAAAACTATTGTAAAAGATTAATGATTACACCTAAGGAAATATATACTGCTTTATCCACTAATGATGAGTTGACATTGTTGCTAAAGAAAGTGGATGAGATAACTGTCATTAGCTATGATGGAACTGATGTAACATGGTGCGATGCATTGGCAGAATATTTACAAAATAATGATAAAGACATAGAGTGTGTAAAGAAAATCATACTTTTTTGTTTAGGAGGTGTAAAAGACACTTGGAAAGAAATTGTAGGTAAAGAGTTTCCTTCAGCAGAAATAGTGAGTTATTGTGAAGCGTGGAATAAAGTAAATCCATTAAATATTCATGTAGATACACCATTAGTAGTGCATTTTACATATGCAATAGGTGATTACAAATCAGATTTCCTAAATAGTACAGATAGGAGTAAGCCTCTAAAGCGTATGGTATTTTTAACACGTTTGTTGTTTTCTGCAGTTGTATTAGGGTCTAAACAATCACTTGAAATAGTTACCCATTCTACATTACCGGGTAAAATTAATTCAGTTATAAATACGGAGCGTTCATCATATTGCATAGAGAAGGAAAACTATATTAATCAGTGTAAAAAAGAGTTGAGCCATAATAATGCTTTGTTAGTATGTTTGGAAGAAGTCAAACACGGATGTGTATCATGTTGTATGGTCAAAAATTACGGAAAGATAAGACATTGTCCATTAGCTCAACATGAAGTAGCTCAACTATATTTGGAACAAAATCATCAGGATGCATTCCGTTTGGCTCATCAGCTTGAACGTTTGTCAGCCAAACAAGGTTATAAACTTGCTTGCATTCAGTTGGCAGATAATATGGCAGAAGGAGATGGATGTGAGAAAAACATAAATTCAGCATTATCAATTTACAAAAGATATGCTTTTCTAGGTGATATGGATTGTGCAGATAAAATTGTAGACTTAGTATATCGAGAAGATTCTATTTCCAATTTAATTGCAGTACCATGGATGATTCGTCAAGTGATAAATGGTAATTTAAAAATGGCAGATGAACTCATTAGAGTTTTTACAGAAGGTTTGTATGGTGTGTCAATAGATATCGAGGATACTGAAAAAATACAGTCTATAATTGCAGAGTCTGGTGATGATAAGTATATAGATAAATTAAAGCAACAAGCTGAAGAACGCAAAGATTATAAGTCAGTTATTAAGTTGAGTAGGAAATTACGAGATATCAATTCTGACTTTTTTGATGAAACAAAACATAGAGAATATCTCAATAAATTTATAAGCGACTTAGATCTTAAACCAGTTTTACTCTATAGTAGAGGTAAACAATGCATTGATGCAAAAATTATGGATCTAGCAGAAGCGTATATTGTTGCTTCTGCTGAAAAAGGATATGTATTAGCTCAAGAGCAATTATGCTTTGAGTATTATTCTGGCTCTAATTTTATCAAGGACTTTAAGAAGTCTGCTTATTGGGGTGATAAGGCTTTGGAACAAGGTAGTAAGAAAGTAAGATTTCGTGTTGCATGGATGTATTGTGGTGAATGTGATATTGTCCCTGATTATGAAAAGTCATTCAAACTATATGAAACTTTGGCACAGGAGGGTGATATATCCGCTATGAATAATTTGGGGTGGATGTACGAATGTGGGCACTATCATTCTGTAGATTTTAATAAAGCGTATGAATGTTATCATAAAGCGGCAGAAAAGGGTTCTGCTTATTCAATGTGCAATGTTGGATATTGTTATATGAATGGTATTGGAGTTGAAAAAGACCAAGTAAAAGCATTTGAATGGTTCCATAAATCTGCTGCTAACGGAGATATTAGAGCAAGTAAACGACTCATACATTGTTATAAAAATGGTATAGGAGTAGAAAAAGATGAGAACAAAGTCATTGAGTACTACGAAAAAATCATAGAGATGGGGGAAAAAGATGAAATCGTGAATTTGGGACATTTCTATGAACATGTTGTATGTAATTATGATAAAGCTATTTATTATTATCGAATGGCAGCAGAGCAAGGTGATGATGTTGGACAGTATAATTTAGGTACCATGTATGATTACGGCACAGGAGTAGAAGAAGATGAAAATACTGCTATCTACTGGTACCGTAAAGCTGCTAGGCAAGGTAACGAGGATGCACAAGAAAGATTAGATGAGTTGGAAGTTGATTGGCTGGAGGAAAATTAATGAGACCAACTTTGCAATATATAGAAGACAAGTTTGATTATTACAACCATCTATGCTTTGATGGTTTATTGCCTCGTCCAGCATTTAAGTTAACCCAACGTCCTACTAAGGTAGGATGTACGAATATTAAACTGGTACAAATAAATGGGAAATATGTCAAACAGGTAACATTGGAATTCTCTATTCGTTATGATCTGCCAGAGTCAGAATACATTGATACCATTGTTCATGAGATGATTCATTATTATATATCAATAAATAATATGAATGATGATTCGCCTCATGGTACTGTTTTCCGTTCAATGATGAATGACATCTCGGAAAAATATGGGATAAGAATAACAATTACTTATGATGAAGAAGAGGAAGCCCTTATTGCGAGAGAAACAGATAGAAATAGATATATTTGTGTGATAGAAGGTGAAGACGATTATAAATTTGCTCTTGTATTTCGTGACAAGTTATTTCAATACTGGGAACAAATTCCTAGATTGCCAGGAGTGAAACATGTAAGATGGTATGTAAGTAATAGAGCTATTTTTGAACGGTATCCCTCACGAATTAGACCTTGTTTCTTTTCCTTAGCACCAGATAAAGTACAATCATATTTACATGGAGCACTAGAATTAGAGAATACTGGAACTATTATAAGACCAATAGAAATATTTACATAATAAATACAACCTCTCTCTCTTTATTTCTCTATTATCTCGAATATCAATATCGTCTTGCTTGTGCTATAGTAGATTTCTCATATGATGTTGCTCACTTCTGTCCTAACTCTATTCTGCTGATTGATTGCCCTTGTTTTTCCCATTACTAGTGATGCTTTGTAACCCAAGTTCAGGGTGGACTATACTTCTGAACAGCTTAAAGACCAACCCAATAATTATCTAACTGTGGATAATGTAGAGCTGGGAGTATGTAATCGCATACCGCTCTGAATCTTTGGATTATTATGTTGAGTTGGATTAATTAAATAAATCTTCGGCACTCGAAAACTTTTTTCAAAAAAAATCACACACGCGGGAAGATTAGTAAACACTACACTTCCCGCGTGGTGTATATACCATTTTACTCTCCAAAATCTCCAATCTTCTGCACAAAACTACCAAAATGCCGAAGATACGGCAATACTATATAATATAGAGGTACACAAAAAACAGCTGCAGAAGTAGCGGCAAGTGCAATTTTTTTTCTATTAGTGTTTATCGTACTTTAGAAGCCCTAAAACACAAATCGGCGGCAACTTTATTCACTTTTGCCGCTACTTTTTGTAGTATTATTATAGAAACGCAAAAACGGGCAACTAAACTTTCACCCCACCGCCACCCATGAAAATCAGAGTGGTAACCGAGTGGTAAGCGAAGATACCGCTAACCTATTACACACATATTTGAGCAAAAAAATCGTTATTTTTGATTCCAATGTTGCTCAATTCGGAAAAATTATGTACCTTTGCAAGCAAAATAGCATATCAATATGAAAACTACACACATCATCAGTCGCTCACTATTGCTCATGGCAGCAATCATCACATTAGTCAGTTGTGGCAAGAGCAAAAGCAATAACAACGGTCGTATCCTGACCTCCGCTACTGGCTCTATCTACGAATGTCTCGTCGTGATGAACGACCAAGCACTCACACAAGACCAACTCAACGAAATAGCCAAACACAAGCTCGTGAACGAAGCTTCGGGCTATACCAAACCTATAGCAAGCATATACGATTTGGTAGAAGCTATCATGGCTGCCGACATGCCTTGCATGCCACAAGTGGAACCCTATTTCCGACTAACACATGTATCTACCGCGCAGTTTGACGACATGTTCAAACCCACACGCAATATCCTATTTGTGGACATCAACCCACAAAAATACACCCAACTCAAAGCTAAAGTGTCCAACGACTATTGGTCCACACCACAAGCCATCTATCGCATACAATCGCCCTCAGAGGAAGAATTTATCAACTACTGGTTAGCAAACGGAACAGCTGTGCGCGAGTGGTTTGTTAGTCAAGAACTGAAACGCCAAACCAAGTTCTACCGTGCCAGCACCAACAAACAGGCACGCGCTATCCTACAGCAACAAGGCTACGACATGCTGATTCCAGAAGACTATATCGTCATCATGGATACCACATTAGGCGGAGCTACCACCTATAGTCTGCGTCGCCCTACTGCCGTAGCCAGCGAAGTACGCCTGCTATGGTGCTGCAACAACAAAGGTCCTATGCGCCGAGACCTTATTATATATAGTTACCCCTATACCGATGCCAACACTTTCACCCTCGCATACCTCAATCAGAAACGCGATGAAGTACTCAGTCGCGTAGTGAAAGGCAGCGTGGAGGGAGCATATATGGGTACCGAATACAAGGTGATGCCACCTCAGATGCGCACCGTCATGGTGAATGACAGCACTTCTGCCACAGAGGTTCGCGGATTATGGAAAATCCTGAACGGCGAAGCGATGGGCGGACCATACGTCAGTCTCACACGCCTCGACCAAGTCCATGGTCGCATAGTCACCGCCGAAGCCTTCTTATACGCCGCAGGACAAAAGAAACGCACCGCCCTTCGCCAAGCAGAAGCCATCCTTTATACATTGCAATTGCCAGAAGATAATATTCGCCCATAAGGCGAGGTAATCTCTCGCGTTGCGAGAAGTGAGGTGCTACGCACGGTGATGGCTCTATGAGCAGAAGAGGCGACTAAGTCGCAGTAGATAGTAGAATTACCAAAGCAATCATACAACATGGATGAGCAATTAAATAAATACTCTTACAAATCACTCAATGTCTATCAAGATGCAAAGATATTAGTAGTTAGTGTTTATCGGTTGTTAAAACAATTTCCAGCTGAAGAAAGATACGCATTGTGTGATCAAATAAGACGAGCAGCAATTTCTATAACATCCAATATATCCGAAGGAATAAGTCGATTTGCTAAGAAAGAAAAAGCTCACTTTATGGAAATTGCATATGCTTCTATGATGGAAGTAGATAGTCAGTTAGACATTTCTGTTGAATTAGGTTATATTTCACTTGAGGATTACAAATCAATACATAATCAAGTATGCTCAATTGCGCGTCAACTATCTGCTTTACGAGCAAAAATTTTAGCATAACTCTACACCTGCGCGGAGCGCACACAACCCTACACCTGCGCAAAGCGCACACACTTCGCTTGAAAAGCGACTAAAACATGGCAGCAGTTACACCCTATCTATTAGTCGAAAACCTAACAAAATCCGTTGGGTCAAAGGTATTGTTTAGCAATATCAGCTTTGCTGTAAACAAAGGACAACGCATAGCACTCATCGCACGCAACGGTATCGGCAAAAGTACATTGCTCGATATCCTCATGGGCAAAACAGACTACGACGAGGGCAAAATCACATGGCGCAAAGACCTCAAAGTCAAATACCTGCCCCAACGCCTATCATGCGAAGAGGCGATGAGGTTATTAGGCGATAAGGCTAAAGAAGAGGACTTCAAAAAACTCAGTGGTGGACAACAAAAGAAACTTCTGCTACAACAAGTGTTAGACGACGAGCCCGACATTCTTCTGCTCGATGAGCCCACCAACCACCTCGACCTCGAGACCGTAGTTTGGCTCGAAGAATACCTCAACAACCGCACCATACGTGGAGAGAAAGCACTCACCATACTCATGGTCACCCACGACCGCTACTTCCTTGACAGCGTCTGCACCGACATCTTCGAACTCGACGAACACAATCTCTACACATATCACGGCAACTACGCCTATTACATAGAGAAACGCGCCGAACGACTCGAAGCACAGCAAGCCGAAGTAGAAAAAGCACGCAACCTCTACCGCACCGAACTCGAATGGATGCGACGCATGCCGCAGGCACGCGCACACAAAGCGCAATACCGAATCGACAACTTCTACGAACTGGAAAAGAAAGCCAAACAGCAACACCAAGAAGCCGATGTGCGCCTATCCGTCAAATCGGGTTACATAGGCAATAAGATTTTCGAAGCCAAAGACGTATGCAAGACCTTTATCTCACCCTCTACAGGCGAAGAGAAAGTCATACTACGCAATTTCAACTACGTCTTCTCGCGCTATGAGAAACTTGGTATCATTGGCAACAACGGCACTGGCAAATCCACCTTCATCAAGCTACTCTTGGGCGAAGTACCCGCTGATAGCGGCACATGGGACATTGGTAGCACCGTGCGTTTTGGCTACTATGCACAGACTGGACTTACGTTCGACGAAGGCAAAAAAGTCATCGACATCGTGCGCGACATAGCCGAAGTCGTAGATTTGGGTGGGGGCGAGAAAATGACCGCCAGCCAGTTCTTACAAATGTTCCTCTTTTCGCCCAGCCAGCAATACGATTTTGTGGGCAAACTCTCTGGCGGCGAGCGCCAACGACTGCACCTCTGCACCGTACTCATGCGCAGCCCTAACTTCCTCATTCTGGACGAGCCAACCAACGACCTCGATATACCCACACTCAACGTACTAGAGGAATACCTCAAGAACTTCCGCGGCTGCCTAATCGTCATCAGCCACGACCGCTATTTCATGGACCGCGTAGTGGATCATATCTTCGTTTTCCACGGACAAGGCAACGTGCAAGACTTCCCTGGCAACTACACGCAATATCGTTTAGAGGCGAAAAGCAAGAATAGCGAACGCAACGAAAAAGCATCCAATAGCCAATCGCCCATAGCCAATAACCCAAAAGTAAAAACCGAGCAAAAACGCCGATTGAGCTTCAAAGAGAAAAAAGAACTCGAAGAACTAGAGACGCTACTACCTGCATTGGAAGCAGAAAAAGCCTCACTCGAAGCATTACTCTCAGGCGGAGCTACCCTACCCGATGAGATTGCCCAAGCATCTAAACGCTATCAAGAAGTGCAAGAGCAGTTGGATATAGCCGAGATACGCTGGTTAGAATTAACTGAAATCGAAAATTGATTTTTTTTCATATATTTTGCTGCCAATTTGCACAATTGCATTTTTTTGCCTACCTTTAAGGCAAAAAAACTATGACGTATGGGTATATTCGCGTAAGTTCCGACAAGCAGACGGTCGAGAACCAGCGATTTGAGATTCAACGATTCTGCGAACAACATAATCTACAGATCGATGGCTGGATAGAAGAGACCATCTCTGGTACAAAGAGTTACAACAAACGACAATTAGGCAGACTACTGCGCAAAACACAAAAAGGTGATATCATCATCTGTAGCGAATTGTCGCGTTTGGGACGTAATCTATACATGATTATGGAAATTCTTAGCATCTGTATGTCCAAAGAATGTTTTGTATGGACCATCAAAGATGGTTATCGTCTCGGCGATGATATTCAAAGCAAAGTGCTAGCGTTCGCATTTGGACTATCCGCAGAAATCGAACGCAACCTCATCTCACAACGCACCAAGGAAGCACTGGCTCGCCTCCGTGCTGAAGGCAAACATATAGGTCGCCCTAAAGGTAGCAAAACCAATCCCACCTTATTTCGATTATACAAGCACGACGCTTATATTCGTCGAGCGTTAGAAAAAGGGACTAGCCAGGCACAGATAGTGAGACGACTACACACTAACCGCTCCACCCTATACAGATATATTCAGCGATTCTGTTATGATGTCCGTTCTTCCACCCAACCCATCTGATAAGCTTTCAGTAGATTCTGCAGGTCTTCCACTTGGCGTAGGAGTTCGCGTCCTCTATCCGTATCGCGTACCAAGATACGATGATGTGTAAAATCTTCCAATTGGATACGCGAGTGGATATCCGAACCAGACAAAGTAGCTTGCTCAGGAGACTCAAATCTCTCGTGCTCCACGAGTTGAATACCATGGCTATTATAGATTAGCGTATAACCCGATATGCCCGTTTTCTCTTGATAGGGTTTAGAGAAGCCACCATCAATCACAAATCTTTTGCCTTCTGCACGCATAGGTGTTTCTCCACGTATAGTACGTACGGGTATATGTCCGTTGATGATACGCCCCTCATCGGCATCAAGACCAAATTCACGGAGAATCATTTCACACACATCTCGCTGATCAGCCAAGGTATAGTATGCTCCCTTGCGCTCATGCTCCAGTTCGGGAACGCCAATAAAATACCGTTCGAAAGTACTCATCTTATCCTTATGGTAGAGTGGCGACCCATAGCCACACCACAGATATAACATATAGTCCAATGCATTATCCTTCTCCTTACCCTTGCCAAAATACGCTTGTCGTACCACGTGGTCTATACGCAGCATCAATTCCTTACCTTTTACGCGTTTGCCACACACATCCACCTCCATAAAACTACCATCCTCGTTCAGTGGTATAGCTGCATGATAGAGAAGAAAACCATTTCGCACCAGATACAAACTGCCATGCTGATAGAGCATACGCAAATGCTTCTGCATCTTCTCCGATTTTCGGAAAGAGCGAGCCAGCTGTTCCATCAGTTCGTGTTCTTCTTGCGACAAAGCATATGGATCATCCGTATTAATGGTAGGTAAGAATCGGTCGGTAATAGGATAATCTTCCCCATTCACCTTTACCATACCAGTCTGATAATCAATCTTATCCAAGAACAATCGGTCATCCATTTGGTATTCAGGATGACGTTTAATGGTTTGTCCTTCCAGTTTGAATTGAATGATAGAAATAGCCTTATGCATCTTTGCCATCAATTGCGCAGAACGCGTCAGACGCGGATTATTTTCGAAATCTTTCGTTTGGAAGACCGTGCAAGGATCGCTTCCATAGGTTTCCATCGCAAAATTAGCCAGCGGCAGCAAGTTAATACCATAGCCTTCCTCAAGTGTCTCAATATTAGCATACCGTATGCTCACGCGTAGCACAGTGGCAATCATAGCCCAGTTACCCGCAAACGCACCCATCCATGCTATATCATGATTACCCCATTGCACATCGTAGTCGCGCACTGTGGATAGCACCTCCATGATCTTAGGCGCTCCAGGACCACGATCAAAGATATCGCCAACAATATGCCACGTGTCAATAGCCAAATTATGAATAAGATAGGATATAGCTATCAGCAAATGCTCCGCCTTTCCTGTAGCAATAATCGCATCTACAATAGCATGGAAATAGCGTGTACGATCGGGCTCAATACTCGATTCATAGAGCAACTCCTCAATGATATAGGCATAGTTTTTGGGTAACATCTTCCTCACTTTCGAACGTGAGTATTTGACAGACACACTCCTAGTCACATCTAGGGTCTGATGAATACGTCGGCAATACCAGTCCTCTATTCTATACATCTTATCGGGCATTGCTTCTGCCACTAGTCCGTGCTGTTGTACCCAACGAATACGCTCGTCAGGATAATAAATCAACGCACACAAAGCACGTTTCTCCTCCTCTGTGATACTAGTGCCATAGATGTCATCCACCTTACGACGAATCACACCCGATGCATTCTTAATCATATGGATAAAGGCACTGGAAGCACCATGCAGATCGCTCACAAAATGCTCCGTACCTTTGGGCAAGGAAAGAATGGCGTGTAGATTAATCAACTCCGTGACTACAGCATCGGCATTAGGAAACCTTTCGCTTAATAGGCGAAGATAACGCTCTTGAGTTTGAAAACTATCCATAGGTATTCTAGCTAATAAACTTTAAGGTTAATAAACGAAGAACGACCATCCGATTAGGATAGTCGTTCTTGGTAGTGCTACGGGGACTCGAACCCCGGTTTACGGCGTGAGAGGCCGTTGTCCTAGGCCACTAGACGATAGCACCGTGACCTTATGTCGTACTTCCTTTTCGAAAGCGAGTGCAAAATTACTGCTTTTTTTTGACATGACCAAATATTTTTGAAAAAAAATGCAAAAAAAGTGCATTTTATTGCAAAATTCGTTTTTTTTTAGTAATTTTGCACCCTAATTATGCATACAAATAGGTATGAGTACAAATTTTGGATATGTTCGCGTAGCAGCAGCCGTACCCCATATGCGGGTGGCAGACTGCCAATACAACGCCAATGAGATTAAGAAGCAAATCACCGAAGCCATCGAAGAAGGCGTACAAGTGGTTTGTTTCCCAGAACTCAGTATCACAGGATACACCTGTGCAGATCTGTTCTTCACACAGCAGTTGCAGCGCGATGCGCTATTAGCACTAGAGCAAATATGCGCATACACGCGCAACCTGCCTATCATTGTACTGGTGGGCGCTCCGCTCAAGGTGGATAACAACCTCTATAACTGCGCCTTCGTCATGACCGATGGTGATGTGGTGGGCGTGGTTCCTAAGATCAACCTACCCAACACGGGCGAGTTCTACGAGAAGCGCTGGTTCTCGTCTGGTCGCGATGTACTGGAGCACAATGTGAACAGCATACGTCCGCGCATACCGACCATTGAGCTATGGGGCAACGATGTGCCCTTCGGCATTGACCTGCTGTTTGCGACCAAAGATTATAGTTTTGGTATTGAGATTTGTGAAGACCTCTGGTCTCCCCTACCCGCAAGCACACAACTTGCCATACAAGGTGCAGAGATTATCTTCAACCTATCCAGTAGCAACTGCGTGACAGGCAAGCACGCTTTCCGTCAGCGAATGATTACACAGCAGTCCGCACGCGTGCACTGCGGTTATGTATATACCTCATCAGGTATCGGCGAATCCACTACAGATATTGTCTTCTCTGGCAGCACCTATATAGCAGAGAACGGTGATATGCTGGAGATTGGCGACCGCTTCCAAATGGAGAGTAGCATGATTATCTCGGAGATTGATGTAGAGCGCTTGCGCATTGACCGCCAACGCAACACCAACTTCACCCACGATAAACATGGCCACTACCGCCATGTGCAGGTTGCTCCTCTGGAGCGCAGTTTAGAGGACGGCTCCGCCTACAGTTTAGAGTTTAGAGGCGAAGGACCATTGCATCGCCATTTCACCAAGACACCATTCTTACCTAAGAAGAAAGAAAGCGACGCATATTGCGAAGATGTGCTTAATCTTCAGACGCACGGACTTCTTCGCAGATGGCAACACACACATGCTCAATCACTTGTAATAGGTATATCAGGCGGATTGGATTCCACACTCGCACTGCTGGTATGTGTGCTAGCAGCTGACCGATTGGGCTATCATCGCTCACAGATTATTGGTGTCACCATGCCTGGTTTTGGTACTAGCAACCGTACTTATACCAACGCCATTGCCCTGATGGAGCAACTCGGTGTCAGCATTCATGAGATACCTATTCGCGAGATGGCTACCCAGCACCTCAATGATATAGGACATGATATCAATACGCATGACATAACATATGAGAATGCGCAAGCGCGCATACGCACGCTCGTGCTGATGGATATGGCCAACAAGTACAACGGCATTGTAGTCGGTACAGGCGACATGAGCGAACTGGCACTGGGTTGGGCTACCTATTGCGGCGATCAGATGTCCATGTATGGTGTCAACGCAGGTGTACCAAAAACCTTAGTGCGCTATATCGTACAGTACGCTGCTGAGAATATCTTCGGTGAGGAGACACGAAAGATTCTCTTGGATATAGTAGATACGCCTGTATCACCTGAACTGTTGCCTACCGATGAGCAGGGCAATATCGCACAAATCACCGAGGACAAAGTAGGGCCATATGAGTTACATGACTTCTTCCTCTACTATTTCCTGCGCTACGGTTTCACCCGTGAGAAGATAGCTTTTATGGCTGGTATCGCATTTGAGGGCGTGTACGAGCAAGAGGTCATCGACCATTGGCTGAATGTCTTTATGCGCCGCTTCTTCACGCAGCAGTTCAAGCGTAGTTGCATGCCTGACGGACCCAAAGTAGTAGGCGTTAGTCTTTCACCACGAGGCGACTGGCGAATGCCAAGTGATGCAAATTTTAGTTATTAGAAGACACTCTTTGAACTATCGTTTAGAGTAAAAAACAGAATATGAAAAAATTTATTTATACATTCGTAGCAATCTTTATTGCTCTTGCTGCACAAGCGCAGCTGATACAGCCCATCAAATGGACGGGCGAAGTAGTTGGCGATAGCGTTCGCCTGACAGCCACCATTGAACAAGGTTGGCACCTCAACATCATCGAACTCGGCAACGGGTTCTACATGGACGAGTACGAAGGTACATTCACCGAAACCATTGCCAAAGCCGATACCATCAGCGTGCGTTACAATGCCTGCGATGACAAGATGTGTACGGCGCCCGAGACATGGGAGTTTGTAACTGTAGGCGATAAGGCGAAAGGCGATGAGGCGAAAGGCGAAGGTCAATCCATCTGGTGGATATTTGTGATGGGCTTGCTGGGCGGCTTGTTGGCAATCTTCACTCCATGCGTATGGCCTATCATACCGATGACCGTCAGCTTCTTTATCAAGCGCGGCGGCGCAGCCAAAGGTACTACCAATGCACAAGTAGTACGCGATGCTATCCTCTATGGATTAAGCATTGTGATTATCTACGTAGGATTGGGTTTGCTGGTAACTCTCATCTTCGGTGCATCTGCACTCAATGCGCTGAGTACCAATGCAGTAGTGAATATCATTTTCTTCCTCATTCTGGTAGTATTTGCAGCTTCGTTCTTTGGCGCGTTTGAGATCACATTGCCAAGTTCGTGGTCCACAGCACTCAATAGCAAGTCCAGCAACACCACAGGTTTCCTCAGTATCCTATTGATGGCATTCACATTGGTGATTGTATCTTTCTCTTGCACAGGTCCTATCATTGGCACCTTGCTTGTGGAGGCAGCAGGCAAATCGCTCCTCGCACCAGCGATGGGTATGCTGGGCTTTGCCATTGCATTGGCGTTACCATTCTCGCTGTTTGCTATGTTCCCATCGGTATTGAAGAAACTGCCTAAATCTGGCGGCTGGATGAACACCTTCAAGGTGACATTGGCGTTCCTGGAGTTGGCATTGGCATTGAAGTTCCTCAGCGTAGCTGACTTGGCATATGGCTGGCATATCCTCGATAGAGAAGTGTTTGTATCCTTGTGGATTGTCATCTTCTCGCTCTTGGGCTGCTACTTACTCGGATTGATTAGTTTCCCACACGACGATGAGGATCATCGCAAGACCAGCGTTAGTCGCTTGTTCTTGGCGATTATCTCACTCTCGTTCGCAATGTATATGGTACCAGGATTGTGGGGTGCTCCATTACGAGCTATCTCTGCATTTGCACCACCTATGACCACCCAAGACTGGGTGATGACACCAGGCGGACAGGTTATAGGTGAAAGGTTAGAGGTTAAAGGCGGGGATTACAAGACCATGACCAACCACGGCGGACAGATCACCTTCACCGACTACGAAGAAGGTATGGCGTACGCTAAAGAGAATAATATGCCTGTATTCTTGGACTTCAACGGCTTTGGTTGTGTCAACTGCCGCAAGATGGAGGCCGCAGTACTCAGCAAACCCGAGGTAGCAGAGCATATGCACAAGTATGTACTTGTCTCGCTCATCGTGGATGACAAGACCAAACTGGAGGAACCCATCACCGTAGAGGAGAACGGAAAGACCGTTACCCTCAAGACCATAGGCGACAAATGGAGCCATATGCAACGCGCACACTATCAGTCGAATGCACAACCATACTATGTGCAACTCGATGCCGATGGCAATCGCATTGTGGAGGGCAGTTATGCATACGACGAAGATATTGAGAAATTCCTCAACTGGTTAAAATATTAAGCTATGTTCGAGAAAAAGACAACTTCCAGTTACACTAGGTCATCTAGCCATTCAAGACACTCTAGTTATTCTAAATCTTCTCCCCTCCAGGGGGGAGCGAAGGGGGCTTCCTACGATACCCGTCGTCCACCCGAGAAAGAGATGATCTTCGGTATCCGTGCTATCATTGAGGCGATTGATGCGGGCAAGACCTTGGACAAGATCCTCCTGCGCCGTGATATGACCTCCACGATCGGCAAGGAACTCCTGAAGAAACTCATGGGCACTACTACCCCCGTGCAGAAAGTGCCTGTGGAAAAGCTCAACCAATATACCGACAAGAACCACCAAGGCGCTATTGCGTTCCTCAGTCCGATAGACTTCTGCAACTTGGAAACACTCGTCCCCACCCTCTTTGAGGAGGGCAAGACGCCATTGCTGATGGTATTGGACGGAGTGACCGATGTGCGCAATTTCGGTGCTATCGCTCGTACCTGCGCGTGCGCAGGCGCTGACGCGCTTATTATAGGTTCGCACGGCAGCGTAGCCATCAATGGCGATGCGGTCAAGACATCTGCGGGTGCGTTGTACCATCTGCCTGTGTGCAAGGTGGAGAATCTGCAAAACGCTTTGCAGTTCCTGCGCGATTCGGGCTTTACCGTCTTGGCAGCCACCGAACATGCGACAGCAAACTACACTGAAGTGGACATGACTACGCCAACAGCTATCGTGATGGGCAGCGAAGAAAAAGGTATCTACGAGGGTAACCTGCGTATCTGCTCGCACCAAGTGCGTATCCCTATGTCGGGTGTTATCGAATCGCTCAATGTGAGCGTCGCCGCAGGCGTGATGCTCTACGAAGCAGTTAGACAAAGAGGTTAGAGGTGAGAAGGAGAGATTATGCTAATCATTTTTGACTTAGACGGCACACTCATCAACACGATTGATGACTTGGGACAGGCATGCAACCATGCCTTGTCCGTTTGTGGTTTTCCGACACACAGGATTGAGGACTACCCTCGCCTTGTGGGTAATGGCATCAACCGCCTTATTGAGCGCGCGCTGCCTCAGGAGCATCGCAACGAAGCCACTGTGCTCCGCTTGCGCGAACATTTCGTGCCATACTACGATGCGCACAACTGCGACCTAACGCGTCCCTACGATGGTATTCCAGAACTACTGAAAGCACTGAAAGCAGCGGGTCACACTTTGGCAGTAGCGTCCAACAAGTATCAAGCAGCCACCGAGAAGATTGTAGCGCATTTCTTCCCAAATATGTTTGATGTGGTGCTTGGCGAGCGCGAGGGTGTTGCGCGCAAACCCGATCCACAGATTGTGTGGGATATTTGGTCTGCCTTATCAAATAAGACAGATGGTTTAGAGTTGTGTAGTGTAGTTCAGCATGGTTCAGCATTGTCTTGCCTGTATGTAGGCGATTCGCTGGTAGATGCAGAGACAGCAAAAGCCGCTAAGTTGCCTTTCGTGGCTTGTACATGGGGCTTCTGCACACGTGAGCAGTTGCAAACAGCACAGCCCCATTACATGGTCAGTCACCCAAGCGAGATTCTCGGATGTTTGGAGGTGAGAGGTGAGAAGTGAGAGGCGAAAGGTTAGAGGTTAGAGGTTAAAGGTTAAAGGCGAGGGTATTGGTATAGACTATCTCTATCTAACTGAATCGTATATTCAGAGGCACCCATACCGCACCAATAGCCGTTTCCGCCTTGGATATTGCTGAGGATATTGCCATGGGTTTCCATGAAGAACATGCCTTGAGTCATGTTCTGAGCTACATAACTATCCCAGAATTGATATTCCAATTCTCCCACCTTAGCAAATTTGATAGCAATATCAATACTATCTGTTTGCGGGAATAAGGTTTGTAGCATCATACCCTCATCACTGAATTTGATGGGGTTGTTGATTGTAACCTTCATTTGTTCGTGAGTAGCGCGAAAAGCACCCATTGGACAAATTCTATATTGTTTATCTTTTGTGGTTCGTGCCATAATAATATAAGACTCGCCTATTTCCAAATGATTAGCATAGCCAACTACATTCACTTTTTGACTATTGACATAGGTTCGAATAGAATCTAAGACGGCTTTTTCTGGGATTACTGTTTCTGATTGAGCAGAGAAATCTTTATAGGTAGCCCGTAGGCGATATGTTTTTCCGACTTCTCCACGTATTTTGGTAGTAGTATATATGTATGGTGGCAGGTAATTCGTATCCACTCGACCCGTTAAGATGACAGAATCCTCTCCATCAAATAGGACCACTTTACCAAAAAGTACCATATGCTCTTCCAATATACCTAATAATGTAGTGTCAGGATCAGATGAAGCATCCAACGAATAACTGGTATGTAACATAACAATAGGATGACGGTCTGCATCTATCCAACCCTCTACGACTATTTTGGTGTGGTCAATATTCTCAGGCTCGCAACCTATCAAACATATGGACAGAAGAACAATCCAAATAATATGAGATACTTTAGAATTTGCCATAGATACTAATAGATGGAATAATCATACTCAAAGTCGTTCCGTAAATAGGTCTCAAATTATCACGATACACAACAAATTGGGCATTCTTATAGCAATATACATTGTACAACGAGAGGTTAATGCCCAATTCGTGGTCTTGCGTTTTGATAATATCGTATGAGCAACTCAAATCTAATCTATTATACAAAGGCATATGCGCCCCATTAAATGTGGAATACCGACAAATCATATTGCCATTCAGTATGTATGCTTCTTCCGCCTTTGTATAGGGGAGTCCACTTGCCAAGACAAATTGCCCGCCCACGGTCCAACGTTTGGCAAAGCGAGCATTCAATACGATATTTAAGTCGTGTCTTCTTTCGTGGCTTGCGGAATAGATATATTCTTGACTTCCATCTAATGCGGGCAGTTTTCGTTTTGCCCAACCAAGTGAATAAGATATATAACCAGTCAAGATACCTTTGTTTCTTTGCAGCATCAGGTTTAAGCCATAATTGCGACCTGCGCCCGTGATGAGATATTTCTCGTAATCGAATCCCAGATTTATCAACTGAACGATATTTCCGATGGATTCTACTACGCCATATAATTGCTTGAAATATCCTTCAATCTGGAAAGTCCATTTATGGTTCAGAAAAGAAGCAGCATATCGCAGGTTAGTAGCTATGGCGCGCTCCGCTGGCAGCATAGAATCAGCCAACATAAAAAAGTCGGTTGGCAATCCACCTCCTGTTAATCCTGCTTTGTGAAAATACTGTGTGTAACACCCGCCATGCAAACTGATTTCGTGATTTTCGGCAGGGTAGAAATGAAAAGTGATACGCGGATCGCACGCCCAAAAGATTTGGTTGCTATGGAATACACTTCCATGTAATCCCGCATTATATGAAAACCAACCATTGACCGTATGCATCAAGTCAATACCTACCGAAGCTTCATCTCCATGTCTTTCGGGTTTGGATTGTGGCAGTTCCATTTGACCTATACCTCCAAGTGAGGAGAATTGCAAGGGTTGATAAAAATAGTGTGTATAGTCTATGCTGGCGTTCAGCATCATATCATCGCGTAGGCGTGTGTTCAAACGATTCTTTACATCTAAGGACGACCAACTTGCATCAGTATAAACATCTGTAGCAAGCGCATCTACAGTAATATGGTTGTCAAATCCTGAATAACTAACCGAAGTACGCCAACTGCCCTTCTTCAGCTGATGGTTCCAATAAGCAGAACCTACCATATTATGCCAATGAATACCAACACCAAAGGTGGTAGAGTCCGCTACATTGATGTTGTCGCGACTAAAAAATCCAGTCAATACAATTTCGTCTTTTTCAGTAGGATGAATGGCATAAGTAAGATTAGTGTCCCAAAAATTATAGCCCAATCCTACACCTTGTATTTGTAACCATTTGCCATATAGCATGTTTACATACGAGGCACGCCCCGACAGCCACAAGGCACTTTTCTTACCGCAAGGTATGGTCAATGTGGCATCGCTACTGATAAGACCAATATTGCCTTCAATGCTAAAGCGCTGAGGTTGTAGGTGTTTAGTCTCGACACTTACAAGTCCTCCAACACGATTTTCCATCGTGCCGCGATGCTCCGCTTGCTCCACCGTCATCGTAGAGAAATGAGGAGCTATAAAAGTAGAATATAATCCTAATAAGTGATTCGGATAGTAAATGGGAGCACCATTGATATTTGTAAGTGTTTGATAATCATCGCACCCCTGCACATAAAGCCCCGCAAATGTCTCATTGTTGGTCGCGACACCTGCTAATGATTGCAAATAGCGAATGGGGTCGCTTACGCCCAGAAACTTAGGCATTTGGCTAATCGCCGACATATCTACAACCAATTTATTGCCTTGCTGTTCGACGATTGATTGTGTCTTTTGTTGAATAACCGTAACTTCGTCCAATTCCCTATTGAAAGTCCAAACACTATCATAGGTCACTTGCCCGAACAAGGACAAGTGACCCAAGAATAGAATAAATAGCAGAACTATTTTTTGCACTTCAATCGGAAGATATTAGAAGTCTAAATCCAAAACAAAATCTTCGCCAAAGATAAGGTGGTTCTTATCTAGTGCAATATAACTATTGGCTAACTCTTCCACCAAGTCAAACAAATTGAGGAACTTAGATGAATTGAAATATGTCATCACAGCAATGCTGGTCTCATCTAGTGGGAAGTAAAGGATTGGCTCTACAGCATATCCATAATAATCCTCATACACCTGCATCAGCACTTTGGCTTGCTCAGTAATTGTATTGTTGTAATATATAGACGCATAAAGATATTTGTTCAAGAAAGCGCACAAATCTTCACATTGGGTCAGTTCATTGCTATAATTCGTCTCTCCCCAATTGTAATACGCATCCACCAATGCAGCACCGTCGGTAACACCACCACGCAACTGTATCTTACCCAGAACATCCAATTTAACTTCCCCTTTTCCAACTGTACCAAGCATGCTTGTATATTTTTCACCATATTCTTCGAGCCAA
>JAFYWK010000024.1 GCA_017558065.1 Paludibacteraceae bacterium
GGAGAAAACTCTGTGCTATGTTCAATAGTAAAGCAATAACCTGGCATAGGGCATTGACATCCTAATCGTTGCATCTCTGGACCGATTTTTTCTACGCACAACATTCCGAGTGCACTATAATCAGGAATGACTTCTCGATGACTTGCTACTATGACTTCGGGCAATGATTCAATGCTATATTTCTCCGTATAGTTAGATTTTTCAGAAGTTTCTATCCAGTTTTTCAGTTGGTCTCGTCTATTTATTAGTTGTTTTAATTGTTCTTCTGTTTTGTTGATCTTTTCTGTTAGTTGTTTTATGCTTGGCATGTGTGAATCTTCTTCGAATACTTCTTTTATTTCTTCCAGCGAAAAGCCCAAGCGTTGAAGCTGACGAATAGCGTTCAACTTTTGCATTTGACAAATGGTATAATAGCGATAACCTGTCCATTCGTCCACTTCATCGGGCAGTAGCAAGCCCTTTTTTTCGTAGTGACGAAGTGTTTTTACGGTCACTTGCATCATTTGTGAAAACTCTCCGATTTTCAATTTCGTTTCTTGTTTCATAATTTATTATTTTTAGAGTTATTATGTCTTGTTTTTGTAGTTATCGTTTGCGTATTTGTAATACGAAATAAGAAATTTTCTGCAAAGATAATACATGCCCCTGGGTACGAGTCAAGAAAATGTTCATTTTTTTTCATTTTTTTGCTAAAAAACCTCATTTTTTTTCTTATTCTCTCGTTTTTACGTTCCAACGGCATATCACTTTGGCAATTTTTACACTCTACGCTCTACACCATCCACTCTACACTTATCACTCATAGTTTATACCTAAAATTAAGATTCCATTCCCTTGTACCTTGCCTATCTCCTTCGTACAAAAGACCAAGGATGAACCAAGGACGAACCAAAGAAGAACCAAGCAACTACCTAAGAACCCCAAAATACAAAAAGTACTGTTTGTTAAGATTGCCGTTTCTTTTCTCTTTCTTATACCTTGTCTAATTCCACCGTGAAGGAGTGCGACGGAACGCACTCCGAGTATTGCGTCCGAAAAGTCCCCACTTTGAGGATTAAGCGCAATACATAGAATGGCGCACCCCTTGCGGGTACGCAGCCGTATGGCTACAGGGTAGTGCCCTACAGGGTAGGCACGACCGCCAATTGTATGAAGTTAGGTGTGTTCCCTCAAAAAGTGCTATTTATTAAGATTGCTTTCCTAAAAAGGTTGACTCTTTTCCTGAAAGCGTTGCCTTATATTCCTCGCCTCTACACCATACACTTTACACACTACACCAGAAAAATCGCCCCAAAAATGCGATTTTTCTTGCACATCTCGAAAAAAAGTGCAGAAAGGTGAAGCCAGAGCTAAGTATGGCGAAGCACTCCTTGTTAATTTGTCTAAGGACTTGACACGCCTCGGAGGTCGTGGTTTTAGTCGTTCTAACTTGAGTTATATGCGTAAGTTCTACCTCGCATTCCCAAAATGTGAAACAGTGTCTCACAAATTGGGTTGGAGTCATTATTTTGAACTGCTCAAGTGCGATGACACGGTGGAAATGCAATTCTATATGCACCAGGCTATCCGAGAAAATTGGTCAGTCCGTGGTCTCAAACGACAAATCAACAGCAGCCTTTTTCAGCGTCTGGCATTAAGTACGGACAAGGCGGGTATATTGGCTATGGCACAAGGAGGTCATCAAGTGTCGCAACCATCGGATATTTAAGTATTCTATCATGCAATCTTGAAATGCTATGTACTCATTGATCTTAAACGCTCTGAAATCAAGCATCAAGATATTGGACAAATGAATATGTATATCAACTATTTCAAGACCGAGATTTGCCAACCTGATGATAATCCACCAATCGGTATTGTTTTAGGAGCAAAGAAAGATGAACTATTGATGGAATATGCATTGGCTGGCATTGATAACAATCTTTTCGCAGCACGCTATCAGCTATATTTGCCCAACAAGGCAGAATTACAAGCACAACTGAATCAACTAATGGAAGATTAGCATAACATTAGCAATACTAACCCCTAAAATTACTTATCACTCATCACTCATAGTTTATAGTTAATTCGCAACGATATCGTTGCACGACATATTTAATATAGCATTATACCCCCTGCCATTTATGCAAAAATTCGCATAAATGGCATTTTTATTTGGTCATATCAAAAAAATGTTGTATATTTGCACCCGCAATTCCACGCCGGGGATGTCTGCACGTCATCGGCTGGGGTAGCAGACATATTAAAAAGGCGTTTATTACGCTTCGTTCTGACGTATTGAAATGTCGCAACCTTCAATCCTGATAAGAACTTAGCAACGGTAGATGTCCTACGGGGTATAGAGTTATCCCTCTTGTGCCAATTGTGGTACGTCTTTTGCGTATAAGCCTATGCGCACACGCGTACCTTAACTAGTGGTATAGCACGAGAGTATATTTTATATTCGGCGTGGGCTTCGCGTTGTCGTTTTATCAGGAAAGGCAATGCGACAGCCTCAATACGTGGAACGACAATAGTCGGAATCCACGCTTTTTTTGTGTACCTAATTGAATATAAAATAACTAATAACTTTATAAATTATGAAACTTAAAACTATTATTTTTGCAGCGATTGGGCTGTGTTCTTTCTCAACTCTTTCTGTTAATGCTCAGAGTGCAAAACCAAAAGAGAGTACTGATTCTATCAAAATAGGTTACATTGATAAAGAACTGTTAGTCATGCAACTGCCAGATATGCTTTTGGTTCAAGACTCATTGATAAAAGTTGAGAACAGCTATGCAAGTCTATACCAGCAATTGGAAGCAGAAAGAAGTCGTAAAATAGAAGAGTTAATCAAGACAAAAGATAATTTAACTGAGAATATGTTAATGCTTAAGCAAAAAGAAATCAATGATTTGTCTCAAAATATGCAATTCTTAGAAAAAATAGCAATACAAGATTACCAAACAATACGCCAAAATTTAGAAGCACCTTTGCATCAAAAGGTAGATTCTGTATTGGAGTTAATAGGTAAGGAGTATAAATTTACTTACATTACAAAAGTTCGTTGGATTGATCCTATAACAAATAAACCTATTGAAATCATGGTTCCAGCGGGCGAGAATGTTATGCCCATTGCTCAAAAAAAGTTGGGATTGATAATCCGATAACTAGTTACTTTATCCGTATTATGAAGAAAATACTATTATTCATGTGTTTACTGCCTATTGCGGTATGTGCACGAACTTTAGAGGAGAAATGGATTCTCTGTTCTAATGTAAACTGCCAAATCCTTGATTCTTATTACGAGGATGGTGTGTCCTTTACATGGGATGGCGAAGTGCTAAACAATAAAGCACACGGTCATGGTAAAGCAGTTCGTTACATTAACAACGAATTACATTCTACTTTCGTAGGTAACTATGAAAACGGTATTCGTGTTGGAAAAGGAAAACTATCATGGGTAGATGGTCGTGAATTGGAATGTGAGTTTATGAATAATCAAGCCACAGGACAAGGAATACAAACAGATCCTAATGGCGATATTTATACAGGACAATTTATCAACTATATTCCTCATGGCAATGGTAAGTTAGAGAAAGCTAATGGTGTGGTCATAGAGGGCTCATTTGTTTTGGGTAATATATATACAGGAAAAAGTACAAGCATAACAGGTGCCATAACTTATTACTATAGAGGGGGTATTAGCCAAACACAACAATTTGACAAAACTTCTAATTATAGCCCAGTTATAGGTCAAACTATTACTGAGTTTTTCGATGCAAGTTGGCAACGCTGTGAAGCGAAAGATGCACTATATTATCGTCGTATAAAATATAAAGCACCAAATATTCCTGATGGAGAAGTAAAAGATTATTATATAGACGGTCAACTGCAATCTGTATTTACTCCTATTTATATTGATCATGGAGATAGCGAAAAGGATTTCTTTGAAGGTAAGTTTGTTTCATATTACAAAAATGGCAACAAACAGAAGGAACATGATTATTACAATAGTCGTACCGACGGCAAAGCTATACAATATTACGAAAATGGACAAGTAGAAATTATTGCAGATTTTCTTAATGGAGTTTTACATGGCGAGTATTACGAATACTATAAAACAGGCAAACTACATAGATATTATCTATTTGAAAACGGAGAAATGGTGGACGGAAAGTATGTTGAATTAGATGAAAATGGTACAGGCTATATTGTCTATAATGAATTTTTTGGAGATCATCCAGAATCTTGGGTAATGGATGGAGGGGATCATGTTTCATCTTTTACTAACTATGGAATGAGTGTTTACCTTGATAATCGTGCTGTCAAATCAATGGTTAAAAGGAGTTGTTATATTCCTTTTGATCAATCACAAAATTACATGATAGCGACAAATGTAAGGGCTAATTCTGCTGTTTCTAGTGCTCAATATGGTTTAGTTTTTGGCTTCCAAGATTGGGATAATTACTATTGTTTTCTTATTTCAAATGATGGTAAATTTGCTGTTTATGGAGAATATGAAGGTGTTGGACAATGGCTTCGTAATTGGTCTTATTCGAATGCAATTCATACAAGCAAAGATAATTTGCTAAAGGTATACAGAATAAAAGACCGTTTTACATTCACTATTAATGGTTCTACTGTAGCACAAACCCTTGCTAAAACTTTAAGAGGAAATGAATATGGATTGATTACTTTGTCACCAGGAAAGTTTTCTATAAACTCGTTGTCAGTTAATGAATTTGCTTCACTCTCACGCCCACAAGATGCTTATCCTACTGCTGTAATTCCATCTGGAAAACCCGAAGTGCAACCCAACATTCCTTCAACAGATTGGCTTTGGTCAGGAACAGGTTTCTTCATCAGTGAAAAAGGTTATATCGCAACAAACCATCATGTTGTAGATGGAGCAAAACAAATGCAAGTGACTTTCAAACAAAATGGACAAACTAAGACCTATAAAGCGGAAGTTGTAGTTACTGACCCAACGAATGACTTGGCTATTATCAAAATTGTAGATAATTCATTTGTATACTTGCCTAAAATACCTTATGTATTCACAGCAAAAACAGAGGATGTTGGTACTAGTGTATTTGCATTGGGGTATCCGAAAACTCAAAAGTTAGGCGAAGAAATTAAATTTACAGATGGAACAATCAGCGCAAAGACTGGCGCACAAGGCGATATACGCTTATACCAGATTTCTGTACCAATCACACATGGTAATAGTGGAGGTCCACTCTTTGATAAACAAGGTAATCTCGTTGGAATTACTTCTTCGGGTTGGGATAATGAAGATAATATCAATTATGCTATAAAGTCTATCTATTTGAAGAATCTAATTGAAGTACTACCAGAAACAATTACTCTTCCCAATAGTACCTCTATCAGAGACAAATCATTAGTTGACAAGATTAAGGTACTTTCTGACTACGTCCCATTTATTGAAGCAAAATAAATCATTAACACACAATACAAAATCATTTATTAACTATTTAAACAACAAACAAAATGAAAACAATTAAATTTTTACTTCTCATGTTGGTCGGCGTTGTTATGACTTCATGTTGGACAGTTCGTTCTGTTACAGTTACTGACATCCCAGAACAGTATGTTGGCAACAAGTACGATGCTTTGGTAGGAATGTCTAAAGCACAAGTTTTAGCAGAGATGTCAGTTCCTGACCGTACGATGGATGATGGACTTGGTGGAGAAGTTCTTATCTACGAAAAAAAAGAGCAAGTTTCTAAAACTACAGGTTATTCTGCTGCCTCTTCAACGACTAAGCCAGTAACAAACTATTGGACAGGGCAAACTACTTTACGAAGTTCAGGATACAACAGCATGAACTCCTCTACAGTTACCCAAGAGAACAAAGAATATGTCAATGTGTTCATCGATGGAAATAGTACATGCTACAAAGTTGATGCTAATATTGGTGATATATATGAGCCGGCTGTCACACATCAAGAATGTTATAAAGCACCTAATCCAGGCTTATTATGGATGTTAATGCCTCCAATCACAATGATAGGTTGGATTCCTTCTATATGGTATTTAGCTCAAGAAGCCAAGATTAAAAAAGGAAAAGTTAAGATGGTTGCATGTGATTAAAACATCTTGTCAATGGTTATCATGTCGCTACCCTTGTGCTACCTTTGCGCAAGGGTAGCGTTTCATTTATGGAGACTTATCCTATACCAAATGTTTACTAAGGGTATACGATAAGACACTCGGCACAATCTTCGGCACGAAGAAAAAATACACAAAAAAATCAACCCAGCGGTAGGCGTTGGTAATCAATACCTTCCGCTTGCTTTAAGCGTCTTTTAATAGCAAAATATACAAATCTTCGGCACAAAACTTCCAAAATGCCGAAAATACGGCATTACTATAATATAATAGAAGATTCCTTATCGCGCCAGGATGTTGATAGGCGCGAAAGTTGTTGGAAATAAGTTGTTTAAGTTGTTGAATTAAATAATTCTTGTTGTTTTGAGTTGTAGTGTCTACTCATATATAGTTCCCTAAAAAACTAGCGGCAGAGCTAGCGGCAATACCCCAAAAACTTTTTCGTTAGCATTCATCGCACTTCACAAGCCATAAAACACAAATCAGCGGCAACAAAATCCACTTTTGCCGCTACTTTTTGCAGCATTATTATATAGGCAAATTATTTAGATTACCGATGCTGACTATCCTAATGCAGCAAATTGTTACTCAATATTTGCGTATGTCAAAAAAAAATAGTAATTTTGCACGCAAAATTGCTAAAACGAAAACAATATGAACATGAAAATAAATTGGAAGAAGATTCTGCCATACGCCGTGGCAATTGTGGCATTCGTGGCAGTGGCGATGATTTATTGCGCTCCTGTATTGGAGGGCAAAGTACTGGTACAAGGCGATGTAAACAATTGGAAAGGGGCTGCACAAGAGGCACGTGCTTTCTACGATGAGAATGGTACACGCACATGGTGGACCAACTCCATGTTTGGCGGTATGCCTACCTACCAGATCACAGGTAGCCTGCCTTCAGGTGAAGTACGTAATGGTATAGCCAAGATTGCTCATATCGGCATGGAAGGTGGATGGGAAGCCATCGGTATTATCTTTGCCTATTTCTTCGGATTCTTCCTCATGCTTCGTTGTTTCAAGGTTAATCCGTGGCTGAGCATCATAGGTGGTTTGGCAATAGGATTATCCACCTATTTCTTACTGATTATCCCCGCTGGGCACGTCACCAAAGCTATGGCTCTAGGATTCTTGGCACCCGTGATAGGCGGATTCTATGCTATATTCCGCAAACAGTATTGGTTGGGCGCGCCACTCGTAATGCTATACGGTATCATGAGTATTAACCTCCACCCGCAGATGACCTATTATATCTTTATGCTGATTGGGGTATTAGCTTGTGCAGAACTCTATATCCATATTAAGGACAAAGCATGGAAAGATTTGGGTATATCACTTAGCGTGTTAGCATTGAGTCTGCTGCTGGTTGTGGGGACAAAAGCCAGTTGGCTAGAGATGAACCAGTCCTATCTCAAGGAAACCATGCGTGGTGGTCACTCAGAACTAACTTCTAACAGCGATAACGGTCCAACTTCTAACAACAACAGCGGTCTCAGTCTTGATTATGCTACTGCTTGGAGCTATGGCGTAGATGAGACGATGACTTTCCTAATTCCGAACTGGGAAGGTGGAGCAAGCGGTTATAATGTAGGTGCGAAGTCGGATCTGTGCGAGACCATGGTCAAGAATCGCGTGCCTAAACGTTCGGCAGAGCAGTTTTGTCAGCAAGTGCCTACCTATCGAGGAGAGAAGGCCTTTACTAGTGGTCCTGTGTATATGGGAGCGATTATCTGTTTCCTCTTTGTGTTGGGCTTGCTGATTGTGCCTGGACCATACAAGTGGGCTTTGCTGGTGGCTACATTGTTCTCCGTGGCATTGGCATGGGGTAGAAATATGATGTGGCTTACAGAATTGTTCTTCAACTACTTCCCTATGTATAATAAGTTCCGCGCGGTGGAGAGTATATTGGTGGTGGCAGAGATCACGATGCCATTGCTTGGAATCCTCGCGTTGCAACAGATAGTAGATAAGAGGATTGCATGGGAGAAACTGCGAATGAACATGTATGTTGCTGGTGGTATTACTGCTGGATTGTGTCTTATTTTTGCTCTCTTTACTGGCATGGTGGATGTGACGAGCAGTTATGACGCGCAATGGGTGAACCAAGTGCCTGCATGGCTGCGTGATGCTATCTATGATGAGCGCATAGCGATGATTAAAGCAGATGCTTGGCGTTCGTTTATCTTTATCGTATTAGGCTTCGCGGTTATTTTCTGGTATGCTTGGCAGAGTCAGAAAGAGGAGCAGAAGAAATACTCCTATATATTATATGGCGTATTGGCAGTGCTGGTATTGGCAGATATGGCTCCAGTGAATAAGCGCTTCTTTGGAAATGACCATTTTGTAAAAGCTAAAGATGCAGATGCGTATTTTGCGATGCAACCATACGAGCAGGAGATATTGCAAGATAAAGACCCTAACTTCCGCGTCTTAAACTTGGCAGCCAATACCTTTAACGACGCGCGCACGAGCTACAGATTGAAGTCAATTGGTGGCTATTCTGCTGCTAAACTGCGTCGTTATCAAGATTTGATTGATGAGCATATTTCAAAAGAAATGAATCCGCTGATGCAAACAATTATGCAAACACAAGGATTTATGTTGCCCGATGCGAATGAGGGTAAGGATTTCCCTGTGCTGAATATGCTGAATATGAAATACGCAGTAGTACCTTTGCAAGGTGGTAAACAAGCGCCTGTATATAACCCATATGCGATGGGTAACTGTTGGTTTGTGGATGAGGTAATATTGGTGGATACTCCAGATGAAGAATGTGCAATGCTTAACGAGATAGATTTGCACAAACAAGCAGTAGCAGACAAAGAGTTTGCAGAGGCGTTAGACATTACTAAACCCGAGTTTGCGCCATTAATGGCATTTGATACGACACTGATTCAATTGACTTCGTATGCCCCCAACTGCTTAAAGTATGAGGCTATGACCGAGAGAAATCAAGTGGCTGTGTTCTCAGAAATTTACTATCCATACGATTGGCACTTGTATATTGTGAATGCGAATGGAGAGAGAGTAGAGTTGCCTTTGGCTCGTGTGAATTATACATTGCGTGCTGCGATTATACCAGCGGGGCATCACCAACTTGTGATGGAATTCCGTCCACATGCTCTGCAAACGGATAAATGGTGTGTGGCAATCTTGGTTTTGGCATTAATTCTCAGCATGGGTGGATTGACTTATCCATTGTGGAAAAAATACATTAGAAAGAAAAATGTAGCGTAACATAATAACAAGTCCATATTTAATGGATTATAAAGTTAACGATAAAAATAAATATACAATGATTAATTTTAACATTGAGGTAGCTTCAGAGAAGCATATACCTTATGTAGCAGAGATCTTGCAGACCATCGAAGAGGCTGCCAAAGATCGTGGTACAGGTATTGCCAAGCGCAATCCTGAATACGTAGCGCTCAAGATGCGCGAGGGAAAAGCCGTCATCGCTATGGATGGCGACAAGTTTGCAGGTTTTAGTTATGTCGAGTGCTGGGACCACGGACACTTCGTGGCCAACTCGGGTCTGATTGTGAAACCCGAATACCGCCACATGGGACTCGCCAAGCAAATCAAAACACGCATCGTAGCGCTCTCACAAGAGCTCTTTCCTAATGCCAAGATCTTCTCCCTCACCACGGGTGCTGCTGTGATGAAGATGAATACCGAGTTGGGTTTCAAGCCTGTCACTTTCCAAGATTTGACCACAGATCCTAAGTTCTGGAAGGGCTGCGAGAGCTGCATCAACTACGACGTGCTCTGCCGCAATAATTTCGAGCGTTGCCTCTGCACTGGTCTGCTCTTCGAACCTCCTCACCGCAAACGCGTGGTTGTGGCTTATAGTGGTGGCCTCGACACCTCTTACACCGTGATGTATCTAGCCAAAGAGTTAGGCTACGAAGTACATGCCGTATGTGCTAACACAGGTGGTTTTAGTGCGGAGCAACTTCGCCAGAATGAGGAGAACGCCTATAAACTCGGTGCTGTACGCTACGAGACCCTCGATGTACAACAAGAATACTACGACAGGAGTATCCGCTATATGGTTTATGGTAACGTGCTCCGCAATGGCACTTATCCAATCTCTGTGTCTTCCGAGCGTATCTTCCAAGCCCTCGCCATCGCACGCTATGCACGCGAGGTAGAGGCTGATGCTATCGCACACGGATCTACCGGCGCAGGCAATGACCAAGTGCGCTTCGATATGACTTTCCTCGTAGCTGCTCCTGGCGTGGAGATTATCACTTTGACTCGTGATAAAGCCCTCACCCGTCAAGAGGAGATCGACTACCTCAACGAGCACGGTTTTGCGGCAGACTTCGAGAAACTCAAATACTCTTACAACGTAGGTCTCTGGGGAACTAGTATCTGCGGTGGCGAGATCCTCGATAGCAAACAAGGACTTCCTGAAACAGCATACCTCAAACAAGTTACCAAAGAAGGCGAAGAGGATATCGTACTTGAGTATAAGAATGGCGAACTCGTTGGCGTCAATGGCATTACCTACGACGACGGCGTAAAAGCTATCCAAGCCGTAGAGGAGATTGCAGCGCCATACGGCATCGGACGCGACATGCACGTAGGAGATACCATCATCGGTATCAAGGGTCGTGTAGGTTTCGAGGCCGCAGCACCAATGCTCATCATCTCTGCGCATAAGTTCCTTGAGAAATTTACCCTCTCTAAGTGGCAACAATACTGGAAAGACCAAGTGGCTAACTGGTACGGTATGTTCCTCCACGAGAGCCAATACATGGAGCCTGTGATGCGTGATATCGAGGCAATGCTCGAGTCTAGCCAACGCAATGTAAACGGTAAGGTGACTATGCACCTTCGTCCATATATGTTCGAGACCGTAGGAGTAGATTCGAAGGACGACCTCGTTAAGACTAAACTCGGCGAGTACGGCGAGATGCAAAAGGGCTGGACATCCGAAGAAGCCAAAGGCTTTATCAAAGTTCTATCAACCCCATTGCGCGTTTATTACGCTAACCACGACGACGAAACATTATGATTCGAGTAGGTATAATAGGTGCAGCGGGCTATACCGCAGGCGAACTCATCCGCCTTTTGGTCAACCACCCAGAGGTGGAGATTACCTTTGCGCACTCCACCAGCAATGCGGGGCAACCTTTTCATGCTGTACATACCGGTTTGATTGGTGACACCGAGCAATGTTTCTCTGATACATACAATCTGCACGCCATCGATGTGCTCTTCCTCTGCTCCGGCCACGGCAAGAGTACTGCTTTCTGGGCTGAGAACGAGTGTCCTGACACACTGAAAATCATCGACCTCGCGCAAGACTATCGCGACGAGCACGACGGTTATGTATATGGTTTGCCAGAACTTCAACGCGAGAAGATTTGTGCTTGCACCAAGCTTGCAAATCCAGGTTGTTTTGCAACTGCTATTCAGTTGGCATTGTTGCCAATGATTGGTAGGACAAAGGAGGCAAGCGTAACCGCTATCACAGGTTCTACAGGCGCAGGACAAAAGCCAACGGCTACCACCCACTTCTCTTGGCGCAACGATAACATGTCTGTCTATAAGGCCTTTACACACCAACATTTGTTGGAGATTGGTCGTAATACCGGCATGAAGGTAGAGTTTATCCCTATGCGTGGTGACTTCTCACGCGGTATCATCGCCGCTGTGACCATGCCATTCGACGGCACTGCAGAAGAGGCATACGAACTCTATCGCCAATATTACAAAGACGCGGCTTTCACCCATGTCATCAATCGCGAAGTTAACCTCAAGGATGTGGTAAACACCAACAAGTGCGTATTGCAAACTGAGGTACACGAAGGTCGCCTTTTAGTAACCTCTGTAATCGACAACCTACTCAAAGGCGCCAGCGGTCAAGCCCTGCAAAACATGAACCTCATGTTCGGCTTAGATGAAAAAATGGGTTTGAATCTAAAAGCATTAGCATTTTAATTATGAAACTTTTTGACGTATATTCACTCTTTGATGTGACGCCAGTCAAGGCTGAGGGCTGTCGCATCTGGGACGACAAGGGGCAAGAGTACCTTGACCTCTATGGCGGCCATGCCGTCATCAGTATTGGTCACACCCACCCACACTATGTGGAGGTGCTCTCTGACCAACTTAGCAAGATTGGCTTCTACTCCAATTCTGTTCAAAACCCACTCCAAGAGCTATTGGCAGAGCGTTTGGGTCGTATCTCTGGCTACGAGGATTACACCCTTTTCCTTGACAACTCAGGTGCCGAGAGCAACGAGAACGCCCTCAAATTGGCATCTTTCCATACAGGCAAGAGCCGTGTGATAGCTTTCCATCGCAGTTTCCATGGTCGCACTAGCGGCGCGGTGGCTGTAACCGATAATCCTAAGATCCAAGCGCCATTCAACCAATGCCACCAAGTGACCTTCTTAGGCCTTAACGACACCCTCGCCGTAGAGCAAGAGCTCGCTAAAGGCGATGTAGCGGCTGTTATCATCGAGGGTATCCAAGGTTGTGGCGGTATCCATGTACCTACAACCGAGTTTATGCAGTCGCTCCGCCAGCTCACCGAGCAATATGGTACAGTCCTAATTCTTGACGAGATACAGAGCGGTTATGGTCGTACCGGTAAGTTCTTTGCTCATCAATGGTATGGCATCCGTCCTGATATCATCACCATGGCTAAGGGTATGGCCAACGGTTTCCCTTGCGGTGGTATATTGATTTCGCCTATGTTCCAAGCCACTAAGGGCATGCTCGGTACCACTTTTGGTGGTAACTACTTGGCTATGGCAGCAGCCTTGGCAGTGTTGGACGTGATGGAGCAAGAGAACTTGGTAGAGAACGCCTATAATGTGGGCGAGTATATACTGGCTAACTTGCCTAAGAGCGATAAGATCAAAGAGGTTCGTGGCCGTGGTATGATGATTGGCATTGAGTTCTACGATAGTGTAGCCCCTATCCGCCAAGTCTTGCTCAAGGACTACCATATCTTTACTGGTGTCGCAGGCACCAATATGGTGCGTATCCTCGCCCCACTGTGCCTCACCACAGAGCAAGCCGACCGATTTATTAATGCATTAAAAGAAATCCTATGAAATCATTCTTTCATGTACAAGATATAGGCGACTTGAACCTCGCACTCGAGGAAGCTCGCCAAGTGAAAGCCAATCCATATGCGTGGAAACATTTGGGCGAGAACAAGACAATCATGCTCGTGTTCTTCAACTCGTCGCTTCGCACTCGTCTCTCCTCACAGAAAGCCGCACTCAACCTCGGCATGTCGCCTATCGTGCTCAATATCGGGCAAGATAGTTGGCAACTCGAAACTGAACTCGGCGTCATCATGGACGGTGGCAAGAGCGAGCACTTGCGCGAGGCCATACCTGTCATGGCAAGTTATTGCGACATCATCGGTGTACGCTCTTTTGCAGGTCTCACCGACCGCGAGTATGACTACCAAGAGACTGTGCTTCAGCAGTTTGTACAATACTCAGGCAAACCAGTTATCTCACTTGAGTCTGCTACCGTGCACCCTTGCCAAGCCTTTGCCGACCTCATCACCATTGATGAGTATAAAGAGACCAAACGACCCAAAGTGGTTCTCACTTGGGCACCTCATCCAAAGGCGTTGCCACAAGCAGTGCCTAACTCTTTTGCCGAGTGGATGAACGCTGCGGACGTGGATTTCGTGATAACCCATCCTAAGGGTTATGAACTCGACCCACGCTTTGCGAGCAATGCGCGCGTAGAGTATGACCAAATGAAGGCACTTGAAGGCGCAGACTTTGTCTATGCAAAGAACTGGTCTTGCCCAGGCGTAACCGAACCAGAGAACTACGGTAAGATCCTTTGCTCTGACCGCAGTTGGATGGTGGACGAGGCACATATGGCGGTAACCAATAACGCACGTTTTATGCACTGTCTTCCAGTTCGTCGCAATGTCATCGTAAGCGATGGCGTAATCGATTCAGAGCGCTCTATTGTTATCCCCGAGGCAGCCAATCGTGTGACTAGTATCCAAGTCGTAATGAAACGCATGCTGGAGAATTTGAAATGATACAAGTAATCAAGATAGGCGGTGGCGTACTAGAGAACGAAGCGCAAAGAAATGCGTTTCTGCGTCAGTTCGCTGCTATAGAAGGACCCAAAGTATTGGTACATGGCGGTGGCAGATTAGCGACAACTATGGCAGAACGTTTGGGGGTAGAAACACACATGATAGACGGTCGCCGTGTTACCGATAAAGAGACCCTCGATATCGTCACGATGGTGTATGGCGGATTGGTTAATAAACAAGTGGTTGCACAACTGCAAACGATGGGTGTAAATGCAATCGGCATGACTGGCGTTGATGGTGGTTGGATGAAGTCAATAAAACGTCCAATCAAGAACGGTATCGACTATGGCTATGTTGGCGATGTGACCGAGGTGAATGGAACTCATCTACGTACGCTACTGGACAATGGATTAACGCCTGTCATTGCACCAATTACCTTTAGTGCCGATGGATTATTGCTTAACACCAATGCCGATACTGTGGCATCGCAAACAGCTATCGCTATGGCTGAGGCGATGAGGCGAGAAAGCGATGAGGCGAGATGCAATGTGCAACTGATTTTCTGCTTTGAGAAAGCAGGTGTGTTGAGTAATCCTGACGACGAAGCATCTGTAATAGCAAAAATCATCCCCGAGACCTATACCCAGCTCAAAGCAGATGGTATGATCTCGGGTGGTATGATTCCAAAGATTGATAATGCCTTTGCTGCCATAGAGCATGGCGTACAATCCGTTCGCATCACCCACGCCAGCAACTTGCATGGCGGAACTGTTATTGAACAAGCATAATGGACAACAAATACATCACACTACTACAACGCATGATTCAAACTCCCTCTATTTCAGGGCAGGAGGATGCGGTATGCACATTATTAGAGCAATGGATGAGGTCAGAGGGCATTGCCGTTCGTCGCGCAGGAAATAACCTTTGGGCAGAATGTGGAGAAGGACCAGAGACTGTGCTACTCAACGCACATATCGACACAGTCAAACCATCGGCATCTTATACCCGTGACCCTTTCTCGGGAGAGTGTGATGGCAAAACGATATACGGCTTGGGGGCAAATGACTGTGGCGGTTGCGTAATAGCCATGTTGGCAACTTTCCTAGATATCTATCGTCACCCAATAGCTGGTAAACGCATCATTCTTACCCTCACCGCAGAAGAAGAGAACAGCGGAAGATGCGGTATCGAAATGCTGTTGCCACACATCGGTAATATCGATTATGCTATTGTGGGCGAACCTACCTCGTTGGAGATGGCAGTTGCCGAACGCGGACTGATGGTGCTGGACGGCGAAGCCAAAGGAAAAGCAGGACATGCCGCACGCGAAGAGGGCGTGAATGCATTATACATTGCGTTGGATGATATACAAACTTTGCGTAACTACGAGTTTGATAAGGTATCGCCATTCTTGGGCAAAGTCAAGATGACTACCACTATGATTCAAGCGGGTACACAACATAATGTCGTGCCTGATACATGTAAGTTTGTTGTAGATATTCGCTCCAATGGATTGTACTCCAATGAGGAAATACATGCTCTATTGCAACCAATGGTGCAATCAACACTGACCCCACGCTCTACACGACTTAATGCCACATCCACACCCATTGAGACTGCTATTGTGCAACGTGCAAAAGCATTGGGAATACCGCTTTATGGTTCACCTACGTTGAGCAACATGGCATTGCTATCTTGCCCAAAAGTAAAATTCGGACCAGGCGACTCCGCCCGCTCACATACAGCAGACGAATATATCCATATTGACGAAATTCTGCAAGCAATCACATTGCTAAAGAAACTCTTAATTCAAAATTCATAATTCAAAATTATACATGAAACTCTGGGATAAAGGTTACAAGATTGACGACGCAATAGAGCGTTTCACCGTAGGCAAAGACAAAGAATTGGACCTGCTATTGGCTACGCACGATATACTCGGCACTATGGCACATGTGACTATGCTAGAGCATGTGGGTTTGCTATCCAAAGAGGATTTAGATGCTCTCTTGCCTGCGTTGCGTGAATTATATAAACAAGCGGAAGCCGGCGATTTCGTCATTGAAGATGGTATCGAAGATGTACATTCGCAAGTAGAACTAATGCTAACACGCCAATTGGGCGAAGTGGGCAAGAAAGTGCATACAGGTCGCTCGCGCAATGACCAAGTGCTAGTGGATCTCAAACTCTTTACCCGTGCGGAGATTGAGAAGACAATGGGATTGGTTGAGCAACTCTTCCACACCTTGCAAAAGCGTAGCGAAGAAGGTAAGGCACTCCTTATGCCAGGATACACCCACTTGCAAGTAGCTATGCCATCGTCTTTCGGATTATGGTTAGGCGCATATGCAGAGGCACTTACAGACGATATGCGTCTATTGGTAGCGGCCTTTGAGCAAGCTAATCTCAACCCATTGGGCTCTGCTGCGGGCTATGGTTCGTCTGCTCCGCTCAATCGCACTATGACTACGCAGTTGCTCGGTTTTGTAGACCTTGACTACAATGCCATCTATGCCCAGATGAACCGTGGTCGAATGGAAAGAACCGTGGCTTTTGCCTACTCCTCTGTAGCAGAAACAATCGGACGCTTGGCTATGGACTGCTGTATGTTTAATTCGCAGAACTTTGGTTTCATCAAGTTGCCTGATACAATGACTACTGGTTCCAGTATCATGCCGCATAAGAAGAATCCCGATGTGTTTGAACTAATCCGTGCGCATGCCAATCGTATTTGTGCATTGCCAGACACCATTCGTCATATCACGACCAATCTACCTGTGGGCTATTTCCGTGATATGCAACTGATTAAGGAAGTCTATTTCCCACTCTTTGATCAACTCAACAACCTGCTGGAGATTACCACTTATGCCGTAGAGAATATGGAGATGAAAGCCGACATCATGTCCAATCCATTGTACGCACCGGCCTTTTCGGTAGAAGAAGTCAATCGCCGTGCGGCGAATGGTGTACCATTCCGCGATGCGTATCGCCAAGTGGCAGATGAGATTACCAATGGCACTTTCCGCCATGAAGCGACCCTAGAAGAGACGCTTACGCATTATACTCACGAGGGATCTATCGGCAACCTTTGCAACGAACAGATTAAAGCAAAGATGGATGCGTTGGTGAGAGCTATTCCTTTGGATGACATACATCAAACTATCAAGAGTCTTTTAAAATGTTAATTTAACTCATATGTTATCTATTATTATTTGCACATACAATCGTGAAAAATATATCGGTCCGTTGTTGGAGAGTATTGTAAAGAATGACTATCCCACAACAGATTACGAGATAGTGTTGGTAGATAATAATTGTACCGATAATACGCGTGGGGTATGTGAGCAGTTTGCTATCGCAAATCCTGAGGTGACACTACGCTATGTAGTAGAACCCGAACAAGGATTATCTGCTGCGCGTAATAAGGGAATCAAAGAGGCCAAGGGGGATATTATCATTTATGTGGATGATGATGCGCTGGTAGATAGCGATTATATTCGTATTTATGCAGAACACTTTGCTGCTCACCCCGATACGATGGCAGCAGGTGGTCCAATCGAACCATTATACGAAACGCAAGAACCAGCTTGGATGTCTCCTTACACCAAAGCTTTGCTAACGGCATGGATGAACTATGGCGATAAAGTGCGCGAGTATCCCCAAGGTCGTTACCCAGGCGGAGGCAACGCTGCATATAGAAAAGTGGTATTTGATAAGGTGGGGTTGTTTAATACGGAATTGGGTAGAAAAGGCAATTTGCTTTTAGCGTCAGAGGAGAAGGATATTTTTGATAAGATGAAGGCACTGGGTATGAAAGTACTCTATCTACCAACTCCAGTACTCCATCATAGCATTCCTCAAGCGAAATTAGAGGAAGATTACTTTAATCGTTTGACCTTGCAGATTGGTCGCAGCGAGCGCATGCGCACGCGCGCTATATCAAAAGGTAAATATCTCTCTCGATTGGCTTCAGAGGTAGTCAAGTGGGGAGGGACATTGGCATTGCTCTGTCTTTATACGCTGCAAGGCGCACCTGCGAAAGGCTGGAAATTAGTGCTTTTTCGCCGAAATGTCACAAAGGGATTGTTGGGAGGTTAGAAGAAGCGTCTATAACTGCGGTCGTTGCTATGCACGATACGCGTTACATAATCTTTTGCATTCCAATTTTTGATAGGTGTCATATACGAATCTGAGTATATGGCACGTAGCCAACCGTCTGTATTCGTTGGCATGTATACTTGTAGTCCGAGGAATTCTCGTTTCTCGAAGTCGCAGGCTGGAACATAACTACGGTCGCATGGAAAACCGTCTGTAGCATTGGCTTCTTTCCACTCTTTTGTTTCGTGTTTGCGGGCAATGATGCTATAGTAATCTTCCCCCTCTTGGAAATAATAGAAAATATCCAAGTGCAGTTTGCGGTAGATATATGTCTCCTCGAATACTTGCCCATTACTTAATACGCTTTGGCGATGCAGTTGGAAGCCTGCTTTGGCCATCTGTTGGTGTAAGTCATCGGGTATCTGGTCTGCCAATACGCCTAAGTCAATGTCGGGGTCGTAGGAAATAAATCCCTTGTCGCGATAGGCGCCTAAGAGTGCTCCGTAAGTCAGGAAAGCAGGTATGTGCATGGCGTCAAATACTTGGGTTGCGGCATCAAGCATTTGTAAGCCATTCTTGCGCATGCGGCGCGACTGAACGGCAAACTTGACGCGATTGATGTATTCAACAAGCACTTGATAAATACCCAAACGAAGGGCTATCTTAACGAGTAAGTCTCTCATAAATATGGTGCGCATAATAAATATCGTGTAAACCTAAACCTATGTTGTATGCAATGATTCGCTCTTTATCTGAAAGGCGAGCAGGAATTTGACGAAGTAGTACCTCGCTAAGTTCGTTGAATTGTTTGAATTGATTAAAATACTTGAACCCCGATACATGAGCGGTATCATCAGCAAAGATATGATCGAAGAACAAATCACAATTTTGGAATCCGCGTGTGTGAATAGGAACAAGTAATACACCTTCTTTATATAGTTCATTATTTTCGCAGAAGAGGGACGGCATCTCTGTCACGGCAGAAACGATGACATCGGAGTCTTGGATAAGATCTTCGTGACTATCCACTATCTCAAAGTGCACATGGGTATTAGCTGCAAATAATTGGGCGAACTGTTCGGCTTGTTGTTTGTATCGCAATAGTTTGCAGGTGATGGGTTTGTCTGTAGGAAGGATGGCTAATAGACATTGCATGGTGGCTATCGCTGTACTTCCTAATCCCACAAAGGCATAGGTGTTGGCTATAGAGGATTGTAGTGTTTGAATAGCTAATGCGGCTACGGCTCCCGTTCGCATTTGTGTAATCCAGTCTGCATCTATGAATGATAACAATTCTCCTGTGGATGCTTGATATAATAAGAGATCAGAGTGCAATGATGGTTTATTACCTGCAATACGAGATACAATTTTCACTCCAAATCTATCATAATTTTGGGGTAATAGGCAAGGCATGGTATTGAAGAAGTCATTGCCTTGTGGATGCAAACTGATTTTAGGAGGCAACTGCGCATCGTATTTCAAGCAAAAAGCCTCCTTAACCCAATATACACATTCAGCAGGGGAGATACCTAAGTGGATAATATCTTCGTTGGTGATATGTCTCATAATGTTCGGAGTGCAGCGATGAGTTGGTTATTATCCTTTGTGTCGCGGACAGCGATGCGGATATAGGGTGCATGGCACTTTGAGGTGCAATCCTTGATGAGGATGTTGTACTTTTTGAGCAGTTGGATTGCCAAATCGCGTGGTGTATGTGGAGGTAATACCTCGCAGAGCAAATAGTTGGCTTCTGATGGAACAATACGCAGGAAGTTGATGCCCTGCAACTCGCTAACAAAGCGTGTTCGCTCGCTGCGGAAGTCATCCATCGCTTGCTGGTATGGACGCTCGTATTTGCCCAAAATCTGCAAGAAGAACTCGGCAAAAGAGTTGATGTTCCATATCGAAACAGAGCGGCGGAGATTAGCCATTAGCATCGCATTGGATGTAGCCAATATGCCTAATCGCAGACCAGGCACACCATATGACTTGGATATGCTTTTGATGACAACAAGGTTGCTATATTGCTCCAATATTTCGTTCGTTATGAAAGTAGGGTGTTCGGTGGAGAAGTCTATAAAACTCTCATCCAAAATAAATATAATATTACGCTGTTGGCACCATTCTGCTAAACGCAGGCAGTCGGTATATGGGATATAGTTGCCTGTTGGATTGTCGGGATTGATTAGCACGAGTGACCAAATCTTCTTGTCCTCAAAATATGCCATCAAATCATCTGCGGTGTATGAGAAATTAGGTGCAGCGGTCTCGTATGCTACAATCTGCTCAGGCATCATGCGATTGGGGTATTCCTCAAAAGTAGGGCGAATGACACCTACCTTGCCAAGTACTTGTTCAAAGAGTACCTTAATGAGTTCTGCAGCACCGTTACCTACGATCATGTAATCCTGTTTTATGCCAAAATCCTTGGCTGCTAATAGACTATTTACTCGTTGCCCAGATGGGTATTCGGTCAATAGGCGATTGAAACTGGCGGACAGTTCGTCTCGCATGCGTTGGTTAGGAAAATAGGGATTGACCAGATAGCAGAAGTCCAACATATGTGGATAGCGCCAATAGCCGCCATAGCGTGAGCAGAGAAGGTCATATTGGTGGTCTGTGAATATGGATTCTGCAATGTCAAGGTCCTGAATATCATCGATTTCGTACCATTGTTCTCCTGTGAGAGGCAAAGCACGCATGCTTGAATTGTCCAGCATGGTGATGACGCGAAGTACTTGTTCATAGTATTCGTTTTTGCCTAGTGCCGTGCAATATGCCTCCATAAAAGGCACATACATATTGGCTGAGAACTGCTGCGAGAACTTATATACGTTGACCGTCTTGTAATAGGACGGAATCTCTTCATATTTGAATTGGCTGTTTGGTATGAAGCGTTGGATGCGATTCTCTTCGTCAATAGTGACTACTGTGCCATCCATCCAACTCTCGTACTTGTCCACTAAAGCTAAATCTGGATAAGGATGATGGATAAGCTTCTCAATGACAGCATCTTCCATAATTAGGTCTGACTCAAAGAGCAACGTATCTTCTGTTGTCAGGTAATCTTTGGCAAGATAGAGCGAATAGATATTGTTGGTTTGGTCATAAACCGTATTTTCTACAAACTCAATCGGTGTGTTGAAGGATAAAGTAGCAAGATAGTCTTTGAGTTCTTGTGCTTTGTAGCCTACAACGAGTATAATTCGCGATATGTTTTTTTGATCTAACTGGTGCAACAAGCGGCTGATGAGTGTCTCTTCACCCACTTGAATCATACATTTGGTATTGCCTTTGGTAAGTTCGCCAAGGCGTTTGCCCATTCCTGCTGCTAAAATGACTGCTTGCATGGTCGTTTATATATCTTCTTTGAATGTTATTTTCTTGTTTTGTTCTTCGCCGAGGACGATGTGGATTGGGATGTTTGGCATGTACTCATGCACTATGCCACAATCGTCTGTTGCAGGCAAGTGGCAGGCAGCACACGCTTGCTTATCGCAAATGTCTGCTCCAATCGCTTTGGCATAAGCTTTAGCTATCAGTGGCAGGCGGAAAGCTTGTGGTGTTTGTGCACGCATGATAGTAGAACGCTGCGGAATACGCGCCACTTTGCCATCCGCCATCTCATAGACAGTGTCGGTGGAAGGGATGGCTACTGTCACCGCCTCATGCTGCTCAAGTGCCTCGCATACACGATTGATAATCTCCTGACTAACAAACGGACGTGCAGCATCGTGAAGCAGCAGGTTCACTTCCTCGCCCTTCGCCTCTCGCCTTATCGCCTTATCGCCTAATAGCCTAATAGCATTCACACTCGATTCCCAACGTTCTTTGCCGCCAGGGATGATATGGTGTACTTTCTGCCATGCGTTGGCGAGAAGCATCTGTTCGGCATGCATGATATAGTCGGGGTGCATGACAATGCAGATCTCATGAATATGAGGCGACTGCTCAAAGGCATCTACTGCGTGCTCCAAGACACTCTTGCCATCTTGCAATGGCAATAATTGCTTAGGAGTATTACCTCCCACGCGGGCACCTATGCCTCCTGCTAATATGACAGCAATGTAGTACATTGTGTAGTGTTGTTTAGAGTGGTGTAGAATTGTGTAGTTTAGAGTTGTGTAGCATTGTTTTTTGCGGCGAGGATCATTTCGCAGAGTTCGCGGATGGCGCCATCGCCGCCGTTTTTGGTGAGATGGATGATGCCAGGGACGGCTTTGACTACAGCTACGGCGTTGGCGGGGCATGCGGCTACGCCTGCGTGTTGGAGGAGGTCGAGGTCATTAACATCATCGCCCACAAAGCAGACATTCTCCAATGTGATGCCCAACTCCTTGCAAATCTCGTTGGCAGCATCGAGTTTGGTCATCTTTACGCCGTCCACTACACGGCCGACACCTGTATATATATATTCCAAACCGAGTTTCTGTCCACGTTTCAAGCCAATGGCTGTGTTCTCGCTGGTGAGGATACCGCAAGGGATACCCGCTTTGCGCAACAGGACAATGCCCATGCCATCATATACGCAAAAGCGTTTGAACTCGTCACCGCTCTCGGTGTAGTACATACCGCCGTCGGTCATGCAACCGTCCACGTCGGTGAGGAAAAGTTTGATATTCTTCATGTTGTGTAGAATTGTGTAGTGTTGTTTAGAGTTGGTTGTAAATGGTGTAAAATGTTTGTGCCATGCCTGTCCAGGAGTAGCGGTCTTTTTGTTGGATGAGATACTGGGTGTAGTCGGCTTGGCGGTGGTGGGTGTAGTAGTCCGTGAGGACTTCGGCTATGGCTTCTGCGTTCGGTTCGACAGCGTAGCCCATTTTGCGGTCGTGGACAATCTCGCCTAAGCCACCGACATTCGTCACCAACATGGGTTTCTCGAAGTGGAAAGCCACCTGCGTGACACCGCTCTGTGTAGCAGATTTGTAGGGTTGGACAATCAGGTCGGCTGCGCCGAAATACTTGCAGAGATCGGCATCGGCGATAAACTCGTTCTTGATGATTACTCTGTCCGTCAGTTGGTTATTAGCGATTTGTGTGCGGTATTTGTCTTCGTCTTCGTAAAACTCGCCTGCGATAATCAGTTGCAAGTTAGGAAGTTGGTCTTTGACTTTGCCAAAAGCGTCCAGCAAAAGGTCAAGCCCCTTATATGCTCGCACAAGTCCGAAGAAGAGCATGTACTGCTTCTCGGGGTCAAGTAGGAGCGCTTGGCATGCTTGTTCTTTGGATATGGGTTCGCCGTAGTGGTCGTAAATGGGGTGAGGATAGGAGGTCTTGGGTTTGTGGGTTGGGTCTAAACGGTCGATGTCTTGCACGACGCTTTCGGAGAGTGCCACAAAGCCATCGGTAGAGCGAACATAGAAAGGCGCAAAGAGTTTGTCCAGTATGCTTGGTTCGTGCGGTATCATATTGTGTACCAATGCGATAGTGCGCGTTTTGCCATTGCGTTTGGCGAGGCGCTCAACGATACTGTAGCAGGGGGCAAAGAACGCCATCCAGTAGCAGGTGATGAGTAGGTCGGGCTGCATTTGGCAGATGTGACGACCGACTTTGATCCAGTTGAGCGGGTTGCAAGAATGGACTTGCTGGCTAATGTGCAAGTCGGTTGGGGCTTTCTCGGAGGAGTATTGCGTCTTGCCTGGGAAAAGGAAAGACGGATATTGCAGGGTGAAAGTTATGACCTCCACCGTATGTCCTTCCGCTTGGAGTTGGCGCGCGAGGCGTTCGTTGAAGGTAGCGAGACCACCGCGGAAAGGATATGCTGTGCCGAGTAATACTATTTTCATTGTTATGTCACTTTGTGAGGTTGTGCGCCGTTGGCGGGTTGTGTCGCTTCGCGAGGTGTAGAGGTCTATCCTTTGAAGGCATTCCAGCCTTGGGCTTGGAGGGAGATCTCTTCGCCGTTGCGGCCGATGAGGTTGATTCCGTATTCGGGTTTGGTGATATGACCAATGAGATAGACATCCTCAAGAGGAATGAGTTTTTCGTAATCGTCTAAGCTACAGGTAAATAGGAGCTCGTAGTCTTCGCCACCATTGAGGGCGCAAGTCACGATGTTGAGGTTCATCTCCTCGGCGAGAGCTGCGGCTTGGTAGTCGATTGGCAGTTTGTCCTCATAGATAGAACAGCCGACATTGGACTGGGTGCAGATATGCATGAGTTCGCTGCTGAGGCCATCGGAGATGTCCATCATGGCGGTAGGTTTGATGCCTGCCTCGTGGAGTTTGGCGATGATGTCGCGGCGCGCTTCGGGTTTGAGTTGGCGTTCGAGCAAGTACTCGCGTCCTTCGAAAGCAGGGGTGGCGTTCTCGTTGGCATTCATGACAATGCGCTCGCGCTCAAGGAGTTGGAGCCCCATATAAGCGGTGCCGAGGTTGCCTGTGACACAAACGAGATCGTGCTCTTTGGCACCGTTGCGATAGACAATGTCAGAGTCGTATGCTTCGCCCAAGCAGGTGATAGAGATAGTGAGACCCGTCATAGAGGCGCAGGTATCACCACCTACGAGATCGACATTGTAGCGCTCGCATGCAAGGCGGATACCGCTATAGAGTTCTTCGAGGTCTTCTACGGAGAATCGTTTGCTAATGCCCAGAGAAACAGTAATTTGTGTGGGCGTAGCGTTCATGGCGTATATGTCGGAGAAATTGACAATGGCAGCTTTGTAGCCAAGGTGCTTGAGGGGTACATATTCGAGGTTGAAGTGTATGCCTTCAAGCAAGAGGTCGGTGGTGACAAGGGTGCGTTTGTCCTTGTGGTGAAGGACGGCAGCATCGTCTCCGATGCCCTTTTGGGTGGAGGGTTGAAGGTGTTTGATGTCTTTGGTGAGGTGGCGGATGAGTCCGAACTCGCCTAATGTGGAAATCTCTGTTTTAGCCATAACCCGAGTGTAATTTTGAATTGTGAATTTGAATTGCAAATTGTGATATTTGGATTAAACGTGCAAAGGTACGATTTTTTTTTGATATATGCAAGGGCAGTTGTAGGGAGAAAGTTGGAAAGAGGTGCTATTTTATTCCCTTGTTGTTCCTTGCTTCCTACCTGTGGAGTATTCGTAGGATATTCGTGGGGTATTCATGGGATATTCATATGTATCGGTTATGTATCGGTTATGTATCGGTTACATGTCGAAGCAAATGAGGCGCAAATGGGGGCAAAAATAAGGTCGGAAAAGTAAAAAATAGCAAGGAAAAATAGTGCCGTTGTGAAATATTGTAAGCAGATTTTGTCTAAATTGTCTGTCGATATTGTCTGAATTGTAAGCCGATATTGTCTAAATTGTTAGTCGATATTGCATAAATTGTCAGTCGATATTGGATAATGAAAAAAAAGAGATAAAGAAATTTTGTTGTTTTTGCTTGCGTATGTGAGAAAATTTTAGTACCTTTGCACGCTTTTCGTGTGTGCGCGAGAAAACATAATAGTAAAAACGTTGCAAACCGAATAGATTAACATTGCAAACTGAGTAGATTAACATTGCAAACCGAATAGATTAACATTGCAAACTGAATAGATTAACACTACCAACATGATCGATTATATCAAAGGCGAACTGACATTCTTAACACCCACTTATGCTGTTATTGAAGCGGCAGGAGTGGGGTATCAGATAAATATAGCATTGACTTCGTACTCTGCGCTTGTAGGCAAAGAAGGACAAGTGACCAAACTATTTGTCACGGAAATTATCCGCGAAGATACACATGACTTGTTTGGTTTCTTCACTATAGGCGAGCGTGAGTTGTTCGTGATGTTGATGACCGTGAGCGGTATCGGTGCTAACACCGCCCGCATGATCATGTCGGCATACACGGCAAGCGAGATACGTCAGATTATCGCTACTGGCAATGCGCGCGCGTTATCGCAAGTGAAAGGATTGGGTCCGAAGACAGCACAACGAATCATTGTGGATTTGAAGGATAAGGTGCTGAAGATAGACCTTGGCTCGGAGGCGAACCAAGGCGGTTTAGAGGACGCCGCAAGCGGCTATAGTTTAGAGTTGAAAGGCGAGGATAGCGAAGTAAAACAAGAGGCGGTGAGTGCGCTGACGATGTTAGGCTTTGCTGCGGCAGCCAGCGGGAAAGTGGTGGATAAGATACTGAAAGAAGATCCAAGCGCAAGCGTGGAGAAAGTGATAAAAATGGCATTGAAGATGTTGTAGGAATTAGGAATTTTGAATTAAGAATTTTGAATTTGTGAAAAGACTGATATTAATATTATTGGTGATGGGTCATGGGCTGTTGTCTGTGGCGCAGGATGATACATTGGCTATGGTGGTGGATACTGCCATCATGGCACCTATGCAGGTGAAAGGAATAGGGGTGAATAACTATGACGAATTGAATCGCGTGCCCAGCAGTTTGGATCTGCAAGACCCAGAAAATGTGAATACTACAGTAGAATATGACCCGTTGACGGGTAGTTATGTGGTTCGTACTCGCATTGGTGACGTGGAGATTGCGACCCCCTATATGATGACAGAAAACGAATACCGTGCGTACAGCGAACGCCAACAAATGGGACAGTTCTGGCAAGAGAAAATAGGCGAAGTAGAACATAACAACGAAGATAAATTCGACATCACCGATATGAAGTTTAATATCGGTCCCGCAGATAAAGTGTTTGGCCCTGGTGGCGTGCAAGTGAAATTGCAAGGTTCGGCGGAGTTGTTGTTTGGCTTCAAACATCAGTTTATAGACAATCCTGCACTGACACTGCGTTCGAGGAACAATAATATTTTTGATTTTGATGAGAAGATACAGCTGAGCGTGAACGGAAAAGTGGGCGATAAGTTGAACTTCAATATGAGTTACAACACAGAGGCATCGTTCAGTTTTGATCAGCAGAACTTGAAGTTGAATTTCAAGGGACAGGAAGATGATATTATACAGTCGTTGGAGGCAGGTAACGTGTCGATGACGCTGAATAACAGTTTGATACGCGGAAGTAGTGCGTTGTTTGGTGTGAAGACGGATTTGAAGTTTGGTAAATTGCGCGTGCAAGCATTGGTATCGCAGCAGAACTCAGAAAGTCAGACTGTTAGCAGCAAAGGTGGAGCGCAGACAACGAACTTTGAGGTGGCGATAGATAGTTATGATGAGAACCGTCACTTCTTCTTGGGTTACTATTTCCGTGATAATTATGAGCAAGCGATGAAGGCGTTGCCTTACATAGCCAGCGGTGTGACGATTAACCGCATTGAGGTGTGGGTGACAAACAAACGCGGCAACTATGATGAGGCACGTAATGTGGTGGCGTTGACGGACTTGGGTGAATATGATGCGATGCATATCCAAAACAGCAAGTGGAATGCGACGGCGGGTGCACGTACACCGTACAACAAAGCGAATAGACTGTATGAGACATTGGCACAGGAAAACCCAAGTGTGCGCGATATTCAGCAGGTGAGTAGCGTGATGCAGTCTATAGGGATGGAAATGAGCGAAGACTATGAGAAGATAGAGTCTGCCAGATTGCTCAATAGCAGCGAATATACATTGAATGCCGCATTGGGATATATCTCTCTGCGCGCAGCGCTCAACCAAGACGAGGTGCTGGCGGTAGCATATGAATACACCTACGCGGGTCAAGTGTATCAAGTGGGTGAGTTCTCAACCGATGCGGGCGAGTCGCTGAAGGCACCAAACGCATTGCTGCTGAAGATGCTGAAGAGTAGCAATAATGCGCCAATAGCGAAGAACAAAGGTACGTGGGACCTGATGATGAAGAACGTGTATTCCATTGGCGCCAGCCAGATGAGTAGCGATAAGTTTGAGCTGTTTGTACAATACCGCAATGACTCGGTGGGAACGGACATGCAGTATCTGATGGAAGGCAATATCAAAGGTAAACAGCTGATTCGCGTGATGGGACTTGACCGTTTGGACTCGCGTAACAATGCTTCGCCTGACGGTAAGTTTGACTATGTAGAGGGATACACGGCGCTGTCTTCTTCGGGTAGGATTATTTTCCCTGTATTGGAGCCATTTGGTAGTCACTTAAGAAGAGAGATAGGCAATCCAGCGATAGCGGACAGATATGTGTTCCAAGAATTGTACGACTCGACCTTGGTGAACGCACAGGAGTACACGGAGAAGAATAAGTTTACGCTGGTAGGTAAATACAAAGGTTCTTCGGGTAATGAGATTCGTTTGAACGCGATGAATGTGCCACGCGGAAGTGTGGTGGTGACAGCCGGCGGTGCGACATTGATAGAGAATGTGGATTACACGGTGGATTACACAATGGGTGTGGTGACGATATTGAATCAGTCGATCTTGGAGTCGGGAACGAACGTGGACGTGAAACTGGAAAATCAAGCGCTGTTCTCGATGCAACGCAAATCTCTGTTCGGTGCGAACTTGGAGTATGAGTTCAGCAAGGATCTGACCGTTGGCGGTACCATCATGCACATGAACGAGCGCCCTATCACTACGAAAGTGAATACCGGTAGCGAGCCACTTGCCAATACAATCTGGGGTGTGAATGCCCATTGGAAAACGGAAATGCAATGGTTGACATTGTTGATAGACAAAGTGCCATGGATCAATGCGACTGCACCATCGATCTTCCAAATCAATGCGGAGTTTGCTCATCTAATTCCTGGTCATACGAAGGAGGTGGGACAAGTGGGTACCGCCTATATCGATGACTTTGAAGCGACCAAGACGAATGTGGATATTCATTATCCTACCTATTGGCGATTGGCTTCTACACCAAGCATGGATAAGTATCCAGAGCATGCACTGAGCAACGATATTCGCTACAACAAGAACCGTGCGCTGCTGGCTTGGTACACGGTGGACCCTATCTTTGGTAAGCCAAGTAGCAATACGCCTAAACATATAAAGGATGATGTGAATCTGATGTCTGACCATCGCACGCGTACGATATATGAAGAAGAGGTGTATCCAAATAAGCAAGTGTTGGCGAATGCAGATACACGTTTGCCTGTGCTGAACCTGAGTTATTATCCAGAAGAACGTGGACCATACAACATCTCGGCGGATGAGATAGGATATGATGGCAAGCTGACTAATCCACAAGATCGTTGGGGTGGTATCATGCGCAAATTGGATAATACAGACTTTGAGAAAGCGAATATCGAATACATTGAGTTCTGGTTGATGGACCCATTCTTGACAAACCCCGATGCTACTTATGAAGGCGGTGATCTGTATATCGATTTGGGTGATATTAGTGAGGATATTTTGCGCGATGGAAAGAAGAGTTTTGAGCATGGATTGCCGCTGAACGAGAAGGATGAAGCATTGGTGGAGACTACAGTTTGGGGCCGTTCGCCACGCACGACCAGTACGGTGGTGGCTTTCGCCAATGAGGCAGGTGCACGCGAGAAACAAGATGTGGGATTGGATGGACTGACTACAGAGCAGGAGAAAGACCCAATGTACCTCTACTATAACGGTACTAACCCATATGCGGAGTATCTGAAGGCGTTGGAGACTAAGGTGGATCGCAATGTGTGGGAAATGTGGGCGGAAGATGAGTTCTCGCCACGACGTGACCCTGCGGGTGATAACTATCACTATTATCGTGGCAATGATTATGATGCACGAGAGACCTCTATCTTGTTGCGCTATAAACGCTACAACGGAACGGAGGGAAACTCGCCTGAGGCCAAGAATAATGAACCATATGGTACGGCTGCAACGTTGCACCCCGATATAGAGGATATCAATAATGACAACACATTGAATGATGGAGAGCGCTTCTATCGCTACCGTATTTCGTTGCGTAAGCAAGATATGATGCGCGTAGGTCAGCAGCATATCGCCAGTATCATGGAAACGAACGTGAAGTTGCGTAACGATGAGGTGGTGCCAGTGAAGTGGTATCAATTTAAGATTCCATTGAAAGGTGATAGCGCGACCATGCAGAAGGTGGGTAATATCCGCAACTTCAAGTCGATTCGCTTTGCGCGTATCTTCATGACCAATTTCAAGCAGGAGACGCATATTCGTTTTGCCTCGTTTGACTTGGTGCGTGGCGAGTGGCGCAACTATACCAAGGGACTGTATCAGGATGTGGCGAATAATCAATTCAATATCGCCAATCCATATTCATCTAATGGCGCATTGGATGTGCAAGCCGTGAATATAGAGGAGAACTCCAACCGTACGCCAGTGAACTATGTGTTACCTCCAGGCATTTCGCGTCAGACAGACCCAGGACAAGCGCAGTTGATTGCGCAGAACGAACAGGCCATGGTGCTGAAAGTGAATTACTTGCAACCAAAAGATGCGCGTGCGGTGTATAAGAACGTGACCTATGATATGCGTCAATACAAGCGATTGCAGATGTTCGTGCATGCAGAATGTATGCCAGACTTTGAGGCAATACAAGATAAGGATTTGACGTGTTTTATTCGTCTGGGTTCTGACCTAAAGAACAACTATTATGAGTATGAGATACCTCTGATTTTGACTCCAGAAGGACTGTATAATAACGATAATGCGGAAGATAGATTAAAAGTATGGATGAAGGAAAATACGTTTGATTTCCCATTAAGTGTGTTTACTGATGCGAAAATGGCGCGTAATCGCGCGAAGCGTGCTGGCAATGCTAATGTGGGCAATACTATTCCGTATGAAGTGTATGATCCAGACAAACAGGAGAATAAGATAACAGTCTTAGGTAATCCTACATTAGAGGACGTGCAGGCAATCATGATTGGTGTGCGTAATAATGCCAATCATGAGGTGAGTGGAGAAGTTTGGGTGAATGAGTTGCGCCTGAGCCAGTTTAATGAACAAGGTGGTGTGGCAGCGATGGCGAATGCGGCGTTGAGCATTAGTGATATTGCACAGGTGAACGTGGCAGGACGTCTGGAGACCGCAGGATATGGAAGCATAGAGTCGAATGTGCTGGATAGAAATATGGAGAATATGTACCAGTTGTCGGTGAGTGCAGCACTGGAGGCAGGTCGTTTGTTCCCAGAGAAAGCGAAACTGCAAATACCATTGTATGTGTCTTATACGAATGAGACATTATCGCCCAATTATGATCCATTGGATACGGATATCAAACTGTCGGAGAGTCTGGATAACTACGAGACTAAAGCGGAGCGCGATTCGATTAAGGAGATGGCAAACACGGTGCAAGAGGCCACCAGTTTCTCGGTGACGAATATGAAACTGGATATTCACTCCAAGAAGCGCAATATGTTCTATGATCCTGCTAACTTCTCTATATCAGCAAGTTACAATAAGCAGAACCAGCACTCGCCAGAGATAGAGCAAGATATTGTGACGGATCAGAAGGGTTCGTTTAACTATTCTTACAACTTCAATCCCCAACCATGGGAGCCGTTCAAGAATGTGAAGGGCGTGGATAAAGTGAAGTTCTTGAAGGAGATGAACTTCTACTATCTGCCACAGTCATGGGCCTTCAATACGACCATGCATCGTACGTTTACGCATATGAAGATGCGTGATTTTAGTGTAGAGTCGACTGGTGCTACTGATATGGATTTGACCTTCTCAAAAGACTTTACGTGGGATAGAAACTTCGATTTCAAGTATGACTTGTCGAAGAATATGAAGTTCACCTTCCAAACGGCCATGAATTCAACGGTGGATGAAGGATATTATACGCCAGAGATTATCAATATGTACGAGGAGTTGCGCTTCAGCAATAATTATTACGAGGCATGGAAAGACTCTATCCAACGCAGTCTGGCTACGTGGGGAACGCCATATACGTATCAACAGTTGTTCTCGGCGTCGTGGAATGTACCATTGAATCGTATCCCATATCTGGAGGCGATAACGGCTAATGGTTCGTATAATGCTACATACAACTGGAACCGTACGGTGCAATCATCGGCACAAGAGACGGCCAACTTGGGTAATGTGGTGAGCAGCACGCGTGCATGGCAAGTGGATGGCGGTGTGAATTTTGAGACTTTGTACGGCAAGTCAAAATACTGGAAGCAGATGAATCAGCGCTTCAACCAGCGTACGCGTCGTCGTCCGTTCCGATCGAAGACATATGATGAGACCGTTACCTTGGTGGCGGGCGAGCCAAAAGAAATCACACACCGTTTGGGAAGTGAGACGGTAGAAGTGACAGCTACTACAGTTAGCGGTAAGCCAGTGAAAGTAAAAGTACAATCTACAACCTCCACGCAGGTGACTTTGGTGGCAAAGAAGGATGTGGAAAATGTGAAGGTGACCATAAAAACCGTTGACCAAAATCAGCGCAGTGCTGCGGAAAAGGCAATGGATATGGCTGCTTACTTCGGTACGATGCTACGTAAGGTGCAAGTGACTTATCGCAATACCAATTCGCTCACTTTGCCAGGTTTTGCTCCGCAAGCAGGCTTCATGGGACAGCATAAGTACAACGACTTGTATGCTCCTGGTTTTGATTTTGCGTTTGGCTTCTTTGGTGATGATTTTGTGGAGAAGGCAAAGACCAATGGCTGGTTGTCAGGCGATACGACAGTCGTGCAACCTGCAACGCGCACAATGACCAACGACTTTGATGTGAAAGTGACGTTGGAGCCATTCCCTGGTTTTAAGATTCAGGTGAACGGCAAGCGTTACGCGGCAGAGTCGTCTTCGATCATCTATTCGTTTGACCAATTGCAAGAGAACATGACGGGTTCGTTCAATATCACGCAAGTGGCACTCGGTACAGCGTTCCAACGTATTGGTACAGCGGATGAGAACTTTGCATCGGAGGTGTTTGAGCAGTTCTTGAGCAACCGTGATATTATGACAGGGCGCGTACAGAAGCAATATGAGGGCATGTACTATCCAAATGCGGGCTTCATACCAACCGATCTGCGCGGAAAGAAATATGATCGCAAGTACGGTGCGGTGGGTAATAACACGGCTGATGTATTGGTGCCTGCGTTCTTGGCAGCATATACGGGACGTGACCCATACAGCGTGAGATTGAATCCGTTTATGAGCCTGTTGCAGGTGTTGCCTAACTGGTCTGTGACATTTGACGGCTTGGGCAAGTTACCATGGATGCGTGATCACTTTAAGTCGGTTAATCTCACTCATGCTTATACTTGTAAATATGCTATTGGTAGTTACTCCAGCTATTCAACTTGGACGCCTGCTGACGGGTTGAGCAACAAGCAAGTAGGATTTATCCGCGATGTGGAAACAGAGAATCCTATTCCGTCATCGGCATACGACATATCTTCGGTGAACCTGTCGGAGAGTTTCTCGCCATTGATTGGTGTGAATATGACGATGAAAAACTCGCTGTCAGCCAAGGTGGAATATCGTAAACAACGTAATATATCGCTGAATGTCAATTCGGTGCAAATCAGTGAAGGACACACGGATGAGTTTGTGATAGGTGCAGGATATACGATTAAGGATTTGAGTTTTATCGCAAAGTCTGGCGGTGCTCAGAAGAAGGTCAGCAATGACTTGAAACTGAATGTGGATGTGAGCTACAAGGATATAAAGACCTTGTTGCGTAAAGTGGAAGAGGGTATTACTCAGGCAAGTTCGGGTAATAAAGTGTTTGGCATCAAGATTAGTGCGGACTATGTGTTGTCGCAAAAGATAAATCTGCAACTCTTCTATGACCACCAAGGCACGACACCGCTGATTTCTTCATCGTACCCCACCAAGGCGGATAATTTTGGTATCAATATCAAGTTGATGCTGACGCGATAGTATGTATAAAGTCGGTGTCATAGGTCCAGAATCCACAGGCAAGAGCACTTTATCGCAATATTTGGCGAAGCGTTACGAGGGGTTGTGGTTGCCTGAATACGCGCGCATGTATTTAGAGGAACATGCGCGGGAGCGCGGGAGCGCGTACGCGTACACGCACGAGGATGTGTTGCGAATTGCGGAATATCAGGTGAAACAATTGCATGAGTTATCTCAGCAGGAAGGACTAGCGTTTTTTGATACGGAGTTGATTATCACAAAAGTGTGGTTGCAACACAAGTATGGCGAGTGTCCAGCTTTCATAGAGGAGGCATTGCGGGAGTATCCAATGGATATGTATCTGCTATGCTATCCCGATTTGGAATGGGAGCCAGACCCTGTGCGAGAGAATCCGAATATACGTGAGTACCTATTTGATTGGTACGAACGGGAAGTGCAGGCATTGGATGTGCCGTATTATATCATACGGCATGGGGAGAATGGAAAGGTGGAAGCTGAAAAGGGAAAGGTGAAAAACTGAAAAGTGAAAACTGGAAGGTGAAAAGTGCAAAAAAACGTAAAAATGCGATAATTTTTCACTTTTTTGCGAAAATATTTGGTCATGTCAAAAAAAAGCAGTACCTTTGCACTCGCTTTCGAAAAGAAGCATGGTCCGTTAGCTCAACTGAATAGAGTACCACACTACGGATGTGGGGGTTGCAGGTTTGAATCCTGCACGGATCACACAAAAAAGACCGCAGAATAGCGGTCTTTTTTTGTTGTTGGTTGTGTGGGGATTTGGATTCTGGTGTCCTATTGGGCTTTCGGATTCTGGAAAACCAGAAATCAGGTGATAACCCTATTATTTTTCGGGTCGGAGGACATAGAGAGAAGGCAAGTTGCGTCCTTTCTCGTCGAAGTCCAGTCCGTAGCCAAGTACGAATTTGGTGGGAATGGATTTGCCAATGTATTTAGGTTTGGCGTCGGGGAATTGCAGCGAATCGGGTTTGAATAGGAAGGAGGTTAGTTCTACCGAACGGGCACCTTCGTCTTTGAGCTGCTGAAGAAAGCCATGCATGGTGAGTCCAGTGTCCACGATGTCTTCGATGACAATGATGTCGCGGTCTTTGATGGGTACTTGCAAAGGAATGAGCATGTTCACTTTGCCCGTGGTAGCTGTACCTTCATAAGATTTGAGGCGGACAAAGGTGATTTCAGCGGGAAGGGTAATGTGCTTGAAGAGGTCGGAGGCGTAGATAAATGCGCCGTTGAGAACGCAGATAAATAGTGGCTCGCGACCAGCATAATCGGTATTGATATGCTCTGCCACTTCGGATACGATTGTGGCAATCTCTTGTTGGGATAAGTACTCATCAAAGATGAGATTGTTGACGGTGACACTCTGCATGGGATGAGGAATATTTTAAATTAAAATGCAAAATTACTGCTTTTTTGGGATATTCGCAAGTGTGAAGAGTGTTTTCTTATGAAAAATATAGGAGTTTTTGGCATAGTGTTTGCATAATTGAAAAAAAAGTAGTACCTTTGTAGGCGATAAATTATGCAAACTTTAAAATACAAGCAATATGAAAAACGAAGAACTCGAAAAAGTATTAGCCATTGCGGAGCAATGGACTAAAGCGCCTTACGATGCTGAGGCACAAACAGCTGTCAAAGCCATGATCGAGGCGGAAGACAAAACCGAACTCATCGATAGTTTCTATCGCACCCTCGAATTTGGTACGGGTGGTCTCCGTGGCCTCATGGGTCCTGGTACCAACCGCATGAACCAATACATCGTGGCACAAGCTACCCAAGGCTATGCCAACTACCTGCTCAAAGTACAACGCGAAGGTGGTTTTACCACCCTCAAAGGCGATACCGTCAGCGTCGTAGTAGGTCATGACTGCCGTAACAACGGCCGCCTCTTTGCTGAGACCGTAGCTGCGGTTTTCGCTGCCAACGGCATCAAAGTGTATCTCTTCGAGAGCCTCCGACCAACACCAGAGGTTAGCTTTGCTATCCGTCACCTCTCTGCGCAAGGTGGTGTGAATGTGACCGCCAGCCACAACCCTAAAGAGTACAACGGCTACAAAGCTTATTGGGAGGACGGCAGCCAAGTGCTACAACCACACGACCAAGGAATCATTGACGAGGTGAACAAAGTGACACTCGCTGATGTGAAAATGACTGGTAATGAGCATCTTATCGAGATTATTGGCGGCGAGATGGACTATGACTACATGCAAGCCGTGAAGACCGTCATGATCGACCAAGAGACCATCCTCCGTCAAAAAGACCTCAACATCGTTTATACCCCTCTCCATGGTGCAGGACGCCAAATCATCCCTATGTGCCTTCGCTCTTGGGGCTTTGAGAATATCCATGTAGTACCTGAGCAAATGGTTATCGATGGCAATTTCTCTACCGTGCAAAGTCCTAACCCAGAGAACGCTGAGGCAATGACCATGGGTATGAACCTCGGCACCCAACTCAACGCCGACCTCGTTATTGCTTCTGACCCAGATGCCGACCGTATCGCCATCGTTTGCCGCAACGACAAAGGTGAGTGGACCATCATCAACGGTAACCAAACCTGCATGATGTACAGCTACTACATCATCAACAATATGAAGAAACTCGGCAAACTCCGCCCAGAGCACTACCTCGTTAAGACCATCGTTACCAGCGAGTTAATCCGCAAAATGGCAGACGCACAAGGTGTGACTTTGACCGACGAATATACAGGCTTCAAGTGGATTGCTAACCGTATCCGCGAGTGGGAAGGTACCCACAAATACATTGGCGGTGGCGAAGAGAGCTTCGGTTTCTTGGCTTTTGATGGCGTACGCGATAAATGCTCACCTTCTGCTATCTGCCTCATCTGCGAGATTGCGGCGTATGCGAAGGACAACGGCATGACCCTCTACGATTATCTCCTTAATATGTATATGGAGTACGGCTTCCAACGCGAGACCACTATCAATGTGGTTCGCCCTGGTAAGTCTGGTGCAGAGGAGATCCAGGCTATGATGGTCAATTACCGCCAAAATCCTCCTGTAGAGATCGCTGGCGAGAAAGTGGTTAAGTCTAAAGACTTCAAGACCCTCGTTCAACGCGAATTGGTGAATGGCGAATGGGTAGAGACACCTATCGTGATGGCACTCAATGCTACCAGCAATGTGCTTCAATACTTCACCGAAGGTGGTATGAAGATTTCTGTTCGCCCAAGTGGTACCGAACCAAAGATTAAGTTCTACTTCGAGATTCCTGCTCAGATGCCAACTCCAGCCGACTACGACAAAGCCGTAGCCGAAGCTGAAGCCAAAGTGCCTGCTATCAAAGCGAGCTTGGGAATTTGATTCTAAAGGTGATAAAGTTATAAAAGAAAAATCCGCGGAAAAATAGAATCTGCGGATTTTTCTTTTATAACTCAATGTGTTGTGCTTCAATAGGTTTGGATAAGAAAAGCGAGGCGGATTCAGAGAACTTGGTGGCGGATTCGGTGGTAAGGAAGCCTCCTCCTGACCTCCCCCTCAATGGGGAGGATATGCGTTCGACGATTTCAGGATGGCGGTGTAGATAGTCGGCTAAACTATGAGCGACAATTTCGCCTTGAGATATGAGCCCCCCTCCAACTCCCCCCTGAAGGGTGGAGGGATGGTGTGGAGTATTGATGACAATGTTTGGTGTTGTTTTTAGAAACGCTTCAATCTTGGGTTGGAGTAGGGGGTAATGGGTGCAACCCAAAATAATGGTATCAATCAGCGGGTCGCGGGTGAGGAGTTCGGTGAGGTATTTCTCTACAAAATAGTCGGCACCTGCATGAAGGTGTTCGCCTGACTCAATCAGCGGTACCCACATAGGGCATGCTTGCTGAGTAACAGTCAGAGTTGGGTCTTGTTTGAGAAGTTCGATGACATAACTCTCGGAAGCCACGGTGCCTGGTGTAGCGAGTACGCCAATATGTTTGGTGCGTGTACGCTGCGGAATAACCTCAACCGTAGGGCGGATGACGCCTAAAACACGCAACTCGTCGGGGTTGATGTCGTGCTGCTGAATCGTGCGAAGCGCCTTGGCACTGGCAGTATTGCAGGCAAGGATAATGAGATTGCAACCCTGCTGGTGCAGGTAATTAACCGCCTGAAGGGTGTATTCATAAATGACATCAAACGAGCGTGTTCCGTAGGGTGCACGCGCATTATCACCCAAGTAGAGATAGTCGTACTGGGGGAGATGTTGGCGAATGTGATTCAGGATCGTCAGTCCGCCGTAACCGCTGTCAAAAATACCAATCAAATCAGTTTACAGTTTATAGTTTATAGTTGAAAGGCATGGAAATTCGGTGCAAAGGTACAAAAAATAAATAAAATGTACAAATAATTTGCATAAATGGCATTTTTTTTGTATCTTTGCAGGCAAAATCAAAAAGTATATAATTAAAACTGAAAGAATATGAAATTTAATGTATCAAGCTCAAAATTGTTTGCTCAGTTGCAAGCAGTGAGTCGTGTGATTGCTGCAAAGAATAGTTTGCAGATTTTGGAAGCTGTGTTGTTTGACCTCGAAGGCGATGTGCTGACCTTAACCGCTTCGGATAGCGAAACAACTATTCGCACTTCCTTGACCGTGGAAGATGCACAAGGTGCAGGTAAAGTGGCAGTGGGTGGTAAGTTGCTGTTGGAGACCCTGAAAGAGTTCTCGGAGCAGCCATTGACTTTCCAGATAGATGAGCAGAACTTTGGTTTGAATATTACCAGCGCAAATGGTACATATAGTTTTGTGGGTGCGAATGGTTTGGAATATCCAGAGATGCCTGTTGAGGATGGTGAAAACACTTTCTCTATGCCAGCAAATGTGTTGTTGGATGCAATCAATAAGACTATCTTCTGCACGGCAGATGATGAGTTGCGTCCTGTGATGAACGGTATCTATTTCGACTTGAGCGAGGAGAAAATAGCTATGGTGGCTACAGACGCGCATCGTTTGGTACGTTATATCAACGAAGGTGTGAAGGGTTCGCAAGCGGTTAGCTTCATTTTGCCAAAGAAACCAGCACAACTGCTCAAACAAGTGCTGCAAAAAGAGGCAGAAGAAGTGAAAGTGACCTTTGGTCAAAAGAATGCGAAGTTCGAGTTTGGCACAACCGTAATCGTTTGTCGCCAAATCGAGGGCCGTTTCCCTAATTATAATGCGGTGATTCCACAAAATAACACCAACAAGGTGTTGGTGGATCGCCAAACGATTGTGAATGCCTGCAAGCGTGTGGCTGTGTTTGCGAACACAGGTACGAGCTTGTTGAAACTGGCGTTGAGTGAGAATCAAATCAAGATTTCTGCACAAGATATTGACTTCTCTACTTCAGCAGAGGAGACTATCAGTTGCGATTATACTGGCATGCCAATGGCCATCGGCTTCAAGGCGCCATTCTTGATTGAGATATTGGCGAATGTAGCTTCGCAAGAAGTGGTTCTTCAATTGGCTGACCCTGCTCGTGCTGGTCTGATTTTACCAGCTGAGAATGAGGAAGGACAAGATTTGTTGATATTGTTAATGCCAATGCTCCTCAACGACTAATGAAGTTGCAATTAACTCGCCCGTTGGTTTTCTTTGATTTGGAGACAACGGGACTAAATATCGCATCGGACAGGATTGTCGAATTGAGTTATTATAAGGTCTTTCCCAATGGTACATCGGAGGGAAAGACCTTCCGTGTCAAACCGGTGCAGATGATGTTGGGACAAGAAGTGCAACTGCATATCTCGGAAGAGGCGAGTGCGGTGCATGGTATTTACGATGAGGATTTGGTGGATTGCCCAACCTTCAAGGAGATTGCGCCAGAACTGGTGAAGGTGTTGGAAGATGCTGATTTGGCAGGATACAACTCCAATCATTTCGATCTGCCCTTGCTGGCAGAGGAGATGATGCGCGCAGGTGTGAATATAGATCTGAAAGGGAAAAAGATGGTGGATGTCTTCACTATCTTTCAACGCCAAGAGCCACGCAACTTGGTGGCGGCGTATAAGTTCTATTGCGGAAAAGACCTAACCAACGCGCACTCGGCAGATGCAGACACCATGGCTACTTATGAGGTGCTGATGGCGCAGTTGGAGAAGTATGATATCCCTTCGGATGTGGACGGGTTGGCAGAGCTTACCGCAGGAAATGCCCGTTTTGCGGACTTCGCAGGCCGTATCGCCTATGATGCGCAAGGCGTTGAGGTGTTCAACTTCGGTAAATACAAAGGTCAGCGCGTAGCGGATGTGTTCCGTCGCGATCCTGGATACTATGGTTGGATTCAGAATGGCGATTTTCCACAATATACTAAGAATGTCTTTACGCGCCTCTACTTGAGTTTGCGTAAATAACCACTCTACACAATTCTACACAACATTGAATAATACCCTCACAATATTAGGTTGCGGCAGCGCTATGCCGACGTTCCAGAACTCGCCCTCTGGGCAGATTGTGGAGTTGTGCGACAAGTCCTTCTTGGTGGACTGTGGCGAAGGTACGCAGCTGAAGATGAGACAGTTAGGCGTGAAGACTGCACGACTATATACGGTGCTAATTTCGCATTTGCATGGCGATCATTGTTTTGGACTAATTGGGTTGATTTCGACTTTGGGTATGATGGGCAGGACGCAACCGCTGCATATCTATGCGCATGGCGATTTGGAAAAACTGCTTCGTCCGTTGCTGGATTATCATTGTCAGGATATGTCGTATGAGATTGTGTTTCATACAATTAACCCGCGTAAGAGAGAAGTTGTTTTTGAGGACAGAACACTGACTATTGAGACTATTCCGCTCAAACATAAGGTACCTACTTGTGGCTTCTTGTTTACAGAACATCATCGCGATAAAGAACCACGCAAGCGTTATGCATACTGTTCGGATACAGCATATCGCGAGCAGATTGTGGAGCAGATAGCGGGTGTGGAGGTGCTGTATCATGAGGCGACATACACCGAAAAAGATGCGGATAAGTGCAAAAAACATACCCATTCTACTGCCAAACAAGCAGCGCAAATAGCTCAACTGGCTGGGGCAGGAAAGTTGGTTGTGGGGCATTTTAGTGCCCGCGAAGATGACCATACGGTGTTTCTGAACGAAGCGCAAGAGGTTTTTGTCAATACGGTGTTGGCGGAAGAAGGTAAAACGATAGAGTTATAAATGGCGAAAGTTTCCACGCAATATATATGTTCAAACTGCGGTGCTAAGGCGCCTCAGATGATTGGTCGTTGCCCTGTGTGTGGCGAGTGGGGAACATATGAGGAAGAACTGAAAACGGAAATCGGAAAAGGGAAAGGCGGTGTCAGTCTTCGGCGCGGTGCTAAAGCGCAACGTCTGCACGAGGTGGATGCGAAAGAGGAAATGCGCATTGATATGCATTCTTCGGAACTCAATCGCGTGCTGGGTGGTGGATTGGTGCCTGGTAGTTTGGTGCTATTAGGTGGAGAACCTGGAATAGGCAAATCCACTCTGGCGCTACAGGTGTTGCTGAAAATGGGGGAGAAGAAAACGCTGTATGCCAGTGGAGAGGAAAGTGCTAAACAATTGAAACTGAGAGCGGAACGTCTATCAGGCGATGCCTCTAATTTATATATCTTGGCGGAGACTTCGTTGGAGCGAATCTTGGATAGCGTGACGGAAATCCAACCCGAGATAGTGGTGGTGGATAGTATTCAAACGATTGGTACAGAGGCGATAGAAGCGAGTATTGGCAGTCTGAGCCAAGTGCGCGAGTGCGCAGCGCGGATTTTGCAGTACGCTAAAGAGAAGAATGTGCCTTTTGTGATTGTCGGCCATATCAATAAGGAAGGTTCGCTGGCAGGTCCCAAAGTGCTGGAGCATATTGTGGACACGGTGTTGCAGTTTGAGGGTGACCAGCATTATGTATATCGTATTTTGCGTGCGCAGAAGAATCGTTTTGGTAGCACGAGCGAGTTGGGTATCTTCCAGATGCAGCATGATGGTTTGCGTGAGGTGGTGAATCCGAGCGAGTTGCTGCTGTCGAGCAATCGTGAGGGCTTGTCGGGTATAGCCATTGCTGCGGCGGTGGAAGGCGTGCGCCCTTTGCTCATTGAGGTGCAGGCGTTGGTGGCGAGTGCTGCATATGGTACGCCCCAACGTAGCAGCACAGGCTTTGACGGCAGGCGACTGAACATGCTTTTGGCAGTATTAGAGAAGCGCGTGGGCTTCAAACTCATGCAGAAAGATGTATTTGTGAATATTGCAGGCGGACTGCGCGTGAATGATCCTGCTATAGACTTAGCTGTATTGGCAGCGGTGTTGTCATCGAATATGGACATTGCATTAGATGAACAAACATGCGTGACAGGCGAAGTGGGATTAGCAGGTGAGATACGTCCTGTAAACCGAATTGACCAACGCATAAGAGAAGCTGAAAAACTTGGTTTTCAGCAGATTATTGTGCCGGCAGGGCAGAAGTATAATATGCACGGATTGAAGATAAAAGTGATGGAAGTGAGCCGTGTGTCAGAGGCCTTCAAAATTTTATTGAAGAAATAATTTGCATATATCAAAAAAAAGTAGTACCTTTGCGGGTCAAATGTGTATAAATATAAAAAACAATAAAATAGTCGTTATGAAGAATCGTAAGTTTTTTCTAGTTTTGTTGGTGGCGTTCGCCCCTTTGTTCGTGAATGCGCAAACGCAAAACATTGAGTTGGGATTGCAAGTGGGAGCTGGCTTCTTCTTGGGAGAAAAGAATCCTGCTGATGGTTATACTCGTATCAATGAGTTTGCATGGATGCGTGACTCTGAGGGTATGCCTGCATTTGAGTCCTATGGATTTTTAGTGCGTTATCGTTTTGATTACCGTTGGACTTTGCAGGCTCAAGGTATGCGTCAACGTTTCCGTTTTAAGGAGGTATCTGACCTTCATGAAGATGGTTTGTATTTCTACAATGGTGTCTGGAATCTGGATTTGATGGCAGAGTTTAACCTTCTTAAGTATGGTTTTGTAGAAAATAAAAATGCAAAGATTTATACAGTAACTCCTTATGTAGCATTTGGTTTGGGAACCTCATTGTACAACAAACATGCTACCTATCGTTGGGGCTTGAACGATGGCAAGATGAATAGCCCATATCCTATGATCAAAGCCAAGGATATGACCGCTGCGATGTACATACCGTTTGCGTTTGGTATGAAGTTGCGTATGGCATCTAACTGGCAATTCAAGGTGGCGTGCCAATACAACTTGTATCTGGTTAATGGTGATCTCAATGGTAGCACAGCTGGCTCTATCAAGGAGGGTACAGAGACTGTTTATCCAAAAGGTGAAGGCGTAGAGTTGGGCGCTTTCAAGGCGGCAAGTACACATAATATCGTGGCGACGGTAGGTGTGATTTACAATCTTCCTGCTAATGGCCGTGGTGGTGCAATTGTTAATTACTAATAGGCTATTAACTCGCGTAGTAAGGCTATATTATTGCTTATATGGTGGGGCTTAGCGTGCCCCGCCATTCTTCGTGCTTCTGTCACAGAGTATATGTGTGAGGTAGGAGCGCAGGTGGGATGTGGCTATTATGTGGGAGATGCTTCTAAGATGATTTTCTCGAATCCTCGTGAAGTCTTAGGAGGGCAATTTCGATATAATTTCGATTCGCGTTGGGCTATGCAAATCAAGGCACAACGCCAGAGAATAGCTTTTGCTTATACGCCTTCTGCTACAGAGGAACTGCCCCGTCCTGCTAAGGTGAGGTTTGTCACTCCTGCATGGCATGTAGATGCAACGGCAGAGTTCAATTTCTTCCGTTTTGGATTGCATCCATTTGATTCGCGGATTAAACCTATAACCCCTTTCATTAGTGTGGGAATAGGTATTAGTGCCCGCAATAAAGTGGCAACACGTGCACAGTCTGGTACGGTTACATACCCCTCATTCAAGTTCCTAAATATGAATAGCCCAGCGTTTTATGTTCCTATTGGAATTGGCGTGAAATGGAAGTTTGCAGAGCGTTGGCAATTGCAGGCATGTTGGCAGCATCAGATCTACTTGTCGGACAATCTGGAGGGTTATCTGCCAAAATATGACAATGAGAAGGCTATCAAGGATTATGGTCCTTCGTTGTTGAATAACCCCAATGATTTGAATGGAAGTAATCTCTTTAATAACGACTTGGTCTCCACGCTGACTGTTGGCGTTGTGTTTGAGTTTGGCAAACGCACCAAAATGTGCTATTTCTGCGATGAATAATCCTTGTGACCTAAATATGAATTACAAAGAGCAAATACAGAAAAATCGAATCCCTCGTCATATCGCAATTATCATGGATGGTAATGGGCGTTGGGCTAAGCGTCAAGGATTGGCGCGGATGTTTGGACACCGCCAAGGCGTAGAAACGGTTCATACTATTACGGAGGCAGCCGCTGCTTTGGGAATCGAGTATTTGACTTTATATGCGTTCTCGACCGAGAATTGGAATCGACCCAAAGAGGAGGTCGATGCCTTGATGGCTTTGCTGGTAGATACGATTGCCAAGGAGACACCTACATTGATGAAGAACAATGTGTGTCTATCCACAATTGGCGATTTGAGCCGTCTGCCCGAGAATACACAGCGTAAGTTCCTAGATTGCATCAGCGAAACCAGTCAAAATACAGGACTTAACTTGGTGATTGCGCTCAGTTATAGCGCCCGTTGGGAGATTATTCAAGCTACCCGCAATATAGCCTCTGCACTGCAGAAAGGTGAGATATTAGTGGAGGATATCAACGAAGAAGTGCTCTCTTCGTATATGACCACTGCGCAGATGCCTGATCCAGATTTGCTGATTCGTACGAGCGGTGAACTGCGTATCAGTAACTTCTTGTTGTGGCAGTTGGCGTACTCGGAATTGTATTTCACCGATTGCCTGTGGCCAGAGTTTACAGAGGAAGAGTTCTATCGTGCCATAGTGGATTATCAACATAGAGAAAGAAGATTTGGAAAGACCAGTGAACAGATTCATTAACATTATATTGTGTTTGTTGTTTGCGTTGCCAATGGCAGCGCAAGATACATTGTCTTCTGCCTTGGATACTACAAAGGTGGAGCAGGCATCATTGCCCGTGATTGAATATACCATGCAGCGCAAAACATACGAGATTGCGGGTATTGAGGTGACTGGTGCTGAGAGTTATGAGGATTTTGTACTGATTGGATTCTCTGGATTGGCTGTTGGCGACAAGCTCGAAGTGCCTGGTGATCAGATTACTAAATCACTCAAACGCTTCTGGAAACAAGGACTGTTTTCTGATGTCAAGATCAAGGCTACTAAGATTGAGGGCGATAAGATCTGGTTAGAAATCGCCTTGAAGCAACGCCCACGTATCTCGGACATTGCGTACAACGGCTTGCGCAAATCTGAGGTGGAAGATATTGAGGTGAAAGTGGGTATTCAGAAGGGCGGACAGATGACACCTGACTTGGAAGATCGCGCCAACAAGGTGATTACCAAGTATCTGGAAGAAAAAGGATACCACGATGCCACCGTCCAAGTATTGCAGTTTGATGACAAAGACCACCCTGGCTATGTAAAAGTAGCGGTCAATATTGATAAGAAAATCAAGACCAAGGTGGGTCATATATACATTCAGGGCAACGAGGCACTGACGGATAACCAGATCAATTTCGCGATGAAGAAAACGAATGATAACAATATCATCAACTTCTTCCGCACCAAGAAATTCGTTGCTACCGAATTTGAAAACGATAAGAAACTGGTCATTGAAAAATACAATGAGATTGGTTATCGCGATGCGATTATTACATCGGATAGTATTGTCCGCTCCCCAGAGGACTCCACACGTGTAGATGTCTATCTGACTGTAGATGAGGGACAAAAATATGTCTTTGGTAATATCAAGTGGGTGGGTAATACGGTCTATCCTTACGATTATTTGGATGCAGTATTGGGTATTAAGAAAGGTGACACCTACAACCTCAAGGAACTCAACAAACGCCTAAGCGAGGATGATGACGCGGTGTCTAAACTCTATACCGACCAAGGTTATCTCTTCTTTAATGTAGATCCTGTGGAAGTGCGCATTGATAATGATTCTATTGATTTTGAGATGCGTATGTATGAGGGACAACCTGCTACCATTAATGCGGTTAATATAGTAGGTAACACGCGCGTGTACGAGCACGTAGTGCGTCGCGAACTTTATACTAAACCAGGTCAGCTGTATAGCCAGTCTGACATCATGCGCTCTCTGCGTGAATTGGCGCAGATGGGGCACTTTGACCAAGAGAAACTGGTGCCAGACATCCAACCCAATGTGGAAGATGGTACGGTGGATATTACCTACCAATTGGAAACCAAATCCAGCGACCAAATCGAGTTCTCACTCGGTTGGGGTGCTACAGGTCTGGTGGGTTCGTTGGGATTGAAGTTTACCAACTTCGCTATCCAAAACCTCTTCAATCCTAAGAGCTATCGTATTGTGCCACAGGGCGAAGGCCAAACTTTTAGTATCAATGCCCGCACCAACGGTGTGTACTACACCTCTGCCTCTATCAGTTTCTTGGAACCTTGGTTAGGCGGCAAACGCCCTAACTCATTGAGTGCAAGCATTTTCTTTGCATCGCAAACGGGATATTCGGATCGCTATTACCAAGCTTATCAGAATCTCTATAATACCTATTATAATTATTATGCCTACTCGGGCAATTCCAACTATTTGCAACAATTGCAAGAGTCGGAGGCGGACCCCAACAAGTACCTTCGCACCTTGGGTGTAAGTGTCGGATATGGTAAACGACTCAGTTGGCCAGATGACTATTTCACGTTCTATGGCGAGTTGAGTTACCAGTTGTATATGATGAAGGACTGGCCATACATGATTCTGACGGACGGTACGAGCCACAATTTTGCCATCAATCTCCAACTCTCTCGATCCAGTATCGACAACCCTATCTATACGCGCCGTGGATCGCAATTCACCTTGGGATTGAAGATTACGCCGCCATATTCGCTCATAAAGGGACATACCGATGCCGATTATGCTAAAATGACTCCTTCGGAGAAGTATAATTTCTTGGAGTATCACAAGTGGAAGTTCTCGGGCAAAGTCTTCACGCCGCTGACACCTGATTCGAAGTTTGTCTTGATGACACGTGCAGAGTTTGGATATTTAGGTCACTATAATAGAAACGTGAAATCGCCATTCGAGAGTTTCTACATGGGTGGTGATGGTATGTCTGGATATTCCAGCTATTCTACAGAGTATATCTCCATGCGTGGTTATCAGTCGGGCTCGCTGACTCCGTATGATGAGGCCACAGGACGAAATATGGGATACGTGTACAACAAATTTACAATGGAGCTCCGCTATCCTATTTCTCTTGAGCAGAATGCTACTATTTGGGCATTGGCGTTTGTTGAGGCAGGTAACTGTTTTGCGGACATCAAGGACTATAACCCATTCAATCTCAAACGCTCGGCAGGTGTAGGTGTGCGCCTCTTCTTGCCTATGTTTGGTCTTATGGGTATCGACTGGGGCTGGGGTTTCGACCCTATCAACGGCTCCAATCAATATGGTGGATCACAATTCCACTTCGTGTTAGGACAAGAATTATAATTTTTACATATATGAAACGATTATTTTTGCTTATTATATTGGCATGTGGCGCGTGGCTGTCCAACATTGATGCACAAAAGTTTGCAGCTGCTTATCTGGATATGCAGTATATATTGAAGAATCTGCCACAATATGAGACGGCTAACGAACAACTCACCATGATCTCCAAGCGTTGGCAAAAGGAGATTGATGTGGCGCAACAGGAAGTACAGATCTTGACAAGCAACTATCAGACTGAACAGATTTTCTTGTCGGCAGATATGAAGCAGAAGAGAGAAAGCGAGATTCTGGAAAAAGAGCGTTATGTGCTCGAACTCAAGCGCAAGTATTTTGGCGAGGGGGGCGAGTGGTACAAAAAACGTGAGTCCTTGCTCAAACCTATCCAAGAAGAGATTTATAACGTGGTACAAGAGATTGCTGCCGAAAAACGTTATGATATTATCAAGGACCGTTCGGCGGATCCCAGTTTGATTTATATGTCAAGCCGATTGGATATTTCAGAACAGGTGTTGGAGAGATTGGGCGCAAAATAGCCACACGCACCACACAGCAAAAAAGAATCTGAATAATATTAACAAAAAAAGATAAAACGATGAAAAAAATTATTTTTATGCTGGCTTTGGTATTGCCAATGCTCGTAAATGCTCAAAAATTAGGACACATTAATTCACAAGAACTCTTGGCTGCAATGCCCGAACTCAAAGACATGCAAGCAAAATTGGATACCTTGGCAGGTCAATACGAGGTTCAGTTTGCTAACATGCAAGAGGAGTTCAATAAGAAAGTAGCTGAGTTCCAACAACAACAATCTACTATGACTGCTGGTGTTCGTGAGTTCCGTCAACAAGAGATTGCTGAGATGGAGCAACGCATCTATATCTTCCGCGAGACTGCGCAAAAGGATATTCAGTCAAAGCAACAAGAGTTCCTTATGCCTATTCAAAAGCGCATGCTGGATGCTATCCAAAAGGTCGGTGCTGCTGAGGGTTGCACATATGTTTTTGACTCAATGGCTATGCTCTACATCTCACCAGATGCTCTCAATCTTATGCCATTGGTTAAGAAAGAGTTAGGCATCCAATAATAACTATCAACTGTCAACTATAAACTGTCAACTGTAATGGCTGACGGCTATTTGGAATCTCACTATGCTGAATACGAACAACGTAAGGCAGCATGGCTCAAAAAAAAGAAAAAAATAAAGCCTCGTCCCTTGGTTGAAAAACCAGAGGACGAAGCCTTATAAATACAACTCTAAACAACTCTACACAATTCTACACAACTTTACACAACTATGACTCAACAACTTCAACAAACTCTCCGCGATTCTGCTCTCGCGCGTTGGACAGTCCTCGTGCTTGTGGCTTCGATGATGTTCTTCGCTTACATGTTTGTGGACATCCTATCTCCTTTGGCTTCTGTGCTCAATGACACGCTTGGTTGGGATCAAGGTGTCTTCGGTACATACGCATCTGCGGAATATATCCTGTGTGTCTTTGGTTTCCTCATTTTTGCAGGAATCATTCTCGATAAAATGGGTGTCCGCTTCACGGGCTTGCTTTCTGCGGGCTTGATGGTGCTCGGCGCATCTATCAAATATATCGGTATCTCCGACTGGTTTGATGCCAACAATATCGTATGGCTCAACTCTTGGTGGACTGCTATGCCAGGTTCTGCTAAGATGGCTGCTTTCGGTTTCATGATCTTCGGTTGCGGCTGCGAGATGGCTGGTACTACCGTTAGTAAGATTCTCGCTAAGTGGTTCAAGGGTAAAGAGATGGCGCTCGCTATGGGTCTTGAGATGGCTATCGCACGTATTGGTGTGTTTGCTGCCATGGCGTTCTCTCCTGCTATCAGCGAGCATTTCGCAGTCAATGGTAATCCATCTGTAGTGGCTTCATTGCTTTTCGCTGCCCTCTTGCTCGTAGTTGGCTTGCTTAACTTCTTCGTGTTCACTATCATGGATGCCAAGTTCGACAAGCAACTTGTGGCTATTGGTGAGGCTACTGATATGCACGACCCTGAGGATGAGTTCCATGTGTCTGACCTCGGTAAGATCTTCTCCAGCAAGATGTTCTGGATCATCGCGCTCTTGTGCGTACTCTATTATTCAGCCATCTTCCCATTCCAACGCTTTGCAACCAACTTCCTTGAGGAGACTCTCATGATTAGCAATGCGGAGGCATCTGGTTTGTTCAAATGGTTCCCAATCTTGGCGATGGTTTTGACCCCATTCCTCGGTATGTTTATTGACTATAAGGGTAAGGGTGCTTCCATGATGATGGTAGGTGCGGTTATCATGGTTATCTGCCATAGTATCTTCGCATTCGTTTTGCCTGCTTTCCCAAGCAAGACATTGGCTCTCTGCACGATTTTGGTGTTGGGAGTAAGCTTCTCTTTGGTTCCAGCGTCTATGTGGCCTTCAGTTCCAAAGATCATTGATGAGAAGATCTTGGGTTCGGCTTATTGCTTGATTTTCTGGGTTCAAAACATTGGCTTGTGCTTAGTTCCAATGTTGATTGGTTCGCTCCGCGTTTCTACCAACGGCTATGTAGTGCCAATGATTGTCTTCGCTTCGTTTGGCGTCTTGGCATTCTTGCTCAGCCTTGCTCTCAAGGTAGAAGATAAGAAGAAAGGCTACGGCCTCGAATTGCCAAACAAAAAATAAGAATAAGATTGTGCACTAACTTGGTGCTGAATTAGAAATATCTACTAATCGCCATTTATGTTTTGGGACATAGATGGCGATTTTTTTCTAAACACAGTTCTATAGATCTCTAGTATATTACGCACTATTCACGCACAATAGACGGACAATACACGTACAATAAGCGCACAATTCCTTTCGTTTTCTTGGCGGAGGATAGAGAGTTGATGAAAACTTTTTCCTCTCAAAATTTGCAAATCTGCAAATTTTGTTGTACCTTTGCACCCGAAGTAGGATGATAGGGCCCTTGTTTATAACAAAGAGCTACCGATGCGGGCTACAGACCTATGCCATATCGGAGCCAAGATGGCAAGCATTGCACCAACATCTTCGCCATATATTTATGATCATCGATGCTTCCAAACGATAACGATAATAAAAACTACTTATATGAAAAAAATCTTATTCTTTTTTATTGCCGCATTGGCTCTAACTGGATGTGGAGCATTGAAACCTACCACATGTTCCGTGCAACCTAATTTCTTCAAGTATCGCTATGTCTATATCATGCCTACGGGTTCTGTTACGGGCAGTACAAGTGTTTACACCTCTTATGTTGACAACCGTGTGCATGGTGGCGTGACCCGCACAGCCAACCCTTCTGATATTATGTCAGGTACCCTCATGCAAAAGGGCTTTACTATATTGCCTCAACTCGACCAAAACAAGTTGGAGGAGACTCTCGTGCTCAGCTATGGCGAGACTGGGCATCGTGATGTGGGATTCCTTTGGCTATCTACTTCTACCAGCATCATTATTCAATTCCGCGATGCGCAAACCAATGACCTGATCGCTTCCGCAGAAGCTGAGGACTTTGGTTCTACCGAGGCAGATAACGTACGATATGCCATCCAAAAGGCGTTAGATGCAATCTTCTCACACCCAAGATATTAACTAACCCTGTATGCATGGGATACTGAGCACCCTCTAATCCGTACCCTGCAAGAGATTTAATGTGCAATCAGGAAGCTTTTGTTGTACCTTTGCGCGTTGAAATAAAATGACACTATGAATTGGGATTTTCTCATAAAAGATAAAGATTCACTTTGCGTGAGTACTGATACACGCAATCTGCCTGCAGGTTGCGTGTTCTTTGCCTTGCATGGTGAGCGTTTTGATGGTAACAAGTTCGCCCTACAGGCGCTGGAGCAGGGCGCTTCTCTCGCCGTTATCGACGACCCAGAGGTGTATCTTCAAGCGCAGCGATCTTCAAGCCCGCAGGGCGATCTTCAAGGCGCAGCCGATCGCCCTCGTCTCCTCCTCGTAGAGGATACACTTCTTGCCTTGCAAGAACTCGCGCGCGCATGGCGCCGCGAACTCGGATTGCCTATCATCGGTATCACTGGCACGAACGGAAAGACTACTACCAAAGAACTCTTGGCAACCGTTCTTTCCACCAAATACAACCTCCACTACACGCAGGGAAACCTCAACAACCAGATAGGTGTACCCCTTACCCTATTACAAATCACGCGTGCGCACGAGCTTGCAATCGTGGAGATGGGAGCTTCTCACCCTGGCGACATCAAGGAACTTGTGGATATCGCAGAACCCAACTACGGACTCATCACCAATGTCGGTCGTGCGCATTTGGAAGGGTTTGGCTCGTTTGAGGGCGTGCAACGCACCAAACAAGAACTCTACGACTACCTCCTTGCCCACAATGGCACCATCTTCCGCAATGCCGACAATCCATTCCTTGCCCAAATGCAGAACCACGCTACACAACTGCTACACAACTCTACACAACTCTACACCACCGGCACCATGCCCTCTGGCACACATCTTGTAGGGGAATATAATGCAGAGAACGTGTCGGCAGCGATTTGTGTGGGGGAGTATTTCGGTATCCCTTCCGAGCAAGCGTTAGAGGCCATTCGCCAATATGTACCAACCAACAACCGCTCCCAAGCATTGCAAACGGCCAGCAACCAACTGATTGTGGATGCCTATAATGCCAATCCGACCTCTATGCAAGCGGCCATTAATGCCTTCAAAGGCGATACCTATATTCTCGGAGCGATGCGCGAGTTGGGCGACTATTCCCACTTAGAGCACCAGAATATTGTGAATATGTTGGCAGAGCGCAAAGCAGACACTGTCTTCCTCGTCGGAGAAGAGTACCTGCAAACCACATCGCCATACCCCGTGTTTGAGAATGTAGAACAATTGCATAAGTATTTAGAAGACAATCCAATAAAAGGGAAGCATATCCTCCTCAAAGGATCACGCTCCACTCGAATGGAACAACTATTAGATGTATTATGAATAAGAACAAGTACATTGCTTTGATTATTGGCATCGTAGTGTTAGCGCTATGTGTGTGTGCCCTCGTTTTTATCAACTTCCAGCAAAAGACTGAGATCCAAGAGATTGTCGAACAAATGGAGTTCGAGAAAGAGCAATTGGAGGAGGAGTACGAGGAACTGGCTATCCAGTTCGATGGCTACCAAACCCCTGATATTCACAATGATTCGCTGGTTGAACTCCTCTCTCAGGAGAAGCAACGCGTACAAGATTTGCTTGAGGAACTTCGCATCACCAAGGTTACTAATGCCCGCCGTATTGCCGAACTCAAGAAGGAACTTGCAACCGTGCGCCAAGTCATGGTGGGCTATGTGCACCAGATCGACTCGCTGGATCGTACCAACAAACGTCTAGTGGCTGAGAACATCCAAGTGAAGCAACAATACCAAGAGGTAGCGCGCCAAGCGCAGCAGTTAGAGGAGGAGCGCACGCAATTGGCTGAGGTGGTTAGCCGTGCATCTATGCTTGAGATTACTCGTTTTCAGATGACTCCCCTCAATAAGCGAGACCGCAAGACTACTATCTACAACCAAATTCAGAAACTCCAATTCGACTATACCGTCGGACGCAATATTACCAACAAACCCGGCTTAAAAACCCTCTATATGCGTATCACTCGTCCCGACGGAGAGGTCATGCAAAAGAGCATCAACCATCTCTTCCGCTTCGAGAATAGTGAGATTGCCTATTCCGTTTCGAAGGAATTTGAGTATGCAGGCGAAGACATCTCAGGTTCCCTCTATTGGCTCGTAGAAGAAATTCTACAAATAGGTTGGTATACGGCCGATTTCTTTGTGGATGGCGAACTCATTGGCTCTTTCCCATTCGAAATCAGCCAATAACCTACAAAATTCGCATAAAAATGCACTTTTTTACACAAATATTTGTGTATGTGCAAAAAAAGCACTAATTTTGCACGCTTTTTTGAGAAAAGCAGATAGATGTGACATCGTTTGGATCGTAGCATCATGCGAGGTCATAATTGTTTAACTAATTAAATATCAAATCACAATGTATTTGACATCTGAGAAAAAAGCAGAACTCTTTGCTAAGTATGGCAATGACGCTAAGAACACTGGTTCTGCAGAGAGCCAAATCGCTCTGTTCACCTTCCGTATCAACCACCTCACCGAGCACCTCAAGAAGAACCACAAGGACTTCGGTACTGAGCGCGCTTTGACAATGTTGGTAGGTAAACGTCGTCGTTTGCTTGACTACTTGAAGGCAAAAGACATCGAGCGTTATCGTGCTATCATCAAAGAGTTGGGTATCCGTAAGTAATTACCTGCTACTCAATCAAAAAACGCTGCATCTCCCGATGCAGCGTTCTTTTTTTATACCTCAAACTGTTTTATTTCTGTGCCAACTTCATTACTTCCTCTGCGATGCGTTTTGCCGAGTCGGGTAGGGCAAGCGTGAGAATATTCTGGTGCAATGATTCCAATTGTGCTTCATCCTGAACAAGTGATAGCGCAGTTGCCACCATCTGCTCGTTTGCATCAATGTCTTTCACCAATACAGCCGCATCTTTTCTCACCAACGCCATAGCATTATGCGTTTGATGATCTTCTGCCACGTTGGGTGAAGGCACCAAGATCGATGGTTTGCCCAGCAAACACAGTTCCGAAATCGAACTTGCCCCCGCACGCGAAATCACCAAGTCTGCCAATGCGTATGCCAATGGCATTTGACTCACAAAATCCGTGCAGATGATTCCTTTACACAATGCTTCCCTATTGGCATTTGCGCCGTCCAATGCGGCCTTGCAGTCCGCATAATAGTTTTTGCCTGTTTGCCAGATGACTTGTATGTCGCTTTCTATCAGCGCACTAAGGTGAGTAATCACACTCTTGTTGATGGTGCGTGCACCCAAACTGCCGCCGATAATGAGCAAGGTCTTCTTATCCGCAGTAAAGTTCACGCCAAATGTTTCGTTGAAGTATTTCAACGCCTCCACCTTGCTGCCCGATGTTAGATTCTGACGCACTGGATTGCCTGTCAAAATAATCTTCTCTTGCGGGAAGAAACGCTCCATTCCCTCGTATGCCACGCAAATCTTCTTCGCATCATCTTTCAGCAGTTTATTGGTCACACCCGCAAAACCGTTTTGTTCCTGCAGCAAGATGGGTACACCCATCTTCGCTGCCACTTTCATGGCTGCACCGCTGGCATAGCCGCCCACCCCAATACCCACATCAGGGCGGAAATTGCGCACAATTTTACGTGCCTGAATCATCGAGCGCACCAGATCTATCACCACGCGTACATTACGCCAGGGGTGACTACGGTCAAAACCTTTAACTGGCAGTCCCACAATAGGATAGCCTGCTTGTGGGACGCGTTCCATCTCCATGCGTCCGAGCGCGCCTACAAAGAGAATCTCACATGTGGGATCCAACTCGCGCAAAGCGTTTGCAATACTCACTGCGGGGAAGATATGCCCTCCTGTTCCGCCGCCACTAATAAGGTATTTCATGATTTTATGGCTTGGTTGTTATTAGTCAAGTTCAATATCTGGCACATCATCCAGGCTCTGATTGATGGCTTCTTGTTGGCGTGTCCCTAACTCTGTCTGCTCGCGCGAAACGCTCATGATAATACCAAAATAGATACTGGTAATCAAGGCGCTTGTTCCGCCACGGCTAATCATAGGTAGTGGTTGTCCTGTTACAGGTATGATACCCACCGACACCATCATGCTCATCAATGCCTGACAAGTGAGCATCAATGCCAGTCCCATGACCATCAGCATGGCCGAATAGTTGGCGTATCTACTGCTTTTCATGCACGCTCTAAATAGAATAGCCAGATATAGCAATATCAATCCCAATGCACCAATGATTCCCCATTCTTCTACGATAATTGCAAAGATATAATCGGCATAAGCTTGTGGCAATACATCACGTTGTATGCTATTACCTGGCAACACGCCGAAAGGCGATTTGCCACCTCGTGCAACGGCTATCTTGGCATGCGAACTCTGGTAGTTGTCGTCTGTGATACGAAATTCGGCATCGGGCGTCTTGTTCTCTTCGCGCATATCATTGATACGCCCCACCCAAGTGATGGCACGCCCCAAGAGTTGATTCTCCATTTTGCGGTTAGGCTTCACATACACTTCATTCACAAAGTGGTACCCGCATATAAGAAACACCACGATAGCTACTACCAGACTACCCCAATATTTCACATGTACGCGAGCCAAAATAGTCAGCAGAACCACTATTCCGCCCAGCAATATGGCGGTGGAGAGGTTGCCTATAAAGATAATACCACAGATTATCAGGGTGATACCCATGACAATTCCAAAATACTTGCGTTGGTCTTCTTGTGTTTTGATTTTACTCAGCAAATCGCTCACTACAATAATCAGGGTTAGTTTAGCCAACTCCGATGGTTGGAATGTGATGCCAAATAGGTTCAGCCATCGCTTCGAACCATTGATTTCCACACCTAACGGACTGAAGGTGAGCATCAGTAGCACCACAGAAGCCAATAGACCAAAGTATCCTGCATATCGAATCCACTTACTGGGTACAAATTGCAGCACGAAAGCCAATCCCACGCCCACTGCGATAAACATCATTTGCGACAAGATGGGACCGAGTGTACTACCGCCTTTTTGAAAAACAAAGAAACTGCTGGCTGAAAACAATGCAATCGAAGCCACCAGTATGAGCGCTATAAACAACACCCAATACGTGCGATCAATGTATTGCAGTTGTTGGCGAATATATTGTTTGATACCTTGAATATTCATCTCTCTTCGCTTTTTTATAGGTTACGTACTGCCTTCATAAATTGCTCGCCACGATCCTCATAATTCTTAAAGAGGTCAAAGCTTGCGCAGCAAGGTGATAACAATACGGTATCTCCCTTGTTTGCAGATTGATACGCGGCTTGTACTGCATCCGCAAGATTATCGGTGGAGATATATTTTATGCCCATGGCACCGAAATGCTGAATCAGTTTGCCGTTGTCCTTGCCCATGAAAATGAGTGTGTGGCACTTCTCTTTTACCAATGCATCAATCTCGCTATAATCATTGCCTTTGTCTGTTCCGCCTAGAATAAGCACCGTCGGGCTGGTCATGCTCTCCAGTGCGTACCAGCATGAGTTCACGTTTGTCGCCTTGCTATCGTTCACATAGCGCACGCCTCTCACCGTAGCTACATATTGCAATCGATGATCCACGCCCGCAAACTGCTGCAAGCTCTCGCGTATCACATCATTGTGTATGTTCAATATCTGCGCTGCCAGTCCTGCGGCCATCGAGTTCAGACGATTATGCTTCCCCTTCAGACTCAGTTCCTCCACCGGTACGTGTAGCGGCGTCACTTCTGGCTTGCTATGCACCACCAGCTGACTACCGTCTGTATATGCCACATTCTGCTCATGGCAGCCAAATGGGTACAATGTCGCTTGCGGTTGAATGCGTGCAATCTCTCGATTAATCACGGGGTCCTCGCTCCAATAGATAAAGGCATCTTTGCTTGTCTGATTGCGTGTGATACGGAACTTCGCGTCCACATAGTTCTGAAACTGATGGTCGTATCTATCCAAGTGGTCGGGCGTGATATTCAGCAGAATAGCTATATCTGCTTTGAAGTCGTAGCAGTTATCCAATTGAAACGACGACAACTCAATCACGTAGTATGCATGATCCTCTTTCGCCACCTGCAATGCCAATGAGTTGCCAATGTTTCCAGCCAAGCCCACATCCAATCCTGCACGACGCAACATGTCAAAAATCAGCGACGTAGTCGTGGTCTTGCCATTCGAACCTGTGATACAAATCATCTTGGCATTCGTATAACGCGCAGCAAACTCTATCTCCGATAGGATAGGCGTGCCTTGCTCCATGAGTTGCTTCACCAGCGGGGCGGTGAGTGGAATACCTGGCGACTTAATCACCTCGTCGGCGTCTAAAATCTGGGATGCGGTGTGCTGTCCCGCTTCCCATGCAATCTGGTGCTGGTCAAGCAATGCTTGGTACATCGGAGCTATCGCTCCCATGTCGCTCACAAAAACTTCCATACCTTTTTCTTTCGCCAGTATGGCTGCTCCCGTGCCCGACTCGCCTGCACCTAAAACAACAATTTTCTTCATAGTTTATCGTATTTTTAATGTTAGGATAGCCAATGCTGCTAAGATCAGGGTCACGATGCAGAAGCGCAATACAATCTTGCTTTCGTGCAGCAACGCACCTTTCCCTTTGAATAATACCTTGCACGTTGGGTCGTTGCGGAGCACCTGTTCCATAGAGGTACGATAGTGGTCATGTAGCGGAGTGCGTTTCCACACGCGCATGCGCATGCCTTTCTTCTTAGCCAACTTATATACTTGTGTTTGCACAATCACACTCACACTCTCCATCAGGAAGATTCCACACAAGATAGGCAACAGCAACTCCTTGTGAATAATCACCGCGCACACGCCGATTATGCCACCAATGGTCAGACTGCCTGTGTCGCCCATGAAGACTTGCGCTGGAAAACCGTTCCACCACAAGAATCCAATCAGTGCGCCTACAAACGATGCCATGAATACCACCAGTTCTTCGCTGCCGGGGATATACATCACGTCAAAGTAGTCCGAGAACACCACGTTGCCGCTGATGTACGCCAGCACAATCAGCGCCACACCTATGATTGCTGAGTTACCCGCGCACATGCCGTCCATACCGTCGTTCAGGTTCGCACCATTGCTCACGGCTGCTACCACCAGAATGGTCAGAATCACAAAGAATATCCAGCCTGCCTTGTATTTGTTGCTCTCGCCCAAGAACGAAAACATATCGGCATAATTGAAGTTATGTTCCTTCACAAATGGGATTGTTGTGCGGGTAGATTTCACCTCTGGCGATTTTTCAAAAACGGTGATGTTATTCTCTATGTACGATGTAACGCGCTCATGCATAGTGGCTTCAGGACTATAGCGAAGAGTCAGTCCCACAATCAATCCCAGCGTGATTTGTCCTGCAATCTTCACCCAGCCGTTCAAGCCATCTTTGTTTCTGCGGAAGGTCTTGATATAGTCATCGGCAAAACCCAATGTGCCCAGAATCACAGTGGTGATAAGCATCAGAATCATATATACATTACTCAGTTTGCCCATCAATAGACAGGGTATCAGCATCGCAGCGATGATCACCACTCCGCCCATGGTTGGCACCCCTTTCTTGGCTACGTTAAATGGGTCGATTTTCTCATCGCGCTGTGTCTCAGAGATTCTCTTGCGTTTGAGCAGTTCTATGAACCATCTGCCGACCCAGATACTAATACACAGACCCATCACGCCCGCCACTATCGCGCGAAACGAGATATAAGTCATCAATCGTGCCCCTGGCACATCGCCTAAAAACTGTAACAATTCGTATATCATAATCCTTGCCTTTAACCTTTAGCCTTTAACCTTTAACCTTTAGCCTTTAACCTTTAACCTTTAGCCTTTAACCTTTAACCTACAAACACCTCTTCAACACCTCATGATCATCAAAGTGGTGCTTCACTCCCTTAATGATCTGATAATCTTCGTGTCCCTTGCCTGCTACCAGTATCACATCGCCTTGTCGGGCCAACGTACAAGCTGTCTTGATAGCCGACTCGCGGTCTTCAATTATCAGCGTATGGCGCAGTTCCTCATCAGTCAGTCCTGCTGCCATGTCTTGCAGAATAGCGTGTGGCTCTTCATCGCGAGGGTTGTCTGAGGTCAATATCAGTTGCGTACTCAGCTGATACGCACTTTTCGCCATAATCGGACGCTTGCCTTTGTCGCGATTGCCTCCGCAACCTACCACTGTTATCACTTGCGCTGGCATCGACTGTTTGCCTGTATTTGCTGCCACAATCTCGTTGATAGTCTTCAGCACATTCTCCACCGCATCGGGTGTGTGGGCATAGTCTATCACTGCCGTCCAACCTTTTGGCGAACGTATCGTCTCAAATCGGCCGTTCACGGGTTGCAATCCGCTCAGTACACGCAATACTTCCATTGCATCCTCGCCCAAAGCCACCGCACCGCCATAAATCAGCAGCAAGTTGCTCACATTGAAGCGCCCTACCAGCGGCACAAACACTTCCGTGTTCACCGCACCCAAGGTGCTTTGCACGCGCAGCAACATGCCCTCGAACCCTTCTTCCAAAATCTTTCCACGAAAATCCGCCATGCTGTGCGTAGAATAGGTCAGTACGCGGCTGCGGCAGTTCTGTGTCATCACCAATCCATTGCGGTCATCGATGTTCGTAATCGCGAATGCCTCTTTGCTCAATCGGTCAAAGAGTATCTTTTTCGTATCACGGTAATTATCAAAGGTTTTGTGATAATCCAAATGGTCACGTGTCAGATTTGTAAACAACGCCCCCGCATATTCCAGTCCTGCAATACGCTCTTGTGCAATAGCATGGCTGCTCACCTCCATAAAGGCATGCGTACAGCCCGCTTCTACCATCTTGTGTAGCAATGCATTCAGTTCCAACGCATTAGGCGTAGTGTGTGTCGCAGCCACGGCCTCCTCGTCCACATAGTTCACCACGGTGGATAGCAATCCTGCCTTGTAACCCAAGGCCTTGAACAACTTATATAATAATGTCGCAGTCGTTGTCTTGCCATTTGTGCCTGTCACACCCACCAGTTTCAGTTGTTGGCTGGGCTTGCCATACCAGCAATGCGCCATCTTACCCAACGCCTCATCGCTGTTTTTCACCAGGATATAGCATACGCCATCGTCCTTGATATATTCTTCTTTCTCCAGCACCACAGCCACTGCGCCTTGCGCTACACACGACTCAATATACGCGTGTCCATCGGCGGCGGTACCCACTTGCGCCACAAACAAACATCCTTCACCCACACGGCGCGAATCAAACTGAATATCAGTCACTTCTTTGCTGGTGTCACCCACTGTGCGCAACACCTCTATTTCTTTGATGAGTTCACTAATAGTCATAATCCTACTCATTTTTTTACAAACACTAATTCGCCATCCTTAATCACATACTCATTGGTATATGCCATAGTTTTCTCGGCGATGTTTCTCACCACGCTGCCGCAGTCCATACCCGCGTCATAATATCCGTAGTTTTTGGCGCCGTGAATCACGCAGATACAACTATATTGTGGCTTATCTTCAGGGAAGTAGCCCACAAACGACATACGGTGCCTGCTGCTGCTATATCCTTGACTTCCTTGTATTTGTGCCGTACCGGTTTTACCTGCAATAGGCACCAGTTTGCTTTGTGCTTTGCGCATACCCCATGGATTGACCGAAGCGGTGCCTAAGTCATTATCCCAAACCACATCGTGCAAGCAGTCCTTTATGTCGCGCAGTGTGGAGGCGCTGCACATATGGTTGCGCACCACAGATGTCTCAAAGGTCTCGAGGGTCTTGTCGCCTTTGCATACTTTTTTCACCAGTACGGGGGTAATCATTTTTCCGTTGTTGGCGATGCCGTTGTAGAACATCAACATCTGCAACGGACTGAGTTCTACAGAATATCCGTAGGCCATTTTGGAGATAGTCACGGTGTCGTTGGGCACTCGGATAAGGGCTTGTTGAGCACCGGGAATGATGTAATCCACGCTGTCATTCAATCCCATACGGTTGAGTTTCTGTACAAATTTCTTCGCGCTGCCGTCATATCCTTCCGTCACGATACGTGCCAAGGCGATGTTGCTACTCACCGCCAGTGCCTGACGGATGGTGTAGGTGGTGTCAGCGGGGTGGGCATCGTTATGGGATAAGGAGTAGTATCGCCAACCTCTGCGCCATACTTCGATGCTATCGGTGATGGCCACCTTGTTGTCGTCCAATGCTGCCATCAGCGCAACGGTTTTGAATGTCGAACCTGGCTCCACGCGTATCACGGCATGGTTGGCTGACTCATAGTAGTTGCCGTCGTTGCCTTGATCCAGGTTGCACATGGCTTTTATTTCTCCTGTCTCCACTTCCATCAGTATCACACATCCCCAATCGGCTTGGTTCTTAGTGATTTGCTTGCGCAGACTGCTCTCGCAAATATCCATCAGGTTCGCGTCCAATGTGGTATAAACGTCCGCGCCGCTTTCTGCTTCGCGGATAGGTATATGCTGTTTGTGTCCTGCCACGCGCTCCAAACTGCTCTCACCATCTTTGCCGCATAAGTATTGATCGAAACGTTTTTCGATACCAGCGTTGCCATGACCGTTGTCGCCGTATATACTACCAATAGTGCGGCTGCCCAGACTGCCAAAGGGCTTAGAGCGGCGATTCACGTCGCGGAAATAGATACCGCTCTTGTAGTGTCCACGACGAACCAGAGGCAGCTGTTCTATCTCTTTCTTCTGTGTGTAACTCACTCGCTGGGCGGTCAGACGCACATCTTGTTCTCGGGTGGTGCGACCGCGAAAAGCTGTGATAATTTTGTCTCTATAATCTTTGGACGACTTATCGCCGATGATTCGGCTCAGTCCATCGGAAATGGAATCCACGTATTGCCAAAACAGCGTATCGCCGCCTTGGTGTAGGGCCTCCACACGTGTGTCCATGTGTAGGTTGTATTGCGGAATGCTGCTGGCGAGCAGTCTGCCTTGCGCATCGTATATATTGCCGCGTCTGGCGGGAATAGGGTAGGTCACGTTGGTGCGATTGGCACCGCTGAGTTTTTCCCATTTCTCATATTCTACGGTTTGTAGATAGACAATCTTGGCAACTACCGCCACAAATCCTCCCATTATCAAGATAAAGATAATGGCAAAGATGAGAATGGTTGTTTTTGTTTTTTCGCTCATAGTTTGTTGGTTCTAAGTAGGTTATTCTATTTTTATTGCGGAGCGGTGACTCTCTTTGAGGTTGCTCCCTTGTTCTTCCAGTAGTTTGGATATGGATGACTGTCGTGTCATGGTCATCACTTGTGCGTTAATGGTTTGTTGGGTGAAGTAGGCATCTTGCAGTTCTTTGTTGAGGTCGTTTAGTCTATCTTGTTGGCGTTCTGACTGATAGCCGAAATAGATATACACAAAGAACAATCCGCATATCAGCAACGTCAGTTTGTATTGTCTTCGTACCCACTGCTGTGCCAATATGTCTCCGCTTAATATGTCCTTTATCGAAAATTTCATAACCTCTCACCTTTAACCTCTCACCTCTAACCTCTCTGCTACGCGCAGTTTTGCGCTTCGGGCTCTTGGGTTGCGTTCTACTTCTTCTTCGCTGGCGGTAAGTCCTTTCTCAATGACCTTGAATGGGCTCAATATATTGCCGTAGAAGTCTTTTTCTATTGTTCCTTCCAGGTTACCCGAGCGCAGGAAGTTCTTCACGATTCTGTCTTCCAGCGAGTGGTAGGTCAGTATGGCTATTCTGCCGCCTGGTTTGAGTAGGTCTTTGGCGGCGAGTAGCATTTCGCGCAGTGCACCCATCTCATCATTCACTTCAATACGCAGTGCTTGAAACACCTTCGCCAACTCTTTCTTCGCCCCTGCGGGTATATCTAATTCGATTTCTTGAAGTTCCCTTCCCTTTAGGGAGGGGGTAGGGGTAGGCTTTCTTCCCATCACCAAGGCAACCAGCTCCTCCGTTCGCTCGATTGCTTTCTGTTCTCTGGCTTTCACGATTTTCTTGGCGAGTTGTCGTGAGTTTTTCATCTCACCGTATATATATAACACGCGCGCGAGGTCTTCTTCGCTGTAGCTGTTCAGTATGTCGGCTGCTGTTTTGCCGCCTGTTTGGTTCATGCGCATGTCGAGTGGGGCGGAGAAGCGAAAACTGAATCCGCGTTCGGGGCAGTCAAAGTGGTGGAATGACACGCCCAAGTCGGCCAACAAACCATCTATCTGTTGCACGCCGTAGTAGTCCATGAAGTTGCGCAGGTAGCGGAAGTTGCTGTGTACAAACTGCCATTTTGAACTATTCTGAACCATTCTGAACCATTCTGAACCATTCATCGCATTGCGATACGCATCCAGATCTTGGTCAAACGAATACAACTTTCCACTACACAATTCTACACCACTACTACACAATTCTACACCATTCTGAACAGCCCGAAGGGCCTCCAATATCGCCCTCGAGTGTCCTCCGCCTCCGAAGGTAACGTCCACATACAACCCAGAGGGTTGAATATTCAACCCTTGGATTGTCTCTCTCAGCATTGCGGGAATGTGATAAATCTCATTCATAGTTTGGTTAGGTTTAATTGATAGTATGTTTAGGCTGGGATTTCATGCGATTGCGGATGCGCTCTGCCAAGTCTTTTTGTGGCATTTGTTTCTCTGCGAACACGGTTGGGTTCCATATCGCGAAGCGGTCAAGCATACCGACAAATAGTATATCTTGTTGAGCGCCAATCATTTCCAGATTTTTCTTTTGCAGCAGTACGCGTCCTTGGCTGTCCATGTCTAGTATTTCGGCTTCGGACATAAACTGCATGAGTATCATTTGGTCTTCTGGGTCCCATTCATCGAGGGCATTGCGCAGTTCGCTCACTTTTTTGTGCCACACATGTTCGGGGTAGAAGATAACACATTCATTGTCCGTATCTCTGCGCATGATGATATGCGCCGAACCCATCTCTGCCAGTATCTTGCGATAGTTAGCAGGAATAAACACGCGACCTTTTCCGTCCAACCGTGCTTCAATATTTCCAATAAACGTGTTCATGTCGTCTGTTTTAATATTGTTAATCCATCTATATTGGTTTGGATTGTTTAGATTTCTTGCGCTTCAGCGCATAGGAGTTATGGTCTTTTTTCAAATTCCGCTGCAAAGTTACAAAAAATATTTGATATTTCCCCACTTTTCCCCACAAAAAATGTTTCAATATGTTTTTGAGTATATTTTCAACAAAGTTTTCAACAACTTAAACGCCAGTTAATCAATTTCTTATGCATATTATCCGAAAAGTGGTGAAAAGTGGGGCATTATTGCTCTCTTTTTACTCGTCTGCTCATTTTTGTAATATACTATCCTTGTTTATCATTGTCTCCGTTGTTGAATCTAAATTGTTTTTATTGTTGATAAATATATCCCCTCGCCGTGGTACAATGTTGGTGCCACGGTAATAATCGTTCGTTCGAGCGAATGCGAGATAAGAATAGTTGTCTCTGTTGTCTTTACCCTACCTCTATTTAATCATTGTTTTCGTTGTTGAAAAATATCCCCTCTCGCTACTTATTTCCTTCGACACGTAACCGACACATAACCGATACATAACCGATACATAACCGATACATATGAATACTCCATGAATATCCCGTGAATATCCCATGAATACCCTATGCCTCTTCCTAAACTGCTATTAGCCTGATCCACATCTCAACCTGTCCTCTGTTGTCTTCCCTTTTCTCATTATCGCGCACGCGCGTATTTTATAAGGTATTAGGCGAAAAATATGCTGTAAAACATGTTTTTTCGTATTTTTCGTGAAAAATATTTGCGTATATGAAAAAAAAGTTGTAACTTTGCACGCATTTTGTTCTCAACTGTAAGGAAATTATGCGTAAATTATGAGGAGTACTATATACTTTTTCCTCATGTTTCTGCGTTAATGGTCTTATTATGAGGGGATTAGTGAAATGTTAGTAAATCGAAAAAATAGAAAGTTTTAAATATTTATTATAATGAGAAGATTTTACTGTTTGTTAATTACCTTATCCTTGGTAGTTTGCGCGGTTGCTCAAACTAAGGTTACGGGTACGGTATTAGAAGAAGCTGGCGTTGGAGCTATCGGTGCCAGCGTTGTAGCTGAAGGAACAACAGTAGGTACTGTTACGGACTTTGATGGTTTCTTTGAGTTGACAGTGCCTGCAGGAGTAAAGAATCTTGTAATCTCTTATGTGGGTTACAAAACTATCGTTACGCCAGTCAAGTCTGAGATCAATGTTACTCTTCAAAGTGATGCTGAGCAGCTGGAGGAGGTCGTTGTCACAGGTATGGTGAAGCAAGATAAGCGCTTGTTTACTGGTGCTGCTACCAAGTTGGAGGCAGATGAGACCATGCTTTCGGGTGTGGCTGATATCAGCCGTAGCTTGGAAGGTCGTGCAGCAGGTGTGAGCGTGCAAAACGTCAGTGGTACTTTTGGTACTGCTCCTAAGATCCGCGTGCGTGGTGCTACCTCTATCTACGGTGCCAGCAAGCCTCTTTGGGTGGTGGACGGTGTCGTATTGGAGGACGCTGTCGAGATGGATGCCGATGATCTCTCTTCTGGTGATGCTACTACCTTGATTGCCAGTGCTATTTCTGGTATCAACTCTGAGGATATTGAGAGTTTCCAAATCTTGAAGGACGGTTCTGCTACCTCTATCTATGGTGCGCGCGCTATGGCGGGTGTCATCGTTGTAACGACCAAGAAAGGTAAATCAGGTCAATCACGCCTCAATTATACAGGTGAGTTAACATATCGTATGATTCCTTCTTACGATGACTATAACATCTGTAACTCGCAAGAGCAAATGGGTATCTATCAGGAGTTTGAGCGCAAAGGTTGGCTTGAATACTCTTCTCTGTATGCAGCTAAGAACTCAGGTGTGTATGGTCGCATGTATGCCTTGATTGATGCCGCTAAGGATGGTAGTGTGGGTCTGGCTAACACACCAGAAGCTAAGAATGCATATCTCCGTGCTGCTGAGTTCCGTAACACCGACTGGTTCGCTGAGCTCTTCAACCAAACCGTGATGCACAACCACTCTGTGTCTTTCTCCACTGGCTCTGAGCGTGCACGTATCTATGCATCACTCTCTGCTATGCAAGATCCAGGTTGGTACAAAGCCAGCGAGGTGAGCCGTTTCACTGGTAACATGAACGCAAGCTACGACTTGTTGCCTTCTACCAGCAAGCAGAAACTGACTGCAAGTATCACTACCATGGGTAGCTACCGTAAGCAAGCTGCGCCTGGTACTATCTCTGCAAGTACTGACCCTATCAACGGTACAGTGAGCCGTGAGTTTGATATCAACCCATTCTCTTACGCGATGAATACTTCTCGCGCTATGGATCCATCAGAGATCTATCGTCGTAACTATTGCGACTTCAATATCTATGATGAGTTGGCAAACAACTATATTGATATTAAGGTGACAGACCTCAAGTTCCAAGGTGATATCAACTGGAAGCCTGTTCGTGGTTTGGAGATTATGGCATTGGCTGCTATCCGTCACCAGACTAGCCGTCAAGAGCACCATATCAAGGACGAGAGTAACCAAGCTCGTGCATACCGTGCGGGTATTGACCCAGAGGATGCTACTATCCGTGACTCGAACCCTTACCTCTATTCTGATCCAGACGATCCATTGGCATTGCCTGAGACCGTATTGCCAAAGGGTGGTATCTATGACTTGACTGAATACACATTGACCTCTATGGACTTCCGTGCTACTGCCAGCTACAATGCGGAGTTGGGTAGAACAGGTGACCATATCCTCAGTCTCTTTGCCGGTGGTGAGTTGAACTCTACTGACCGTCAAACCACATGGTTCCGCGGTTGGGGCTATCAATACAACAACGGTGGTCAACCATATATGGATTATCGCCTCTTCAAGCAAAGTCAAGAGGAGAACTCCATGTACTTTGCCAATACCTTTACTTACTACCGCAACCTTGCATTCTTCGGAATGGCAACCTACTCATACAAAGGTCGTTACACTATCAACGGTACAATCCGTTACGAGGGTACTAACAAACTGGGTAAGAGCCGTCAAGCACGCTGGTTGCCTACATGGAACGTTTCTGGTGCATGGAACGCACACGAGGAGAAATGGTGGGCTCCTACATTCGGCAAGGCATGGCCACATGCCAGCCTGAAGGCTTCTTACTCTTTGACAGCTGACCGTGGCCCTGCCGGTGTGACCAACTCTTTGGCTGTGTTCTCAAGCTTCACTCCATGGCGTCCAAGCACATCAGCATTTGAGTCTGGTATTCAACTTGTTGACTTGGAGAACTCTGAGTTGACCTACGAGAAGAAACACGAGCTCAATATCGGTGTGGCTCTCGGTTTTGTGGACAACCGCATCAATGTAGAGTTTGACTGGTATCGCCGTAACAACTTCGACCTCATCGGTTATGTACAAACCATGGGTGTGGGTGGTACAACTACCAAGTTGGCAAACGATGCTACCATGCGCTCTACTGGTTGCGAGTTCACAATCTCAACTACCAACATCAAGACCAAGGACTTCAAGTGGACTACAGACTGGATCTTCGGTTGGGCTGAGAATGAGATTACTAAACTCGATTCACGCTCACGAGTATATGAGTTGGTATTGGGTTACGGTCGTACAGTGAACCGTCCAATCGGTGCGCTCTATAGCATTCCTTTTGCAGGTTTGACCGAAGAAGGTCTCCCTACTTTCTATATTGATGCAGAGCATACCAAAATCGCTGGTCCTAGCAATTACGCGGATATTTACTTCCAAGAGTATGAGAACGTGGATTATCTGAAGTATGAGGGTAGCATTGATCCTACTATCACAGGTTCGTTTGGTAACACTTTCTCATGGAAGGGATTGAAACTCAATGTCTTCTTCACCTACAGCTTCGGTAACGTGCTTCGTCTGGATAATCTTTGCCCAGTATATAGTAGCGATTATAGCGACTTGGCTGCAAGTATGAAGGAAATGAAGAACCGCTGGATGGTACCTGGTGATGAGCAATTGACCACTATCCCATCTATCCCTACCGTTCGTCAAATGCGTGAGATCAATTCACTCAACAATGCTTACTCTGCATACAACTACTCTACCGAGCGTGTAGCGAAAGGTGATTTCATCCGCCTCAAAGAGTTGTCGCTCTCATACGACTTGCCTAAGAAGGTGTTTGAGGGACAAAAGGCTGTATCAAGCTTCGGCGTGAAACTCAGTGCTACCAACATCTGGTTGGCATATGCAGATAAGAAACTCAACGGACGTGACCCAGAGTATTATAACTCAGGTGGTGTGTCTTCTCCAGTTCCTCGCCAGTTTACTTTGACTATTAAACTTGGATTCTAATCAAACCTAACACTTAATTATTAGAAAGGAATATGAAAATGAAAAAGAATATATTTATAATTGTTGCTTTGGTAGCTATGGCGCTCACTGGCTGTAACTTCTTGGATCACGAGCCAGATATGCGTGCCAGCATTAACTCAAAAGAGAAAGTACAACTCCTATTGGTGAGTGCTTATACCCAAGCGAATAGTGCTCCTCTTTGTGAGTATTCTTCGGATAATGTGATTGACAACAATGTGCCAGACCCAAGAACTGGTCAAGCCAATGCGGAAAACCCATTGGATGAGATGTACAATGAGCTTTTTGCATGGAAACCTGTTAAGCAATCCAGCAATGACTCCCCAAAAATGGTTTGGGACGGACACTACACCGCTATTGCTACTGCTAACCAAGCCCTCGAAGCAATCAAGAAACTCGAGGCACAAGGTATCAATATGAATGCCGAAAAAGGCGAGGCATTGCTCTCTCGTGCATATCACCACTTCTTGTTGGCGAATGTATTCTGCCAAGCGTGGAAGAACGAGGAGGCAAGCAAGCAAGACATGGGTATCACCTATATGATGCAACCTGAGACCAAAGTGGCTCCTGAGTATAGCCGTGGACCTGAATTGGTGGTAAACACCAACGAAGACGGAGATACCGTTTGGATTGGTGGTTCTTTGCATGATACCTATGAGGCTATCGAAAGAGACCTTGAAGCTGGTTTGAAACTCGTTTCAGATGAGTACTATACCATTCCTCACTACCACTTCAATACAAAAGCTGCGCACGCTTTTGCTGCTCGTTTCTACCTCTACAAACGCGAATGGGCGAAAGTAGTAGAGCATGCAGATTATGTATTGACTACAGCTGAAGAGTCCACATTGGCTATGCTGTACGATGCGCAAACAGGTCGTGATGCATCGAATATTGAGTTGGCATTCAATCACTATATTGATGTGCAAGCACCATCTAACCTGCTGCTTATTGCCACTTACTCATCTTCAGCTTATGCACACTTCCCTGGTTATGGTCGTTACCAATACAATGGTGAAGCACAAGATTATACCACCTATGGTTCGGGTCCATGCTGGAATGGTCAATTCCCTGGCTTTGGTACTTGGTCCGCTGATCAAAAGTTGGGTGGATTCTGCGCAAAAGATTATTTTGCTTTTGAGTACACCGACAAAGTGGCTGGTTATGGATACGTTCGTATGGTGTCTCGCGCGTTAACTACCAATGAGACCCTTCTCTGCCGTGCAGAGGCAAAAATCTACCTCAATGACTTGGCGGGTGCAACCAATGACTTCCGCATGTGGGCACAAAGCTACAACGTGAGTGGTCGTATGCAAATGTTGGAGGATAGCACTGTGGACTTGAGTCAGGAGAAGATCGTTAAGTTCTACGGCGAAAAATATGGCACAAAGTACGCACAAGAGTTGCACAACCAAGATATGGCTCCAGAATGGGTGATTACCCCAGAGCAATTGCCATTCGTGCATTGCGCAATTCACTTCCGTCGTATTGAGACACTGCATGATGGTCTGCGTTGGCAAGACTTGAAGCGCTACGGTATTGAGATTGAGCACGTACAAGGCAAGGATCCTGCACGCAAACTCGTTTGGAACGACGACCGCCGCGCAATCCAGTTGCCACAAGAGGTTATCGTAGCAGGTATGACCGCTAACCCACGTGTAGTTTTGGGTGATAATATAGATGGCAGCATGACTACAGCTCCATCTCTCAAACCAAATGAAGTATATACCCCATCCACTCCTTCTTACACCAGTGCAGCTTCCTTGCCAAAGAGTGAGATCAAGTTAGTTGAGGATGAGGAGTAATAGAATGATTAACTACTAAATAGATAATAGTTATGAAAAGTTTGAATAAGATAATTGCAGCATTGTTCCTCGTTGTAGGATTGGCTGCTTGTGAGCAAAAATATCAATTCACAGAGTCTATCTTTATTGACCCTGTAATTGATACTACCACCTATACCTATCAATTTGATCAATGGTTGGATACATACTATACCGAGCCATACAACGTAGAGTTCCTCTACAAGTTGGATGACAACGCTACTGACCCTAACTACAATGTGGTACCTGTTAGCATCGGTATGGCAGATACATTGGCGCACTTGGCTCTCTACTTGTGGTACGATGTGTATGACTCTGTAGTAGGTCCTGAGTTCTTGCCTACATACGGTCCTAAGATGATTCAGCTCATTGGCTCATCTATGCACGACCCTGTACAAGGTACCGAGAAATTGGGTTATGCAGAAGGTGGTATCAAGATTACCCTCTTGAAGATTAACAAAATGCAACTCAACAACATTGATAACCTCAATGAGTACATCTTCAAGACCATGCACCACGAGTTTACACACATTCTCCACCAACAAAAGAACTACCCAACTGAGTTCGCACAAATCACTCCTGCCAACTACGATCCTATCAAATGGCAAGAGCGCTCTAACAAAGAGGCATGGCAATTGGGTTGTGTATCTAACTACGGTAGTAGCGAGGCACGCGAGGACTTTGTGGAGGTGATTGCTAACTATATCGTGAAACCACAGGCATGGTGGGATAACATGCTCAAAGAAGCGGGTACCGAAGGTGCTGCACTCATCAATCAGAAATGGGAGATCTGCAACAATTGGCTTGCTGAGAAATGGGAAATCAGTTTGGATGACCTCCGCACTGAAGTACAAAAGCGTCAAGCTAACTTGGATTGGGAAATGATTATGAGTTTTGATGAAATGTTGAAGGAAAAACGTGAAAACGCTAAAGAATAAGGAGAAGGATTATGAAAGCAAAATATTTAGTAATAATTGGCTTGTTGGCTGCTACATTTGCAGCTTGTAGCCGCGATGAGGAAAGTTTGTTTGAGAAGTCTGCTGCTATTCGTGCACAAGAGGCTATCGAAAATGCCTTCGATGTATTTACTTCTGCAGAGAATGGTTGGGAGATGGCATATTTCCCAAATCTCGAAGCGGATGCTAAGGGCTATAATATGGTCTTGAAGTTCAACAAGAACGGCAATGTGAGTGTGTCAGCTAAGAATAATTCCACAACTGGTAATAAGATTCAGACTGATACAGCCAGTACATGGGCGGTGAAGAGCGACTACGGACCAATCCTCACGTTTGATACCTACAACGATGTGTTCCACGCATTCTCTGACCCTAAAGATAACGGTGCTGGTCTCCTCGGTGACTATGAGTTCTTGATTCTCAAAGCTACACCAGAATTGGTAATCCTCAAAGGTAAAAAGCATAGTGCATATACTGTTATGCGCCCAATGAAGAATACTGATTTGGCTGCTTACTTCGCTGCTTGCGAGAAAATGCAAACTGACCTCTTTGGTAATAACAACATCGTAACGCTCACACAAGGTAATGAAAAAATGTACCTCTACAGGGGTGCAGATGGTCAATTCCAAAGTGCTGCGTATGGTTCTAAACTCGTAGCAGAGGCGGCTACTTACCACCCAGTATGTGCTACCGAAGATGGTATCATCGTTTCTACTGGCTTTGGTGAGGATGTACATGACCATGTTTTCATATATGATAGCATTAAAGGTGAACTCACAAGCGAGGGCGGTGCAGTGATGAATGCAGGTAACTTGAACCTTCTTTACCGTTCTTACTTTACGGACAATGTGAATGGTTGGACAGTTGACCCAACTGCAGTAGATTCTGTAGCATCATTCTTGGAGCAAGTCAATACATTGGTTAAAGATACGAAGAAAAATACCAATATTAAGGTGTTGGGCTATGGCTACAAACAATCCTTGAATATGTACGAAGGTGGTCACTTTATCGTTCTTCAATTTGGTTACAAGAATGGTGGTAAAGGTAAAGAGCAAGTGATTAAACTCATTTGGACAGTGGATATTACGGTTGATGAAAATGGTATTACAGTGGCGAACCCTACACCATACGATGATAATACCAATCGTTGGATTACCAACCTTCCTGTTGTAACAAATGTGATTGAGGCTCTATTGGGTACTTTCACTGCTACACCTGCCGAGGGACATTTGTTCAATGCTGCAAGTGGTATGATTCTTTCTGGAAAAACCAACTTGCCAGTCATGGGATCTTCCAAAGTCTCTATGTAATACAATATAGTAGGGCAATGCTTTTGCCCTACTTATCAAAATAAAAAATGAGGTAATACTCAATAATGTTTAACAATTAAATTTTTTAAGGTATGAAAAATTTTACTATTTTTGCTGCGTTGTTAGTAGCTACTATGGCTACTGCGCAAGTTCAATCAGTAATGACTGACGTCAATGTGAAGGACATGCAACTCAAGTCTATTGACGTAGAAATGACTATTGATCGTGAGAAGTTCACCGCTGAGACCTATGCAAATCGCTTTGCTAAGAAAGCTAATGCAGCTAATGCAAACTACAATGGTATTGACTACTATTCTGTAGATGGTATGATGCACGCTGGTATCACCCTTGCTGGTCAAATGTATGTTCCAATTATTTTGTTGCCTTACCAAGATGTAACTGTATGGGAGAACCGTGTAATGCCTCTTCCTACTGAGTCATGGAAGATTACTGAGGCTGCTACTACATGGAATGTGGATGGTCAAGTTACCGAGAACAGCCAAACTTGCGAGGCTATGTATGATCCTCTGCTCTTCTCTGATCTCTACAATCTTCCAGTGACAAATGATCACACTGTTCTTTTGAATGATGCAAGTGTTGAGATCAAGGGTTATCAATACGGTTCAAGCGAAGCTAATAAGTTCGTTTGTGCTGCTGCAAGCCCAGGTCTATTTGTTGAGGGTGGCAACATGCCTATGACTCTTTGCGGTATGTACTGCGATCCTCTCTTGAATGATGGTGATAGCCGTGACTGGTATGTAGTGGGTGCTGGTGCTTATGGTGACTATTCTATCGGTACAGGTCTTAACATCGAGGGCAAGAGCATGGATACCATTGGTTCTATCGTTCGCAACGTGAGCCCAATGAAGGTGGAGCAAATCGACATTATGGTTTGCGACAAGACCAACCAAGGTGGTGCTTACATGTTCCCAGAAGGTGCTTCTGTGAAGGTTGAAATCTTCTCAGTAGATCTTACAAATGATCTCACTGCTGATATGATTAAAGCATCTGAGCCTCTCTACACTACTACTATGACTATTGAGGATTATACCGAATTCAATGCACAATTGGGTATGATTTCAGCTAAGTTCTATGAGGAGGATATCTTCGGTGGTTTGATGCAAGTGCCTGTCCTTCTTGAGGGTGACTTCTATGTACAATTCACCAACTTCAACGAGTCTGGTTGTAAATTCGGTTTCATGTCTGACTATAGCACACCTGGTGGTACAACCCTCTATACATGGGACGGTGAGTTCACTACTTTGTGGTCTGACGGTGGTGCCAACATGTTGATCAACTACGATGCTTACTGGCCAACAATTATGTACGGTGGTGGTTCTGATGTTTTGGTTGCTCCAGTTGAGGGCGGTTATGCTATGGATGTAACTGAGAACGGTGAGTATGCTGCAGTTGCTCTTTACTCTACTGTACTTGACTTCGAGAATTGGGGTGAAGTTGAAGCTCCAGAGTGGATTGAGTATCTTCTCGATGAGTCTACTTTGGCTACCAATGGTTATGTAGTTGCTCAATTTGCAGCTGCTCCACTCCCAGCAGGTGAGACAGGTCGTACAGGTATCGTAACTGTTGACGCTGATGGCTTCAAATTGGATATCGTTATCAAGCAAGGTGACGGTGGCCCAGCTACTGGCGTTGAGAACGTAGTTGCTCCTATCAGCAACAAGACATTCAACCTCCTCGGTGTTGAGGTAGATGAGAACTACAAGGGTATCGTTATCAAGAACGGTCAAAAGTTCATCCAATAATCTCCTACTGAGAATAATCCAAAATCGTAAGATAAAAGGATAAAACAATAAAACGCGATCCAATTGGGTCGCGTTTTTTATTGGAATTTATATACCTGCTGACACTTTATGTTTTTTTCTTGAGCGCCCCAGAGAGTTGATTGGGGCGCAAGTTGTTGGATTAAGTTGTTTAAGTTGTTGATTCAAATAATTCTTGTTGTTTTTAGTTGTAGTGTCTACTCGTATATAGTTCTCTATTTTTGACCTCCAATTTATTTCCACACAACGAGAAACTCCGCGGAAGGTGCCAAAAAAAACGCATTTCCGCGGAGTTTTATGTGTTTAGTCATACAACAACGTGTAGATCTTTTCGGGGGCGAAGACTTCATTGGCGACCTCTTGCAGTTGGGTGGGGGTAATCTCTTTCACCTTAGCAAAAGTATCACGCCAAGCGGGAGCATGGTGGTGATAGAGCATCTGCTTGGCCATCGCCAGCGCATTATTCTCTTGATTCTCTGCAGAAATAGCCATCTGTCCCTCCAACTGGCACAGCGCGCGTTGCAGCTGGGCGCTAGTCAATGTTGTTTCGCGTAAGTTACGTAGCTCCTTGTGGCAGAGTTCCAGGCATTGCTCCTTGTGCTGTGGCTCGCATGCCAGGTAGATATTCCAATAGCCCGTATCGCTCAGAGGCACTGCCTGTGAGTCGATATTATACACCAATCCATGTTTCTCGCGCAGACTCAGATACAGTCGGCTGGACATACTGCCGCCGCCCAAGATGTTGTTCAAGAGGTACATGGTCAGTTGCTTGGGGTGCCCGATAGGGTAGGCATGCGACCCCAGCATAATGTGCGTCTGGTGGGTATGGCGTTTGTATGTTCGAGAAAAGGAGCTTGGAGAACTAATCAGACTAGTACTACTAGTGCGGCTAGTGCTACTAGCACTGCTATAGAGTTCTCCTAACTCTCTCTCCGCGCTGGCGATAACCTGCTTGGTACTGACATTTCCCAGCACGAAGAGCACCATACGCCCTGGTCTATAGTGCTGCTGCATCCACCCCAGGGCAATATCGGGCGACTTAGATATACGGCGGAGGGTCTTCTTGGTTCCTAAAATAGGCATTGCCAACGAACTGCCCTCAAAAATCATATTCTCAAAGTCATCATAGATGAGTTCGCTGGGCGAATCGTTGTAACTCTCAATCTCGTCCAGAATGACAGTCACCTCCTTCTCGGTCTCCTTCTTGCTGAAAGTGGGGCGCAACACCATTTCTGCGAGCAGATGAAGCGTGGTGCGGAAATGATTACTCAGAGTAGCCGCATAGAATGTGGTCTCCTCTTTGGTGGTATAGGCATTAATCTCACCACCGATGCCCTCAATGTGATTGATGATTTGGCGGGCGGTATAATGCTCAGTCCCCTTGAAGACGCAATGCTCGATGTAGTGCGCCATGCCGTTCTCATTGGGCAGTTCATGGCGCGTGCCTGCGCCGACCATGATACCCACATATACGACTGGCGAAGTGGTCTTGCGGTGTACAATCTGCACCCCGTTGGGTAAATTATGATAAAAAGTATCGCTCATTAGTTAATAAAAGCAAAGTTTTTGCTATTTTTCTTGCGTATGTGTAATATTTTTACTAATTTTGCACCCGATTTCACGCGGCATTGGCGGAATTGGTAGACGCGCTAGACTTAGGATCTAGTTTCGAGAGGAGTGAAGGTTCGAGTCCTTTATGCCGCACATCGGGTCAAAATGACCCGATTTTTGTATCAATTGATGAATAAGGTATTTATCTATTAAGTATTTACAATTATGTATAAAAACATTCCATCTTTTCTTCTATTAGCTCTCGTGGCGCTGTTGATGAATAGCTGCTGGGGTAAAACGGGTACACATGTCACACCTCAAATGGACTTTAGTGCTATGTTTGTCAACCCACAAATCAAGAATGACTCATTGATTGGCGCGAAAGATACCCTGTTCGCTACATACAAGGAAGAGTCTGAGTATCCATATCTTGACACGATGCAGTTTGGAGATACGGTGATGTTCATCGGGCGATTTGTATCCTATCCCAATCATCTGGTCAGTGTCAAAGCTGCCTACGATAGTACGCGTGTGCACACTTGGTTTAATGTGGATATCCATGATGAGAAACAGAAGAAGTATTTTGCCGCGGATTCTCAACCCGAAAAAGGCTTCTTGCACTTCAATCCAATCATCGATTTTGTGATGTTCTCCACCTTTATCGTTCCTCAAGAAGCAGGTTCACACACTATCAAGATGACAGTGATGAGCGATTCCGAGTTCTCCACGAACTCCTTCACGTTCGTTCTGCCAGTCAAATAATCCTGTCTAATCTTGTTTTTTGGCTTCTTGCCATAGAGCTTCCATCTCACTAAGGGTCATGTCTTTCAGGGACAGGCCCTTTTCTTTTGCCTGTTGCTCAATGTGGTTGAATCGCTTGATGAACTTGGCATTAGTTTTCTCCAGGGCGTTATCAGGGCGAATCTTGTACAATCGTGCCGCATTCACCATGGCAAAGAGCAAATCGCCAAACTCCTCAGTGGCTTTCTCATCATCCATGTTCTCCACTTCTGCCTCGAACTCTTCAATCTCCTCTTTCACTTTCGCCCAAACATCTTCGCGCTTCTCCCAGTCAAAGCCCACATTAGCCACTTTATCCTGAATACGATATGCTTTGACCAATGCTGGTAATGCTTCTGGAATACCTGCCAATACAGTTTTGTTGCCACCTTTCTCTTTGAGTTTTACTTGCTCCCACATCTCGCAAACCTCTTTGGCGTTGTTCGCAGCATATTCACCATATACATGTGGATGACGGAAAATGAGCTTGTCGCAGATCTTGTTGCATACATCTGCCATATCAAAGGCACCCAGCTCGCTGCCTATCTTAGCATAGAAAACCACGTGCAGCAGCACATCGCCCAGCTCCTTGCTGATCTCGTTCATATCATTTTGCAGCAGAGCCGTTGCCAATTCGTAGGTCTCTTCGATGGTGTTTTGACGCAGACTCTCAAAAGTCTGTTTTCTGTCCCAAGGACATTTCTCACGCAGCTCGTCCATCACCGTCAAGAGACGGTCAAAAGCTTTTAATTGTTCTTCTCTTGTATGTGCCATAATATTATCCTTGAAGCGCGGCAGGGAGTTGATTGCCGCGCAAGTTGTTTATGTTGTCTTCTTAAAAAAGATTTTCGTTGTCTTTTATCTCCATCGTCATTGTTGTCCCATCCAGTTTGGCGTAGGTGAATTGTTGCCAGCAGTCGCCGAGGATTATGATTCGGCTATCGCGGCTGAGCATCAGGTCTAGTTCGATATGGCGATGACCGAAGATGTAATAATCGTGGTGATTGCCCTTTTGCTCTTGCTCTTTGGCAAAGAGTACCAGTTCCTCTTTGTCCTCGCCCTTGTAGGGACATGGGCGAGCTAACTCTTTCAGACGGCTGTTTTTTGCCCACTCATAGCCAAACTCATTGGCCCATGCGGGCGGCAGTAACCGAAAGAGGAATTGCAGTACGGGGTTGTGAAACACTCGGCGCAGGAAAATGAATTGCTTGATTTTCTTCTGAATGGCTTTGGGTAGTTGTTGCAGGTAGTTGCTTGGCACCAGTCCGTCGCCATGAGCGAGGTAGAGGCGTTTGCCGTTGATAGTGATTGATTCGGGGTGGCGGTGCACCGTAATGCCCGTCTCTTTGGCGAGCCAACCGAATGTCCAGATGTCGTGATTGCCGATGAAGAAATGTATGTCAATGCCCTTGTCTGTGAGCGCTTTGAGTGTTTGCAAGAAAGGACGGTATTGCTCTTTGCTCTTATCACACCAGAAATACTCGCACCAGAAATCAAACATATCCCCCAGCAAGTAGATGGCAGTGGCATCCTTAGCCATGCTATTGAGCATGTCAATCAAGGTCTGCTGATGGGCTTCGGGATGCTCAATCGCCCTCGAACCCAGATGTGCGTCACTCAGAAAATATATCATATCATTCGTATGGTACCTATGCAAAAATAAAGCCCTTCCCTTTAGGGAGGGGTTGGGGTAGGCCTACAAAAATCCTAATTCCAGTTTGGCTTCTTCGGACATCATGTCTTTGTTCCATTCGGGGTCAAAGACGATATTCACATTCACCGTTTCGATGCCGTCCACCGAACCTACCTTCTGCTTCACGTCCTCTACCAGAAAGTCAGCCGCAGGGCAATTAGGCGCAGTGAGCGTCATGTCAATATTGCATACCCCATCACCGGGTAGGTCGATGCGGTAGATAAGTCCTAATTCGTATATATTGACAGGTATTTCGGGGTCATAGACCGTCTTTATCATACGAAGTACCTGTTCTTCTAATTCTAAAAATTCGTTCATATGTCTTGAGTCAAAATAACGTGCAAAGATACTGCTTTTTGTGGATATACGCAAGAGAAAGCGCAATTTTCTTTAGTCACACAGCGAAAACAAATCAGCGCGCGGATTCACCAGCATCACGGGCACAGGGCTATGGCGGATGACATACTGTTCGGGTGGACCAAAGAGCCAATCGTCCAGTCCATATTCGCGACTGGCAGTGAGGATAATCAAGCCTACCCCCGTCCCCTCCCTAAAGGGAAGGGAGGTATATGTATGGAGTTCCTTGTGGATATGGAAACTGTCGCCTTTGGCTACGCGCTCTTCGTATGTAATTGTCTCACCAGTACGCTCCGCGATGGTCTGAATATGTGTGATGATGCGCTGGGTGTTGCGCTTCGCCTTGCTGCCGTAGTCGTTCGCGCGTAATAATATAAGGTGCGCACCCGTCTTGCGTGCCAAGTAGGTGCAGATCTCCGCTTTATACACTTCCTCTTCTAGCATGGTGACGGGAACGAGGATGGAAGAACCAGGAACCAAGAACCAGGAGTCAAGACCTTTTTGATTCGTCAGATCAGTCGTAAGTGCTATGTCTTTGCTCTTTGTTCCTTGTTCCCTAATCACGAGATACGGGCGACGTTCCTCGCGACAAGCGTCTAAGACCTGCTGCACACCGCGGCGCGTACCGTCGCAATGCTCCACGCGTATATCATCCGAAGAAAAAATCATCCTCGCCTCTCACCTTTAACCTCTCACCTAACTCCTATTGGTCAAATCTCGATTGATACCCTCGATATACGCAATGACTTCGGCTTCGCCCAGTCCTTTCTCGGCCGATGTGACGAAGATAGGGGGCAGTTCTGCCCATGTCTCCAGAAGTTTTTGCTTGTAACTCTCTACGTTGGCTGTGAGTTTGCCTTTGCCCAGTTTGTCTGCCTTGGTAAAGATGATGGCGAACGGAATCTCGTTCTCGCCCAGCCACTCCATAAACTCCAAGTCAATCTGCTGTGGTTCGTGGCGACAGTCCACCAATACGAACAGACTCACCAGCGCTTCGCGCAACAGACAGTAGCGCTCAATCATCATCTTGAGTTTGGCGCGCTGCTTCTTGCCTGCTTGTGCAAAACCATAACCGGGCAAATCCACCAGGTGCCAATGCGTGTCGGTGCCTGCATTGATGAGGAAGTGGTTGATGAGCAGGGTTTTGCCTGGCTTCTGACTGGTCTTCGCCAGTTTGGGATTATGCGTGAGCATATTGATAAGACTGGACTTACCCACATTGCTTCGACCAATGAAAGCGTACTCAGGGATAGTCGTCTGCGGACATTGCATCACGTCAGGACTGGAAATAACAAAGGATGCCGAAGTAATCATATCTATGGTTTTTGGTTATGCAATTTCTGCTTATCAATTGAAGAACAGCGACAGACCTATCGATAGGGTGATAGGTCCTGAAGGATGCTTAATATCGCCTTTGTTGATAGCTGCTTGCTCAATGATAGTAGGCATGAGGTGTTGTGTGTAGGCTGCCTCTGCAAAAACGGCAAAGTTGTGGAAAATAAACCATTCAACACCCGCAGAGAAGCGCAGGGTGGGAACCATGTGATCAACATTTCCCATGTTGTAATACTCAGACCCGTCAATGGCAATGGCATTCTTCACCGTAGCGATAGACACACCTGGTTGCATGCTAACAAAGAAATCCCAAGGGTGGAAATAGGGATTCTCGTAAAAAGCTTTGATATCTTTTACTAACGGGAAACGATAACCCACACTCATGCCGACTTCGTTGTACCACACTTCGCCAGTCTTGAAATTGGAACCGTTGATTTTCAAGTCAGTGTACTGGTTACTATGTGTGTCGTAGGTGATATACACAAAGGTGCCATAGTTCTTGTGGTGACGCCAGCCCAGACGCATGGCCGAATTGAATGTAGCGCCCTCAATGCCATTGGGTGTGATACCTACACCTAACACGGTAGGTAGATCCAGCGCATCAAAGAAATCACCAAAGGTGTATTTCTTCTTCTCGCCTTTAGACTCTTGCTTTATCGCTTCATCGCCTTTCGCCTCAGCGGGTGCTTTTTTGCCCTCATTTTGAGCAAAAAGTCCCATGCTCACGAGTGAGCACAGGACCATTGTTATCATTATTCGTTTCATATACTTGTAATGAGGTTAAAGATTAGAGGTTAAAGGTTAGAGGTTAAAGGCTGGTAATATGCAGCTGTGCTGCTACTTCCTACCTCTCGCCTTTCGCCTAATCACCTCTCGCCTAATGATTATCTCTTCATCTGTGCTTTGGCTTGTTCGCGTGCCAGACGTTGTTGCTCGCGTTGCATGGCCTCGAGGCGTGCTGCAAAACCCGATTTCTTTTGTGTGCCTTTCTTCTTGGCGTTAGCTTCCATCTCGGCCAGCACTTTCTTATCGTCAATTGCCCAACGGAAAATCATGGTTTGAATGATGGTCATGAGGAGCGATACGAAGTAGTAGTAGCTCAGACCAGCAGCATAGTCGTTGAAGAAGAAGAGGAACATCAGTGGCATGAGGTACATCATCCAACGCATCATCTTCATCTCTTGTCCGCCAGACTGCTGTTGCATGGTGATATGTGTATAGACGATATTCACCACGGTCATAATCAAGCAGAAGAGACTCAGGTGGGTGCCAAACAATGGAATAGGTGTGTTCCATGTGATGATAGCATCGTAGGTGGAGAGGTCGTCAGCCCAGAAGAGCGACTGACCACGCAGTTCGATAGCTGTTGGCAGGAACCAGAACATAGCCATCAGCACTGGGAACTGGAATAGCATTGGCAAGCAACCCGACATGGGGCTCACGCCCGCTTTCTGATAGAGTGCCATAGTAGCTTGCTGACGCTCTTGCATCTTCTCAGGTGGGTACTTGGCATTGATCTCATCCAACTGTGGTTTCAAGACGCGCATCTTGGCAGTCGATTTGTTGGATGCAAATACAAATGGCAAGAGAATCAGTTTGATGACCAGTGTCATCAGCAGAATCACCAGACCGATGTGCATACCCCATGACATGAATAGGTCGAACATCGGAATGACAATAATCTTGTTAATCCAAGCCACGATTTTCCAACCCAGAGGCACCAGTTCGTTGAGGTGGAGTTTCTCCACACTGGTCACATCCTTGTCGTATGCCTTGAGGGTGTTGTAGTGGTTTGGACCGAAGTAGTATTTCAAATTAGTAACCTGCTTGCCTGTAATGTCCCAAGGCAGACTAGTAGTGGTTTTATATTCTTTGATATAGCGGCTATGCTGATTGAGTGGGGTAGACTCCATAGTGGTGGACTCAAAAGCGTCCTCCGCAATCATCACGGTAGAGAAGAACTGGTCTTTGTAGGCGATCCACTTCAGGCGAGCTGACTCGTTGGCGCGGTCAGACTTCATCTCGGAGAGTTTCTCCACCTCGCCACCGATGAACATATATTGCAGTTGGGCGTATTTCTCCTCAAACTTGCGACCTTTCTCCTGCTGAGGGATAGACTGGTTCCATTGCATCTCCAATGACGACATGTTTTGTGCCAAAGCCAAATGCATATTGTGTGGCTGGAGACTCATGTCTACCATGTAGTCGTCAGCGGGCAGTGTATAGACGATGTCCATATAGCAGTCCTCGATGTTTGTATTGAGGCGCATGGTGAGGGTGGTGTTTCCCTCGGCATCTGTGGATTGTCCTGCCTCTACGAAATAGAGGTTTTGGGTCGCCAGAATACGGTTGCTGTTGGTGACTAAGGTAAAATTGAGACCGCTCTCGTCATTTTGGAAGAGGCAGAGGTTATTCACGCTGTCGCCATATGCTTTGTACTCTTTGAGTTCTGCTTTGGCAATACGACCACCGCGGCGATCGATGCTGATGCGCACCTTGCTGTTCTCCAATGCAATGAATCCTTCTTCTCCTTGTGCAGCTGGAGCGAACGGACCATATACAGCAGCCACTTGCGCTGCCAGTTGATCGGTGGTTTGTGTGGGTGCTTGCGCAGCTTTCTCTGCTTCTAATTGCTGTGCGATTTGCTGAGAGATGAGTTTTGCTTCCATTTCTTGCGCTTGAACGAGTGCGATAGAGTCTTGCACGCGCTTGCGTTCTGCCAATTCTTCCTTAGAAGGACGATTAAGAAACGAAAATCCTACAACGATTGCGGCTATAAGTAGGAAGCCAATCCATGTGTTCTTATCCATTATTCTATACCTTATATATTATTATGCTAAAAAATGTTCAACGTGGTTCAATATTGTTCCGTATTGTTCAACGTGGTTCAATATCGCTCATTTTGCGCGAAAAACCGTGCAAAGGTACTAAAAAAAACTGAAATTTGAAAGAAAATAAAGAAAAAATGCATTTTTTTTCAAAAATATTTGGTCATGTCAAAAAAAAGCAGTACCTTTGCAACCGCTTTCGAGAGAGAAAGCATGCGGGATGTAGTTCAGCCCGGTTAGAATGCCTGCTTTGGGAGCAGGAGGTCGTGAGTTCGAATCTCGCCATCCCGACTAACCTAAGAAAGACTTACGGATTCGTAAGTCTTTTTTTTGTGTTCCTTGGTGGTGCCAGGAAAGTCCTAGTGGTAATCGAGTGTTATGCGAAGAGATGATTGGGCAATGATAAGTTTTTTTGTTTTCTCTATGAATTGGCTATCATGTATGTTATTTTGTAAAATCTAATTTAGCAAAATGCAATTTTTTTGTAAAAAAATTCCTCTGCTTTTTGGTAATTCAAAAAAATATACTATCTTTGCACCGTAATTTGCGGGAAAGTTTTTGAAAGTGACTTTTCTGTGTGTATGAAAAGGATATAACTAACTAAAAACTAATACATTAAATAAAAAACAATCTTAATAACAATCTAAAAAAACAAACGATGAAAAAGAGTTTCTCTATTGTCTGTACATTGACAATTTTGTTATTTGCCAGTGCATCATGCGACAACGGTCAAAACCCTGCTGTATCGACCACCGAAAATGTAACAATTATCGATGATCCCTCACAATTATCATCGCGATTAGTTTTTGGCAGCAGTCACAAGCTACTACCAGCACGCAAGCGCGTGGCAACAACACCCGCACCCGCTATCCCTGCGGATGCGCTTCCACTCAAAGATGCGCCTACCAACTGGAACAATGGTGTGACCCTCACCAAAGGTAAGGCCTACTACATCAACGAACCATGGACTGGTACCGTCAGCCAAGACTGGTCCGGTGAGGGCAGCATCGATATCTACATTGCAGCCGACGCTACCTTCTCTGGTGCATGGTGGAACGATGACACGCCTGTAAATATCTATATTCTTGAGGGTGCAGTACTCACCTACTGCGAAGCAGGTTGGGATGACAAAGTGAAAATCAAAAAAGCCACCAAGGTATATTGCTGGGGTAACATCACCACTCCAGACAACATGGGATTGCGCTTGTATGAAGCTGGTTTGCTCTACATATATGGCACCGAAGGCGAGCCATTCTACGTGAAAGCAAACAACAACACCATCAACAATAACAATGCTTACTCCTCTTTCCAAGTAGATCCTGCATCTGACTTCTACTGCGAGCGCGAGATGTATGTTGAAGGTACCGCACTGCTCAATGGCGGTAAGACACATACCACCAATCAAGTAACTATCGGCAAAGACCTCTACGTAGAGGGCGCGGCGGATGTGACCTTTGATGACTGCGTGTACGTAATGCGCGAGTTGGACTTCAAGTCTAGTCGTTCGGCTGTTGTGAATGTGAATAAGTACTTGCAAACTAACACCTTGCTTACCAATCAAGGAGTGGGTACCATGAACCTCAAAGATGCTTTGTTTGAAATCATTAGTGACGGTATGTTTGTGGATAAAGGCAGCCAACGCATCGTGGTCAACGGTTTGGAAGCTACTTATAAATCTGTTGTAAAAGTGGGCGGAAAACTCTATTTTGATCGTGGTAACGAGTACACCAATTTGCCTGGCGATGTGGCTGCAGCTGCGTTCCCATGCGGTAACTTGGCTGGAAACTTGGACGTTCAAGGCAACCTGCGCATCAAGTTCTACTACGACGTAGCAGACGAAAAAGCAGTACTCAATGAAGAGAACATGGTAGTTCCTTCAACGGTCACAATCGGAACCAACTCATGGCTTCCTGCATCGGAAGATGGTTGCCGTCCAGAGGTGGGCAACGTGCCTGTTATCGAGGTATTGCCTCCAGAGAGCAGTTCTCCTACACACAAGTACTCTGCTACCAGCATTGCCTTCAATGGCGATGTAATATATTTGAGTTGGCACGCTAACCCAGAGACCAACCTCAAATACGCGGAGCACAACTTCAGTCCATCTGTGGACAGCGCAGATGACTTTGGTGGTATCATCGATGTGATTCATATTGATAGTTATGACATTACCAACAGTCTTTTTGAGCAATCTATGGAGAATAGTGAGTTCAAATACAACCATATCTTCTTCTCTGACAATGTGGTTTACACTGCTGCTACAAGCAATAAGGTAGGTGCTGCAATGACAAAAGTAGCGCTCGGTAGCAATGGTCGCTTCCCTGCTATTGAGAACTACAAAGAAGAGCGCGTTAATTTGACTGGCTATTCAGCTAACTGCGTGGAACGTATTGGAGATGAGTTGGTGACTATCTCTGGCTACTCCAATGGTGGTATCAATAAGTTCGGTTTGAACGACAATACCAACCAAGAGAAAAAGAGTATCAACGAGAATATCGAGAATTTCCAAGGTAAATACATCTATTATAATAAGGAGAACGGTAAGGTGGTGACACTCAATAATACCGATCGTGGTGTCGTGACCATCTACAACGCGCAAATGGTGGAAGAAGCATCATTTGAGGTCGGCTCTATTTATCCTATTGACGGCAAGAATGTATGTATCTGCGATAATGAGCATATTTATGTCTGCAAAGGTCAAAACGGCTTTGGCGTTTACGACTATGCTGGCAATCGCGTAGGTGGTAGCAATCGCAGTGCCAACGGCGTAGATGTGGATGAGCATCATATCTATCTCGCAGCGGGCGATGGATTGGTAATATTGGATAAGAATAGCACATACACAGCTGCGAATGGCGATATCTGCAACCGCATCATTAAGCGCCTTTGCTACACAGGCTGTGCTGCAACCAAGGTAACCAACGATACCGACATCAAGCAATCAGCTAACTTTGTGAAGAAAGGTCCTGACGGTCGTATCTATGTGGCGTATGGCATGTACGGACTTCAAATCTACGAATTGGGCATGACCGAATAATATCTCCCAACATATTTCATTCCATGGAAAAAGCGGAAATTCTCCGCTTTTTCTGTTTATTATGCCTATAAAAACGTCAGTTTCGCTTGAATTTTGGAGAATTGCTGAGTAATATTTGGAAAAATCAAAAATAAAGTGTAACTTTGCAGGTTGATTTGTGATAAAGTGAACTTATGAAAAAACTATTGGTAATATGGACCGTATTTTGTGCCACGATTTTGGCTTACGCCCAGCAGGACGGAAGCCTGCGGTTGTTTGACACTTTTGAGCAGCGCTTTGTGGTATTGGATTCGCTGATTTTTGCCTCCGCTGATGTGGATAGTACGGTGGTGGATACTCAAACCGTTTATTTTCAACATTGGTGGATTGCACAAGATACGACAAACGTAGCGGACTCGCTGATTACGGATCTTGTGGATGCCGAAGTACGCGCCATGAAGCATGAGACGGGGCTTGCGCTGACGGGACAAACCTACTACCGCTTAGATGAAGGCTTGGCACTGGACGAAGACGATGCTGTATCGCGCTACAAAGCCAAAGTGCAAGTGGAACTGCGTTGGAACTTCCTCCATTCGTCGCTCATTCATCGCCAAGGACGTAAGCAAGCCATTGAGTTACAAGGCGATATTGATCGTATAGAGATGGATAAAGCCAACCTTGCGCGTCTATTGGCTGAGAATCAAGAGTTCTACCAGCAGAAATATGACAGTCTGTTGTCGGGTATATTGCAACACCGATTGGTGAATCTCACGCTCATGAACGATGCACAGATGTACTTGCTGGAGCATGGTAATATATCCAGCGATGAGATGCTGGATATCATCAACGATAAGGCGGAAGCCGAGCGTGCCCTGATGGCAATGTCGAAGAATTATCCGCTGGCAGACGACTTGTCCCACCCCTCGGGCTTGGTGGTAGAGATTGATTCGGCAAGATTGATGGACTATATTCGCCTGCATCATGCCGACCTGCATCTGCTGCAATTGCAATCCGAACTGCTGGCACAACAGATGGAGAATCACTCCTATTGGACAAAACTGAATCTCTCTCCATTCGTTCGCTATTCCTATTATTTTCGCACTGACTTGGCGAACTCCACCAATGTGGATTTTGGTGTGAACTTCAATATCCCCATCACAGGCGAAGCGAGCAAGAAACGCGCTGCTATGGATGCTAAACGGATGATTATAGATCATGAGAAAGACGAAGCAACTAAGAAAATCGAAGAGAATATCCGTGCTATTCTGCTGGATATTGAGCGCCTGAATCGTGTATCGACCGCCGAGTTGCACCGTATGCAAGACCTCAAACGCTATTTACAAATACGCAGCAATGCCTATCTCAATCGCAAGGGAGGATACAACATCATCTTGCGTACCAAAGAGTACAATACTTATCTGCTCTGTTGGGAGAAATTTCTCTCCTATCAGTATCAGCGCGACTGTCTGCTGATGACATTGCAAACATATTTGACCAATATATCCATATTTGATTTTTGTGTAGGAACCATCATATAATTATTGTATAATCATGAAAGAGTTTTCATTTTCTGCTGAAGACAGACAAAACGACATAGAGAGTATTCTCAAAGAGCGAAAACAAAAGATTGCTACCCAGCAAATCGTATTTACACTTATCCTGCTGGGTATTCTGATTATCATTGGCTTGTGGATAGGCAAGAATATCCTATATACGGAGTTTGATGGCTATATCAATGCTGATTTGAATACCTTGCGCCATGCCGACGATATCTATGTGCTGGAGGTGAATAAGAATGTCGGCGACTTTGTGGCGCCAGGCGATACGTTGTTATCATACGTGTATAGCCACATCTTCTATAGCCACGAGTCCACCGATAGTGAGCCCACTGTGGTGGTGCAAAACCGTAACATGCGCGTGGACTATGGTCTGGCACGCCAAGACTTAGAGGTGCTGAAAGTGCGTGTCAAGGAGCTCAAGAAACAATTGGAGACCGAGGACCACAATATTCGTTTCGGACTGAGTGACAACCTCAAGAAAATGAAGATTGAGCAAGAACTGGCAGAGGCAGAGGAGCAATACAACGCTCAACGCCGCAAGTTGGGCGTGCTTTGGAACGCCCTCGATCAGACTAAGCAAGCCGTCAAGAAGACATATAACAATAACTCTGGTTTCCTCCGCGTGCAAGATATGCGTAATGTGGAACTGATGAAGGAGTTGGGACTGGTGCGCTACTCCATCGCTGTGGATTCGGGTATTGTGACCAAGGTGTATGTGCCCGAACTGACACTGGTCTTGCGTAGCGAACCTATCATCTCCTTGCAGAGTTTTGACCTGCATCGCAATAACCTATCGGTGGTTGCCTATGTGATGCCTCGCGATATGAAGCATATCAACCGTAATACGACAGCGGAGGTGATAGTGAATGATGACGTGTCATTCACTGCCAGCGTACTGATGCTGGGTACACGTACCGAGGAAATTCCAGGTGAACTACGCAGTACCCTCTCGCGCGATCATACCGCCGTGATAGTAGTCATGGGTGTAGATACGGGACAAATCATTCCGTTCTGGACTTTGGTCAAGAATATACCCGTGCGCATACGTATCAATAATATAGAATCGAAGATACAAGAAGACGAGGTGGCTGACTACATGATGTTTCACACGACCCATGGACTCATTCGACCTGGCGATAAATACTACGAAACCGTGCAAGTGGAACAACCAGATACTACCAACAGAGATACACTACTGATATTCAACGAATAAAGATATGGAACACACAATATACAAGATTATACGCAACGCCAATGAGCGAAACATCTTGATCATTAACCAATACTTTGATGTAGAAAATAGTGCTGAGATTCAAGAAGATAAATTCGACATCGTCTATCTCAATATCGGCAATATGTCCAACAACGAGGTGGGACTGCTGTTAGAGAAAACATCGCCTATCTTCTCTACCAAGTGCTGGATGAAACCGCGTTTTGTACAAACAAGTAACACGGCGCAGTTGGGATTGCTAAAGATTCTCACCGATGGTGTAGTCAATACTCCTTTTGATGATCTGGTTACCCAGCGTTCGGAGGATATCTTCGCTCAAATGGAGCGCTTGCAAATTAAACAAGTAGCCAACGTATCTACCTATGTAGCATTCTTCATTCGCTTATGCAAATACTCCATTAGTCGTGGTCAGTACACCTACACTTCAACTATCATCCCTGGATTGACGGAAGGTCACTCCGCATTGTATGCAGCGATGCTATTTAATAATGAGGTGGTGTCGCGCAAGGAGTTTTTGGAGTTTAATCAAAAACTGCTGGATTTGGGCTATGCCGAACCGCAAGACTTTGTGGAGCGCGTACATCTCTGTCCGCAATGCAAGAGTAGTCACTTGATTTACGCGGAATGTTGCCCTAAATGCGAGAGTTCGAATATCAACGAGGAACCTATGTTGCACCACTTCCGATGTGCGAATATTTCGCCCGAAAGCACGTATATTTATGATGACAAGTTGCGCTGCCCCAAATGCCGCCAATACTTGCACCATATAGGCGTGGACTATGATAGACCCACCGATGTGCATACCTGCAACGAGTGCGGACATACCTTTATTCACACCAAGATGAAAGTGCGCTGCGCCAACTGCGGAGCAGCACATCGTCCTGCGAGTTTGCAACCTATGGATGTGGTGAGATACAAATACACCACAGAGGGTATTCATGCTATTGTCAACAACGAAGCACTTATCAAGATTGGTAAAGATTTGTGGTTTGGATACTCCAACTTCGACTCTTATCTCCAACAATTGCGTATCTTCTCGCATACCAGTGCTATCAACGAGACACTCTATACGATTCGACTCCATATTCGCATACCAGACCATATCAGCGAAACGGACAGGATACATTTTATGCGCCGCATGCACGAGGTGTTCTATGAGTACAACTTCTCCTTCAAGAATAATTACTTTTTCCTCTCATCAAAGATTGCGACGGAGGATTCAGGAGAACTACAACATATCATATTGCGCAATGTAGAAGAAAAACTGAACGCATTGCAAACAGAGTGCCCATTTGCGCATGTAGAGGAGATGACCAATATTGTGAGATGTGCCAACGAGAATATAGAGAAATATATTCGCCGTTTGTGTGAGGTGATTTACCAACCTAATGCAGCATTGTAGGTGGTATTGTGTTAGATTTCTTTTTCCATATTATTGACAATATCGTAGGTGGCTTTACGCGCAATCTGTCGTGGCAAGTGCTACTCAATACCTATTGGTTCTTGTTCTTTGTGGAGTTCCCTCGCTATTATCTGTTAGAGATTATCGTTACGTGTTGGTACAAATTGCGCTATAGACATCGTCGCGAGGAAAAAGAGATTGCCCGCATGAAACTCTACATAGAGAACCCTTTGGTGACTATTCTTGCACCAGGCAAAAATGAAGGAAAAAATATCTATAAGTTGGTACAATCGCTTCGCGAACAGACCTACAAGAACTATGAGATTATTATTGTGGACGATGGCTCGGACGATGCCACTCCGCTCATTTGTAGGGACTTGGAGAATGCTGGGTATATTGACCTCTTTCTTCGCGCCCATTCGCGCGGTGGCAAAGCCAGTGCAGCTAACTTAGGTGCTTTCTATGCTAAGGGAAAATATATTGTACACTTGGATGCAGACTCCTCATTGGATCGCGATGCGCTGGAGAAAATTCTTATTCCATTTTATTTGGATAGCCAAATCAAAGCGGTGGGTGGAGTTGTCAAAGTGCGCAATTCGCACGACTCTATCTGTACTGCCATGCAGGCGTTGGAGTATCTGAAGACTATTCAGGTGGGGCGTATGGTGACTAGCGAACTGGGCTTGTATCATATTATTTCGGGTGCATTTGGAGCGTTCGATGTGGGCGTGCTCAAGCAGGTGGGCTATTGGGACATCGGTCCTGGACTGGACGGCGATATTACGCAGAAAATACGTAAAGCGGGGTACAAAGTCTATTTCGCAGAAGAAGCCATTTGTATGACCAATGTGCCTGTGAAGTGGAATGTACTCTTCAAACAACGCAAGCGCTGGAGCAAATCGTTGGTGCGATTCCGCTTGCGCAAACATAAAGATATTTTTATGCCCAACAAGAATTTCTCCTTCTCGAACATGTTGTCCAACTTGGAGAATATTGTGTATGATTTTGGTTTTAACTATGTGTGGTTTGCTTATGTCATTTCACTCATATTTATGCATACGGACCGATTGATAGAGATCTTTGCCATTGGATATATCATTCGTATGTTGTTTGGATATATCGGCTTTGGTATTATTCAGTGGGTCAGCGAGCGCCCAAGAGAAGAACGCTGGTTGGCGGGATATGTGCCTTTGTCCACCTTCTATACGGGTTATTTCTTGCGCTTTGCGCGTCTAATTGCGCACACACAAGAGTTATTCAACTTCTCCTCCTACAAGGACCCTTGGAATCCACGCAAGACCTCTGAGGTAGCACAGTCAGAGGGAATTTAGCAAATGACTCCGCCTCCGATGACAAGGCTGTCTTTGTATATGACCAACGATTGCCCTGGTGTCACACCCCAGACAGGTGTTGAGAAGTGGACATGTCCTCCCTCTAATAGGGTGGCATCTACGGCGGGAGATTTATAGCGGATACGAGCTAGTACCTCGGGCGACTCGTGGAGCCAGTCCCAGTCGCGGATACGCACATGGGCAATCATGGCTTCTGTGGTGAGTAAGTCTTCGCGCTCGCCCAAAGTGACGCGGTTGTTCGCGGCATCAATCTTCGTGACAAACTTAGGGCTGCCCAACGCAATACCCAATCCCTTGCGCTGACCAATGGTGTAATGACAGAACCCCTGATGCGTGCCCAGTATTTTTCCTTGATTATCAATGTATTCTCCTTGTGGCACAGAAACACCATGTTGGGCAAGGAAAGTGCGGTAATCGTTGTTCGGAATGAAGCAAATGTCTTGGCTCTCCTCTTTCCGACTCAGCGCCTCAAAACCGTGGTCAAACGCAATCTGTCGTACTTCCGCTTTGGTCAGTCCTCCCAATGGGAAAAGAGTGCGGCGCAGGTTCTCCTCGGTGAGCATCCAGAGGAAATAGGTCTGGTCTTTGTGGGTATCAACCGCCGTCTTGAGATAGGTGTGTCCGCGGTGTTCGGTAATCTGCGCATAGTGCCCCGTGGCAATATAATCACAACCAAATTCTTCGGCTGCCTGCATGAGTTTGCCCCACTTGATATGCGAATTGCATAATACACATGGATTAGGCGTACGCCCGCATGCGTACTCGCTGATGAAATTGCCGATAATCTCTTCGCGGAAGGTGTCACGAAAATCCAATATATGATGCTCAAAGCCCAGCGTAGCCGCCATGCGCTGTGCATCCAGGATGCTTTGCTCTGAGGCGCAGTGGGTAATAGACGATGTTCCGCCTATTGGATATTGGGTATTTGGTACGGGTGTGGGGTCGAAGGTGCGGAAGGTAGCACCCACCAGTTCGTAGCCCTGCTCTTGCAACAGGATAGCGGCTACGGTGGAGTCAATACCACCTGACATACCTATGAGTACACGTTTTTTGGGGTTAGTTGCCATGGTTTATGCTAAAATTTGGACAAAGGTACGAAAATATTTGCATACTTCCAAATTTTTTAGTACCTTTGCATGCTTAAAATGTCAAATTCACAAATTAACCATTATTAACATGAGAAAAATTACTTTATTTTTATCATTTGTGTTCGCTATGATGGCTATGGCACAAGTGACCACTGTACCTGGTATTATCCAAAAAGGATACGATGGTGAGATAACCGTAATCTTTAATCCCAACGAGGGTAATGGCGGTATGGTAGGTGCCACCCAATGCTATGCTCACACGGGTGTTACCTATGATGGAACATCGTGGCAAAAAGCAGGAACATGGCGCGATGGAAAAGAGAAATACAAGATGACCAAAAATGCAGAGGGTAACTGGGAACTGAAGATCACACCTAACATGCATACATATTATGGGGTGGATGCTTCCAAGGAAATTACTCAACTCTGCTTTGTATTCAATGATGGTCCTAATGGCGAGAAAGAAGGTAAAGGTGATGGCGGAAAAGATATTTTCGTTGATCTAGTGGAGAAAGGGCTTTCCGCTTTGCTTGTGTCGTCTTTGCCCGAAATAGCTTCGCTCAACGATCAAACTACATTGAACTGCTACGCAACCGAAGATGCCACATTGACTCTGACCTTGAATGGCGAAGTGGTGACGACAGCCACTGGACGAGAGATGAGTTATACGCACACCTTCAGCCAGCCAGGCAATCACGAATTTGTACTGACAGCAACGAATGAGAATGGCACCTCTACTGCCACAGCAAGCACCTGCGTGCCAAGCGCACCAACGAAAGAAAATCGTCCTGCGGGTATCGTGAACGGTATCTACTACGATGAGAATGATTATAGCAAAGTGACCCTCTGTACTTATGCAGGAGCGAAACTCACCTCCGCTACGGGAGAGAAGAAAGAGATAGTGGTACGTGCTAAAATGCCAAGCCACTGGAAGAACACCATCAAAGCATACACTTGGACCCCTGGCGTGGATGGCAAGTTTGAAGTTCCTGAACGCGATGGCGATTGGTATGTGGTGAAGAAGACGGCTACAGAAATGTACGTCATCTTTGTGAATGGAGAGACATGGAACGGTGATGCTAACCAAACTGAGGATATTATGGTTACTTCGAACACGAATATCCAAATCACTCAATCTGGTAGTAGCAAAGCCAAATATACCGTATTGGGTCGTGATATTACGGTGAAAGCTCAGATGCCTGCTCATTGGACAGAGAACATCACAGCTCTGGTAACTCCAGCAGGAGGTGAGCAGAAGGTGGTAACACCCGCCTTGAAGGATGGATGGTATGAGTTTACCGAGACAGGCAAAGACTTGACCGTCGTTTATCGTAATGGTGCAGCTACTGAAGATAGCCATCTGTCTGAGCCTATTACTCTGGCGGATAATGTTATGCTGAAAGTGACACAAGAGGGCAGCGCAAAAGCAGTATGCAACCGACTGATTGCGGAGCCAGCCAAGCATGTGTTTGTAGTGGGTGACTTCAACAACTGGACCATATCCGATGACTATCAACTCAAGCAAGCTAACGATAGTGCATACTTCTGGATTGAACTCACAGGCCTGGAGGCACAAAAAGAGTATGCTATGCAATATGTGGTAGTGCGTGCTGATGGCCAAGTGAAACGCATTTCTGACTTGTACTCAGAGAAAGTGCTCCACTCCGATGATCAATACGAGCCCAAGAAAGCGGACCCAAGCTTGATGGACTATCCAAAACAAGCTGATGGCTATGTGACCGTTATTCAAACCAATAAGCCAGCATACCAATGGTCGGAAGAGACATTGAACTTCAAACGACCAGACAAGAATAATCTGGTTATCTACGAGTTGTGGGTATATGATTACACTCCAGAACGCACGTTGGCTGCGGTAGCCAGTCGCTTGGATTACTTGGTAAGTTTGGGTGTAAATGCTATTGAGTTGATGCCTGTGACCGAGTTTGATGGCAACTACAACTGGGGATACTCACCCAACCACTATTTCGCTTTTGACAAGGCATACGGAACGCCTGAAGACATGAAGGCCTTTGTGGATACATGTCACAAGCATGGTATAGCAGTGATTGTGGATATGGTGTTCAACCATGCTACAGGACTTAACCCAATGAACAAATTGTATCCTTATGGCGAGGATTTGGCATACAACCCATGGTTTAATGTGACAGCGCCTCATAGCGACAATGTATATGAAGATTGGAACCACGACTTTGCTCCAACCAAAACGATGTTCACGCGTGCGCTGCAATATTGGTTAAAGGAATATAAGGTGGACGGTTTCCGTATGGACCTCAGCCATGGTCTGTGTGGTACGACCAATAATGCAATGATCCATATTGCTGATTATTACAACAATGGCGTCAAAGCCGTATCCGAGGATGCGTACTTTATCTTGGAGCACTGGGGTGCGAATATGGGAAGTGACCGTCCTGCGTTGGTAAAACAAGGTATGATGTGCTGGGAAAACACCAATGATGCCTATCGCAAAACGGCTGCTGGAAATACGGGCAGCAGTTTCAGCAATGCGAACAAACTTGGTTATGTAAGTTATTGCGAAAGCCACGATGAGGAACGTATGCAATACGAGGCTAAAACACGCGGTGTGGGTGATCTGAAAAACAACACCAATGCGCGTTTGAAGCGTGTAGCAGCTAATGTGGTCTTCAATGTGCTGTTGGCGGGCCCACATATGATTTGGCAATTTGAGGAGATAGGATATGACTTCTCTATCAATTCCAGCGATGCCAGTCCTAATGGCACATCAAGTGATAATCGCTGCGCGAAAAAACCTCGTCCTGAGTCAAAGGGATATTTCGAGAACCCTATCCGCCGTCAGCAATTCATCAAGATAGCACAAGCTATCCACTTGAGAACAAGAATCTTGACCGATACTTTTGTGGCACAACAAAAGCCATCGAAAGTAGATATTGGCGGTAAAGCGGTGCGCACCATTCAATGGAAGAATGATGTGTTTGTAGCAGGTAACTTCCATGCAAGTAGCAATCAAACTGTGACTATACCAGAAGGCACATGGTATAACTACTACGAACAACACGCACAAACAGAAACCACCGTTACGCTGGCTCCTGGCGAGTTTATCATCCTGACTGGTTCGCCTGTGGATAAACCGATGATTCAAAATGAATTGACTGCGTTAGAAGATATTGTGATGGATGGCTCAGTAGAAATGTTGCCACCATACAATGTATGCGTGTACAATATCAATGGTCAGTTGATTAGCCGTCAAGAGAACACCATGTCTGCAGACATGACGGGTTTGAATGCAGGTCTGTATATCGTACAATACGAGAAGAACGGTCAACGCGTAGCTAAGAAGATTATCCGCTAACGATTGACTGCTTTGACGCGATAGCCAGCGGCTTTGAGTTGGGCGAGTAGCCCATCCTCACCGCCCAAGTAAATGGCATTGAGCGTGATAAACGCCTTACCTTCACGGAGGTAGGGCGTTAATCGTTTCACCCATTGCTGATTGCGTTGGGCATAGACCTTGTAGTCGGAGAAGGATAACGAGGTCTGGTTGTCCGGGCTCTTGACGAAGTATGCCATATCCGACAAGCGTCCATAGCGATACATGTCCAGCAACGAACGTTCGAATCGCACTTCCTTCTCGGGGTATTCTACAACTTTCTTGAGTTCTTCGCATTGCCAATGAAAAGGTTCGCGGTCGAAGAGCATATACATAGTCTCGCCTATATCGTCCAGTCCATATACGGGGATATTGGATTGTGCTGCCACTTTCTCGAAGAATGTCTCCATGGATCGGTCTTCGTCGTAGTTGAGCCATTTTTTGAGCAATTCGTTGCGGTACATCTCTGCCAGATACGATGGTTTCATGCGTCCCAACTGATCCAGCCCCATGCCCAGATTGATGCGCAATGCCTCATCAATCTCGAGGTATTGGTCGTGGCTATAGAAATTGCTCAGTCGTACCGAGTCGGGTAGAAGGGCTGCTTGACGTAGGGCAGCGATGGCTTCGTAGTCCTGCATGGCAAACTCGGTGATGACCTTGTTGCACGCGGCATAGCACTTGAACACGTTGGGAATGGTGTCTATGAAGGTCATGTCCACGATGCGGTTGGTCGCCAATACATAGGATGGCGCAGCGGCAGAGTTGCCCGAGATACGGTATAGCACTTGTGCGTGTATGCAGCCAATAGCCAATAGCCAATAGCCCACTGATAGGAGTATGATTCGTTTCATTGGAAGCGTGAGATTAAATTATATGCTTGATAGATGCCCAGTTCGCCTGCTTTGCTCAGGTCGGCAATACCTTTGTCGTTTTCCCCGATGTAGATATAGGTCAATCCGCGGTTGAAGTATGCTTCGGCAAAATCGCTATCCGTGGCGATGGCTTGGGTGTAGTAGGTGATTGCGGCTTTGAAGTCCTGCTGAATACATAGCATGTTGGCCTTGTTGTAATATGCAAAGGAGAAGTCGGGCAGGTGGTTCATGACATAATCGTAGTCGCGCATCATGAGTTCGAAGTCGGCTTTGTCGGTTGCTTCACCCATGGCGCGTTTGTATTCCAAGTACTTATACCGCCAATTGGCTCGGCAGAAGTAGGCGAAATAGAGTGTTCCGTCAAGGAGGATAGCACGTGTGGCATCGTCCAATGCGGAGGAGTAGTCTTGCACTAGGGCAAACTCAAAAGCGCGTGCGATATAGGCAGCACAGAGTAGGGCGTTGTGTTGCGAGTGGGGGGAGGCAATCTGCTGCAACATGTCAATCTGATGGGACAGTTGGCTGATTTGCGCAAAGTGCTGGTTCACCATCTCGGCGGTGAGGGCCATCTCCTTGGTGGTAAAGCGCAGGGGGGCAGGTAGTTGCATGCTGCGGTTGTAGGCATCGACTGTGATATGCGAATAATTGGTCTGGCGCAACGCATTGGCTTGGCTACTAGTGGCGTAGTAGGATAGGAAGATATTGGGTTCGTTCACAATATCGGTATAGCGTTTTTGCACGGTACCGCGTGTGTCGCTATTGTATTTGTTTTCCTCATTGTTGCTCTCTTGATTTTGTGCTGCAAGGGCGGAGAACTCTTTGCGGCGGTCTCGTTGTTGAGGTTGGTAGTCGGCTACCTGCATTTGCGTTTGCAGCGACTGTATGCTATCCTTCTTTTGCTCCATGAGGTATGCCTGTTGGCGCAATTGATAGGCCTGTTTGCCGTGTCCGAGTGCAGTCTGGGCTTGGGCAGCGAGGTAATAGGCGGGTAGGAAATAGGGGTATCGCTGCATGATGGTGTTGAAGTCTTGCAGGGCTTCTTGCCACTGCTGTAGTTGCAGCAGTATCATACCGCGTTGGTAGTACATCTCTATCTGTTCGGGAGCGAGCAAGATAGCTTGCGAGAAGTCTTCTAAAGCGCGATTGTAGTCGCCCACTTCTTGTCGCAGGACACCACGGTTGTAGTAGCACTGTGCATCGCTCGGAGCCAGTGTGACGGCTTTGTCATAATCTGCCAGCGCGTTGCGGTAGTTATGTTTGCGGTAATAGATGATGCCTCGATTGATATAGTCGCCTGCCCATTTGCTGCCATAGCCGATGGACTTGCTCAGCGATGCGAGTGCGTCGTCTGGCTGATTTAGCATGAGTTGCACTAATCCCAGAGCGGACCAGTTGGCAGGGTTCTGCGAGTCGTATTCGGTGGCTTGGACAAAGGCGTTGAGGGCGCAGATGGTGTCGTTGCTTCTCAGGCAAATGCTGCCTTTCTCGAAATGCAGAGCTGCCGATTGTGGCTCGCGATGGAGTAGGTGGTTGATGTCCTGTAGGGCGAGGTCGTATTGCTGGAGTTCTGCCAGCACGTCGGCTCGCATGGCGATGTAGGTCTTGTTTTCGGGGGCAAAGAGGAGGGCTTCGCTGAAATCCTGTGCGGCTTTCTCCAGTTGGTGGGTCTGCCGGTAGATATATCCGCGCGTGTAGTATGCGCCTGGCTGGAAGGGGTTGCGTTCGATGGCGGCATTGCAGTCCATCTCGGCTCCTGTGTAGTCGCCCAACTGTATCTTGGCTATGGCACGCAGCATGTATGGTTCGCTCAGATAGGGCTTGAGTTTGATGACCTGATTAAAATACTGGATACTAAGCACATAGTCATCGAAGTAAAGGGCATTGCGACCGATGGCGGTAATACGGTCGGTGTTGAGTTGTGCGGAGATGGAGCCAAGAGTAAGGAAACATGAACCAAGACAAATCAGTAGTATTCGTCTCAGTCGAAAGTGGTATGTTCCTTGTTCTTTGTTCATAATGTCCAATGATGTCCCTTACTTGCAACCGGCTTCAGCATCGAACCATTCGGGCACATCAAACTGTTCCTCTACGCTGTAGCCCAGTTCCTCGTCGGCGTAGACCTTCTGCATATAGAGTGCCCAGATAGGCAGTGCCATGTTGGCTCCTTGTCCTGCGGACATGTTGTCGAAGTGGATAGATCGGTCTTCGCCTCCTACCCATACGCCGCTGACCAGCGAAGGAGTGAAGCCCACGAACCAGCCGTCGGAGTGGTTTTGCGAAGTACCCGTCTTGCCACCCATAGGTGCTTTGAGTCCATAGCGGAAGCGTGCGCGTACGCCTGTGCCGTGGTCCATGACGTTGCGTAGCATGTATATCATCTTGTATGAGGTGGTCTCGCTGATGATCTCGTAGGTCTTGGGTGTGAAGGTAGCCAAGATATTGCCGTTGTTATCTTCGATGCGTGTGACAAAGAGTGGTTCTACGCGGATACCCTTGTTGGGGAAGGTGGTGTAGGCATCGACCATCTCTTTCACGCTCACCTCGCATGGACCGAGACATAGACTGACAACAGGGTCGAGTTGGCCCTCAATACCGAAGGAACGCATCATGCGTACCAGTTGTTCGGGTGTGAAGAGCGACATGAGGTAGGCAGTGATCCAGTTGCTGGATTTCTCGAGACCCCAGTTGAGTGTGACCATCTCGCCTTGGTTGGCGTGGTGATCATCGCGTGGCGTCCACGCTACACCATTGCCATCGACGAGTGTGATGGAGTCGTTGACGGTGCTATCGCATGGCCACATACCTTCGTCCATGGCCAGTGTGAATAGGTAAGGTTTGATGGTTGAGCCCACCTGACGGCGACCAGAAGTGACCATGTCGTATTGGAAGTGTGTGAAGTTAGGTCCTCCCACGTATGCTTTCACAGCGCCCGAGTGTGCCTCCATGGACATGAAGCCGCAACGCAAGAAGTGTTTGTTCCAGCGTATGGAGTCCATAGGTGTCATGGTGGTGTCTATGAGCCCGTTGTATGAGAACACGCGCATGGGGACGGGTGTGTTGAACGTCTTTTTGATCTCGGTCTCGCTCATACCTTGTTTTTTGAGCACGCGATAGCGGTCGGTCTGGCGCATGGAGCGATTCATGATGGCATCAATGTCCTCAGGTGTAAGGTCTTGAGAGAAAGGAGCATAACTCTTGCGGCGTTTCTCGCGGAAGAAACTCTTTTGCAGGTCTTGCATATGTTCGCTCACCGACTCTTCGGCATATCGTTGCATGCGCGAGTCGAGGGTGGTGTAGATGCGTAGTCCGTCTTGATAGAGGTCATAGGGAGTGCCGTCGGGCTTATGATTCTTGTTGCAGAAGCCATAGAGCGGGTTCTCGTCCCATTGGCGTTTGTCGATATGGTATTGCAGTCGGTTCCACTCGGAGTATTGGCTGGCTTTGGGTTCTTTGGCAGTCAGCACTTGTCGCAGGTATTCGCGGAAATAGGGGGCTATACCCTGTTTGTGGTCCACGGATTGGTATTTGAGTTCGATGGGCAATGCTTTGAGCGAGTCGCACACTTGGTCGGTGATATACTCGTATTTGCACATCTGGTTGAGTACCGTATTACGGCGATTGAGGGCGCTTTCTGGACGACGGCGGGGGTTGTAGAGTGAAGGGTTTTTACACATGCCCACCAGCATGGCTGCCTCCTCCAGTTTCAGTTCGGCTGGTGTGGTGCTGAAATACACCTGTGCAGCGGACTTGATACCCACAGCGTTGTAAAGGAAGTCAAACTGATTGAGGTACATGGTCAGTATCTCTTCTTTGGAGTAGAGTCGTTCCAACTTGGTGGCAATCACCCATTCGATAGGTTTTTGCAGGGCGCGTTCGAAGATGTTGTTGGCGCGAGGCGACCACAACTGCTTGGCTAATTGCTGTGTGATGGTACTTCCGCCACCGGCTTTGCCGAGCATGATGACGGCTCGGAATAGTGACTTGATGTCCACGCCCGTATGGTCGTAGTAGCGCACATCTTCGGTGGCAATGAGAGCGTTAATCATGTTGGGAGAAATATCGTCGTAGGTCACGCCTACGCGATTCTCGTTGCGGTAGTATCGTCCCAGCAGCTGCAAGTCGGAGGAAATGACTTCTGTGGCGAACTTGTTTTTTGGGTTTTGCAGTTCATCCAGCGGAGGTAGATAGCCCAACCACCCTTGTGTAATCATGCCAAAGAGGGCAACGATGGATACTACACCCACGCTGAAGATACTCCAGAAGTAAGCTAAAAAACGCTTTTTAAAGGTCTTATTGTCTGTTTGTTTGGTTACATTCTTTTCCATAGTGTATATATTTTTACTAATTAACCGACAAAGGTACGCTTTTTTTCTTATATATGCAAGCGTAAGCCGTTTTTTTTGTTGATAAAAGTTGCGGCATGCTTACCGAACGCGAGTGCAAAGGTAGTAATAAAATCGCTCTTTTGTTGCTCAAGCTTTATCAATAATGCGAATTACTTGTATTTGTATTTTTGCCTCGCCAATCAGCAGAAGATGAGCCGAAGATAAGCCGAAGATAGAACAAAGAAAATGAGACTTTTTGAACGGTTAAAAGCGTACCTTATTTTGGGCATTATCTTCTTTGCGATTTTTGCCCTTGTCCAACTTTTGCAACATTGGTTCAATTCTTAAAAAACGACACTTTTCGA
>JAFYWK010000025.1 GCA_017558065.1 Paludibacteraceae bacterium
ATCTACACCGACAATTCTTATAGCCATAATTATTTACTTTAAGGATATTGATTAAATGGTTTACCTCAATGAAATGCTTATCCTTGACGCATCTTCATTTTGGGTTCTTTTTTGTTAATTACATACAAGCGACCTTTGCGACGTACCAATTTGCAGTCAGCATTGCGCTTTTTTACAGATGCTCTAACTTTCATTTTTAATAGAGTTTTAGAGTGTTAATTATAAGGGTTTCGTACCTATTATTTATAACGGAACGAAATACGTCCTTTGGTGAGGTCATATGGACTCATCTCCACCTTCACACGGTCACCAGGAAGAATCTTGATGTAGTGCTGACGCATCTTACCAGAGATGTGGGCGATGATGACATGACCACTTTCGAGTTGAACACGGAACATAGCGTTGGACAATGCCTCGGTTACAGTTCCATCTACTTCAATTGCATCTTGTTTTGCCATAATTGTAATGGGTATATTTTATATAAAACGATCTCCTAAAACTTGCTGAATATAGTCGAAGGTAGAAAGAATCTCCGCTTTTCCATTTCTCACACAAACACTATGCTCATAGTGAGCAGCTGGCTTGCGGTCAATAGTGCGGGCTGTCCAACCATCTTCTTCGAGAATCACTTGGCGGCGTCCCAGACAAATCATAGGCTCGATGGCAAGCACCATACCCGATTTGAGTACCAGTCCATTGCCTCGGCGACCATAGTTGCACACCTCGGGCTCCTCGTGCATGTCACGACCAATACCATGTCCCACAAACTCGCGAACAACAGAATAACCTGCCTTCTCGCAGTGGTTCTGGATAGCAAAGCCTATATCTCCTAATCGACGACCTGTGATGGCCTGCTCGATACCCAGATAAAGGGCCTCTTTGGTAGTACGCATGAGTTGCAGTGTCTCCTCTGCCACCTCTCCCACAGGGAATGTGTATGCAGAGTCAGCGTGCATGCCGCCTAGTTCTACCACAGTGTCAATGGATACTATATCACCGTCCTTCAAGACAACCTTGTTGGATGGGATACCATGTACCACCTGCTCATTCACCGAAGTGCAAAGAGTAGCAGGGAATCCTTCGTATCCGAGACAAGAGGGTTTGCCACCATTGTCGCAGATGAACTCATATGCCACCTTGTCGAGGTCTGCGGTAGTAACACCTGGTCGGATGACTTTGGCTATTTCAGCCAAAGTCCTTCCGAGCAAGTCGTTACTGCGGCGCAGGAGCTCGATCTCTTCTTCAGTCTTGAGGTAGATCATTTCGTATTAATATGCCATTGCGCCTGAGCGTCCCTTGATGCGCATGCCAGACTCAAAGAATCCGTCATAGTGACGCATGAGAAGGTGACTCTCAATTTGTTGTAGCGTATCCAAGATTACACCCACCATAATGAGCAGTGACGTACCACCGAAGAATTGTGCGAAGCTCATGCTAACGCCGAAGAGGCGTGCAAAAGCAGGCAAAATTGCGATGATGGCCAACAGGCAAGAGCCAGGCAATGTCAAACGGTTCATAATGGTGTCGATATACTCAGCGGTCTTCTTACCTGGTTTAACGCCAGGGATGAAGCCATTGTTGAGCTTGAGGTTTTCAGCCATTTGTACAGGATTGATGATAATCGCGGTGTAGAAATAGGTGAAAACGATAATCAAGATTGCGAATACGAAGTTGTACCAGAATCCATCATTGTTCATGAAAGCGCGAGTGAAAGCACTTGCACCCTCTGCATTTGAGAAACCAGCCAATGCGATTGGAATAAACATGATTGCTTGCGCAAAGATGATAGGCATCACGTTAGCTGAGTTAACCTTCAATGGGATGTATTGGCGTACGCCACCGTATTGCTTGTTACCTACCATACGCTTTGCATATTGTACTGGGATACGACGTGTACCTTGTACAAGCATGATTGCGAATGCGAACACGAATAGCAGGATAACAATCTCGAGGATGAACACGATCAATCCACCACCTGCGTCGTTGAGACGAGAAGAGAACTCTTGGATGATAGCAGCTGGGAAACGAGCAATGATACCGATGAGGATGATAAAGGAAATACCATTACCCAGACCACGGTCGGTAATACGCTCACCCAACCACATGACGAACATAGAGCCCGCACACAAGAGAATAGTGGATGAGATGGTGAACCAGTTGAATCCAACCTCAAGCATCTGACCTGCTTGCGCCATTTGCACTGAAAGGTTTACCAAGTAACTTGGACCTTGGAAGAGCAAGATAGCCACGGTCAAATAGCGAGTGATTTGATTCATCTTCTGACGGCCAGATTCGCCCTCTTTCTGCATCTTTTGGAAGTAAGGCACTGCGATAGTGAGCAGCTGGATTACGATAGATGCAGAGATGTATGGCATGATACCCAATGCGAAGATAGACGCATTAGAGAACGCACCACCAGAGAACATATCAAGAAGAGCCATCAGACCTCCAGCTGTTTGAGCGCGGAGAGCGGTCAATGCTGTAGGATCAATACCTGGAAGAACCACGAATGATCCGAAACGGTAGATGAGCACGAACAAAAGCGTGGTCAACAGACGGTTGCGGAGATCCTCAATCTTCCAGATATTTTTGATTAACTCAATGAATTTACGCATACTAATTAGATTTTGTTGATAGTACCACCAGCAGCTGTGATAGCAGCCTCAGCTGATTTACTGAAAGCGTTAGCTTCTACAGTGAGTTTTGCAGTCAATGTACCATTGCCCAAGATCTTAACGAGTTGAGTCTTGTTGATGAAACCAGCCTCGTTCAATTCGATAAGACCGATTTTCTCCAAGCCTTTTGCCTCAGCAAGAGCTTGCAAGGTAGCAAGGTTGATAGCTTTGTACTCAACGCGGTTGATGTTCTTAAAACCGAACTTAGGCAAACGGCGTTGCATAGGCATCTGACCACCTTCGAAACCAATCTTCTTAGAGTAACCAGAGCGTGACTTAGCACCTTTGTGACCGCGTGTAGAAGTTCCACCAAGACCAGAACCTGGACCACGTCCGATTCGTTTAGCGGTCTTTACAGAACCAGCAGCTGGCGTTAAATTATTTAATTCCATAATGCTACGAATTTTTTAATTAGTCAATAACTTTAACCAAGTGTTTAATTTTGTTTACCATACCGAGGATAGCAGGAGTTGCCTCATGCTCAACGATGGCATTCATCTTGCGAAGACCAAGAGCCAACATTGTATCCTTTTGCACTTGTGGGCAGCCGATTGTGCTGCGTACTTTTTGAATTTTAATAGTTGCCATGATTTTCACAAATTATTATCCGTTAAACACAGTAGATAAGCTCACGCCACGGTTTTGAGCCACAGTGCGTGCATCACGCATCTCGCCGAGAGCAGCGATAGTAGCCTTAACGAGGTTGTGAGGGTTAGAAGAACCTTTAGATTTAGCCAACACGTCAGTTACACCTACAGACTCCAATACGGCACGCATCGCACCACCGGCTTTTACTCCGGTACCGTGAGATGCTGGTTGGAGGTAAACGCGTGCACCGCCAAACTTAGCGAATTGCTCGTGAGGTACAGTACCCTTGAGCACTGGCACTTGGATAAGATTCTTCTTAGCAGCCTCAGTACCTTTGGCAATAGCAGCGGTAACTTCGCCTGCTTTACCAAGGCCCCAGCCTACGATACCATTCTCATTTCCAACAACAACGATGGCTGCAAATGTGAATGTACGTCCACCTTTGGTAACCTTAGTTACACGGTTGACAGCGACGAGGCGCTCCTTGAGCTCCAAGTCTTGGGTTGATTTTACTCGATTCATAACAGTCTCTTTGTTTATTAGAAATTGAGACCTGCCTCGCGGGCAGCGTCTGCCAATGATTTAACTCGACCATGATAGAGGTAGCCGTTACGGTCAAATACTACAGCCTCTACGCCTGCAGCCTTAGCAGCTTCAGCGATGAGTTTGCCTACTTGAGCAGCTTTCTCTGATTTGGTCATTTTATCTTTGATAGCGAGCGAAGATGCAGAAGCAAGAGTCTTGCCTTGCAAATCGTCGATAACTTGAGCGTAAATTTGGCTGTTGCTACGGAATACAGTCAGACGAGGACGCTCAGCGGTACCCGATACACGTGTACGGATAGATGCTTTAATTTTAAGTCTTCTTGCAATTTTCTGATTCATAACTTTATTCCTTTCTTATTATTTACCAGCCGATTTACCAGCTTTACGACGAACAACTTCACCTTGGAACTTAACACCTTTACCTTTGTATGGCTCTGGTTTGCGGAACGAGCGAATCTTAGCACATACTTGGCCAATGAGTTGCTTGTCAGCAGATTCCAAAATCACGAGTGGGTTTTGGTTACGCTCAGACTTGGTCTCTACCTTAACCTCGCTAGGGAGTTGGAGGTAGATTGGGTGGGTATAACCGAGAGCGAAGTTGAGAGTATTTTGCATACCCGCAGCCATCTCAACGCGGTAACCTACACCGACGAGTTCGAGCACTTTCTTATAACCCTCGCTAACACCTACAACCATATTGTTGATGAGTGCGCGATAGAGGCCGTGCATAGCACGATTTTCCTTCTCATCGTTTGGACGAGTAACGGTGCATACGCCGTCAGCTACATTCACAGTGATGTTAGGATTAACTTGTTGTTGAAGTTCACCTTTAGGACCTTTAACAGTCACGAGGTTCTCAGGGCTAACTGTTACAGTTACACCTGCAGGGATAGCGATAGGCAATTTACCAATTCTTGACATAGTCTTTCCTCCTGATTAATAGATGTAACAAATAACCTCGCCACCCAACTTCATACCAAGAGCCTCTTTGTTGGTCATCACACCCTTAGATGTAGAAAGGATAGCGATACCGAGACCATTGAGCACGCGTGGCATCTCGCGATAGCCAACGTACTGACGAAGACCTGGGGTCGAAACACGTTTCAAACTCTTGATGGCGTTAACTTTGTTAACTGGATCATACTTCAAGGCAATCTTGATAGTGCCTTGAGGGCCATCCTCCACGAACTTGTAAGAAAGGATATAACCCTTCTCGAACAAGATACGTGTGATCTCTTTCTTCAGATTCGAAGCAGGCACCTCTACTACGCGGTGTCCAGCTTTGATTGCATTTCTGAGTCGAGTCAGATAATCTGCGATTGGATCTGTCATAATGTTTGTTAAATTAATCCCGCCTTTCGGGACAATATTTAATAAATTAATTGTATTTATTCCCCAGAGGCACCTACGTCCTCTGGGCGAATTTCAGTTTTTTACCAGCTTGCTTTCTTCACACCTGGGATGAGGCCAGCAGACGCCATCTCACGGAATTGAATACGACTCAAGCCGAACACGCGCATGTAGCCTTTTGGACGACCAGTGATTTTGCAACGGTTGTGCAAACGTACTGGACTTGCGTTCTTAGGCAATGCTTGGAGACCTTCGTAGTCACCATCCTTGAGGAGTTGAGCGCGTTTAGCAGCGTATTTTGCTACGAGCTTAGCGCGTTTTACCTCGCGAGCTTTCATTGATTCTTTTGCCATAGTCTAATTACTTTTTGAATGGTAAACCAAACTCGCGGAGGAGTGCGAAACCTTCCTCATCGGTCTTAGCTGTAGTCACGAAAGTGATGTTCATACCAAGCAGTTTGGTGATGTTATCAATGTTAATTTCAGGGAAGATGATTTGCTCTTGGATACCAAGTGTATAGTTTCCGTGGCCATCCATTTTGTTATGGATACCTTTGAAGTCGCGGATACGAGGCAAAGCCACGCGCACGAGACGCTCAAGGAACTCATACATACGCTCACCGCGGAGAGTTACGCGAACGCCGATAGGCATTTTCTTACGTACCTTGAATCCAGCGATGTCCTTCTTAGAAACAGTAGCAACAGCTTTTTGACCAGTGATGAGTGTCATCTCTTGAGCAGCTACATCGATGATCTTCTTGTCAGCTACAGCTTCGCCGAGACCTTGGTTGAGAACGATCTTCTCGAGTTTAGGACACTGCATTACAGTAGTGTAGTTAAACTCCTTCATCAGAGCAGGCACAATGCGCTCCAAATACTCTTGTTTCAAACTTGCTGTATTCATTATTAGATCTCCTTACCAGATTTTTTACTTACGCGGACAAGCTTGCCATCCTTCTCTACGCGGCCTACGCGAACTGGTACACCGTTCTCAACTGGGTTGAGGTTAGAGATGTGGATAGGAGCCTCCTGTTTAACAATACCTCCTTGAGGATTTTTAGCATTAGGTTTGGTACTCTTAGATACCATGTTGACACCTTCTACGATAGCACGTTGTTTCTCAACGAGCACCTCCAGCACGCGGCCAGTTTTGCCCTTAGAAGCACCTGCGTTCACGAATACGGTATCACCTTTCTTAATATGCAATTTTGCCATACTTGTAGAATTTAGATGATTAGAGCACTTCAGGTGCTAATGAGATAATTTTCATGTTCGTTTGACGGAGCTCGCGAGCTACAGGGCCGAAGATACGTGAACCACGAATCTCACCTGCGTTGTTTACGAGCACGCATGCGTTGTCATCGAAGCGGATGTAGCTACCGTCTGCACGGCGTACCTCTTTCTTCACGCGAACAACGATAGCGCGTGTTACGGTACCATCCTTAATGTCAGAAGAAGGAATTACACCTTTAACTGCTACTACGATGGTGTCACCCAGGCTGGCGTAACGCTTCTTGGTTCCGCCGAGTACGCGGATGCACAATGCCTCTTTAGCACCTGAGTTATCCGCTACTGTCAGTCTTGATTCTTGTTGTACCATATTACTTAGCCCTTTCTACAATTTGAGTTAAACGCCAACGAACAGTTTTGCTCAATGGACGAGTCTCCATGATACGTACAGTATCGCCGATACCGCACTCATTGTTCTCGTCATGAGCATGGAACTTGCGAGTTTTATTGACAAACTTGCCATAAATAGGGTGTTTCTCTTTCCAGTGAACTGCAACTACGATAGTCTTGTCCATCTTGTTGGAAACGACAATACCCTGACGCTCTTTTCTTAGATTTCTTGTTTCCATGTCAATTCGTTTTTTACTTTGTTAATTCTCTTTGACGAAGTTCGGTTGCA
>JAFYWK010000026.1 GCA_017558065.1 Paludibacteraceae bacterium
CTCATAACCCGTGCCTTGCAACTTCTCAAGAATGAGATTTTGTACCAATTGTTTATCTATCATAATGCTTCGATTTATAAAATTGAGGGAACCGTTTCGGGTCCCCTCATTCATTTCGACTGCAAAGGTACTACTTTTTTGCGATATATGCAAATATTTGCGCAAAAAAAATCATTTTCTTTTTCCAAATAAGTAGTAATCAAAAATGATGCTTCTTCTGCATATGGTGGCTGGATAAGCGATTCTTGATTTGCGAAGATTATCTTTCTTTGTGTTTTTGTATTTTGTTCGCAATTGCCAAAACGCGCATCTTGCTTGACATACCGCTTTGAAATTCAGCCATTTGCCGTTCAAAAGCATTTGCAACGCAGCCACATAGTCCAACGGCATACGAATGAGCATGACCAGTAGCCATTTGGCAGTAGGAAGATTCTTATAAAGCATCAATAGATTGTTGCGGAAATTCAAGAATGTTTTTCTTGGACTCTCGTATTCCAATGTTCCTCCTCCCACATGAAACACTACAGATTGCGGCACAGCCATCACCTTATGACCACGGCTATTGAGTCGCCAACAGAGGTCAATCTCCTCTTGATGAGCAAAGAACTCGGCGTCTAACCCACCCTCTTTAATATACACATTGCGGCGAATCAACATACATGCACCCGACGCCCAGAAAATAGGAACAGGTGTATCATACTGCCCCTTATCTTCCTCCAGATGCGTGAGCAAACGTCCACGGCAATAGGGATAGCCCAAACAATCCAACATACCTCCTGCTGCACCAGCATGCTCAAAGCGATTCTTATCGTGCCAACTAAGTACTTTGGGTTGGATTGCAGCCACATCCGCGTGCGTACGCGCGTAATCTAATAAGGTGTCCAGCCAACCGTGAGTGACTTCTACATCCGAATTGAGCAATACCACATACTCCGATTCTACTTGCGCAATCGCACGATTATACCCTTCGGCAAAGCCATAATTCTGCTCTAAGGTTATGATTCGTACCTCGGGCAATGTACGCACATACGCCAACGAACCGTCCGTAGAGCCATTATCTGCGACCACAATCTCCACCCCATCCGACTGCGTATGGGCAATCACAGACGGCAAAAATCGGCGCAACATTGCTTCGCCATTCCAATTGAGTATGATTACGCTGCAAGACATTTAGAGGTGTAAAGTGTATGGTGTAAAGTATATGGTGTAAAGTGTAAAAGCGGGGGATTAGAAACCAAAGGAGAATGCGCCTTGTACATACAAGTTTTTGCCTTGATAGTACAGTGGGCAGAACTTATCTAAATAATGCTGCGCATTACCTATATCTTCGCTGGGGAGGGCGTTTTCCTTGAGGTTATCAAAGCCCTGCGCATGATTGTAGCCCACCGACAAGGTGAGGTACATATTCGGATGAGGTTCAAAGATACCATCCAATCGCACTTCATTGTTGCGATAAATACAGTGGTCAAATGGCTTTTGCGATATGGTTTCGCCGATATTGTCTCGTTGATAAGCATAGGAGTTATACTTTGTATCGTTGGTATAACTCATCTTTAGCAGCAATCCGCGCACGGGTCGATATGCCAATTCCGCATAGATGGACTGCGCATTATCGCCCATGTAATGTCCCATATTATAGCTATTGGAAGTCCATGCCAACACATCTATAGAATGGGTATAACATGCGATATAAGAGCGCACAAACTCGCCTTTCAGACTCAATCCATTGATTGGCCAACCCGACCAGTTGAAGCCCACTAAATAGGAGATAGGATTCTTCTCTGGATAGCTGGGTTTGAAGCGTTTGAATTTGACTTCATCCACAAAGAACGAACCATAGAGGTGCAAATGATTTACAGGGCGAACAGACACTGAAGCAAAGACCTGTGAGTTTTGGTTTTGCGTTCGGATACCCTTGGTCAGCAGGTGATCCAAGGACTTATAGAATGCAATCGGTATCAAGTATGCAGCTTGAATGGTTTGTTCGGCATAGATAATGGAGTTACCCACAGACAAAGACAAGTGCTTAATCGGCGTGAAAGTGAACATGTTTGCCGCCATAAACTTGTTGTACGGGCGGTAGTTGGCTACAGGTTCTGCGCTACCTGCTGTATGCTCCAGATAGAAATAGGTAGAATCCAGCACATTAGATACTAACCACGCATGGAAATAGTCAAACTGGAACCACTTGCAGGGCGTGAGTTGCAAGGTGATCATAGGTGCTGCAGGGTTTCTACCCGATAGGATATTGGAAGCATGGTAGGCTGTTCCCCATGTGATGTTCTCGCGTTGAATACCAATGCTACCCCACCACGTATAGAGGTTGATTCCGCCTCGTGAATCGGAGAAGTCGCCACCATAATTGGCCTCTTTGTATTGCACACCTGCTAATGGTGTGAGTGCGGGTTGTTGCTGCGAAGCGCCATAATGAATACGCGCACCGTATATTCGTGCCATATCGGTAGGGAAATACTCTTTACCGAGCCAGTCTCCGCTCCATGAGTTATCGCGCAGACTGCCCCAGATACTGAGGTGATTGGCAATGTCCATTTGCAATTCAGCACCGTACCAACGATGGAAGATAGCACCTTTCTTGCTGGCTGTGATATTGCCGCCTAAGATCGGACGGAAACGCAGTTTAAAGTTATTATCGCGTGTCTTGTAGCTGAACTGTGGATCTGCAAGCGAGAGCGAGAAAGTACTATGGTCGGTGTATTGCACATAGTTATTGACCATTGTGTCGCGCTCCAAAGCAAACTCATTGAGATAGAACAGCAATTCCTTCTTCTGGCGCATATTGAGTAATGTATCCGCTTGTTGGGCTTGTTCGAGCATAGCGGCTACTTGGCTGCGTGTGTAAGGTCTGACGGCTGTTTGGTGGGTGATAACACCGTCTGTGATGAGTTCGTCTAAATAATCATACAAACGGGTATAACTCAACGACACAGGAATATTCTGCGCCATTGCCCATGAGGACACACACAATAGTAATATCAAAAAATACTTTTTCAACTTACAGTTTATTAGGTGAGAGGTGAGAGGGTTAATGGCTTCGGGCGCGTTTGAAGAGAATGGTATAGCATATGCGCCAGAAGTAGATAAAGTCCGTCAGGAGTGTACCTTTCTGTTCGCACATGGTGAGATAGCGCATTTCTGATGCCTCGATCTGCTCCAGTGTCTTAGGCATATCGGCGTAGAAAGGAGGCAGCAGTCCTGGCTTATGATGGATACGTTTCTCTTGTAACTCCTTGCTATAGAGCGAGAAATAATGTTGCGATATAGGTCGAACACCCACCAACTTCATATCGCCTTTCATGAGGTTGATTATCATGGGCAGTTCGTCCATCCAATACTTACGTGCCATGCGACCTAACGTGGTCACACGTATATCGTGATTGAACTTACCACCCTCTTGCAGGGAGTAGCGGTTGTAGATATACTCTTGCAGGAACTCCGAATAAGGGTGCATGGTGCGCAGTTTGTAGAACTTGAACTGTTTGCCGTTCTTACCTACTCTATTCAGTTTGACAAAGATACCATACACACGGCGTTCGATGGTCTTAGGACGGAACTTGCGGCGTGCAATCACATAGTTGAGGTCGCCAATCTTGCGTTCGTCCACGATGTCGAAGCCGCAGTAGCACAAGCGTCCTAACACTTCGGCTTTACTCAACACACGGTCTTTGCCTTCGGTGATGTCGAAATAGAAACGCGAAGTCATGAACAACTTAGGCAACACGCGCTTATAGAGGAAGAAAGCAATGTAGTACATCCAACTGATGACCTTGGGGTATCGGGTCAAGATGTTGCGTTTGGTGACGGATTGTGGTTCGTAGCAGCAGACCCATAGTCCGTTGTCAGGCAGTTTGTCATTGACAGCAGCAAACAGTTTGTTCACACCTCGTATCTGATTGAGCGGCATGAAATTGACCAATGTATCATAGCGATAATTGCGCAATTTCTGGATGTTGTACAACTCGGTAGAACGCAGGGTGAACGTGTTGGATGAATACAAAGTGATATGCTTTTCGAGGAAAGCGATAGCCGCAGGAGTAGCAAACTCCAAGATGCTATTGCGGAGAGCCTCTTTCTCGTCGTCGGCGTAGAGCTTAGGTTGTTTGAGTACGGGTTGCTCCATGCGTGTAGGTGCTTCCAGCGGTTTGTCCTCCTCGTTCAAGGCATAGCGATAGGCATGCTTGATGACCAGATAGATCAACGATATGGTCAGCATAACCAACCATATCGTCAGGAGTACCCAAATGGAGAAGTTCTCTTTTGCCAATAGCCACATATAGCCATACATGACACCAAAAGTCAAGGCAGCAGAGAAAAGCAGACGGCGCACATCGCGTCCCATCCTCATATACCTAACGGGCACATAGCGATGCGAGAGATACCCCGTCAGTAGCCAAACGGCAGAAAAGACAATGGCAAAGACATCGTATTTCTGAAACGGTATCTGTGTGGACAATGGAAACCACCACAGCACAACCACCACGCTGAGTATCAGCGCAATAGCATCTGCGATGAGATAATTCCAATAAGGTTTGTAGAATAGATGTCTTTGCATAAAAGATGAATTATGAGCGATTATTTGTTGTAACGTGCATTCAATCCAGCCACTACCTCGTCGGTGATGTCGTATTGCTCGCCAGCCATCAGGACATTATCTTTTGCGCTGTTGCTCAAGATGATATGGAAACGACCATCGGCGTTGAACTCTTGCAAGAAGTTGCTCAACGAGTCAGCCAATTGGAGGTTGAGTTTTTGGTTCTCCAGCATGATGTCCTGTGTGAGTTTGGCTTCCAGTTCTTGCAATTCTTGTTCTTTCTTAGCTAATCGTTGTTGCTCTTTCTCTGCACGTTCGCGGCTGAGGAAAGCATTGTTTTCGAGTTTGCGTTGGAAGTCGGCTACTTCGTTTTGGAAAGTACGCAGTTTGGTGTTCATTTTCACACGAGCGTCCTCTTGTTTGCTCATGAGTTTGTCGCTTGCCACTTGTGCAAAAGTGTAGTTCACGAGCAAGCTATCCACATTGAGATATGCTACAGGCAAGACACCTGTATTCTCCACTGCTACAGGTTCAGCAGTAGCTGCCTTGGGATTTTTGAGTACGATTACGAACAACGCAGCCACAGCGGCTACCAGTACAACATTGATTACAATTTGAAGTTTATTCATTTCTTTATTTTTTTAATTGATTGATTTCTTTTTGGGGCTGCCGGACACCAGCTGCTGGATACCTATTATTGGCTGCCGGATGCCGGCTATTTATACTAATTCGTGAATGATGAGTCCAGAGCGGAGTTTGGGCTCGAACCAAGTGGTTTTAGGAGGCATGATGTTGCCTGTATCGGAGATACGCATGAGTTGTTGCATAGTCACAGGATAGAGCGCCAATGCCATCTTCATCTCGCCTGAATCCACACGACGACTAAGTTCTTCCAGTCCGCGGATACCACCTACGAAGTCGATGCGTTTATCCGAACGTAAGTCCTTAATGCCTAAGAGATTGTCCAAAATCAAGTTAGACGATATGGTCACGTCCAGTACGCCAATAGGGTCTTGGTCGTCGTATCGACCTGCTTTGGCTACCAGTTTGTACCAGTATCCACCGAGATACAATGCAAAAGTATGCAAAGCGTCTGGGCGATAGGTGTCAGTACCCATGTCTGTCACCTCGAAATCGGCTGTGAGTGCCTGCAAGAACTCCGTTTCGGTCATGCCGTTGAGGTCGCGTACTACACGGTTGTAGTCCATGATATGCAACTGATTATCAGGGAAGCATACCGCGAGGAAGTAGTTATACTCCTCATCGCCTTGGTGATTAGGATTTTGCAGTTTCTTCTCATTACCTACTAACGCAGCAGCAGCACTACGGTGATGACCGTCAGCGATATACATAGCAGGAATAGCCGCCATGATCTCGGTGATTTTCGCTATCGTTTCGGTATCGCGAATCACCCAGAAGGTGTGACCAAAGCCGTCCAAGTCGGATACGAAGTCGTATTCAGGTTCACCTGCGACTACCTCAGCAATGATGCTATCCAAGTCCTCGCGATGAGGATAAGCAAAGAAGACAGGTTCCACGTTGGCATTATTCACACGGACATGCTTCATACGATCTTCCTCTTTGTCGCGACGGGTGAGTTCGTGCTTCATGATACGACCTTCCATATAGTCCTCTACCCATGCTGCAAGAACGAGTCCGTATTGGGTACGTCCGTTCATTGTTTGCGCATAGATATAATAACATTCTTGCTCATCTTGCAGAAGCCAACCTTTCTCGCGGAAGAGGTCGAACTGCTCACGTGCTACTGCATACACGCGTGCGTCGTGCTCGTCCGTACCTATTTCAAAGTTGATCTCTGGCTTGATGATATGATACAAGGACATAGGATTACCTGCCGCCTCTTGGCGTGCTTCATCGGAATTGAGTACGTCGTATGGACGACTGCTGACTTGCTTAGCTAATGCTTGTGGTGGTCGAATGCCACGGAATGGTTTTACTTGCATGGTGTAGAGGTTGTTTAGAGTTGTGTAGAATTGTGTAGAGTGGTTATTTGGTGGGGTTTCCCATGGCGCAGGTGCCGTTGAAGATAGCGTTAGGTTCCACTGTGAGTGTTTGTGAGTAGATCTCGCCTTTTACTCGACTGGTAGCACGTAGTGCCAGCGATTGCTTGACCTGTATCTTACCGTCAAGAGTACCCATGATCTCAGCGTTCTCACACTCGATAGTACCGATAATCACACCTTTCTCACCTACGACCAACTTACCTGCACATTTCACATCTCCCTCGATCGTTCCATCGACGCGGATATTGCTGTCTGTAGTGATAGAGCCAATGATCTTGCTACCAATAGTCAAGGAGTTGTACGCTGTCCCTGAATTTTGTTGTGTTACTGCCATATTTTTACGTATATTTATAAGATTAATCTTGTCGAATTGCTCATTCATTTCGAAATAGCGTGCAAAATTACAAAAAAAAATGCACATACGCAAGAGCCGGAACGTTTTTTCGTTTTTTTCTTGCATATGTAAAAAAAATGTTATACCTTTGCGCTCAAATCCTACATTGTAGGTAGGATTAATAAAAACACTAACGTTAACAGATGTAAATAATAAGATAAATAATACAAATGAAACAGTTTTTCTTCTCTTCCTTATTGCGCCATGTGTGCGTTGTACTTGTGCTAATGAATACGATATCTATGTGGGCGTCGGGTGAACCACGATGGCTAAAGAGATTACCTAATCCTGAAAATGACACCTATTTTTATCGAGTAGTTGACGCCATCAACGAATCTGAAAACGTGGCTTATGAGAAAGCTCACGCTAAATTAATCAGAAGTGGTATGGAAAATTTAGGTGTAACCTTATCCATGGATGATGTCAATAAAGCAATAAGCACTGGTCATTTTACCAATTTACAAGGAGAAGTTAGCAAGTTGCCCATTCGTGTTGTATGTTCGTACACTCACCGTTTGAAAGCAGGAGGGGTAAAAGTGTATCTTCTAGGGCAAGTTGCAGAGTACAGTATTTCGTTCGATTCTGTTAAATTCACACCATTTCGAAATTGTGATTACACGCTATCAGAAAGTGGTGAACTCGTGGATCAAATGCCGACTAATTGGATGGAGTATCAAACTCCTGATTACGAGTTCAAAACAGCAGAAATGGAAGTGAAACAAGACCGTCTAAGTTGTCAACATACTATTGAAACAGAAGTTCGTCAATCACTGATTGAGCATGCAGCTCTCAAAGATACCACATTGCACCAATTTATTCATGTTAATACACATATCGGGAAAAGTGTGGCTTATGCCATAGCATATATTAAGAAAGGTGATATATTGCGCACTTATATAAAGTCTGCTAAAGTAGAATTAGATCTTTGCGGTAATTGGTTAAATAATGCAAGTAATTATCTCAACGAAGAAAAAATAGGAGAGACGAGGGCATTAGCACAAAATGTGCAAAAGAATTTGAAAGAGATAGATCTCAAATTGGCGTACATAGAAGCTAACGTGAAAGATGATTTCCATTATAGCGATTTTAGAGAAACTTACGAAGAATTGTACTTGAAGCAAGGTGAACTCTTGGTGAAGACGAAAGAAGATGACATAGAACAACGCGAGAATAAGATTAAGGAATATGTACATTGGGCAGAAAATTTGCTTTCGCGTAATGCTGTAGGGGATGCATTGCGGTATTTGTATGCAGCTCAATTGTTGTTAGTGGAATTGCCTTCTAGTCAAGAAATCAAATTGACGGATCCATCTTTGGGAGAAGTACAAGCTAATGTGGCTATTACAGAGAAAATCAAGCATATATTGACAGGTGTCAGAGTAGTATGTGATGGTACGTTGCCTGGCAATCAACGCGAAGTGAAACTGAGTTTTATCTATAATGACGCTCCTATCATGGGAATTAATTTCATGTATAATTCCAATGAAGGATGGAGCGACTATATTGCCACTACTAATGGTTGGGCAACCGCATATTTGCCAGAAAGCAATACATCGAACAATATACATGTGATGTTGGATTATCGTTGTGTAAAGGAAGCGAATTTTGATGTAGAATTGCCTGCATTGTATCAGAAGTATCAATCACGCTTTGATTATGATGAAGCGGCCAAAAAGATAGTGGCTGTGCAATTATCTAAGGTGCCAACGACTGAAGCTGCATTGGGTAGTGCGATGACCAATCTGCATGAGAATGTGGTAGTAAAATCTGTGCAAAAACCAATCCACAAGGTAAATGCGAATGACTCGATACGATACGCTCAAACTGTATTGAAGGTTTGTGAACTTATCAAAGCAAATAAGACGGATTGGAAGAGTTTGTCTCCTTATTTTACAGCACGTGGACATGAGCAGTATATGAAACTTTTAAAATATGGTAAAATTCGCATCATCAGTACTGACGGTTGTCGTTATCTACGTATAGGTCAAGAGGTTCAGTGTCGTAGTATACCCGTGAGTTTCTCTTTCTCAAAAGGTAAGCTTCAATATGAGAATATTGTCTTTACTCTTCTTGATTCTAAAGGGGGCAAAATTGATGGTGTGCAATTTGCTTTGGAAGAACGTTCTTTAACCAATATTATGGGTGAGACTGATATTGATGAAGTTGCGCGTTTAGCATTGATTAACTTTATGGAGAACTACAAAACTGCTTTTGCCTTTCAGAATTGGGATTACGTAGAAAGTATATTTTCGGACGATGCAATTATCATCACAGGGCGTGTGATTAGGCGTCTAGAAACGATGGCAGATGGTCGCCAGCAGATTATTAACGAATATAAATTAACGCAACAATCAAAAAAATCGTATATTAATCGTTTGCGTTCCACACAAAAGGAATGGATTAACATCAAGTTTGGTAGTACATTGGTAGAACGTAGTAATCAGAATGATTTGTATGGATTAAGTATGTGTCAAGATTATTATTCCAACAACTATGGTGACCACGGCTATTTGTTTTTGATGATTGACAACACGAATCCTGAGCAACCACTGATTCGTATCCGTGCATGGCAACCCAATGAGCATTTTAAGATGGGTAAGTATCAAGAAGTTGTGGATGCGTATAAAAGTGGAACACTATAAATGATTTTCTACAAATGCTCACGATGAAATTAACTATTCGCTTATGATGAAATATACACATACGATCGTACTATTACTAATAATGCTGCTTCCTTTAGGCAGTATGGCGCAGAGTTTGGAGATAGTAGAAGAGTTTAAGGAGAACAAGATGTCCACGGTATTGACCACATACAAGAATGAGTTTGGGCATCGTGAGAAACAGCATGTGATGGATAACAAGTTTCCATATGCTGTGTTGGAGGTATATTTGGAAGGTGATGAGCAAGCCGTAAAAGCTGCTAAATCAAAACTCAGTTTGGATTTGGGTTCACATTTTACGGTAGAGGGTGTATGTAAGACATATAATAATCGGATAGTATTTTTGATTTCCTCCAGTGTGCGCAATGTGTATATGACCTGTGGCGATGGCTGTAAAGAGCAGGTGATCTTCAGCGGTCAAACGCTCGAACAGAATAAAATCTATTATGGTAGGGTGAAATATACGCCTGCGAAGATGGCTACTATTTCAGGAAGTCCAGAATCCACAAAGCGTCAGTACTTTAGTTTTCAGGTAACTCCTGCCAATGCTACGGTGCAAGTATTGGAGGATGGACAATGGAAATTATGGGAGAAAGAAGATGGAGTATTTAGCAAATCTCTGTATTATGGTACATATTCGTACAAGGTTTATGCAGATCGATTCCAGACGGAAGAAGGAACGATAGAACTAAATGACACATGCAAGGAAAAAGTCGTTAAATTGCTGCCTGATTATGGTTGGCTGACCATCGAATCATCTTCTGTCAGTAAGGGAGCCTCGGTATTTATCACTAGTAAGCAGATTTCGGAGCCTAAGTTTATCGGCACAATACCATTAAAAGACAAAGAGTTAGACAAGGGAGAGTATGTGCTTCAGGTACAACAAAGCAAATATAAAAATTATGTACAAAACATCATTATTCAGCCGAATAAAACAACCACATTAACCCCTGAATTATCGCCCAATTTTGTATCAATTACCCTATCCACAGACTCTGAATCGGAAATTTATGTTGATGGCAAACAATATGCGAAAGGGAGTTGGATAGGTACATTGGAGTTGGGCGAGTATAGCATCGAAGCACGCAAACAATACCATCGTTCGGTGGTTAAGATTGTACATATCACAGATAATCATGCCAACCAAACGATAGAGATAGACTCACCTCAACCAATTTACGGTTCGCTGCATGTCAAGGGAACTCCCTCTAAAGCATCTGTGTATGTGGATGGTAAGTTGGTAGGAAACAGTCCGCTGATCGTGAACGACCTACTGATAGGCGAGCATGAGGTAAGGGTGGAGAAAGACGGTTGTACCGTATGGAAGAAAACGGTGAAAATCGCTGAAAACGAAGAGTGTATTGCTACATACGAATTAGAGAAAGGCGTATCACTAGAGCGCATCATATTGAAAGGTATGAATGCCACTAATCTGTCGGTAAAGCGCGATGGAGATGAGACACTCCTACTTACCTATGATTTGCCAAAGAAAGGTCCTGTACGCCTCAGAATGTCCACCGATGGATACACATATACCACTCAAAAGAATGTACAAGGAGATGTAGGTAAAGAGATGGATAAGGGTAAACAATATCAAATTGCTTGGACGATTCCGAAAGATTTAGGACGAGCCATGCAAGACTCGCTATACTTCCAAATCGTAGCATTGCCAGAATTCCCAAAGGGAGAAATTAAGATTGGTTCGCTATATTATGAGGCAATAGATGGAGGCACTTCTGTGGCAGTAGTTAGGCCACCATATAAAAAAGAAAAAGGGACTTATAAGCGCATAGAATATAAATTCAAAAAAATAGCAATCCCCGCTGAGATTAGTTACAAGGGGTATAAGTATAGTGTGACGAGTATAGAATATAATGCGTTTTATGATTGTCGCAATCTTACTTCCATCACCATTCCTAATAGTGTGACGAGTATAGGGAGTAGGGCATTTGACGATTGTCGCAATCTTACCTCCATCACCATTCCTAATTGTGTAACGAGTATTGGGAGTTGGGCTTTTTCTGCTACACCTTGGTATGAAAATTATGCCAAGGGCAAAGATGTAGTTTATATAGGGAAAGTATTATATGATTGTAATAATGCCAATCTTTCTACAGTTGTAGTTAGAGAAGGTACAACGAGTATTACAAGTTATGCTTTTAGCGGCTGTAAATCCCTCCAGAGCATTTCGATTCCTAATAGCGTGAGGTATATTGATTACACGGCATTAAAAGAATGTTCATCACTTGCTAAAATAACCATAGATGATGGCAATCCATGGTTGGATAGTCGTGATAATTGCAATGCTATTATCGAAACCAAGACAAACAAAATAATTGTAGGCTGTAAAAACACAACCATTCCTAATAGTGTAAAGAGCATAGGGCAATATGCCTTTAAAGGTTGCGACAAACTCACTTCTATCACTATTCCAAATAGCGTAACAAGTATAGGAGATGATGCATTTTATGGTTGCGACAATTTAGCAGAGATTCATCTTCCTGCAGGGATGGAAGATAAGTTCAACAAAATGGAAGGTATAAAGGATTTCTATGAGGAACGTGATAAAAAATATAGCGACGGTTGGAATTATTATTTTGGGATAAATGGTGTTAAGCAAGATAATACCAAGGCCATATCCTATTTTCGTATAGCAGCTACTCAGGGACATGCAGACGCCCAAAACTTTCTCGGTGTTTGTTATTACTACGGTGATGGTGTTGACAAAAACTATGTAGAGGCCATCAAATGGTATCGCAAAGCCACTGAACAAGGGCATAGCAGTGCCCAAAATAATTTAGGAAACTGCTACTACAATGGTGAAGGAGTTGAGCAAAACTATGCAGAAGCAGTCAAATGGTTCCGCAAAGCCGCTGAACAAGGAGAGAAATATGCCCAATATAATTTAGGTGTGTGTTATCAATATGGTAATGGAGTGACAAAAAATTTGACAGAAGCGAAGAAATGGTATCAAAAAGCCGCTGACCAAGGACATGAAAATGCTAAAAAGAAATTGAAGGAATTGCAATAACAACAGAGAATAACACACCTCTGATGATACTAAATTTGAAACAGGAATTATTTGGAAACAAACATTGAAACGACATTATAGAACATTATTCTATGCGTAAAAAATCACTATTTATATTATTGTTTGTGTGCTGCGCTTTAGGCAGTATGGCTCAGAGTTTGGAGATAGTAGAAGAGTTTAAGGAGAACAAGATGTCCACGGTGCTGACTACATACAAGAATGAGTTTGGGCATCGTGAGAAACAGCATGTGATGGACAACAAGTTTCCATTTGCTGTGCTGGAGGTATATCTGGAAGGTGATGAGCAAGCAGTAAAAGCTGCGAAATCAAAAATCAGTTTGGATTTGGGTTCGCATTTTACGGTAGAGGGTGTATGTAAGACATATACTAATCGGATAGTATTTTTGATTTCCTCCAGTGTGCGCAATGTGTATATGACCTGTGGCGATGGCTGCAAGGAGCAGATCATCTTTAGCGGTCAAACGCTTGAACAGAATAGGATCTATTATGGTAGGGTGAAATATACGCCTGCGAAGGTGACTACTATTTCAGAAAATCAAGAACCATTAAAGAAACAATACTTTAAGTTTCGCATTCATCCAGCTGATGTAGCAGGTATAACGGTACTTGTAACTGAGAATGGTCAACAGGAACCATGGAATGTAGCAGACGGTATCGCCAGCAAAAAAATGGATTATGGCGTGTATCACTATGTGATTTCTGCTGATCGTTATCATAAAACGGAGGGCAGTTTTACTGTGTCAGACACCAACAATGAGTTGGATATTCAGTTGCGTCCACAGTTTGGTTGGCTGAATGTATCAGGCGACAACTCTGCTCAGGGCGCCTATGTGTTTGCCACCAATCATAGCACAGGTGATGTCAAGCAGATTGGTACTATACCTTTGCAGAACACGGAATTGAATGCAGGTGCGTATAATTTGCGTATTCAGAAAACAAAATACAAGGATTATCTAACGACTATTCAGATAGAAGAGGGAGATACCACGATTATTCGTCCTGTATTAGAGGCAAATTTTGCTCAATTGACATTAGCAGTACAGAATGGTGCTGAAATATGGTTGGATGACAATCGATTGGGTACCACATCTTGGACTGGAACATTAGAATTAGGAGAATATACCCTTGAAGCCCGCCAAGCCAATCACCGTAGCAGTTATACGCAAGTGGTGGTTTCGGAGCAAAGTGTAGGCAAGACTATTCAGCTGAACAATCCCAAACCAATTTATGGCACATTTGAAGTGAGTGGTAGTCCTGCGGATGCAGTGGTGTATGTTGATGGCCAAAAAATGGGTACTACACCATTGTTTATCAACAAAATATTAATCGGATCGCACAAGATTCGTATAGAGAAAGAAGGGTATGATAAGCAAGAGAAGATGCTGACAATTTCAGAAGGACAAGAGGCTGTGATGGACTATACGTTGATGAAAGAGGTTAAGCCAGTTCTTAGCAATACACCAACAACCACTAATGATTTGAAAAACGGACAAGAGAAAGGCGTAGCTGTGCCAAAGTTTCCAAATGAGAGAATTAAAATAGGTTCGTTATATTATAAAAAAGTAATGGATATGAGATCAAAAGTAATGGATATAAGATCAAACTCAGTGGGGGTGGCAGCAGTTCCATATGGTGAAATGGAGTATAAATTCGAAAAAATAATAATCCCTGCTGAAATTAGTTACGAGGGGTATATATATACTGTAACGAGTATAGGAAATGACGCATTTAGAAATTGTAAAAAACTTACTTCCATCACCATTCCTAATAGTGTAACAAGTATAGAGAGTGGTGCATTTTATGGATGCGAAAACCTCACTTCTATTACCATTCCTAACAGTGTAACGAGTATAGGACATTATGCATTTAGTGCATGTAAAAAACTTACTTCCATCATTATTCCTAATACTGTAACGAGTATAGGAAGTAATACCTTCGACTCTAATTTCACTTCCATAATCGTGGATAAAGATAATCGAATATATGATAGCCGTGATAATTGTAATGCCATTATCGAAACAAAAACTAATAAATTAATAGCAGGTTGTGCCAATACAATTATTCCTAATAGTGTAACAAGCATAGGGGATAATGCATTTTCTGGTTGTAGCAAACTCACATCCATCACTATTCCTAATAGTGTAACGAGAATAGGAGAAGGCGCATTTTTATGGTGCGATAATCTAACGTCTATTAGCATTCCTAATAGTGTAACAAGTATAGGTAATTTTGCATTTTTATATTGCTTCAATCTCACTTCCATCACTATTCCTAATAGCATAACGAGTATAGGGGAACGTCTGTTTTTTAATTGCTCCAATCTCACTTCCATTACCCTTCCTAATAGTGTAACGAGTATAGATAAAGAGGCTTTTTTGTATTGCGACAAACTTAAAACTATCTATATCCCTAAGGGTACAAAAGCCAAGTTTGCAGCGATGGAGGGGTTGAAAAAGCACGTGGGTAAATTGGTGGAGCGGAATGGCATATATTAAACATTCTTATATGATCTTGAGCGATATTTCAAAAGAGTAATCGCGAAAAATATAATTTTCTTTCAAATAAATTTTGCCATATCAAGAATTATTTGTAATTTTGCAGCAAAATGTAAATGGTCATTTATATAAATACAGATTAACATTATGAAATTTTACGACCGAGAAGAAGAAATGGCTTTGCTGCAAGACATTGAAAGCCAATCGAAAAGCAGTGCTACCTTCACCGTGCTTATGGGACGAAGACGAGTAGGAAAAACATCGTTGATTATGCGCTCGCTGCAAGGATTGGATAGCGCCTATTTGTTCGTATCGAAAGATAGCGAGGCGATGCTGTGCAGTAAGTTTCAAGAGGCGTTGGAACAGCAATTGAATTTGCGTGTATATGGTACAATTAATCGGTTTCGGGAGTTGTTTGAGCTGATTATGCGTGAATCTGTGCAGCGCCCATTTACGATTGTGCTGGATGAGTTTCAGAATCTACAGAAGATAAATCCCGCGATCTTTAGCGAAATGCAAGATTTATGGGACAGATACCATGCACAATCTCACCTCAATCTTATTGCGTCGGGCAGTATTACTTCGCTTATGAAGTCGATATTTGAAGATGATAATCAGCCATTGTACGGTCGTCCAACGCATAGGTTCACATTACGTCCATTTACTATCTCAGTACTGAAGCAGATTCTTGCCGACCATAGTCCGAACTACTCCAGTGAGGATTTGTTGTGTCTATATATGATTACAGGTGGAGTTGCCAAATATGTGGAATTGCTGATGGATGCAGGATGTTATACCAAGGAGAAAATGCTAAACTATGTCTGCCGTCTTGACTCCTATTTTCTTACGGAAGGTCGAGATATTATCAATACTGAGTTTGGCTCGGACTACAACACCTATTATTCGATTCTCCAACTGATTGCCAATGGTGCCAATCGCCGTGGTGACATTGATGGTGCATTGCATAAGGATACGGGAGTCTATCTATCAAATTTAGAGCGAAACTATGGTATGATTTCGCGCATCAAACCACTGCTATCTACCGCACATTCTAAAATATCATCATATGAAATAACAGATGCGTTTTTACGTTTCTGGTTCCGATTTATCTGCCCCTACCAATCGCTCATTGAGAGTGGACAGCTAAAACTATTGCGGCAGAATATCAACAGCCACTATGATCAATTCTCCGGCAAGACGCTCGAACGATATTTCCAAACACAATTGATGGAAACTGGTGATTATACCCAAGTGGGAAATTGGTGGGATAGAAAAGGAGAAAATGAGATTGATATATTGGCTATCAATGAGTTTACTCGCGAAGGTATTGCCGTTGAGGTCAAGCGCAACGAGCACAAAATCAGTTTGCCTGTATTAGCAGAAAAAGTCAGCAAACTCCCTCAACAACAGTTTGGGAAATATCATCTCCAACTACAAGGACTATCTATGAATGACATGTAGATTGAGTAATTTATAATAACCATAGCATATTTGTAAAAATCATAACATATGAAACCATTTTTTAGTCCTTTGGTAAAAGAAAAAGTAAGACTCTATTTTGTAAATAACAAGGAATTAACACCAACAAGGGTCTATGTGGAAAAGTATCTGTCATTGTTATCAAAATATCAAGGTATAAAGGCAACCGATTGTACAGAAGAAATAACATATCTACTCACATCGGTAATGGATGAGGTGGTGAAAATCCAACAATACACCACCCTGAACCGCTCGCATGTATTAAGTATGTTCTATTGGATCAAAAACAGAATGCACGAAACGATAAGGTACACGCGAGAAGTGCAAGATGATGACGAACAATACCTATGCATCGTTTTTGATATGGCAGGCGAAGCTTTCGCGAAACTCTTCCCTGGCGTATCATTCATGATAAGCGATCCTGTTTCTCTCCAAAACAAGATGAATATATACTATTTGTATCAAAATTACAAGGATAGACTATGTAATGAACTGTATGAACTACGAGAGGTGGTGGATTACCTTCTGATAGTACAATATGCGCTGTCAGATAGCGAGGTCATGACACAATTCTTAGCAGAGGAAGAGATAATAAAAGAAGAAGAGGAACAGAAAAAAGCAACTAACGTAGTATCATGGGAAGCACTAATGGATAATTTGCAGATGGTAGATAAAGAACATTTAGACGCGTTTCATTCTTACTTCTCGAAAATAGCTACTAAATACACACAAGACAACGAAAAACTCAGAAGTAATCTGGATAAGTTGACCCAGCAAATTGAGGAATGCAAAAAGAAATATGTACCCACCATACACAAGACTATCAATATAGACAAAGTGGAACAAATGGTGGACTGCATAGAGCATCAAGAAATACATAAACACTAATCACCATGAAAAAAGAAAGCGATAAGCAAGTACATATAAGCAAGACCTATAATTTCTATGGCAATATAGGGCAACACATTGACCATATTGAGAATCAGTACGTGACTTTCGACAAGGATATGCAGATGGTGATAGGCAATGAAATACAGGGTTCGGTCCATGATCAAGGCGAGCCTGTAAAAAATGATGGGATAGACCCTACTCCACTGATTTTCAAGCCAAACGAACAAAATCATACAGCCATAGAAGAACTGCTGAAAATGACCCTGTGTGTGAGCAATAAGAAATCCGTAATCTGTCGGAAACTATATGAACAACGCGAGCTATTTAACCTACACACACAAGACGACACACAAAAAGCAGTAATCATCAATGCATGGGTGAAAAAAATAGGCATTGAAGCCCATTTTAAGAATCCATTTAGTCATCAGGATTTCTATGCATACTACGGCGCAGAGTGAGCAAATTGTGTAATATTTATAGTATCTTATAGGTAGTTGTTCTATAAAAACACCCCTCTTTATAGAACATTTATAGAAAGGCATGTCATTATTGGCATGCCTTATTTATTTGTAGTACTTTTGCAGTCGCAAACCCGAAAATTTAGCGGTATAATAATTGCTTTAGCGCACGACCGCATGACATCTCAGTGAGCTGAAGCAAGAAAGGATGTCAAAATTTTTGCTAAATTTTCAAAGACATGAAAGGACAAACAAAACAACAATTAGCCTGCGATTACCTGCACGAGAACTACATCGAGTGCGGACGGCTGCGTTATGACGAGATTGTAGATAAACTGCAAGTGCGCACAGCACCCTGTTTAGGCGAAGAGGCGATGAGGCAAAAAGGTGATGAGGCGATGAGGCAGGAGGAATGGCAGTATCTCACCAACTGTGACATCAACAGCATCGTTTGTCAAGCAGCGCATCACTACGATGTCAATATCACCAGTCGTGAGGTAATGACCGCATTGCACTCTAATCTTATTCCCCGCGTACACCCGCTGCGCGAGTATGTGTTATCTCTTCAGGCACATAGTACTCCCGTGGATTGGATAGATCGACTGGCTATGCAGGTGAGTCTGAAGTACCCCGATCCGTGCAGCGATGAGATGCGTGAGCAACTCACTCTGCGCTGGCGAACATGCTTCAAGAAGTGGTTTGTGGCAATGGTGGCCAGTTGGATGATGGACGAAGTGGTGAATCATCAAGTGCTCGTTCTGATCGGACGACAGGGTTGCTACAAAACCACATGGCTTGAGAGCTTGATTCCGCCTCATCTGAGACACTATTGTTGCAAGATGGCGAATAGTACCCAATTGGGCAAAGATGACCGCCTACGTATTGCGGAATTTGCACTGATTAACCTGGATGAAATAGACGCTATGACCCCGCGTGAGTTGAATACAATGAAGTCCATCATCACGGCCTCTGACGTCAATGAGCGTGCGGCATATGCCTATGTAAAGGAGCGAAAAATGCGTTTAGCTAGTTTCTGTGCGAGTAGTAACCGTCGTGAGTTTTTGACCGATATAACGGGTAACCGCAGATGGCTGCCATTTGAGGTTGAGGATATACAAAACCCCTTCTATACGACACTGCCCTATGACATGATTTATGCTCAAGCATGGAGGCTGATTCAAGACGGGTTCAACTATTGGTTTGACCAAGAGGATATTGCTATTATGGAGGAGCACAACGAGAGTTTCCGTGCGCAAAGCAATGAGGAGGAATTGATACAAATATTGTTTGATGTTCCAGCCGAAGGCAAAGGAGAGTTTATGACCACGGCACAAATTAGCGAACGGCTGGTGACATACGGCAACATCAAAAAGCCAATGCCTATCAACCGTTTGGGTACAGTACTTAGTAAGTTGGGATACAAAGCTGTAACACGTCGCGTAAATACAGTACAAATGCGCGGATGGATTGTTTATCAGCGAGATAGCAACGAAATACAAGCATTGAAAACATTATTAAAAGACTAACCTGTTACAGCGTTACAGTTGTTTTCTATATGTATATATCTTCGGCAGATAGTATATAATACATATAAGAAAGTGCTGTAACAACCGTAACACTGTAACATAAATGACACACAGCAATGAAAGCAAAAATGATGGCTCCCATAGAGAGCGTACATGGTAAGATTTCTGAAGGATTTTATGCTCGCGTCGTATGCGGCAAGCAGGTAATCCAACGTTGCCCCGTCAGAAGTAAACCTCCGACCGAAAAACAATTGGCTGCACGCCAGTGGTTCAAAGAGAACCTGTCGGGTCGCGGATGGCTGGACGTGGCTAATGGTAATCGAGTGGTAAGCGAAGAGGAGAGGGATTAGAGGCGAAAGGCTAAAGGTTAAAGGCGAAAGGTTAAAGGCGAGAGGCGAAAGGTTAAAGGCGAAAGGAGAGAATTATTTATAAAAAGACAACTTAAACAACTTGCCCCAAATCAACTTCCTTGGGCGCTCAAGGAAATAACGCAAAGCATCAGCTGGTATATAAATCCCTGAATTATAAATTATAAACTATAAAAATTAAAGAATTATATGGCACAAGTAACATTGATGGCAGGCATAGTGAGTCTGCATGGAAAATTAGGCGAATATTGTTATCGTACTTGCAAAAATGGTAAGGTAATCTTGAGCAGAATGCCTGCCAAAAGTAATAAACCCATAAGCGAAGCTCAAAAACAACATCGTGAACGATTTAGGTGTGTTGTTAGGAAAGTGAACGAAGTGATGCGAGACCCTACACAACGCGAAGCAATGGAAAGAATGTACAAGAAACAACGACGAAAAAAAGAAACACTACGCGGGTTTGTTTATCGTCAAATAAATAGCACATACTCCAATGAAAGCGTGTAGTAAGTTTGAGTTGGCTCAAGCCGCAGGCGTGAGTACAGAAACGCTTCGCCGTTGGCTGAAAACGGACAAGGATTTTTTGGAAAAGAATGGTGTAAAACCGAAAGCAAAAGTGCTACCTCCCATTGTGGTGAAATATCTATGCGAGAAGTACTGCATAGATATGTAGATAGTTGATAACCAATATATAACAAAGACTTATGACAAAGATTAGACCAATCTCAATCATTCAATCTATGAGTGGCAAAGTGTGCGAACACAGCGATATGTATTTCCGCACGAACCAACGGACACAGGCAGTATATACAGGTAAGCTCTGTCATCCGTCGGATGCAGAACCGAGCGAAGCACAAGAGCGCGCCAAAATGCGTTTTACGAAACTGGCAGCGGCTGTGGACACAGAGTTAGCTAAGCCAGCAGAACGTAGCAAATGGCTGAAGAAGTACCTTAGACAGGACAAAATAGGTTCGTTGAGGGGATATGTGTTTGCCCAGATCAACCATCTATACGATAAAAATGGCGACTTAATTTGACCCAAAACGGATAATCACCTATACACTCGCTCATGAGTAAACTCCCAGCGAGTGTATAGGTGATACCTTAATTGATAGATAAATATTCCTTTTTCAAAAAAAAAGTGCTCGTTTACTTTCGTATGTGCATTTTTTTTTGTACCTTTGCAGCGTTATTTGTGTAAACAGATTTACAATCACATTCATGGCAAAACAGATACTCATAGTCATCATCATCATCGCAGCGTGTGTAGCGCTACTGTGCGTGCGAATCATACTGCAAAAAAACGGGAAGTTCAGCAGCGAACACATCTCGCAAAACAAGCGAATGAAACAAGACCACATACACTGCGCCACTTCGCAAGATAGAGAAACACGCAACAAAGCACACAAAAAACTACAAGTAAACCAATTATAAACATATGAACAATAAACTCATTATCAGCATATTACTAATCAGCACGCTGTTCTCCATGTCCAGTTGCAGTCTCAGCGCACGCATCAAGAAAGCCGATCGCAAATACGCCATCGGAGAATACTACGAAGCGGGAGAAATGTATCGACAACTATACCGCAAAATACCCTCCAAAGACAAGAAACTACGCGCACAAATCGCCTTCAAACAAGCCGAAAGTCAGCGTATCCTCAACAACGCACGTGCTGCTTCCGCATACAAAAATGCTATCAAATACCACTACCCCGACTCTATCGTTTATCTGCATTACGCGCAAGTGCTTCATTATCAAGGTAAATACAAAGACGCTATCAAGCAATACGACATCTACCTCGAAGCACACCCCAATGACTACGTAGCCATGGCAGGTAAATACGGTTGCACCAAAGTGGAAGAATGGAAGAAACAGCCCTCTCGCTACAAGATTGCCCTCGCAAAGGCCTTCAACGAGAAACGCACCTCCAACTTCTCTCCCGCTTTCCTCACCGAAGACGGCGATGCGTTGGTCTTCACCTCCAACCGTCAAGAGAAAACCACCGATAAGAAGAAGAAAATACGCACCTCTCCCGTCACAGGTTTTGCCACCTTCAACCTCTACTCCACTCGCAAGAACGCTGCGGGCGAATGGGAAGACATCATGCTGTGTGAAGGACTATACGAAGAAAGCGAAGAAGGCGAAGACACGGAAAGTGGAAATGCCAAAAACGGTTCCGCCGAACTGGGCGTATGCTGTTTCTCAGCCGACGGAAAGACCATGTACTTCACCTACTCCTGTCCTATCAACGGACAAGACCTCGGTGCGAAGATATACACTTCTACTCGCGCCAGCGGCGAATGGGGCGAAGGACAAGAACTACAGCTCTTCGCCGATAGCAGTATCACCGTTGGACACCCCGCACTCAGTGTACACGGAGACACCTTGTACTTCGTCAGTGATGCACCAGGCGGATACGGAGGCAAAGACATATACATGGCTATCCTCAACGGTAGCGAATGGTCTGACATTCAGAACCTTGGACCACAAATCAACACCGCCGATGATGAGCTGTTTCCACACATCCGACCCGACGGAAGACTGTATTTCTCCTCGAAAGGACACCCCGGTTATGGTGGATTGGACTTGTTCTATGCGGAGATCAAACCGGAAACCGATAGCCAGCATCCGGATAGTATCCAATGGAACATCTTTAACATGGGAGCGCCGTTCAACTCCATCAACGATGATTTTGGTATCACTTTCGCAGGCGTGAGCGAAAACGGTTTCTTCTCCTCCAACCGAGGACAAAAGAAGGGCTACGATCAGATATACTCCTTCACTTTGCCTGCGATGGAGTTCCTCGTGGAAGGTACGATCCGCAACACCGACAACGAACCCGTAGGCGATGCGACGATCCGCCTCGTAGGCGACGACGGTACCAACATCAAAGCGCAGACACGTCGCGACGGCACCTATCGCCTCAAACTCAACAAGGACACCCGCTACGCTATGCTGGCTACTGCCAGAGGATACCTCAATGCTAAGCAACAGTTGTCCACCAAGGGGCTGAACGATAGTCACAGTTACCAGCAGGACTTCACCCTGGCACTCATATCCAAGCCCGTGACGATGAGTAATATCTTCTACGAGTTTGGCAAATGGACCCTCACTCCCGAATCCGAAAAAGGACTGACCGAACTGGTGAAACTGCTCAACGATAACCCTAACATTACCATTGAGTTATCAGCATACACGGATATGGTGGGTCAGAACGATGCCAACAAACAGCTATCGCTTCGACGCGCACAATCGGTGGTGGATTACCTGATTCAACACGGTATCAAAGCCGACCGACTGACACCCGTAGGATACGGCGAAGAGAAACCTGTAGTGGTGGACGACAAGATGCACAAGCAATACCCCTATCTGCCTAAAGAGCAAGTGTTAGACGAGGCATTCATCAGCACCCTGACACCCGATAAACAAGAGGTATGCCACTCACTCAACCGTAGAACCGAGTTCCGCGTATTGAAAACAACGTATAATCTGTATTAACAATGAAACAATATCTCGAACTTTGCCAACGCGTACTCAACGAAGGCACTATCAAACACGACCGCACAGGTACAGGTACCAAGTCGGTCTTCGGTCATCAAATGCGTTTTAACCTCGAAGAGGGATTCCCATTGCTGACTACCAAGAAACTGCACCTCAAGTCCATTATCTACGAACTGCTGTGGTTTCTCAAGGGTGATACCAACGTGAAATACCTGCAAGACCACGGGGTACGCATCTGGAACGAATGGGCAGATGAGAACGGCGAACTGGGACCTGTCTATGGACATCAATGGCGTTCTTGGCCAGACTACCAAGGGGGACACATTGACCAGATAGCACAACTGGTAGAACAGATAAAGAACAATCCCGACTCGCGCCGACACATCGTGAGTGCATGGAACGTAGCCGAAGTCAATAGCATGGCTCTGCCTCCTTGTCATACGTTGTTTCAGTTCTATGTGGCGGACGGTCGTCTGAGTCTGCAACTCTATCAACGCTCAGCGGATATATTCTTGGGAGTGCCGTTTAATATCGCTTCGTATGCTTTGTTGCTAATGATGATGGCTCAGGTCACTGGCTTGAAGGCAGGCGACTTTGTACATACGTTTGGTGATGCACATATCTACCTCAATCATATGGAACAAGTGCAGTTGCAACTCACCCGCGAGACACGCGCTTTGCCCAAGATGCTCATCAATCCCGAGGTGAAGGATTTGTTGGACTTCCAGTTTGAGGACTTCACCCTCGTGGACTACGACCCACACCCACATATCCCAGGCATCGTAGCCGTGTAAAAAAACAACTGCTAAACAACTCTAAACAACTCTACACAACTCTAAACAATTCTAAACAACTCTACACAATTCTAAACAACTCTCCCCATGCTCAACCTCATCGTAGCAATTGCTGAAAACAACGCTATCGGCAAGGCAGGCGACTTGCTTTGCCACTTACCCAATGACTTAAAATACTTCAAGGAGAAGACCCAAGGTTGCACCGTCATCATGGGCGAACGCACGTTCTTCTCATTACCTAAGCACCCACTACCTAATCGCCGCAACATCGTGCTGTCTGACCGCGAGGATTTCACTTTCGAGAACACCGAAGTGGTACACTCCATCCCCGAGGCACAAGCAGCCGTAGCCGCTGACGAACAGGCATTTATCATCGGTGGAGGTATGGTTTATCGCCAGTTCTTACCACTGGTGGACAAGCTCTATATCACGCATATTCATCACAGTTGGGAGGACGCCGACACCTTCTTCCCTGAGATCGATCCTGCTATCTGGCAATGCGTGAGCGAGGAGCACCACGAGGCCGACGAGAAAAACCCTTACCCATACACCTTCGCTGTTTACACCAAGAAATAATATGCGTAAAATCATTTTCATGGCTACACTTGCACTATTGGCAACTGCTTGCCAACCCAAAGAGGATGCCACCAAAGCCCCTATCACCAAGCCTGAGATCACCATTGAGGGCGGACGACTCACCCCGGAGGCTCTCTGGGCAATGGGACGCATCAATAGCGTGCACCCAGACGAGCAATCAGGACGCATCGCTTACACAGTAAGCTACTACAGCGTGGAAGAAAATCGATCTACATCGTGGATTCGCATGTGCAAGGAACGTAGCAAACAATTAGAAGTCTTTGATGAATTTGTCGGACACTCACCCGCTTGGCATAATGGACAATTATGCTATATAAACAAAGATAGGCAAGTTGTAATTGAAAAAAAAATACTTACTGGTTTTAACATGGACATCGAAGGATTTCTACTATCTCCACAAGGAGATAAGATTATCCTTATTGCCCAAGTCAAAACAGTAACTAGCACCGAGGACAAATACCCCGACCTACCATTGGCATCTGGGCGTGTAGTAGATGACCTAATGTATAAACACTGGGATGAATGGACAGAAACTGCTCCTCATCCATTCTTGTGTGAATTAAAAAGTTCTAAAGGTTCTAAAAGTTTAGAAGCAGTAAACTGCGTTGATCTACTAGAGGGTACACCATACGAATCACCGATGAAACCATTTGGCGGAGTAGAGCAGTTAGCATGGAGTCCAGACGGTAAGCAAATAGCTTACACCTGTCGCAAGAAAAATGGTTTAGAGTATGCCATCTCTACTAACTCTGACATATATCTTTACGACCTCGAAACAGGCACGCATACCAACCTCACCGAAGGCAACGGTGGTTATGACACCAATCCTAGTTATTCTCCTGATGGACAATGGATTGCATGGCAATCCATGGAGCGTGACGGCTATGAGAGCGACGAGAATCGTCTCATGATCCAACACCTACAAACAGGCGAAAAGCGCTTCCTTACACATGGTATGGAAACCAATGTAGACTCATATTATTGGAAGGACAACAACTCACTTGTATTTAGCGCCGTATGGCATGGATGCTCAATGCTTTACGAGGTAAACATTGAGGGTTCAAAGGTAACACAACTTACCAAAGGTCAATACGACTATGTACCTGGAGGCAATCGTGGCAGATGCTACTACTGCTTACGTCACTCCATGCGCGAGGCAAATGAAATTTATCGTATTTTTTCTGCTGACAACCAATGGCCTATTGCAGAAGAGGATATCGTACAACTCACTCATGAGAACGATAATATCTACTCACAAATAGAGATGGGCAATGTGGTTCCTCGCTGGCAAAAAACCACCGATGGCAAGCAGATGCTCACATGGATCATCTATCCGCCTCACTTCGACCCCAGCAAGAAATACCCTACTCTGCTCTACTGCGAGGGCGGTCCGCAATCGCCTGTGAGTCAGTTCTGGAGTTTCCGTTGGAACTTCATGATGATGGCAGCCAACGACTATATCATCGTGGCGCCTAACCGCCGTGGATTGCCCGGATTCGGTAATGCGTGGAACGAGCAGATCAGTGGCGATTATGGAGGTCAGTGTATGAAGGATTACCTATCGGCGATTGATGAGTTTGTTGCTAACGAGCAGTATGTGGACAAAGACCGCTTGGGTTGCGTAGGCGCATCGTTTGGCGGATTCAGTGTGTATTGGTTGGCGGGACATCACGACAAGCGATTCAAAGCGTTTATCGCGCACGATGGTATATTCAATATGGAAATGCAGTACCTCGAGACGGAGGAGAAATGGTTTGCCAACTGGGATATGGGTGGCGCCTATTGGGATAAGAGCAACAAGACGGCTCAGCGCACTTTTGCCAATTCCCCACACTTGTTTGTAGACAAGTGGGATGCGCCTATTCTCTGTATCCATGGCGAGAAGGACTATCGTATTTTGGCCAACCAATCGATGGCTGCATTTGATGCGGCTAAGATGCGTGGTGTAGATGCTCAGTTGCTGATTTTCCCAGACGAGAACCACTGGGTACTGAAGCCACAAAACGGAATACTCTGGCAACGAACATTCTTCGCTTGGCTGGATAAATACTTGAAATAAAAAGAAAACTATGCTACAAAACAAAACTGCCCTTATCACAGGTGCTTCGCGCGGAATAGGTCGTGCAATAGCCCAATTATACGCCAAGAACGGCTGTCACGTTGCATTCACCGACCTCTGTCATGATGAGAATGTGGTATCACTGATCCAAGAAATAGAGAGCCACGGCGTCAAAGCGCACTTTATTGCAAGCAATGCTGCCGATTTTGAAGCGGCACATGCTGTGGTGGAAGAAGTAGTGAAGACCTTCGGACAACTGGATATACTGGTCTGCAACGCGGGCATCACGCGCGATACCTTATTGATGCGCATGAACGAACAGCAATGGGATAGCGTGCTGGAGGTGAACCTGAAATCGGTATTCAACTACTGCCACGCCGCTACGCCACAGATGATGCGTCAGCGTAGTGGTAGTATCATTGCTATGTCGTCGGTGGTAGGCATTGGCGGTAATGCAGGACAAGCCAATTATGCAGCCAGCAAGGCGGGTATCATCGGCTTCATCAAATCGCTGAGCAAAGAGTTGGGTAGCCGCAATATCCGCGCCAATGCGATTGCTCCAGGATTCATTCTCACAGAGATGACACTGGCATTACCTGAAGCCACACGAGCAGAAATGGTGAAAATGGTTCCTATGCGCCGCTGTGGCGAAGCAGAAGAAGTAGCCAAAGTGGCACTCTTCCTCGCCTCCGACCTATCGTCCTATGTATCGGGACAAGTCCTCTCCGTCAATGGCGCAATGGGCTAACTACTCTAAACAACTCTACACAACTGCTAAACTATTCTACACAAAATACTTATGACACGAGATTTAGAAATTTTTGACATCATCCGCCGCGAGCGTGAGCGTCAGACCAAAGGCATCGAATTGATTGCCAGTGAGAACTTTGTCAGCGACCAAGTCATGGAAGCCATGGGCAGCGTACTGACCAATAAGTATGCTGAGGGTTACCCAGGCAAACGCTACTACGGCGGTTGCGAAGTGGTGGACGAGAGCGAGAATATCGCACGCCAACGCCTATGCCAACTCTTTGATGCTGAGTATGCCAACGTACAACCCCACTCTGGCGCACAAGCCAATATGGCTGTCTTCATGGCATGTCTGCAAGCAGGCGACACCTTCCTCGGACTGAACCTCAGTCACGGTGGTCACCTCAGCCACGGTTCGCCAGTGAACTTCTCGGGATTGATGTTCAATGCATTGGAATACAACGTCAAAGAAGATACAGGTCGCGTGGACTACGACCAACTGGAGCAAGTAGCGCGCGAGAAGAAACCAAAACTGATCATCGCAGGTGCCAGTGCATACAGCCGCGAGTGGGATTACGCGCGTATCCGTAAGGTGGCAGACGAGATCGGTGCTATCTTCATGGTGGATATGGCTCACCCTGCTGGACTGATTGCAGCGGGCTTGTTGGAGAACCCCGTTAAGCACGCCCATATCGTGACCTCTACTACCCACAAGACCTTGCGCGGTCCTCGTGGCGGTATCATCTTGATGGGCAAGGACTTCCCTAACCCATGGGGCAAAACTACTCCAAAGGGCGAGGTGAAGATGATGTCTGCATTGCTTGACTCGGCTGTGTTCCCAGGTACACAAGGTGGACCATTGGAGCATGTGATTGCAGCCAAAGCAGTAGCTTTTGGTGAGGCATTGACCCCTGAGTTCAAGGAGTATCAAAAGCAAGTACAAATCAATGCTGCTGCTATGGCTAAAGCATTGATGGACAAGGGATATAAGATCATCTCTGACGGTACAGACAACCACTCTATGCTGGTGGACTTGCGCACCAAATACCCAGAGTTGACAGGTAAAGTGGCAGAGAAAGCGCTCGTAGCAGCCGACATCACGACCAACAAGAACATGGTGCCATTCGACTCACGCAGTGCATTCCAAACCAGCGGCTTGCGCTTCGGTACACCCGCTATCACCACTCGCGGTTTGAAAGAGGATAAGATGGCATGGATAGTCGAGCTCATCGACCGTGTACTCCAAAATCCAGAGTCAGAGGAGAATATCGCTGCTGTACGCGCCGAGGTGAATGCCGAAATGGTGAAATACCCATTGTTCGCTTGGTAAGAAATAAGCATCCTACTCGCTACGCTTGAGAAATCTAAACTATCCAAACTACAACAGGGGATATGTTATCAACAACTGAAACAACATAAACCAACACCTTGCGCGGCAATCAACTCCCTGCCGCGCTCAAGAAAATGGTTTAGATAGTTGAGATTTCTGCCGTAGGCAAGGATGATAATATATGCCTATGGATATATTACTAGGTAAAACATTAGAAGAACTGCAAGCGGTGGCCCAAGAGGTTGGGCTGCCGCGTTTTGCTGGTAAGCAGTTAGCAGAGTGGATCTATGTGCGCCGTGCGACCGACTTCGACGAGATGACCAATATCTCGCTCAAAGGGCGCGAAGCGCTTAAAGAGCGCTACACCATCGGTCGCCATGCACCTGTGGCAGAAGCCGTATCCAAAGATGGCACAAAGAAATACCTGTTTCAGGTAGGCGAGAGGCGAAAGGTTAAAGGCGATGAGGTTAAAGGCGAGAGGTTAGAGGCGGGGTATATAGAAGCAGTATATATCCCTGATGATGACCGTGCTACGCTGTGCGTGAGTACGCAAGCGGGTTGCAAGATGGGATGCCGCTTCTGCATGACAGGCACCTTGGGTTTCCATGGTCATCTCAGTGCGGCTGACATACTCAATCAGATCTTCTCTATCCCCGATAGCGACAAACTGACCAATATCGTGTATATGGGCGAAGGTGAACCCATGGACAATCTGGATAATGTACTTCGTTCGCTCCATGCCATGACCAGCGCATGGGGTTGCGCGTGGTCACCCAAACGAATCACGGTATCTTCGGTAGGCATCAACAAAGGGTTGAAGCGTTTCATTGAAGAAAGCGACTGCCACTTGGCTATCTCGCTGCACAATCCGTTTGCTGTGGAGCGACAGGAGATCATGCCTATTGAGAAAGTCAATCACTTGAATGATGTGATAGCGTTGCTTAAGCAATACGACTGGTCGCACCAACGCCGTGTGAGTTTTGAGTATATCTGTTGGGGCGGCGTGAATGACACACCTAAGCACGCCAACGAACTCCTGCGCCTGCTGAAGGGTTTGGACTGCCGCATCAACTTGATTCGCTTCCATGCTGGTGTGGATAAGGAGTTTACGAGCAGCGATGAGCAACAGATGGAGTGGCTTCGCGACTATCTCACCGAACACGGAATAACGACCACTATCCGCCGAAGCAGAGGCGAAGATATATTGGCTGCCTGCGGAATGTTGGTCAATGCATTAAAAAACGAATAAAGAATTTGCATATTCAAAAAAAAAGTCGTATCTTTGCCCGATTTTTATAACAACGAACAACTTTGAACAATTGTATATTTATGAAAAAGATTTTATTTCTCGCATTGGTAATGCTTACAGCACTTAGCGTACACGCACAACTGCCCAATGTCCGCTTGCAAGATGTGGACGGCAAGACCGTTCAAACAGGCGAAATCAGCAATGATGGCAACCCTATCATCATCTCATTCTGGGCAACATGGTGCAAGCCATGCTTGCGCGAGCTCAAAGCTATTCACGAGGTATATCCTGACTGGCAAGATGAGACAGGCGTGAAGATGATTATTGTGAGTATCGACCAAGCACAAGATGCCAACCGCGTGAAACCATTGGTGGACGGTTTTGGTTGGGAGTACGATGTATTGCTCGACCCTAACGGTGACTTCAAACGCGCCATGAACGTGCAAAATGTACCTCACGTATTCGTTCTTGACGGCAAAGGAAAGATTGTCTATAACCACGCAGGTTATGTAGACGGTGGTGAGCAAGACATCTACGAAGCATTGCAATAACTAATCCAATACCCTTCAATACCGTGTCAATCACGTTAGATATACGATAGATATACGTTAGATACACGATAGATAAACGGTAGATAAACGAATTTATACCAAGGGTCAAAGGAAACTACAAAATGATGAAAATTAAGAAATACATACTCCTCCTCGCTTTCATCCCTACCCTACTTTGGGCAAAGGATACGGTGATTGTCGTAGGTGGCATTCAGCACGAAGCATTAGTGCCTGTTCCAACTATAGAGGAAGGTTACTACCTTAGCAACTCTTACCTAGATTTAGGTATGCGTTGGAATCACAACAATGAGAATAAAATCGGATTCCAAGGGCTTGAGGTCATGACACGTGCAGAACTCACCGAATGGCCCATGTTAGGTTTTCAAGACAATGACAATGATTTTGCAGGGTATGGTATTAGTCATCTACAAGTAGGTGCTAACTTTAGATGGGGTAAAATCACAGTAGGTGACGTCTATGGTCAGTTTGGTAGCGGAATGGTGCTGCGTTTGTACGAAGATAGAGCACTGGGGGTTGACAATGCACTTCGCGGAGGAAAGGTAGAGATTAATCCATACAGGGGTATCTACTTCACCGCTTTGGGTGGTAAGCAACGCCGTTATTGGAACTGCTATGACGATGGTGCTTGGGGCTGGAACTACAAGCATGATGCCGTACTCGGAGCCAATATTGAGTTTGGACTTCACGAGTGGATTCATCAGTTGCAAGAAGCAGGTGCTAACCTTACCATTGGTGGTAGTTATGTCAGCAAGTATCAATCAAGTGACTCCGCTTATTCTCATACCGTAAAAAAGCCTGAAGGCGTATATGACTACTATCATAATCTACCTCAATGGGTTGGTGCAGGTAGTGTGCGTGCTCAGTTGCAAATGAAAGGATGGAATGCAATGGTAGAATATGCCTACAAAGCCAACGACCCAACATTAACAAATAAATATAGTTACGCTCCTGGTCAAGCATTGCTCATGTCGTTGAGTTACTCGCAAAAAGGATTGGCAATAATTGCACAAGCCAAGCGTTCGGAGAACATGTCTTTCCGTTCTGACCCTTTGACAAATAATAGAGCAGGTTCTATCAATCATATGACACCGTTTGCTACCCAACACACCTATATGCTCACTTCCCTTTATCCATATGGTACAGAAAGTACAGCTAGCGAATGGGCTTTCCAAGGAGAGATTCGTTATACATGGAAGCGAGGCACGAAGATGGGAGGTAAGTATGGTACAACCCTCAAACTCAACGCATCACATATCCGTGGTACAACCGATACATGGTTCGGAATGAGCGAGGCACCTTACTATACAGATGTCAATTTGGAACTTAACAAGAAGCTAACCAAACAATGGACCATAGGTGCGATGGCGATGTATCAAACATACAACAAAAACTATATTAAAGATAAGATTGATGGTACATTATTGCACGCTGGTATTGGTGTATTCGAAGCCAAATATGCGCTAAATAAGAAAGTGCAAATGCGAGCAGAAGCACAATACATGTACACCAAGCAGGACGAAGGACAGTGGTTTGCAGCCTTGTATGAACTCAGTTTGTGGCGACAATTGGTTATTTCTGGCCAATGGATGTATAATATTGGTTATGGCAAAGAAACGGCTGAAGAAAAAAATTATTATACATTTGCTGCCACCTATACTCATGGAGCTCACCGCGTGATGGCAGGTTATACCAAAACACGCGCAGGATTCAACTGCTCAGGAGGTGTATGTAGATATGTGCCGAAACAAGAAGGTGTAACATTAACCTACAACTTTACATGGTAAGAAAGATGAAAATAAATTGGAAATATATAATGATGGTAGTAGCTGTAGCTATGCTAACAGCATGTGAAGTAATACCAGAGGATGAACGTGATTTTGAAGTATTTATCCCTAGGGATACTACTACAAATGATTCTACCCAAACGCTCCCTGTTACAGTTAAACGAAGTTCATTACTCATTGAATATTCAGGTTGGATGTGTGTGAACTGTCCAACTGCTGCTGAAGTAGCACATCAATTAAAAGAGCAATACGGAGAGCAATTGGTTGTGGTAGTAATGCACCCAGAAAGTAATCCGAACACCCGTCATAATAATAAGCCAGCCTTGAACTACACTTGTCCTGAGGCGGATAGTATCTATATCATGATGGGAGGAACTAGCACAACAGCCTTCCCTACGGGTAATATAAATCTATTTAAGCACGATACTAAGAGTTATTTCACAGACTATAGTATGTGGGGAAAATATATTAGTCAAGCCTATTCTAATCCTAAACCTGTGATTATCAATCAGGAGGTAAAAGGGACTGCAGAGAGCAAGGATATAAACATTGTGGTGGACATCACCAACCTTGACATCACAGCGATTGAAGCTACCCTACAAGTATGGCTAACCGAGGATAATGTAATCGGTAGTCAAAAGAAACCAGAAGGCACTGACAAGAACTATGTGCACAACCACCTGATGCGTGCGAGTATCTCTCCTATATGGGGCGAGGTACTGTCCATTGATGCACAGATGACGGAACAAGTAGTGTATGAATATACCCTACCCGATAAGGTGGTTAAAGAGAACTGCAATATCGTGGCTATCGTGAGCGTGAATGGCGAAGTGGTACAAGCCAAAGAAACAAGAATTACCATAGAATAATAACTAATAAACATAATGAGAATGAAAAAGATTTTTACTACATTTTTTGTGCTTTGCACCGCTTTAGGTTTGCAAGCAGCATTACACTTGACCGTTGATCAAGTGATTGAGGAAGAAGAAGTGACCACAGAAATCACCAAGGACACCACTATCCGCGTAACCGAATACGAGTGGGACGAGGATTTGGAAGAAGCCCTTATGGAGGTGAGAGGTCAGTTGTACTCGGATGAATCAGAGAACATCACCGTCAATATCACACGCAAAAACACAGGTATTATCGACCAATTGTGCGCAGCAGGTAACTGCATTCCAGGTAATGGCGAATTGACCCAAGTATGCGAGTTTAAGGTAGGTACATTGCCTTTCCAACGCAGTTGGTTTACCCACTACACGCCAATTGAGCCAAGTACTGAGGTGATTGTATATACCTTCAACGACGGTGTAAACCCTGCTATCGAACTCACCATCAGATATAGCTATGAGGACGATGACACCGCAGTAGAAGATGTGATTACTCGCCCAAATGACAACGCGATTTACAACCTGCTCGGACAACGTATGCCTACCACCAATTGGGAGGAATTGTCGGCTGGTATCTATATCATCAACGGTAAGAAGTATATCAAAAAATAGTCTATCAACAACTAATGATTTTTTAAGGTATGAAAAAGATTTTCACAGTTCTCGTGTTGCTTTCTGCAACACTCATAGCTTCAGCACAAGAGGTGCCAGCATCATTCCCACGTAAGTACCTCATCGAGCACTTTACAGGTGATCAATGCGGTTACTGCCCATACGGTATGTATAGTATCATGGACTACTCGGCATACTACACTACTACCCCATGCGTTTGGGTGAGCCACCACTATGGTTACAACAACGATGAGTACACCATCCCTGAGAGTGCTAAGATTGGTAGTGTTAGCGGTGTAAATGGTGCTCCTAATATGTCTATGAACCGTACTAAAGTTATGGGTACAGCCATCGCTTTTCACCCTGGCTATTTGACAGAAGATGGTATGCCAGAAACTATCGCGAGCATATGCGCTACCGAGGCAGAAGCATCTGTGGTGATAGATCACACCTACAACACTGAGACTCGCGAACTCAACGTGACGGTTAGCGGACAAGTAGCCAATACGACTACGACCGAATATCTCCTCACTGTACTCATCAAGGAGAATGGTTTGATTGGCAAGCAAGCGGATTATTATTGGTCATGGAAGACTAGTGGCTATAAGGAATTTATGCACCCATGTGTAGCACGCGACTTGCTCACCGTAAGCCAATTGGGCGATACAGTAAAAGTAGAGAACCAAGCATATAGCATGACTTTCACCTATGCTGTTTCTGATCAATGGGTAGCAGAGAACTGCTTTGTAGTAGCCTATATCACTCCATTGAGCAAGAAGCCTGTTATCAATGCAGAAGAGACTCCGTTGGTGGCTGGTACTACAGGTGGTGCTGAATATAAACCATTTGCTATCACAGAGAGTCAAGCTCCTACCAATGCAACCAAACTGAAGTTTGATGCGCTTGAGCTCAAGAAGGTGGCAGACGACAAGTTGGCAATCGAATTGGTGGCTAAATCTTCTACTCGTTCCGACTTCTATGGACCATTAAAACTCGTTGCTTATCTTGAATTCAACACAACTGAAAGTGTTCTTCCTACTGACACTTTGGCATTTGTAGAAGGTAATGAACTCAATACTTTCTCTGCTGGTACGGTAGATCTTGTTAGCCAAAGCTTTGCAGGCTCACACCTGGCATACTACTTGGCATCTGATATGGAGCAATTATGCCACATTTGGCGAATCCAAAGTGGTGGGTTCTTGATGGATGCGAACGGTGGTTTCTTTACCTCTGGTCGCTTGGCCAACGGCAAAAATTTCCAAATCACTTGCACCTTGCCAGAACCTACTGATACAGAGAATATTGTATTTGACCAAGCACATGTGGAGAAACTCATGCGCGAGGGTCAATTCGTTATCCGCATTGATGACGTAGAGTACGATATTCAAGGTCGTGTCATAAAGTAATAAAATGCCTACCCTAAATTCCTCCCTAAAGGGAAGGACTTTTAGAAAATGATATGAAGAAAAGCATTATCATACTACTGCTTTTAGCAGGTATAAAAATGTCGGCAGAAACGCCGACATTTTTTCCACGTAAGTTCCTCTTGGAGCATTTTACGAGTGCCAACTGCAACCAGTGTCCGATGGGCATGAAGTATATCGTGGACTATCTGGACAAGCAGACTACTCCCTATATCTGGGTGAGCCATCATGCAGTATATGGCACGGACGAATACACTATCCCAGCAAGCAATGCGATTGCGATGAACTATTTGGGTATGAATAGCGTGCCCAGTGTGGTATTCAATCGCAGCAAGCAAGATGGTTTGTTGGTCATTGGGGCTTGGAATATTGAGAACCTGATAGTAAAAGATGATACTCTGGCTGAAGCGTCCGTGGTGATTGATCATCAGTTTGATGCTACTACTCGCCGCTTGGATATAAGCGTGAGTGGTCAGGTGGCAAATAAGGAAAGAACAGAATATCTGCTCACGATATTGATTAAGGAGAACGGATTGGTGGGTAAGCAGGAAGATGCCTATTGCTCGTGGAAGGGCGCCAAATGGCAAGAGTATATGCACCCTCGTGTGGTTCGCGATATGGTGACTGCCACCTTGGGCGATACGGTGAAGGTGGAGAATCAGGCATATAGCTATTCCACTAGTTACATTATTGATAAGGAATGGGTGGCAGAGAACTGCTGCGTGGTGGCATACTTGACTCCGCTGGAGAAGAGTCCTGTGATCAATGCAGAGCAGGCGCCATTGGTGGCAGGTACTGAAGGCGGAGAGCAATATGGTCCTTATGGCATTACAGAAGGTAAGGGTCCAAACACCAGTATCAGTTTTGACAGCGTGAAAGTGACGAGATTAAGCAATGGCCAGTTGGAGATGATGCTGACCTCTTCTAAGACGATTAAGACTAGCTATTTTGGTATTTGCAAGCAGGTGGGTTATCTGTATGTGAATACAGCGGCAAGCGTATTGGAGCCAGGCACCTACCCTATCGTCAATAACCAATCGCCTATACCCAATAGCCACGAACAAGGCACTATCTCTGCGGGCTACCGTGTGGACGAAGAAGAGCGATTGGGTGGTTCGAGATTGCTGTATGCGGTATCGGCGGACTTGAAGAATGGTATTGTCACGCCTATACATCAGTGGCGTATGAGCGCAGGTGAGATGACAATAGATGCCAATGGCAATATCTTGCTGAACTTCATGACCTATAATGGCACCAGCGTAACGGCAACAGCAACATATGACTTCTCGCCTGCTACAACGGGAGTAGAGGATACCTACTGGCAATCGCCAATGACCCATAGCCGAAAAGTGCTTCGCAATGGGCAGTTGCTCATTGAGCATCAAGGTCAATGGTATAGTGTGTTAGGCGAGAGGTTAAAGGTTAAAGGTTAAAGGTTAGAGGCGAGAGGATATGAAAACAGCGTGGTTGAAGGACCACGCTGTTTTTTCTTGGGGGCTAGCAGCACTAGTTAGGCTAGTTCTACTAGTTAGGCTAGTTCTACTAGTTGGGCTAGATTATTTTACGAGTGCGCCAGTAGCGTTGTAGGTCTCGCCGTTGCGGATGATGAGCAATTGGCCATTGACGAGGCGTTTTGCTACTTGGATATTATCCTTATTGACATTCTCTACAGCTGTAGTACCTGCTGCTACGTAGTGGAGTGTCACAGGCACATCGTAGGAGTTGACAGCGTCCACCTCCACTTTGAGTTTGCCACCCACATTTTCTACAGTCACAGTACCATCAACGAGGCAGTACAATTGCAATGGGTCAAGGTATCCCTCTGCATCCAAACCACAGAAGTAGGATTGTGCAGGACCATCTGGCAATACACCCTTGCATGCAAGCACTGTACCTGAATCGAATGAAGGATTGATAGGATATACGCCCGCAGGTACGCCAATAGTTGGATCCATAGCATCGGCATTGAAGTAGAAGTCCACTGCATAGTACGCATCAGCAATAATGAGCTGGATAATGCCATAGCCATCCACAAAGTCGGTGATATAAACCTCTGCATTTGTTGGGAAAGTATAATCCATCTCGCCTTCCTCGGTATCGAAGATGATGCGCTCGCGTGCGTATGTAGTAATAAAGGTGAGATCGTATTGCACGGCATTATCGCAGAGGAACGAAGCCACAGCGGTGAGTATGTTATTCTCTACAGTAACGGTCATTGTACCCTTTTGTACAGAATACTCTTCGTATTCTCTGGTTGTAGGATTCCAGATCTTCACCCAAGTGTCTGTTGGGTAGAAGTCGGTGTGATCGAACTTACCATCGTTGTAGAAAGTACCCTCAATGCTATTATTCTCAATGCGCTCCACATTCACTTTTGCCATCAAATCGCCATCATCGCTCATACCATCGAGAATAAAGATACCAGAAGAAATGGCGTTGGTGAACAATACGGCTTCTTCGTTTTCAAGACCATCAAAGGTGTAAGTCACAACCTCTGTAGGGGTTGGAAGGGTGTGGAACATTGAGATCTCGTATTGGATAGAGTCGAAGCCGAGGATAGAAGCAGTGAGGAAGGTGGTGTCGTTCTGTTGCCAGATCTTGCCACCGAACTCAGCAGGTTTCACAGGAGAATCATATACGTTGCCATTGTCATTGACGTGGTGAATGAGGAAGGTTTGATCTGCAAACATGTTGGACATATCAAACTCGCCGCCCATCACTTGGTCGATGTAGAGGATGTCGAATGATACAGAGTACTCGCCGTTGAAGTTAGCGATTTGCAATTCTTTCAAACCAAGTACATCGATATAGTACATAGTCTTAGAGATATTCTTGAAGTCAAGCACCTTGGTCTCTTTGACAGCAGGCACGCCATAAGAGAGGTGCATGATGTAGTAGTTGTAGTCAGTACCCAGCATGCGGATTTCTACTTGGAAGCCCTGCAATTTGTTGCCAGTAATCTTGAGGTTGCAAATGATAGACTCGATGAGTTGGCCAGTCTTGAGGTCTGTCAAATATACGTAGGAAGAGCCAGTAGAATACTCAGCTGGTGTGGTGATTTTAGAAGCATTGTATGCAGCATTGATCTCGTATTCGGCTGTGCTTGCATCCACGAGAATGGTTTGGTCGGTCATACCATATGCATCGTTGATGATGGTGTTGGTAGAGGTAATCTCGATAGTGTCTTTAGCCACTACAGGTGCCTCCATAGCCACGTTGTAGAAGCAAGTGTCGGTGGTCAATGTCTCAAACATAAAGATATAAGTCAAACCACCATAGATATTCTCAGCACCGTAGATAACGCCTTCGAGGTCCATAATGCCTTTCTCTTTGCCGTTATGAACGATCTTGCTATTCTCGTCATCCAACAGTTTGTGTGTATAATAGCCATCGATACCTGTCTCCGTGAAGAAAGTCAAGTCCACTGCTATATCGCTGTCTTCACCCTTGATGCTCCAGCGGTCCTCTTCTGGGATAACAGAGCAGTTGTAGAGCGCAACGTCCATCTTAGATTTTGCATTGATGACCTTGTGCTCAGCGTGAATCTTGAAGTAGCCATACTCAGGGCCGCCAATACCACAAGTAGCCAATACGACTGCGTCCACCGTGTATTTGATGAGGTTTTCACTGACTTTATCTTCTTGAATAGTCAATTCGCAAGTCTTGTAATAGTGCGTATCGCCATTTGCCTCTGGGAACATACACCATGAGAACCATTCATCTATGTCCTTTTCAGTGTAAGTACCTGCCATACTCTGAGGATTGGTGTTATTAACGATATCAAAGATGAATTGATAACGTTCGTTACGCAACACAAAATACCACTCGCATGGTTCGTAGAAGTAAGGGTCTTCGTAGAAAGAGGGGAAGTGTACCTCTGTTGTATCCAAACCAGTGAGATTAGCAGGCGCTTTAGCACTTGCGCTATAAGTGCCCCACTCCGTTGTTTGCTTAGCAGCCACGCGTTGCTGTGTAGGTTGAGCAGGTTGGTGCTTGGATTGTAGGGTGTTGCTCAAATGCTCTTTAGCCATAATAGCCTTCAGAGCTTGTGGTTGGCTTGTCAGCGTGGTTTGCGCAAAGGCAACCAAAGACAAACATGCCACGAGGATGAGAGTAAAAATCTTTTTCATACCAATTGGGTTGTTAATTAATATTTTGATAAAATTGATAATTTTGCGACAAAGGTAGTAAAAATTTGCAGAATATGCAAAAAAAATCGCGATAAAGCGATTTTTTTTTGTTTAAAGAACGCCCCAAAGGGGCTATAGGTTAGAGGTTAAAGGCGAGAGGCAAGAAATAAAAAATAGGCTCCCTCCGAGGAGGAAGCCCATTTTTGTATATTAGTGATTTGTTAATTACTTAACAATAGCACCTTGAGCGTTATACTCTTTGCCATCGCGGTTGATGATGAGTTGGCCGTTCTTAATCAGCTTAACTGCCTTAACCTCAACCTCAACATCCTCAATACCTGTACCAGGACCTGGATCTTGTGGCAACTTACCAGAGATGGTGATGTCGATTGCTACACCTGCCATTGGGTTTTGTACGATACCTGTAGCGGTAACTACACCATCAACGGTGGTAACAGTCAATGTACCCTCGCCGAAGCCCAACCATGGGTCTTCATCATTCCAACCACCTACGGTTACGGTGGACATGATCTCACTTGGCTCAGTAGCCTCTGGATAGTAAACAGGCACCTCAACCAATACTGGGTAGGTCAAACCATCTTCTGGGTTAACCCACTCGCCAGTCATAGTCAGAGCGTAGTCATACATATCACCCCAGATTTGGTACTTCTCAACCTCAACTACAGCGTCCTCAACAACTACTACAGTTGCCTCCATAGGAGCTGCACTCATGGTGAGGTGGAACTCAAGCTTCATACCATTCCACTCGCAACGTACAACTGCCTTAGCAGATGGAGTGAATGCATCAATCTCATATGC
>JAFYWK010000027.1 GCA_017558065.1 Paludibacteraceae bacterium
TACTAAGGCTGATGCATTCATTGTGTTAAGTACACTCCTGGCTTCATTGCTCCAGTGATGGCCGACACCTACCTCAATCAACACGACGCTCCAGAGGACATCGCATTACTTGTGCGGTCCTCCAATGATGTCCAAGACTGTGCTTGACTTGCTCCACTCCTTGGGCGTTGAGGACGATTTGATGCTGCTTGATGATATTGGAGGATAAATCGCCAAGATTCCTTCGGCTGTTGGATTTATGGCATGCCGAAAGACGATACAATAAAATAAAACGCGCGCATGTACGCGGATATGCAAAAAAGAGAGAAGTTACCTAACAGGTAGCTTCTCTAAGTGTATACTTGCTATCCGATGAAAGAAAGAGTTGGTTTCCCGATTGCCGAATACGAGGAGATTTCGCCCATAATCCGAGGAAAAGGAAGTTAGTTTATTCCCTCATTTATTCCCCTGTTTATTCCCTCATTTATTCCCTCATTTATTCCCTCATCGTCTTTAGAATGACTACCTGAAATAAAATATCCACCCGTTTTCTTTGCACCTCGATAGACAAGGCGTGTGAGGTAGTTGGTGATGTAGTTGGAACTGGCGAGGTCGGCAGCAGATAGGACAGGCTGCTGCTTGCAGTAGATGACAGCGTAAGTCTGTTCGAGGCTGTCCGTGCCGTTGGAGAAATAGAAAATGAACTGCTGCACCCCGTCCCTGTCTGCTAAATAGGTTTCGAGTAGCGAGCCGATGTCGTAGATGGCGACATGACTTAATCGCGTGTTGTATGACGCGCTGAAAATGAGCGTCTGCCCGTTGCCGCTGTAATAGGTTTGCGCTTGGTAGTAGATGCGAAACTCGACAGCAGATCCAGACGAGACGAGTTCGATTTTCTGCAACTGCGATGTGTAGCAGGTTGCAGATATGTCAGTAATTAAAGAAAGTGCCATATCCTTGCATTTTTGTGCAAAGGTATGGCACTAATGGGTGTGTGGAAAAGACAAAATAATTTCTCATCGTCAAATGCCGACATAAATAGTTCGTCAACGGTGTTGAGATGGGTATGTAGCAAGTTTGGTACGAAGCTGACGCCTCACTTTGTTGTCTGGAATTCACGCGGCGTCATACCGGCGTAGGTCTTGAAATAGCGGGTAAAGGTGTACTGGTCGGGAAAGCGCAACGCGACTGCTACATCTTTCACCCGTGCGCCCTTGCGCGAGAGCAGACGTTTGGCTTCCAGAATAATAAAGGTGCTGATCCAGTCCATCGGGGTGCGGTCGGTGACTTGTTTCACCACGTGCGTAAAATGGTTCGGCGTCAGTCCGGATTGCCCCGCATAGAAAGCCACGTTGCGCTCGGTCTTGTAGTTCTCGTGCAAGGCCTGCAGGAACTTAAACGTCGTCTGCTCGGACTTGGTGGCACTCTTGGCGACCTGAGAGCGCTGTTGCAGGAAGAGTTGCAGTATCTCCAGAATAACCGTGCGCTGGAGTTGGACAATAATCTGCTGCATCAGTTTGCGCACTTCCTCTTTCGGTTCGGTCTGCATTTCCACTTTTTTCTGCCGGATGCGCTTTTCCATTGCAAGGAAGTTCAGTTGTCTGGTCCTATCCAGCATCGTACAAGGGTATTGGTAGAGGTTGTTTTTAATCATGGCATCGAACATCGGTTCGATGGCGGGGAAGAGTTTGTCGGTACTGCAGGCGATGGTACAAAGTGCAAAATCTTCCGATTGCTGCAAAAGGAACACGTGCACGATAGGGCTGATGAGGTAAAGCGAGCCCGGTTGCAGGTCGTACCGTTCGCCGTTAATCAGTGCCTCTGCCGAACCGTTGATGCATAGGCACATCTCCACTGTATTTTGTTCGTTATTCATGGCTAAAAAGCGAATTTTGCTGCAAAGGTAGTGTTTTTTTTTGATATTTGCAAGCAAAATCGTTGTTTTTGCTATTTTTTACACATAAGTTAACATTTTGCATGTGCGCTAAAAGCAGTACCTTTGCAGCGTATTTTGAAAGATTAGATATAAACCGTTGTGCTGTTAGATGTTAGATCGTCCGACGGGCTGTTAGAAGTTAAAACAAAATGATAATGGAACAGTTTATTCATAGTGCGTGGAGTATAATTCCGTTTGGACTAATGCTACTGATGATTGCTATTGCACCTATCTTTGCTGAGCACTGGTGGGAACGCAATACCAACAAACTGATTGTGTCGTTTCTTTTGGGACTACCCACTGCTATCTGCCTGATTATAGGTGGAATGACACAAGAATTAGAACATCAGTTGTTTGGCGATTACATTCCATTTATAGTGCTACTTCTTGCGCTATATGTCATTACGGGTGGCATACACCTATCAGGTGATATCAAAGCTAAACCGCTGGTTAATACTGGGTTTCTTGCATTGGGATGGTTATTGGCAAGTATCATGGGGACTACAGGAGCCGCCATGCTGCTGATTCGTCCATTGATTACAACGAACCAACAGCGTAAATATAAGGTACATACTATTTTGTTCTTTATTGCGTTGGTAGCCAACTGTGGTGGCTTGCTGACACCATTAGGCGATCCTCCGTTGTTTATGTTGTTTCTTCGTGGAGCACCCTTTACTTGGTTTTTCAGCCTGTTGCCTCAATGGTTGTTTACAGGTGTGCTGCTGCTGATTATCTATTTTGGCGTAGATACTTATTACTATCGCAAAGAAGATTGGGTAAATCTGTCAGCAGACTCTCGTGAACGTGTTCCTCTACGATTGGGCGGGATGCTGAATTTCTTATATTTATTAGGAGTTGTATTGACAGTTGCTTTTGTCAATGTAGGCACTATTCCCGCTATAGGTGAAGCAGATGCTCCGCTGTGGTTGAAGTATCTACGCGAGATCATATTGCTATCGCTAACGGGTATTTCGCTATATACAACAAAGCGTAAAGTGCGCTACGAGCTCAATAAATTCTCATGGAGTCCGATCATTGAGGTAGCGGTATTGTTTTTGGGTGTTTTCACCACCATGACACCCGTTTTGGCATACCTGAATGCTAACGCTGCGAGTTTAGGACTGAGCAAAGTATGGCATTTTTATTATACGACGGGAGTTTTGTCCAGTTTCTTAGACAATACTCCTACTGCGGTTGCTTTTCATAGTGTAGCATTGGGATTACCTATAGAGCAGACGCTACAGATAGGTGGAACAATGGTGGCTGGCATACCTGACTTGCTGCTTAAGGCGATTTGTATGGGTTCGGTCTTCTTTGGTGCAATGACATATATTGGCAATGGTCCTAATATGATGGTTAAAGCCATTGCAGAGGAGAATAATATCAAAATGCCATCGTTCTTCGGATACATGTTTACCTTCTCGCTGGTATTCCTACTACCTATTTATATTCTTGTTCAACTGATATTCTTATAGCAATATGTACAGATTAGGAATTGACATAGGAAGCACGACCATTAAATGTGCGTTGCTGGAAGTACAAAGTGCGCCAAGTGGACTGTCCAAAGATACAAAAGAGCGCATCAAAGTGGTACGTTCGTTGTATCGTCGGCACAATGCTGCACCTGCACAAGTCGGGGCAGAGATGCTGAAGGAGATATTAGGCCAAGTACAAGGTGACAAAGAAATCGCCGTTGCTATCACCGGTTCGGTGGGGATGGGATATGCGGCAAGGATAGATGTGCCGTTTCGTCAGGAAGTGCTGGCGGCGGCAGAGGTGGTGAAGCAACTCTATTCGGATGTGCACACGCTGGTGGATATAGGCGGTGAGGACAGCAAGATGATTTTCTTTGAGCCCGGACGTGTACCTGATATGCGCATGAACGGCAACTGTGCCGGTGGAACCGGTGCTTTCATTGACCAGACGGCGACATTGCTTGGCGTGGAGACCTCCGAACTGAATGAGTTGGCAGCCCAAGCGGAGCATATCTATCCGATTGCGTCCCGTTGCGGCGTATTCAGCAAGACGGACATCCAGAACCTCATCTCCCGTTCGGTGTGCAAAGCGGACATCGCCGCGTCGATGCTCAATGCGGTAGCGATGCAGGTGGTGAGTGCCTTGGCGCGCGGAACCGAGGTGCTGCCGAAAGTGTTCCTTTGCGGTGGTCCGTTCGCTTATATCTCCGAACTGCGCAAGCATATGCGCAATGCGATGGGTGTTCGCGAAGAAGATATCATTGTGCCCGAACACACGCAGTTTATCCCTGCTATCGGAACGGCACTATTAGCGGACAAGGAACTGCCTCTCGCGCAGGTGCGAACCTTATTTAAGAATACAGACCGCTTTGCTGACAGAACACAGAGTACAGACTCCATTCTGCCACCGCTGTTCAAGAACGAAGCGGACTATGAGGCATGGCGAACGAAGAAGCTGTCAGCCATCAGTCTTCATCGGTCAGAGATAAGCGGCAACGGTCCTTATTTTCTCGGCGTGGACAGCGGCAGTACGACGACCAAATTAGTATTGCTTAACGAGTGTAAGGAACTGGTTTACAGCGACTATCGCTACAACCGAGGTAACTCGTTCAACGCGTTTCATGAGGCGTTGCAGCAGTTACGGGAGAGGGCGGGGCGTGACCTGCATATAGCCGCCTCGTGTTCGACAGGCTACGGCGAGAACCTGCTCAAAACGGCTTTCTCGCTTGACCACGGTATTGTGGAGACGATGGCGCATTTCATTGCGGCACGCGACATGATGCCCGAAGTGAGTTTTGTGCTGGACATCGGTGGTCAAGACATGAAAGCTATCTTTGTAGAGAATGGTTCGATACGCCGCATCGAGATCAACGAAGCCTGTTCGTCGGGTTGTGGCAGTTTTATCATGACGTTTGCCACGCAGTTAGGCTACGACGTGTCCGAGTTCGCGCACATGGCGGCTTTGGCGCAACACCCCTACGACCTTGGCACACGCTGCACGGTGTTCATGAACAGCAAGGTCAAACAAGCGATGCGCGAGGGTGCAGGAATAGCCGATATAGCTGCCGGATTCAGTTATTCGGTCATCAAAAACTGCCTGTACAAAGTGCTCAAACTGCAATCGTTTGACGAATTAGGCGGTCATATCATGGTACAGGGCGGCACGTTCCGCAATCACTCTGTCGTGCGGGCGCTGGAGGTGCTGAGCGGCAGGGATGTGCAGTTCAGCCCGATACCGGAGTTAATGGGCGCGTACGGAGCGGCGTTGTATGCGCTTCGCGCGTTAAAGAGTTAAAATGTTAAATCGTTAAACTGTTTGTATGATGCAATTAGATGAGATATTGAAAGCCAACCGTTTTGAGGAGACGGAGGAGATTTGTCTTGGGTGTCAGAACCACTGCCAAGTGCGCTGTTACCACTTTGCTAACGGTAAGAGTTATTTCTCCGGCAACAACTGCGAGCGGGTCTATTCGAACAGCAGCGAGAACAGTCGCAAAGGGGTGAATATGTTCGAGGAGAAATACAAACTGCTCTTTGAGCAGAGAGCGGTTGCACCTGACAGAGTACAGACCATCGGCATCCCGCGGGGGTTGGGGATATATGAGGATTATCCTTTCTGGTACACGCTTTTCACGTCCTGCGGAATGCGCGTGCGGCTGAGTGGCACGAGTACCAACCGCCTCTACGAGAAAGGAGTGCGGACCATCGTGGCGGACAACATCTGCTTCCCCGCCAAACTGATGCACGGTCATGTCATGGACCTCATTGAGAAGAAAGTGGACCGTATCTTCTACCCGTGGGTGGTGTACGAGCTACAGGAAGACAAGCAGGCGCACAACTCGTTCAACTGCCCTGTCGTCAGCGGCTATGCCGATGTGCTGCGTGCCGCCATCAATCCCGAACAGAAATACGGCATCCCTTTGGATTCGCCTACCGTTTCGTTCAAAGACGAGACACTTTTGCGTGCTTCGCTAACCGAATACCTTGCCACGCTCGGGGTGGACGACAAGACCGCACAGCAGGCAGTCACGCGAGCCATCGCCGCGCAGCAGAATTATCTGGACACACTGGAGAAACGCAATAACGAGGTGCTGAACGCCGCGCAACGGGAAGGACGCATGGTCATTCTGCTGGCGGCACGGCCGTATCATATCGACCCGCTCATCCAGCACCGCATCGCCGATGTCATCGCCGACATGGGTATCGACGTACTGACGGAGAACGTGGCGGCACGCAACAAACAGGTGTTCGAGGAGATAAACGCCATCAGTCAGTGGGCGTATCCGAATCGTATCTTCAAGGCGGCGCACCGCGTAGGTCGCTCCACCTACACACGTCTGCACATGGTCGAGCTGACGAGTTTCGGCTGCGGTCCCGATGCGTTCATACTCGACGAGGTGCGCGCTATCCTCAGCCGTTACCATAAGAACCTCACCGTGCTCAAGATAGACGACGTGAACAATATCGGTTCTCTCCGTTTGCGCGTCCGTTCGCTCATAGAGAGCGTCGGAGGCACTGACGCAGCCCAAGGGCAGTTACATGCGCCGGTTAACAAGGACAATTCGCCGTGGACAACCAAGCCGTTTGAGACAGAAGACAAGCAGCGGACCATCCTCGCGCCGTATTTCGCGGAAGGCTACAACGAGTTTCTTCATACCGTCTTCGGCATGGCGGGTTACCGTATCGAACCGCTGCCGATGGCTTCGCAGGCAGACGCGGAAGAAGGGCTGAGGGTGGCGAACAACGACATCTGTTACCCTGCCACCATCGTCATCGGCTGTCTGATGCGTGCGCTCAGATCGGGCAAGTACGACCTCAACCGTACGGCAGTAGCCATCACTCAGACAGGTGGACAGTGCCGTGCCAGCAATTACTATTCGCTTATCAAGAACGCGCTTGTCCAGAACGGCTTTGCGCAGGTGCCGGTAGTGTCCGTGGCACTCGGTCCGAGTACGCACAACAGACAGCCGGGCTTCGTCATTCCGTGGCGTAAGATCATACGGCCGCTGGTTGAAGCCGCTTTCTTTGCCGATACGCTAGCCAAGCTCTATTACCCTGCCGCTCCTCGTGAGAAGGAACACGGCACGGCGCGGATGATGTACGATTACTACCTGAAAGCCGTTCAGCCTTTGCTGGCACGTCGTGATTACCGCGCCATGCACAACATGATACGCGAAGCTGCGGATGTGTTCCGCGTCATCTGCGATATGGACAAGCAGGTGCCCGTGGTCGGACTCGTTGGGGAGATTTACGTCAAGTACAACTCGTTCAGCAACAAGGATGTTGTGCGGTGGCTCATCAGTCACGGCGTAGAGGTCGTGCCGCCTGCGCTCACAGGCTTCTTCTCCACCTCTATCCCCAATGCGTTCATCAACCGCCGCCAGCACATCCGCACGGACGGACTGCAGCCGTGGCAGGCATGGATAGCCAACCGTCTGCTGCGCCGCTATGCACGCACGTACGACCGTCTTTGCAGCGCGTATCCGTTCTATCGTCCGTTCACGGATATCATGGACATCTGGCAGGCAAGCCGCAAGGTCATCAACTCCGCTGCCGACTTCGGCGAGGGATGGTTCTTGCCTGGTGAGATATGCGACCTTGCCGAGCACGGCGTGAAAAAAATAGTGTCGCTGCAACCCTTTGGCTGCATTGCCAACCATATCATCAGCAAAGGTATCGAACGCCGTTACAAGGACCTGTACCCCGACTTGTCCATCCTCTTCCTCGATTTCGATGCAGGCACCTCCGAAGCCAACGTCACCAACCGCCTGCACTTTTTGCTCGGAAATGAGTAAAGGGCACTTCTATAAATTGCCCGTTTGGAAAATAAAAACAATTAATAACAACATTCGGCACTTTTATGATATTTTGATTTTCTGCTTGTATCTTTTTGATCGTCAGTCGGTCATAATGCCCGCATTATTCCCTCCTTTCGCACAAAAATCTACTGCGCATAAATCTCAAAATCTCTATAAAGCAATTTATAGAAGTGCCCTAAATCACTAACAACCCATTAAATTTATCAGATATGTTTTTCAACGAATCTCAAACAGCACCTTACGTCTTCTGTATTCGTTGCGGTGGAGCGGAATATAGAGTAGTGGCGACACCCGTCGAACGCGCTACCAACGGCATAGTCTTCGACATCCATTTTCCGGAAAACAGTATGTTTGACACCCGAATCACCCTGCCAGACGGCAGTACGATAGACAAGGCGCTCAAACAAGCTGCCACCACCGTCTTGAGCCTGCATGGCGTTACCAGCAAGACCCAACAGGATGATACATTTCCCAAATATTTCTAACTAAATCACAAACAGCATGAAAAAAACAGTTTTATTTGTCTGTTCGCTTCTTGTTGCAGCGGGAGTGCACGCCGAAATGCTAACATTGGACGAATGTCAGCGGTTGGCAGCGGAGAACTATCCAGCAGTGAGCAAGTACGAACTGATTGAACAGACAACAGAGGTATCTGTTCAGAAACTAAACATGGGCTATGTGCCCCAATTGAAATTCCTCGCGCAAGCGACTTATCAGAGCGATGTGCCGACATTGCCTGAGTTCTTAACTGACATGCCTGAGTATGATGCCTATGTACAGTCGAAAATTGGTACAGGAAAAGGTAGTATCAAGCAGGAGCAGTATGACAAAGGCAACTATGGCTTTGCTGACCCGCTGCAATATCGCTTGGCATTGCAACTTGACCAAGTGATATGGGATGGTGGAACAATCGAAGCACAAAAGGACGTGGCACGTGCACAAGGAGAAGTGCAAAAAGCGGCTGCGGATGTGGATATGCACGCACTTCGCGATCGTGTAAACAATCTATTTTTCGGTGTGTTGTTGCTCACAGAGAGAATGCAGTTGTTAGACCAAGTGGAAGCATTGTTACAAGCTAACCTCCGTAAATTGGACACCCTTTACGTGGGAGGTTTGGTCACAACAGCTGACAGAGCTATGTTACATGCAGAATTGCTCAGCGTACAACAGCAACGTATGCAACTGGAGTATAGTTCACGCGCATGCAAAAAACTCTTAGGAATGTTCGTTGGTAAGGAGATCGATGAGTACGATGGATTGCAAAAACCCGCTTTGCTTGATGTGCTCCCTACCGAGAGCCAACGACCAGAATTGCAGCAAATGGAAGCACAGTTGCGTTTGTTTGATGCACAGGAGAAACTGGTTAATACAAGTGTTATCCCAAATTTTGGGTTGTATGCGACAGGCTTTTTTAGCAATTTCGGTTATGATATCTTTAAGAATATGTTTGCACGCGGATTACGCCCAGATGCACAGGTGGGCATTACACTGAAGTGGAATATATCCAATTTTTACACTTTCAATAAAACCAAGAAACAAATTGATATAGGTCGTCAGATGGTAAATACAGGGCGTGAAACTTTTCTCTTTAATATGGATCAATTAACGGGACAAAATGCAGAAAATATTGCGCAATATCGTGCGATGATGAAGAAGGACGAGGAGATTATCGCTCTCCGTACAGAGATACGTCAAGCAGCCGAAGTAAAATTGGACAATGGAATTATAGACATCAACAATCTATTAGCAGAGATTCAGAAAGAGGATAAGGCAAAAAATGACCATGCCTCACACGAAATCGAAATGCTCAAACAAATGTATGAAATGAAAAACAGAACAAATAATTAAATAGTATGAAAAAATATATCTTTTTTGCGGCAGTAGCGATAATCGCCACCGCATGTAACCACAATATGAAACATGATGCTTCTGGTGTGTTTGAAGCAACCGAACTGGTAGTAAACGCTCGTGGTACGGGTGAGTTGATAAATTTTGATATTTATGAGGGACAAGTGGTGAATCAAGGTCAGTTGCTTGGCAATATAGACACGCTACAGATGTGCCTTAAGCGTCAGCAACTTCTTTCTGGTATGTCGGCAGTGGACAAACGCAAGATAAATGATCGTACACAATTGGCAGCCTTGGAAACACAGATTGCTAATATGAAGGCTGAACAGAAACGCTTCAAGCGCCTCGTAGATGCAGGGGCGATACCTGAGAAGAATTATACAGATTTGTGCTATCAAATTGAAGGTATGGAACTGACACTCAGTGCTAAACGTGAGCAATTTGCACAGCAGAATGGGGCTGTATCTGACCAACTAACAAGCATGGAGGCCCAATTGGCGGAAATCAACTACGCCATTTCTAACTGCTATATCAAATCACCAATCACAGGTACTATACAAACCAAATATGCAGAACAGGGTGAGTTTGCTGCTCCAGGTCGTATCCTGTTCCGCGTAGCTAATACCAACCGCATGACACTCCGCACCTATCTCAGTTCAGCACAATTGGCGGAAATAATGGTGAACGATACGGTGCGGGTGTTTGCGGACTATGGTGATGACGAACGGGAATACCTTGGGCGCGTGGCATGGATAAGTGATAAAGCAGAATTTACGCCCAAGAACATACAGACCCGTTCCGAACGGCAGAACCTCGTCTATGCCGTCAAAATCAGCGTCGAGAACGATGGCTGGCTGAAGAAAGGTATGTATGGAGAAATTGATTTGTAGAACTTCCGGCGCTCTGGTAAATTTCAGTCATTATGAAACGTCTATTGCAACGCGAGTTCCTGCGCCTTTGGCGTGAGCAGTGGGTCTTCTGGACCGTCCTGCTCCTGCCTGCTCTCATGGTACTGCTGTTCGGCTCCGTGGTGACGACCGACATACGCGGCACACGGGTCGCTGTGCTGGACAACTCGCACGATGCGCTGACGCAGCAACTCACGCAGCGTTTCGACCAGAACCCGTATTTCACGGTCACGCATCGCCTCACGTCCTACGAACAGTTGGACAACCTCATGCGGCACGACCGTATCGACATTGCACTCGTCTTCGGCAATGATTTTGCAGCCGATATGATGCACATGCAGGAAGTCAACCTGCAGATCCTCGTGGACGGCACCGACAACCAAGCCGCCATGCGTGCCTCGTACGCCGAACGGCTCATTCAAGAGTGGCAGCGCGAACTGATGATGCAGTCCGGTACACGGCCTCAATTTATGATTGTTCCGCAAATGCAGATGCTTTATAATCCGTATCAACGAGGCGATATCAATATCGTTCCAGGAGCGATAAGTCTGTTACTATTGCTCATGTGCACATTGGTTACCTGCTTGGCTTTCCGTGGACATGGCGAGTGGAAGAGATTGCGAGACTTATATCCAGTTACTCCTCCAAAATTAGTGGCTGCCAAACTTCTTCCGGCGTTCTGTCTGTGCTTCGTCTCGTGGCTGCTGATGCTCTTCGCGGCAGTTGTTCTATTGCATATACCTATGTCGTTCGGGGTATTTTGTTCGTTGTTGTTGGGTACATGTATCTATATGCTGACTTCATTGTTGCTTGGTTTGCTTATCTCCTGCATATCACGTAGCAACACAATGGCTTTGCTATTGGCAGGAATGGTATTGATGGGACTCTCTATCCTTCTTTCTGGAATGATGTTCCCTGTCGAGAGCATGCCTACATGGTTGCAGTATATTGCAGACCTCATCCCTGCCAAGTGGTACACTGATTTATTGCGTTGCTTATGGCTCACACCAGCAACCCTTTTTGCTGTCAGCAAGGAGATACTCATCCTATGTGGCTTCTTCCTTATTTTTGCTCTTGGGGTTATGGGACAGACAGTTAAAAATCTTAAATCCGCACAATAATGAAAGAAAGAATACAATTAGCGATGAAGTCAATCATGGGCGACTTCTTCTTACCAAAATTGTTTATTGCGTTACCAATTATCCTACTTTTGATTATGCCTTTTGCGGCGCAACAAGACTTTCGACAAATGGGAGTGGTGGTCGTTGATCGTGACCATTCGTCTTCTTCGGCGCGGTTGATTCAAAAAGTGGACGCTTCGCGTACTTTCCGCGTTGTTGAAGTACTACCCAACGAGATAGATGCACAACCATTGCTTGACTACGGAAAAGCAGACTTTATGCTTGATATTCCGCAGGATTTCGAGCGCGATCTCTTTAGTGCTATGACTTCCGCTAACATCAGCGGTAATAGTGTCAATATGATGAAAGGCGGCCTTGGTTCTGGTTATCTGACCAATATCGTTATGGAGTTTGCTTCCGAGATAAGAATGGAGAATATTTCTCGTTCGTCTGTGCCTGTGCGACCTGTTACGTTCAACATCCCCACGCGCTACATGTATAACCAGCGTGCCGATCTCAAACTGTTCATGCTGCCGGTGTTGTTGGTTATCCTTATGACGCTCCTTGCGGGCTTCGTTCCAGCCGTACACCCTGCGCACCCTGTGGCTTATTACCTCATTTGCGAAGTCGTGCTGTGGTTTGCCATCGCCTTGGGTGCTCTCTTGCTCGGCATACCGGCTTTGCAACCTTTCAGCGTCGGCGGTCTTGGATCCTTCATCATTTCGACTTTCATCCTTTCAACTTGCTATATCTTCCTTTGGCTGGGTATAGCATGGGTGGTGCGCCGTGTGGCACGCAGACCGCTTCAAGCAATGTTGACAATGCTGTTTGTTATTATGTGCTGTATTGTCTTGAGCGGTCTGTTTACACCCGTTTCTGCTATGCCTACATGGGCGCAGTACCTTTCTCGCCTCAATCCCATGCAATACATGCTCCAAGCCATGCGCATCATCTGCCTCAAGGGGTAATAAGCAAACTTTTCCTCTCCCAGTTTCTCATTAACTGGGAGATTTTTTTAAATAATGTATGCAGAATTGGATTATTTGTCCAATTCTGCTGTTTTTTATGGACAAATCGTCCAACAATATATCAACCAAAAGCAGTAATTTTGCAGCATGAAAAATCCCATTACATCAGAATTAGTGAGAGAACGAATCAATCAAGTTCTCAGCACACAATCTACCACAAAGAAAGAGTTGGCAGAAGCCATCGGAATGGATGTTTCTCAACTTAGTAAAATGCTCAATAATACCTTTGAAGATCTGTTGGGGTGTAGATAATCAAAGGTACTTTAAAACAATAAAGGAAGTTGCAGAGCTTTATGAAAGGTGGAGGAGGATGTCGTCTGCTTCGGGGATGGAGAGTTTTTGACGGATTTGTGTCTTACGCTGGTAGATAGTTTGAAGACTTTGGCGAGTGAGCATGTTTATCTCCTTTGTCGAAAAATTTGCCTTAAGTAAACAACATAATTGAATCTCCTTTTCATTTAAAATGCCTGAATACCGATTATTCAATTGTGTGTAAAAACCATCATAAACAAGGTCTATCATATGAAATATACTCTGCCAATCAATTAAAGCGTTTGCTCTATTCTCGTTCAAGGCCATAAGACGCGATAGCAAGTGTTGGTTGGCTTCAGTTGGTATGCTAACAATAGTTTTGATAATACCTAATTGTTGCAACATTAATTTCCTAACATCCTCTTTTTCTCCGTCTTGGCAAGAAGATATATTTGCAAAAACATATGTCGGAAAATGTAGTTAGTAATTTAGGAATACTACACTCAGATTTCGTTTTTTCAAATGTTTCTTCCGTTGAATTAACACAAAAATCTCGTACCCCACCATATGAGGAGTACGAGATTAATTGGAGTGCTGTTACTCAGTAGTCTGTCAAATGTTCTATAGATATTATTGTCAACGACGAAAGATCAAGTTTCATTCGATGAATGTAATTTTACGAATGGTGTGCAATATATTACCATTCTTATCTACCATGTGCAAACAAAGTTCACCTTGGTCTGCTGTTATGACAGAGAATCCTGACTCAGAGCTGCAAAATACGGTATGTGGAGTTGGTTTAACCTCACGGCTCAATGAAGCTGAAGAATTAACCACGTAGTCGATATGATTCTTCTTTTGGCGGATATGTTGGAAATTGTGTATATGTCCGCACAAGTACATCGCTACATTTTTATGGCGTTGGAGTATTGTATTTACATTCGCTTGCATATCTGTTCGCTCGCTTGCACTTTTAGGTGTCTCTGCATAGATAGGATGGTGACCTACTACGATAACCCATTCCTCCTTGGCAACACTTAACACAGAATCAAGCCATTGCAATTGTTGATCTACATCTTGCTTGCATGCATCTGGATACTTATCGCTGTCTTTGCGGTATTTAGACATCAACGGAGTAGTATCAATCATTACGAAACGAATGCTTGTATTATCCTCTTTAAATACGCGTGTATAGTATCTGTTTGGCATACACCAGCGACGACTGATATTGGAATAATCCATCACGGCTTGCGTATTGCCTCGATACTCGTGATTTCCTAAAATAGGCAGCCAACTAATCATCAATTCAGGGTGATCATATATAAGTTCATAGTTAGTCATCCACAGAGGATCTTCTACGCTTTGTACACCATCAAAATGATGCACATCGCCCGCTGCGATAATACATTCAGGCTCAATTACTTCTGCCATTTTGCCCATAAGTGCAGCAATTGGTTTTTGGTCGTAGTAACCATTGCGTCCAAGGTCATTAGCCATAAAGACATTGATTTCTCCTTTGATCTTCTCCCATTGGTCTGGAGTTTGTGCAAAACTGATTGTTGAGATTGCTAAAGCAATTAGCAAATAAAAACACTTTTTCATATTCATCTTTCTTTTAATTGGTTATAAACTTTAGAATTGTACTTTAACACCTGCATTTAGTCGTATGCCATAATATTCTGCTTGCATAGTACGATCTTTGGTGCCTTGATAGTATCTGAGAGGTTGATTTAAGAGGTTGTTAGCCTCTGCATAAATAGTTGTTTTGACATTTTTACCGAAAGTGTAACTTGCATTGATATCCAAATAATTTACACAATCGTAATATCTATCTAATTCTGCTGTTGTTCCGAACTCATCTACAAAAGCAGATGCAAAATTATATGATGCTCGGATATTTATGCCTTTATGCTCAAAGTAGAGAGAAGCATTAGCAGTGTGCTCTGGAGAGCCTGTCATCTTGATTTTTTCTCCCTCCCCTAATTCACGGTGTTCGAACTTATGGTTCTTGGTAGAACTATATGTATAAGTATATGTTCCATAGAAACCTAAGCATTTCAAAGCAGGAGTGATAAATCCAAAATCTCGCTGGAGAGCTACTTCTACACCAAACAAATCTGCATCATAAGCATTGATGGGTTTGCTGATTTCATACTTCACAGGGTCGCCATCTTCATTTAGAAGTCCTGAAGGGATATTAGGATCATTCGTAGATTTCCATTTTTCTTCGGCTATTACATCTTTGATATTCTTGTAGAACAAACCTACGCTTACCAATCCAACACTTTTGAAATAGTATTCTCCTCCGAGGTCAAGGTTATAAGATGTAGTGGGTTTCAGATTTGCATTACCAAAACTGGCTTCTTCCTCTGCGATATTATAGTGTACACATGGAATCAATGCTGAGTACTTAGGACGAGAAAGGGTCTTGGTAAAAGAAGCTCTCAATTTCAAGTCTTCCGTTGCATTGTACTTGAGCAATACACTTGGCAGTAGATTGATATAGTCGTTCTTTTTTTCGCCCGTAGGTTCTAAATATCCTTGTTCATTGTCTAAGTCATCCACCACCCAATTATATCCACTGTAATTCAATGCTGTATGTTCCATGCGCAAGCCGACAATCAAGTCCAAGTCATTCCATAATTTTTGGTCATAGCGAATATAAGCACTTGTAATAGCTTCCTTAGCAGTATAGTTGTCAGCGGCTTCTTCGTAGATTTCAAAAGCTCCCTCCTGTGATGGATTCATTGTTAAGCTTCCAAGATACTCCTTTGTGATAAATGGTGTGTTTATTGGATAATTACTACCTGCCATAAATCCTTTGCGGATTTGATTGTTCATATTATTTGACCACTCCTCTCCGAATGCGTTCTCATATACTTCTATATAATCAAAGCAATGTGTTTCGCGCTTTTTGCTCTTGTGCGTATATTTAGCTCCAAATTTCAAGGTACTGCCAAAAGCTCCAGACAATAGTGGTATCTCAAAATTCAGACGCGCTTTCCATTCATTTTCAGCAATTGTTTGGCTTGCATCTGTCAACTCATCAATACTCCATGTATAATCTCCCACATTTCCTATGCCTATACTTGGATAAGGTGCTCTTCCGCCTGCATCCACAAAACTCAAAGTATTGAAATAGTCCTCATTCTTTTTGCCTTTCATCTCTACGCCAAAATAGCGTTCATTGGGGCGATGTTCTGTAGCACGGGAGAAAGTACCTGCCCAATCCATCTTCACAATACCGAATGTATGCTCTCCATCCAAAGTGAAGTCCATGGTTTGTTGCAACTCCAGACGGGCATTTTTATTATCGTTTATACCTCCTTTCGTTTGCAAGATGACCGATTGTTTAGAGGGTTTTTCATTTAGTTTCTTATATGTTATTCGGTAGCGATTTTCCCAATCCGAACGACGATTGTAAATACCTTTGAAAGAGATTTTATGATTTGCATTGAACTTATAATCCGTTGCTAATGAATAACTCTGTCTTTCTCGTGTGACATAATATTGGCGTATCTCCGCCTTATCGAGATATACGCTATCCTGATCGTCCACATCATATTCAAACTCGGTATTATCTGCTCCTCCTGGTGCAAGTTGATAAGAAGCAGATGCCATGATGCCCCATTTATCATTGAAGAATCTATCTCCATAAGTTAATCCTAAATTGAGTAGCGGACTATTGCTTACAAAATTGTATCCACTTCCCGCAGTAGCATTAAACACTCTCTTATAAGGAGTGTTTTTGGTCACGAGATTGATGGCACCGCCAATGGCATCACCATCCATATCACTTGTCACTACTTTATTAACTTCTATGGTCTGAACCATATCAGCTGGAATCAAGTCTAATTGTACATTACGAGTTTCTCCTTCAGCACTGGGAAGGCGATTACCATTTACTGTTACTGATGTTAGATCTGCACTTGTGCCTCGCACTTGACCAAATCGTGCTTCTCCCATATCATATTGCACATTGATACCGTTGATTCGTTTGAGTGCATCACCGATATTGGAATCGGGAAATTTGCCTACTTGATCCGCAGAAACCACATTGGTTATCCCCGCATTGTTCTTCTGCATATTAATCGCTTTCCTTTGTCCTGTGAATGCACCAGCCACTACCACATCTTGCAGCGCAAGACCTTCATTCAATACAATGTCGTTTTCTGTGATTTTACCTTCAGCAACGACAATATCGGTGGTATCAGGAGCAAACCCTACATACGAAACGACCACTTCATACTGACCAGGGCGAATGTTAGGAATGGAATAATACCCATCTAAATCACTGATTGCGCCTGTCTGTAAACTCTCAATATACACACTTGCACCAGGCAATGATTGATTGGTGTTATCAATCACTCGTCCAGAAATAGAGCCCGCTTTTGGTTCAGGTACACCACTCGCATGAACCATAGTGTACAATCCTGATAAATACAGGATTAGACTTAATTGCAATAATGTTTTCTTCATTTTCATCAATTTTTTTGTTTCACATTACAATGTATTTTTTCTGTTTGACGGTGCAAAGGTACTGCTATATTGTTTCAAAAATATTTCAAAAAAAATACAGTTTCGTGAAATACATTTTGCCTAACAAAATTGTGAAATTTTTATGAAATTTTATGTTATATTTTCTTCAACTAAAATAAATTTTGTAATTTTGCGCAAAATTTAAATCACACTACTATGGATACAGAACGGATATTAATTGTAGATGATGAAGAGACCCTATGTGA
>JAFYWK010000028.1 GCA_017558065.1 Paludibacteraceae bacterium
ATCGCTCTCAACGCCATGATCAGCACCGAGACACATGCCGAAGTCAACGCTTCGGGCGGATGGGACCTGAATGACAAAGTATCTACAGGTATCTTGTTCCATGCACAAAACATGTCGCTCGAACTCGACCATAACCACGACGGCTTCCTCGACATGCCCAAGAATACGAATGTAAACCTGCTGAATCGCTGGTATGTGAAGACGGGTGATTATACGGGACAATTCCTCGTGCGCGGACTCTACGACCGCCGTCAAGGTGGCTTGACCAAAGAGGCTACAGAGAGCTTGTCGCCATATAAAATTGATTTGAACACTTGGCGCGTAGATGGATTTATGAAAAACGGCTATGTGTTTGATGCAGAGACGGGTACATCCATTGGTATTATTGCTTCGGCATCGTATCACAACCAACAGAACACCTACGGTTCGCACCAATGGAACGCAGCACAAACCAATGCCTATATCAACGCTATCTTCCAAACATCATTCGACGATTCTGCTACCGACCTATGGGATGACCACGAATATAAATTGTCGGCTGGATTGAGCGTGAACTACGATGGGTATAACGAATCGATAACAGCCTACCCCCACCCCCTCCCTGAAGGGAAAGGAGATGCATTGAGTGTGGTAGATTTGAGCCGTTGGGAGGTGACGCCAGGCGTGTTTGCGGAATACACTTATACATACAAAGATAAAGTGACATTGCTGATGGGCATACGGGAGGATTATTCTACGCGCTATGGTTTCTTCACTACCCCTCGTATGAACTTGCGCTACGCGCCATTCGAGTGGTGGACATTGCGCGGAAGTATAGGATTAGGTTACCGCACCCCTAACGCGATAGCCGACAACGCTGCCTACCTCGCCAGCAACCGTGTCTATCAATTCTACACTCCACTACACAATGCTACACCACACTACACCACACTACACAACGATTCGTTAGCCCAAGAACAATCGTTGAATACGGGACTTTCTACCGTGTTTTATATTCCCCTTGGCAAGAAAGAATTGCAGCTCTCAGGCGAATACTACTATACGGTATTCGCAGATGGTGTAATAGCGGATATGGATCGTAGTTTGCATGGGGTGACCTTATATAATATGCACGACGTGGAGAATGCCGAGTACTTCTCCCACAACTGGCAAGTGGAAGCCACGATGGAGATTCTGCGCGGCTGGACCATGACCGCAGCATTCCGCTATACGGATGTGAAGCAGACATCGTTCAACAGCGCAGTGGGCGAATATCAGTTGCGCGACAAGCCGCTGCAAAATAAGTTCAAGGGTATCATCACTACTAGTTATCAAACACCACTCAAGACATGGCAGTTTGACCTGACAGCCCAATTCAACGGCGAGGGACGTATGCCAGATGGATTTGTGATACCAGAAGGTAGTAATCAGTATAGGATACATAATGGATACATATACCATAAGTGGTATCCACAATTATTAGGTCAGATAACCAAATTCTTCCGCACATGGTCTATCTACCTCGGAGCAGAAAACATGACCAACTTCACGCAGGATAGTCCGATTGTAGGTGATAGGTTAGAGGCAAAAGGCGAGAAACACGGGGGATTTGTCAATCCACATTCGGCGACCTACGATGCATCCATGATTTGGGCACCAATACACGGCTGGAAACTGTATCTTGGATTCCGCTGGGCACTGGAGAGAGAAGAGTAGCTACTCGGTAACTACCCGGTAACTACCCGACACAATACTACACAACGACAAACAATACTACACAATACGCATATGAAACGAATTATTATTTTTTTGCTGGCAATATTGCCAATGGCCTATGTGCTGAGTACAGCAGAGGCTAAGCCAAACAAACAAAAGGTGGTGCTATATGTTCACCTGCATTGCGAGGACTGCTGCCAGAAGATTCTGAAAAACATTCCTTTTGACAAGGATCTGAAGAATGGTGTGAAAGACCTGATGTTTGACTTAGAAGCACAGACTGTGACCGTCACCTACGACGCCAACAAAACCGATGTGCCTACGCTGCAAAAAGCATTCGCTAAGATTGGCAAACCTGCGACTACGCACAAGCCCGAACACTCGCACCACGAGAAACATCAGCACGAGCATCACGGACATCAGCATTAAGGAAAAAGAGGCAACATTGCCTCTTTTTTTTGAGGTAAGGAGGTGAGAGGGTTAGGGGACGGATAGATGATACTCCGCGGAGAGGAGCAAGGGATAATTGGAGTCGATGTGACCAGATGGATAATCAAATAGCACAGGGAAAGCATATGGTTCCACCACTTGGCGAATAGACTCCATCAGCGTACAACCCATCGAAGAATCGTCGGCACAATCGGTGAACTGACCGACCAATAATCCGCTGATTCGTTCGAACACACCACTCATACGCAGGTTGTGCAACATACGATCTACATGATAATGTCGCTCACCAATCTCCTCTATAAATAATATCGGTGGCGCTGCACATTGGTCAATAATCTTATTCAGTTCGTACGGGGTTCCTTGTAGGCCGTATAGCACACTCAGATTGCCACCTATCAATCTTCCTTTGGCTTCACCAGAGCGGTTGAGAGGGGAGTGAGAGGTGAGAGGTGAAAAGTGAAAACTGAGAGGTGAAAGGTGAGAGGTGAGAAATTGGCGTTCTACCACGAGAGCGGCATCATCATCGGGCAAGAGGGAGAGGTCCTTGCACATGTTTCCGTGCAAAGAGGGCACCCCCTGTACACTCATGAGAGCATGCAATGCCGTGATATCCGAAAAACCCACTACCAATGGCCATTGGTCTTTCGGACGCTGAGGCAAAACGATACGGTCAAGAATACGCTGCAATCCATAGCCCCCACGACTGCACAATATGATGTCGATAGAGGGGTCTGAGAAGGCAGTGTTGAGGTCAGCAAGCCGCTCCTCATCCGTAGCGGAGAAACGACCAATATTACCATATACATGCTCAGCCAGTGAGACACAAAAACCCCATTGCTCGAGGCGAATTTTGGCTCTATTTACCCACTGCGAATCAATCGCACTGGCGGGAGAAAGGATTCGAATATGCTTCATAGTGTGCAAAATTACATTTTTTTTTTCATATATCAAAAAAAAGTTGTATCTTTGCAGCAAATTATGCAAAAAATAGGCATCTTTATATTATTTTTGCTTTGTTCTATGGGCGCTTGGGCGCAAAACGAGGTCAAAGCCAACGAGTGGTTTCAAGCCGCAGATTACGCTGCAGCGAAGAAAGAGTATGGTCTATTACTCCGCCGTCACCCTTCCTCTGCATTGTTTGCGTATCGCTACGCAAGATGCGCACAAGAGTTAGGAGATTATACGACTGCACTGGAATATTTTGCCAAATCAGGCAACCGCTATGATTTGAAGCATTTCCACTTGGGAGAGATCTATCTCAAACTGGGACATGCGGAGCAAGCCATCGCTTCGTACGAGACCTATTTATCTACACTCAAACCCGATTCGGAGCGTGGTGCATACGTGCGCACACAGATATATAAGGCAGAGAAACTGCAACGATACCTACGCCGAGTGGAGAAAGTGGAGATCATCGATTCGGTGGAGACCAGCGTAGATAGCATATTGGCATATTGTCCCCTGTCAGTAGAAGCAGGCACGATGACATACACGCCCAAACGAAACATAGTCTATACCAATCAACGACAGGACCGTACCTTGTGGGCAACGACACATGACTCTACCTCTATCATCGTATCCAGTCACAATCTGATGGGACAATGGTCGAGTCCCGACACGCTACCATCCATAGTGAACTTTACCAAGCAACAGGGCTATCCCTATGTCTTGAGCGATGGTGTCACCCTGTATTTTGCAGCATGCGACACAAGCGGATTAGGCGGATACGATATCTATGTAACGCGATACAATATGCATACGGAGTCATACACTACACCCGAAAACGTAGGTATGCCTTTCAACTCAACCGCCAACGACTATATGATGCTGATAGATGAGCATCGCAATATTGGTTATTTTGCCACAGACCGCTTCTCTGCAAACGGAAAAGTACGCATCTATTCGTTTGTTCCTACCGTACAAAAAAACTACTGGCGAGGTCTATCGCAAGACTCATTGGTGGCATATGCCCAACTGCGCTATGTATGGCCTGTGCAACAACCCAACGAGATAACAAAGAGAGATAGCATCATCAATCCTTCGCCTACTGAAGCGGTAATAGAGAAGGAGATATTCTTCATCCTCAACGACTCGGTGGTTTATACTTCGCTCACGGATTTTAGAAACATTAACGCTCAAAAGAAATATCAAGAATGGGCTGAAATTCAACTTCAGATTCAGAATAATGCACAACAATTAGCCACTCTGCGAGAGCAATATAGCCAAGCAGACGATGAAGCACGAAAAAAAATGGCTCCTGCAATCCTCCAACTGGAGCAATTGCAAAGCCAATATGCAACACAATGCGATCAGCTGATCAATAAAAGTCGCGAATTAGAAACGTCGGCTCATCAACAATAGAGCATTCCCACAATACCATTCACCCATCGCTTGGGCAATAACCTATTCAGCAAACAGAAAATGCCGTAGGTGAAGCCCCCTATGTAGATCGGTTTGATACAAGGTCGAGTAGCCATGCGGTATAAGCATCGCGCCATCTGCATAGGCGTCATGCCTCCACGCTCATCTTTCTCCATGGCTGCTACAGCCGATTGAACACCAGGATACACCTCTGCACCTTGTATATTCTTCTCGCGCGCGTCCGTGAATCCAGTTGCTACATCACCTGGCATAAGCACACTGACACGAATACCAAAACTGCGTACCTCATTCGCCAACGCAAGCGCCATAGCATTGAGCGCCGACTTGCTGGCACTATAGAAACTCTGATATGGTATGCTCAAATCGGCAGCCACCGAAGAAGTGAAGAGAATACGCCCACTGCGCTGCTTGCGCAAAATGGGCAGTACTGCCTTCACTAATCGTAGAGCACCAAAGAAATTGACATCAAACTGCTTCTGAGCATCTTGCAGCGAAGTAAACTCTATCGGACCCGATATACCAAATCCCGCATTGCTAATCACCACATCCAAGTGGCGGGTATGACTCATTGCCTGTGCCACAGCTGCCTGTACAGACGCCTCATCTGTGACATCACATGGGATATGCAACACCGATGGCGAAGATTGACCGCTACGGCTGAGCTCAATCACCTGCCACCCCTTGGCAACAAACAATTGTACTGTAGCCAATCCAATACCTGAAGAACCACCTGTGATGAGAAGCGTTTTCATAATTTCTTTGCGAGCTAAAATCAATAACGAGGAGCTTGACGAAGAACACGAGCAATAATATCGACTGCTTCGTCAATAACGGGCTCAGTATGCGTAGCCATCAATGTAGTACGCAACAGACACTCGCCCTCCACACACGCAGGAGCAATCACAGGATTGACATATACACCTGCATCAAACAATGCCTTGCCATACCACAAGGTGTCCAAGGTCTTATACGTGAATAGAGGTACAATAGGCGTTGGAGCTTCAATGAGATTAACACCTGCATCAAGCAATTGTGTACGGAAATATTGTGCAATACGCATCAGTCGTTCAGGACGCTCTGGGTCTTTCTCCAGTTGCTGCAAAGCCGCCAAGGCGGTAGCAGCACCACATGGGGTGATGGATGCAGAGAAAATGAAAGGACGAGAAGAGTGAGCTACATAATCGTACACCTTCTTGCTCGATAACATACAGCCACCAATACTTGCAAGCGACTTAGAGAAAGTAAGCATGGTGATATCCACCTTGTCTTGCAAACCAAAGTGCGTAGCCGTACCACGACCACCAGGGCCCAGCACACCAAAACCGTGCGCGTCGTCCACCATCACACGTGCTCCGTACTTCTCAGCCAAAGCCACAATCTCAGGCAAACGGCAAATATCGCCACGCATGGAGAACACACCGTCTGTCACAATCAGTTTGCCCGCTTGCTCTGGAATCTGCTGGAGTTTCTTCTCCAGATCTTCCATATCCGAGTGCTTGTAGCGCAAGACTGTTGCATTAGACAAGCGACAAGCATCATAGATACTTGCGTGGTTCTCGCGGTCATTCAAGATATAATCGTTGCGGCCACAGATAGTAGAGATAATAGCCAAGTTTGTCTGGAAACCAGTGCTACATGTCATAGCTGCCTCGTAACCCGTGAAGCGAGCCAATGCCTCTTCCAATTCAAGGTGCAAATCCAGTGTACCATTCAGAAAACGGCTACCAGATACACCCGTGCCATACTTATCCAACGCTTTGTGTCCCGCCTCAATCACAATAGGATCTTCGGTAAAACCGAGGTAATTATTGCTTCCCAGCATGATACGGCGTTTACCTTCCATCTCCACCACTGGAGCCTGACGCGACTCCAGTGTGTGGAAATATGGATAGATATCACGGCGTTTTACCTCTTCCAAAAGGTCGTGGTGGCACTTTTGAAATAAATCAGCCATAGAGATATTAAAGAGCGTTAATTTCTTTCAAGATACCAGTGGTCTTAGCCACAGCCTCTTCACTGGCAGCGAACAATGCCTTCTCAGCATCGTTGAGTTCGATTTCAACAATCTTCTCAATACCATTCTTACCAATGATACATGGTACACCAATCGTGATATCGTTGTAGCCATACTCACCCTCGAGGTAAGCAGAGCAAGGAATCATCTTCTTTTGATCGTTGATAACGCTATCCACAACAACAGCAGCTGCTGCACCTGGAGCCATCCATGCGCTGGTACCGAGCAAGCCAGTGAGTGTAGCACCACCTACCATAGTAGCTTTAGCCACTTCTTCCAACTCCTCTGCGGTCAAATTAACAGGCATACCTTTGTAAGTAGCAAAACGAGTCATAGGAATCATGGTAGTATCACCGTGACCTCCGATTACGAAGCCCTCAACCTCGTTAGCATTGCAACCAAGTTTTTGGCTCAAGAAATATTTGAAACGGCTGCTATCCAATGCACCACCCATGCCAATCACGCGATTGCGTGAAAGACCGAGAGACTTGAGTGCCAAATAAGCCATAGTATCCATAGGATTGGAAACTACAACCAGAATTGCGTTAGGAGAATAGGTCAAAATTTGTTGTGCAACGCTCTTTACGATACCTGCGTTCACGCCAATCAGCTCCTCGCGAGTCATACCGGGTTTACGTGGAAGACCACTGGTGATAACTACTACATCAGAGCCAGCTGTTTGGCTATAATCATTGGTTACACCTTTTACTACGGTGTCAAAGCCCAACAATTGAGCTGTTTGCATAATATCCATTGCCTTGCCTTCTGCAACGCCTTCTTTGATGTCGATTAATACGACTTCGCTGGCAACCTTCTTCACTGCCAACACATTTGCGCATGTAGCACCTACATTGCCTGCGCCTACTACAGTAACTTTTGACATAAAATTAGTATTTTTAAGATTAGTGATTAGTATCGTTATTTAACAATTGCGCGCAAAGGTACAACTTTTTTTGCAAATATGCAAATAAATGTACAATTTACTAAAGAATCCGCATAAAAATGTTGACTTTATTTTAATATTCCTTACCACACCTCGTTGTTGTTAGTATCGGGACTTTTGGGATAGTCTATCGTGTAATGTAAACCGCGGGATTCTTTACGCTCCAATGCTTGACGGGTGATAAGATAACCCACGTTAATCATATTACGCAACTCGCATATATCTTTGGTCGCTTTTACGCGTTTGAAGAGATCTTCAGTCTCTTCGTAAAGCAAATCCAAACGCTCCCATGCACGACGCAAACGCAAATCACTACGCACAATGCCTACATAAGTGGACATCACTTGTCCCACTTCACGCATATCCTGCGAGATGAGGACATACTCCTCGTTGGTCATGGTGCCTTCGTCGTTCCAGTCAGGTATATTCTCGTTGAAATCGTAGGTTTCGATCATGCTGAGCGAGTGTTTGGCTGCTGCATCGGCATAGACGACTGCCTCGATGAGGGAATTAGAAGCCAAGCGGTTGCCACCATGCAAGCCCGTGCAACTGCACTCACCCACCGCATACAGACGACGGATAGAGGATTGGGCATCCAAGTCCACCTTGATACCGCCGCACATGTAGTGCGCACAAGGGGTGACAGGGATATATTCCTTGGTAATATCAATACCGATACTAAGGCACTTGGCGTAGATATTTGGGAAGTGGTGCTTGGTCTCCTCGGGGTCTTTGTGTGTGACATCGAGGCAGACATGGTCCAGACCATGGATCTTCATCTCGTTGTCAATAGCGCGTGCGACGATATCGCGTGGCGCAAGCGAGAGGCGTGGGTCGTATTTCTGCATGAACTCCTCGCCATTAGGTAGACGGAGGATACCGCCATAACCACGCATCGCCTCGGTGATGAGGTATGCTGGGTGTGTCTCGGTTGGGTTATAGAGGGCTGTTGGGTGAAACTGCACGAACTCCATGTCTTTGACTTGTCCTTTGGCACGATAGACCATGGCAATACCGTCGCCCGTAGCCACATTAGGGTTGGTAGTGGTGGCATAGACAGCACCTGTTCCGCCCGTAGCCATAAGGGTAATACGGCTGAGATAGGTGTCAATCTTGCCCGTTTCGGGATTGAGTATATAGGCACCATAGCACTCGATGTCGGGTGTGCGACGAGTGACACGCACGCCGAGGTGGTGTTGGGTGATGATCTCTACGGCGAAGTGATTTTCGAGGACATCGATATAGGGGTTGTTGCGTACCGCAGCCATGAGTCCGCGTTGGATCTCCGCGCCGGTGTCGTCGGCATGGTGGAGGATACGGAACTCAGAGTGTCCACCTTCACGGTGGAGGTCGAAGGAGCCGTCGTCTTGCTTGTCGAAGTTCACGCCCCAGTTGACGAGTTCCTCGATCTGCTTAGGCGCTTGGCGCACTACTTGCTCGACCGCAGCAGGATCGCTGAGCCAGTCGCCCGCTACCATGGTGTCGTGGATGTGCTTTTCGAAGTCATCTACGAGCATGTTGGTGACACTGGCGATACCGCCTTGTGCACGACTGGTGTTGGTCTCGTCGAGGGTCGTCTTGCAGCAGAGTGCAATGCGATACTTCTGTGTGCGAGCCACTTTGAGCGCAAAGCTCATGCCCGCTACACCGCCACCGATGATGAGAAAATCATACTTTTTCATAACTACTCTTGGTTAGCTATTTTTAATAGATATGCTTTGGCAGCCTCATACTCGTTGGGGATGATGCCGTCGAGTATGGCGTCTTTGATTGCGTTTTTGAGTTCACCGACACGGGCACAAGGTTCGAGATTAAGCAGCTGCATGATCTCTTCGCCACGCACAGGCGGTTGGAAATTACGGATACGGTCTTTCTCCTCTAGTTCAATCATCTTCTGCCGTACCAGTTCGTAGTTCTTATGGAAGCGACGCACTTTCTCTTCGTTCTTGGAAGTGATGTCGGCATCGCAAAGCAACATCAAGTCATCGATATCATCGCCCGCCTCGAACAACAAGCGGCGGACAGCGGAATCGGTGACTGTATCTTCGATCAGGTTGATAGGGCGCATGTGCAGGTCCACCATCTTGATGACATACTGCATTTTCTCGTTCTGCGGCATCTTCATGGTCTTGAAGATACGCGGAATCATCTTGGCGCCGAGGTAGTTATGGTTGCGGAAGGTCCAACCTGCATGTTCGTCCCAAGCCTTAGATTTAGGTTTGCCTATATCATGCAAGAGAGCCGACCAACGAAGCCAGAGATTGTCCGACTTCTGTGCGAGATTATCCAACACTTGCAGCGTATGGAAGAACACATCCTTATGCCCCTTACCATCTTTCGTCTCAACGCCCTTCAGTGCACTGAGTTCGGGGAAAATTAGCGGAAGAAGTCCGGTTTTATCGAGCAATATCCATCCTACGGATGGTTTGCGTGAGAGCATGATTTTGTTGAGTTCCTCTACAATGCGCTCCTTGGTGATAATCTTGATTCGTTCGCGATTTCGCTCGATGGATTCGAAGGTTTCTCTATCCAAATAGAAGCCAAGTTGGGTGGCAAAACGGATGGCACGCATCATGCGCAGCGGGTCGTCGGAATAGGTAATATCGGGGTCAAGGGGTGTGCGAATGGTGCACTCGTTCATGTCGGCAATGCCGCCGAAGGGGTCAAGCAGTTCGCCGTAGCGGTCTTTGTTCAGACACACCGCCATGGCGTTGATGGTGAAGTCGCGGCGATTTTGGTCGTCCTCTAGGGTACCGTCTTCGACAATAGGGTTACGGGAGTCATGTTGGTAACTCTCTCGGCGGGCACCCACGAACTCTAGTTCTATTTTACCACGTTTCACCTGTGCCGTGCCGTAAGTCTTGAAGACGCTGAGGTGCGCCCCTTTGCCGAGGCGCTTGGCAACGGCTTGCGCGAGGTCAATGCCACTCCCAACGACAACGACGTCAATGTCGGTACTATCGCGATGCAGGAAGATATCGCGTACATAACCGCCAATGACATAGCACTCCAGGCCGAGACGGTCGGCTTCTTCACCTACGAGATGGAGGATAGGAAGGTCTATTTTAGGATGAGAAGCAAGCATTTTGTGGCGTTAAAAAGGTTTTAAGAGTTTTAGAAGTTTTAAAGGTGCGATTTTAGTGAAAAAAGTTTCAAGGGTTCCAGTGCTTGATGATTGAAACCTTTGAAACTTTTTGCATGGTGTAGTATTGTTTAGAATGGTGTAGTGTGGTGTAGTATTGTTGTCCACATTAGACCAAAACTAATACGATTAGCGAACGCGCTCGCAGTAGCTACCGTCACGAGTATCTACACGGATGATCTCGCCCTCGTTGCAGAAGAGAGGCACGCGGATCTCAGCACCTGTCTCGAGAGTAGCAGGTTTGAGGGTGTTGGTAGCAGTATCGCCCTTGAGACCTGGCTCGGTGTAAGAGATAGCCAACTCTACCTTAGTAGGCAACTCAGCGAAGAGGATCGTGTCGGTAGAAGCGTCAGAAACAACTTCGCAAACGAATCCCTCTTTGAGGAAGTCAACACCTGTGATAAGATCGTGAGTGATAGGCACTTGCTCGAAAGTCTCTTGGTTCATGAAGATATAGTCCTCACCCTCTTTGTAGAGGTATTGGTATGGACGGCGCTCAACGCGTACATCCTCGAGTTTCTCACCAATGTTGAAGCGGCGCTCCAATACGCGACCATCTACTACATCTTTGAATTTCACACGCATAATGGTGTTACCTTTTCCTGGCTTAACGTGCAGGAAGTCAATTACAAAATACAAACGGCCGTCCATGCGGATACATACGCCGTTCTTTACGTCTTGAGAGTTAATCATAATTATTTTGAGTTAAAAAAGTTTTAAAAGTTTTAAGAGTTCCAAAGGTGGCATAATGTGCCAAAATCGAAATCGGGTGCAAAGGTACAGAAAAATTTGCGGATGTGCAAATTTTGAGTTGAAAAAGTTTTAAGAGTTTTAAAAGTTTTAAGGATTATGGGGTGTATGGGTATTTTTCTCCTTCTTTTCTCCTTCTTCTCATATGCTTGGGGTATTTATGGGATATTCATAGGGTATTCACAGGATATACATATGTATCGGTTATGTGTCGGTTATGTATCGGTTATGTGTCGGTTATATATCGGAACAAACAGTTAGTAATCTAAAAAATAGAATAAAATAAAGCAGAAATAGAATAAAATAAAGCAGATGTGTTGCATAAATGCAAAAAAAGCAGTAATTTTGCGGCATGAAACAAATTCACGATATTGAAATTATGGCACCCGTTGGGTGCTGGGAGAGTCTTGCTGCCGCTATCGAAGCGGGCGCTACCAGCGTGTATTTTGGAATTGAGCACTTGAATATGCGTGCGCGCTCTTCTGCTAATTTTACCACACAAGACTTGCATACCATCGTGGAGCGCTGCCAAGCAGCTGGGGTGAAGACCTATCTGACCCTTAACACCGTCATGTACCCCGAAGACTTACCCTTGATGCGAGAGATTGTAGATCACGCCAAACAGGCAGGACTATCTGCTATTATCGCATCGGACATTGCAGTGCTTCAGTATGCCAACGAGGTAGGCGTTGAGGTACACCTATCTACGCAACTCAATATTTCCAATACGGAAGCCCTGAAGTTCTATGCACAGTTTGCCGATGTCGTGGTGCTGGCGCGCGAACTGAATATGGACCAAGTGGCAAGCATTTATCGCGATATTGTGGAGCAAGATATTCGCGGTCCAAAAGGCGAGTTGATTCGCATTGAGATGTTCTGTCATGGTGCATTGTGTATGGCAGTAAGCGGGAAGTGTTATCTTAGTTTGAATAACTATGCAGCCAGCGCCAACCGTGGTGCTTGCGTGCAAATTTGCCGTCGCGGGTATGTGGTGAAAGACAAAGATAGCGACCTCGAATTGGAGGTGGACAACCAATATATTATGTCGCCTAAAGACTTGAAAACCATTCATTTTCTTAACAAAGTACTGGATGCTGGCGTGCGCGTGCTGAAGATAGAAGGTCGTGCGCGTGGAGCAGAGTATGTGAAGACAGTAGTGGAGTGTTATCGCGAAGCCGTTGAACTATGGGTGGCTGGCAATGGACAGTGGGCAATAGGTGATGAGGCGATAGAGGAGAAGATTACAGATTGGAATACTCGCCTTGCTCGTGTCTTCAATCGCGGCTTTTGGGACGGCTATTATCAAGGTCAACGCTTGGGCGAGTGGACACACAGCTATGGTTCGCGTGCTACACGCAAGAAGGTATTCGCAGGTAAGTGCACAAACTTCTTCAAGAATATCTCCGTGGCTGAGTTCTACTTGGAAGCTACCAAAGAGATTCGCGAAGGCGATGAACTCCTCATCACAGGCGAGACCACTGGTGCATACGAATTGGTGGCGCACGATATTCATGACGCCAAAGGCAAGGTTCGCACCGAGATTCATAAAGGCGAATACTTTGCCATAAAAACAGACAAAATGGTTCGTCGAGGCGACCGAATATTCTTACTTAAAGTAGAAGAATAACAACAAAAAAGATATGAAAAAGATCGTTTTATTATTGCTACTCGCCGTAGGATTGATGGCATGTCACCGCCCACTCCGTGTGGTAGAAGCAACCAGCGAAGTCATCATAGTTGATAGCACACTCGACATTATTCAGGACACCGCGTACCTGCAACATCTTGCTCCTTTTAAGGCAGAACTGGAGGCAGCACTCAATGCTCCTATTGGTTATGCCCCATATGCTCTAACGGTCAGAAAACCAGAATGTAATATGCTCAATTGGGCGAGCGACGCACTCCTATCTATGGCGCGCCAGCTCTGCCCTAACCACGTAGATATCGCAGTGGTCAATATAGACGGAATGCGCACCGATTGGGCTGCGGGAGATATCACGCGGAGGCATATCTTCGAACTCATGCCTTTCGACAACGAATTGGTAGTACTCACCATGACTGGCGAAGAGATTCTCAATCTATGTCATATTTTTGTGAAATTGGGTGGAGAAGGCGTAGCAGGCTTGCGCATGAAAGCACGCAATGGCGAATTGATTTCTGCGAGCATTGGTGGTAAACCGATTGTTCCAACAGCCTACTACACAGTGGCTACCAGCGACTACCTAAGCCAAGGTAATGATGGTATGACACCCCTCGCACAGCACCTAGACGTATGGCGCTCAGAAGAAAAAATTCGTGATCTATACATACAGTATGTGCAGCAAGTAAAGACCGTCCAAGCCATAGTAGATGGACGAATGGACATACAGTAGCCTTACTATTTTATGCCCACTGGTATAGTTTTATCCCTCACCAAATTTTCCGACACAGGAAGTATTGTGCACCTCTACACGGCCGAACAAGGACGGGTGCAGTGTGCAGTATATGGCAATAAGTACAAGGGTATTCTGCGTCCATTATCAATCGTGGAATTTACTGGCTCACGCCGCAATAATGCTCCTAATCAATTGACAACCCTCTCCAACTGTCAGTTATCATTTGTCAACTCCCAACTGTCAACGGACATCCAACGTCAATGCGTGGCTATGTTCATTGCCGAAGTGCTAAGTAGTACCTTACGCCACCCTATGAGCGATCAGCCGTTATTTGACTGGCTTTGCGAGGTGGTAAAACACTTAGATACAGACACAGATATTAGTAATATGCACCTGCTTTTTCTCATCGAATACGCTAATCATCTAGGTATTGGCATTGATGACACGGAACATCCAGATTGGTACCAATTGCCCACCTCCCGCAAAGAACGCCAGCAGCGTCTGCACGAGCTCTGCACCTATTACACCGAGCACATTGAGGATTTTCGACAACCCAAATCGCTCGAGGTATTGATGGAGGTGTTTGACTGATCAATGAGCTGAATTGATAGAAAAACAGCAGCAAAGACCATTTTTTTTCCTTTTTGTTTGCGTATGTGCAATTTTTGTAGTAAATTTGCACGCTAAAATGTATAACATTAGATTTAACTAACAATTTTATGATATTTCGAATTAAATTCTCTTGCGACGATGTAGATGATTTTCGTCGCGTGTATGAGGCAGACAGCGATGCCACATTTTGGGAACTGCACAAGGCCATCTTGGATAGTGCCAATTACCCTGATGATCAAATGACTTCGTTCTACATGTGCAACGAACGTTGGGAAAAGGGGCAAGAGGTAACTCTCGTGGAGATGGGTAGCAATTTTGAATACGACAATATGGTGATGGAGTCCACACGCCTGAGCGAACTGCTTGAGGAGAGCGGACAACGCATGATTTATGTGTTCGACCCTATGAACGAGCGCTATTTCTTCGGACGTGTCACAGATATTCTGCCTGGCATGTGCAGTGGTGTGGTTTGTGTGGAATCACAAGGCGACGCACCTGCGCAATTGTTGCAGGACGATGTGCTAGACCCTTCCAAGACCAAAGCCAACGATTGGGAGATTGACGATGACTTCTATGGCGATAGCCAGTATGATGACGGTGACTTGGATTTTGAAGGTTATCAGGACTTGAGTTTTGATGACGGTTCCATGTTCTAAATGCCTCGTTTGATTGTCATAATCGGTGCTACTGGCGTAGGAAAAACGGCTCGCGCGATAGAAGTGGCTAAGCAATATGGTTGCCCAGTTGTCAGTGCCGACTCCCGACAGATTTATCGCGATTTGCCTATCGGCACCGCAGCCCCCACTGCGCAGGAGCAGGCTGGTATCCCCCATTATTTTGTGGGGTGTAAAGAGCTGGATGAAGTATATAGTGCAGGTCAGTATGCTCGCGATTGCCACGCACTCTTGCAGGATTTGTTCACCAAACACGAGACTGTGGTAATGGTCGGAGGAAGCATGATGTATGTGGATGCCGTATGCCACGGAATGGACGACATACCCGAAGTTCCTGCCGCTATTCGCGAAGAGGTGCGAATGGAATACCAGCAGAAAGGCATTGAGTGGTTGCAGCAAGAAGTGCAACGTTTAGACCCTGTTTATTGGCAACAAGTGGATCAGCACAACCCGCAGCGCCTAATGCACTGTATTGAAGTGAGCAGAGCAAGCGGACAACCCTATTCCTGTTTTCGCAAACGAGAAAAGCATGCCGATAATCACCCACTGCCCTTCGATGTACAATACATCATGGTCGAACGCCCCAGAGAAGAACTATACGAGCGTATCAACCTGCGTGTTGAGCAAATGGTAGAACAGGGTTTGCTGCAAGAGGCGCAAGTGGCATTTCAGAAACTGCACATACCGCTCGACGGCAACATCGAACTGGATTATTCCACACTGCCCAATAGCGTGAATACGGTTGGATACAAGGAACTGCTGCGCTATTTTAGAGGCGAATGGACGCTCCAACATGCAATAGAAATGATACAACAAAACTCGCGCCATTATGCCAAACGGCAATTGACATGGTGGAGAAAGAGTTTAGCTAATGAATAAGAATATGAGTAAAAAGATTATACTATTATGTACTATGTGCGCACTCCTTGCAATGAGTTGCAAACGAGTGAGTGTAGATTTCACCTACTCGCCTGCCCAACCCAGGGCTGGACAAGTGGTATCGTTTACCAACAAGAGTAGCGCAGGAGAAAAATGGGCTTGGAGCTTTGGTGATAATAGCACCAGTGTGTCTAAAAACCCCAATAAGGTTTATAAGAAACCCGGCGAGTATCTCGTAACGCTGATGGTCGATAGCGCTAAATACAACACGGCCAGCTATACCATCACGGTGTATGACACGGTACCTACTTTCGTGGCTTCCACCGAATCCATCTTCCATTGCCAGGATGTGACTTTTACAGCCAATATCTATAATCCATTCAGTTATCCATTGTCCTATCAGTGGCATATCTCCGACAACTGTGTACTCACCAGTGGCAATCTCACCAATCGTAGTATCACCGTGTATTTCAAATCACCGGTTGCAAAAGATTCAGTTCAGTTGACTATCAAGCAAGGCGACAAAGAGCACCCTGTGATTACTCACTATTATACTATCCGCGAGACCTTAGCGCCTGCGATAGTCATGCATGATCAGAAGGACACATGGCGTCAGCGTATCATCAACGACCGACTCGATACCGTGCGCAGAAGCCAACAGGAGGAAGACATCCTCTATCTCTCTGCTACCACCGACACTGTGGTTAACTTCAACGGTAAGGACTTCTATGCCAGCAAGATGCAAGATATATTCCGAACCCAACAAATCAAGCGTCTGCAAATAGATGCCATGGCACAGAAATGGTATATCACTACCGACGAAGGATTGTTCGTTGCTAATTTCAACGGACAGTATCAGGCGTTGATAGATGCCAATGCCATAGGTGCTTTATACGTAGATGCACCACGCAATATGCTCTATTGGGCTACGCCTGATGGGCTGAAAGCTATGGCACTCATCAAGAGCAAGAATAATCTCTTTTCTACTACTCCTATATTGTATAACTCTATCAGCGATATTGACCGCATCGTAGTCAATCCTAATTACAGATAATCATGCAGCCCCAATACATTTTTGAGACAAGTTGGGAGGTGTGCAATCGTGTAGGCGGCATCTATGCCGTTCTCTCCACACGCGCCGCTTCCATGCAAGCAGAACACAAAGACAAAGTCATTTTCTTCGGTCCTGATTTTGGAGAACACTCCAATCTCACCTTCAAAGAGAGCAAGACCCTGCTCAAAGGTTGGCGTCCCAAGGGCGTACGCGTAGGCCGTTGGCAAGTGCCTGGCAAACCTATTGCTGTACTCCTCAAGTGGGAAGAACTATGGAGTGAAAAAGAGCAAATCTTCGCACACATGTGGGAGAAGTATGGCGTACAGAGTCATGCTGCCTATGGCGACTATGATGAGAGTTGCCTCTTCGCCTATGCGGTCGGACAAGTGGCTGAGAGCTTGTACAAGCACCTCGATATGCCTACTACCGTCATGCACTGCAACGAGTGGCAAACCTCTTTCACCATCCTCTATCTGCGCGAACATTGCCCTGCTATTGGTACACTCTTCACCACCCATGCTACCAGTATCGGCCGCTCTATCGCGGGTAATTACAAACCTTTGTATGACTGCTTTGATGCCTTCCAAGGTGACCAGATGGCAGGGGAACTGAATATGGTCAGCAAGCACTCCGCTGAAAAGAAAGCTGCGCACCTGTGTGACTGCTTTACCACGGTGAGCGACCTTACCGCACGCGAGTGCAAACAGCTGCTTGACAAACCTGTGGATATTGTCACTCCTAATGGCTTCGAGCAGGGCTTTGTGCCACAAGGTAAAGATTTCGATGCCGCACGCAAACGCGCGCGTAATACCTTATTATCACTCGCACGCGCCAAAGGCATTGAGGTGCAATCCACCGACATGCTCATTGGCACAGCAGGTCGCTACGAGTGGAAGAACAAAGGCATCGATGTGTTTTTAGAATCGATGAGAAAGTTGGGCGAAGCCCACGCCTCTACACCTTACACCTTACACCCCACACCATCACAAAGGCAAGTCATCGCATTCGTGATGATTCCTTACCTCGACCGTGAGGATTTTACTGTGGGCAATGTGCATGTGATCTTCGTACCTACCTATCTGAATGGCAACGATGGTGTACTCAACTTACCTTATTATGATTTGCTTATTGGTTTGGATTTGACAGTCTTCCCAAGTTATTACGAACCATGGGGTTACACCCCATTGGAGAGTATGGCTTTTCATGTGCCTACTATCACAACCAGTCTGAGTGGTTATGGAGTATGGTGCGAGGAGCAGGGTTGCACTACGATTGACAAGGGTGTGGCGGTCATTTACCGCAACGATAGCAATACCGATGATGTGATTACGCATATCGTGAACACCATTGTGTATTACCTCTCGCTCACGCCACGCAAGGTGTCTGCAGCTCGCAAAGCTGCGGTGGAGTTGGCGCTAAAAGCAGAGTGGCAACATTTCTTCCAATACTACCGCGAGGCGTATAGCATTGCTCTGAAGAAAGCAGCAGCTCGTCAATAAACATTATCCTGTCTTGATATTACATGTGAGGGGGCATATATGTGCCCCCTCAATTATCAATACATGCACGTATCTCGTCGTAGGTAAATCCACGTTGCATACAGAAGCGAATCAGTTTTTCTTTTGCCTGCGGGTCCGCGCTCTTGATGGTTCGTTTCTTAGAGGTCACCACACGACTCAACACAGCATAATACTCGGATTCATCGATATTTGCGAGCGCTGAATCAATGGCAGTACTGGGCAAACGTTTTGCCTGAAGATACGCACGTATTTTCATTCTCCCCCACCCTTGATAGAGCACTTTATCGTGCACAAAAGCATGACAATAGCGCTGCTCGTCCACATACTTATGCTCCAGCAATTGACTCACAATTTGCTCTGCCTGCTCTGCGGTAGCACCCCATTGTTGCAGTTTGAGGTGCATATCGTAGCAACAGTGTTCGGCAGCAACACAATATGCCTCCGCCTTAGCGCGCAATTGTTCCAAAGACCATTCGTGGTTTGCCATAGAGATCGTTTTTGAGTTGAACATTGGTATATCCCATCTGCCGCAGCATCTCACACACTTCGCTGCCATACGCCTCATTGATTTCGAAGAAAACATAGATTGCTTGCGCGGGTAGATTACTATGCCCCGAGTCGGCAGCACCCGTAGAAAGATGTTGAGCCAATCTGGCTATCTGTCGATAGAACAGCAGCGGGTCAGTGTCAGGCACAAACAATGCCGCATGAGGTTCATAATCCAGCACACGCGCATCCATATCCCTCCTCTCACTATCGCAGATGTATGGAGGGTTACTAACAATAATATCGGGTATCGGAAATGGGGTGTCGGATATAGGCGAGAGGATGTCGGCATGTAACCAATCCACATGTATGTGATTGCGTTGGGCGTTCTCTTTTGCAACCTCCAATGCCTCTTTACTAATATCCAATCCTGTTATTTGCCAGAGAGGAGCACCTCTCTTCAATGCCAGCGCAATACAGCCGCTGCCAGTGCCAATATCCAATACGCGCAACGGTTGATGCGTGTCGCAAGCGGACAAAACCCACTCTACCAACTCTGCCGTTTCTGGACGAGGGATAAGGGTCGCAGGAGTAACACGCAAGTCAAGCCCCATCCACTCTGTATGACCAAAAACATATTGTATAGGCTCGTGCGCGCGAAGTTTTTGCAAAATAATTTCTATATTTGGAATATTTTTTGTACCTTTGTCCGCCGTAAGGATTTGTGTGCGCGTCATACCCGTAGTTTCCTCTATAATCCAGTATGCCAATTCGCGCAATTCTTCCTCTGGAAAGAACCCACGTAACTCAGAGATAATATAGTTAATCAGTTGTTTCACGCTGCAAAGGTACGAAAAAAAATGGAAAGTGCAAAATTATATATCAATCGTTGCCTACAATTAGCACGATTAGGCGAATATCATGTAGCGCCCAACCCTATGGTCGGAGCGATATTGGTACACCATAGCGCCCATGGCGATGTGATTTTAGGCGAAGGATGGCATGAGCAATATGGTGCCCCGCACGCAGAACCCAATTGTATTCGTCACGCAGAGACATCTCACCCAGAAGGTATTGATTATAAACAATGTACTCTATATGTCAGTTTGGAACCCTGTAGCCACTATGGCAAAACGCCACCTTGTGCCGAACTCATCATTCGCAAGGGAATAGGTCGAGTAGTAGTGGGAACATTAGACCCTAATCCCAACGTAGCTGGACGAGGGGTGCAAATGATGCGAGATGCTGGCATTGACGTAGTGGTGGGCGTATTGGAGGCAGAATGTCGCGAACTAAACAAACGCTTCTTTTGCCTGCAAGAGAAACATAGACCTTACGTCATCCTGAAATGGGCTGAAACAGCAGATGGGTATATCGATTGGCAAAGAGGCGAAAGGCAAGAGGCGAAAGGCAAAGAGGAGGGGAAACCATTGGTGATTTCCACGCCACTTACCAAACAACTCGTACATCAGCAACGTGCTGAGAATATGGCCATTATGGTAGGCACACGCACGGTGCTATTAGACAACCCCCGCTTGCTAACCACCCATTGGTGCGGCAGAAATCCTATACGTATTACTTTGGACAGGCATGGCGTATTACCCCAAGAGAGCCGAATATTCTCCAACGAAGCACCTACCATTGTGTATCGCGACAACACCGATTGGCAATATATCTGTTCCGATTTAGCGAAACGAAACATCCACTCCGTATTGGTAGAGGGAGGCACAACGCTGCTGCAACATATTTTGGATAGTGGCATCTACGACGAAGTGCATATTGAGGTGAGCCACACGCCTTTGCCCCGCACTGCCAACGAAGAGCCCAAAGGCGTAAAAGCGCCCGTATATAAGCCAGTCACACAACCAAAGGTTGTGGATAATCAGCAAATTTACATAGAAAATTTGCATAAATAGAAAAAAATGCGTATCTTTGCAGGTTGAAAAGTTTTTTAGCTCAAGATATGAAAAAAATTATCATCATACTTCTTAGCATTTTTACACTCCAAAGTTGCCATCTTTTCGAAGAGAGGCGACTGAGTGGCAGTGCCGCAGAATACAATGGCAAGACCATCACGCTCAAGGAATTGCAGTTGCTCACCGCTGGGCTTACTCCTGAGGATAGCACCCGCTTGGCTGAGCAATACATTCGCCAATGGGCTATCAACCTCATTGAGTATGATATTGCCAAAGATCAATCCAACAAGGCCATAGAATTGCTTGTTGAGGACTATCGTCGCTCCCTATATCTGCACGAATACGAAGAACGACTAGTCGCGCAGTATATGCCTCGCATTATAGAGGACTCGGTGATTCAGTCTTTCTATGACATGCACCGCAATCATTTTATTCTGCCCGAAACGATTATCCAAGGCGTGCTGCTCGTTATACCCCACGATGCACCCAACATGTCAGAACTGCGAAAGAGGATTCAACACCCAGAGGTGGAGGAAAACATAGAGTGGCTGGAGAAATTTGCTTATCAATATGCCGTGGGCTACGAACTCTTTTTGGAAGAATGGAAAAGTACAAACGAAGTCATCGTATATCTGCCATTTGATAAGAACGATTTTGACAAACAGTTGCGCAACAAACGCCAGATTGAATTGCAAGACTCTGTCAACACCTTTCTTCTGCAAGTTACGGACATACACACAGAAGGTGCGCACATGCCGCTGGCATATGCACGCAAAGAGATTGAAAACCTACTGCTGCATGAGCGTCAAATAGAATTTCTGCAACGCGAACGAGAAGCATTGTACAACCAAGCGATTAAAGAAGGAAAATTGAAATTATATGAAAAGTAAAATTTTGGTTATTGGTTATTGGCTATTGGCTATTGGGTGTTTGGCTCAAGATAATATCATTGATGAGGTGATATGGATAGTCGGAGAAGAAGCCATCTTGCGCAGCGAGGTGGAAGAGGAGCGCCTCCGTGCGCAATACGAGGGGCAGCCCATACCTGGTGATCCATATTGCGTTATACCAGAGCAATTGGCTATCCAAAAACTATTCTTGCACCAGGCCGAGTTGGACTCTATAGAGGCAAACGAGTCTTCTGTTAGCAGTCAAGTGGATATGCGTATGAACTACTACATCTCGCAGATTGGCAGCAAAGAGAAAATGGAAGAATACTTCCGCAAAACCAGTAGCGAGATCCGCGAAGAGATGATGACATCGGTGCGCAACCAGATGATTATTCAGCAGATGCAAAGCAAACTGACCGAGGGCATCCAGCCCACTCCTGCTGAAGTGCGCCGCTATTTCAATTCGCTGAGCATTGATTCACTTCCCACCATACCCGCACAGGTGGAAGTGCAGATATTGAGTATTCAACCCCCTGTACCTGTAGAGGAAACGGAGCGTATCAAGTCGCAGCTGCGCGAGTTCACCGAGCGCGTGACCAGCGGGAATGCCGATTTCAGTATGTTGGCCCGTCTATACTCCGAAGATACCGAATCTGCCAAACGTGGTGGCGAATTAGGGTTTGTGGGCAAAGGACAATTGGTAAGCGAGTTTGCCGATGTGGCATTTAACCTCACCGACCCCAAACGCGTATCGCGCGTCGTAGAAACAGAGTATGGTTTTCACATCATTCAGCTCATCGAGCGCAAAGGCGAACGCATCAATTGTCGCCATATCTTGCTCAAACCTCGCGTGTCCTATATGGATAAACAAAATGCCATCACACGCCTAGATTCCATTCGATCGCTGATTATGGCAGACAGTTTGTCCTTTGAGTTGGCTGTAGCACGATTCTCCGAAGACAAATCGACCATGATGAGCGGTGGCACTATGACCAACCCTAATACAGGAACCAGCAAGTTTGAGTACCAAGAACTGCCTCCTGAGATTGCTCGCCAAATATACAACATGAAGGAGGGCGACATCAGCACGCCGTTCACCATGATTGACCGCACAAAGAACAAAGAAGTGTGTGCCATTGTACGCCTAAAAACCAAACGTGACTCTCACAAGGCCAATCTCACAGATGACTTCCAAACGATTCGTGACATGCTGACCCAAAAACTCAGCGCAGAAACCATCGACAAATGGATTCGCCAAAAGCAAAAAGAGATATACGTGCATATTGATCCCTATTGGCGAGGATGCGATTTCCAATACCCTAACTGGGTACATTGAGAAAAGTGAAAACTGACAAGTGAGAATATTCAAGAGATACATATTATCCATTTTTTGGCTATTGGCGATGGGCAATGGGCTGTGCAGCATGTCCGCTGTTGCACAGGATACCACGAAGACCTCTCTGGTTTATCTGGAACATTCGAGAACTCTCTCTTTTGATGAGAAACGTCTGCCCGATGCCCAAATCTTGCGAGGTGATGTCTGCTTCCGCCACGACTCTGTGCTGATGTATTGCGATTCTGCCTATTTCTTTGAGAAAGAAAACTCGCTGCATGCTTTTGGTCGTGTGCATATGGTACAAGGCGATAGTCTGGAAGGCTTTAGCGATGTGCTATATTACAACGGCAACACCAAATTAGCACGCATGCGTCGGCATGTCCGCCTCATCCACCAAGAAACCGTTTTAACCACCGATAGTCTCAACTACAACCGTGCAAAGAATATCGCATACTATTTCTCGGGCGGAATGATTGAAGATAGTCTCAATACTCTCACATCGCGCTGGGGACAATATACGCCTGACAATCACCAAGCAGTATTCCGAGATGATGTGAAGTTGGTCAACCCCAAGTTCGTGCTCACTGCCGACACGCTGGGATATAACACGGAGAGCTATCAGTCGGATTTGGTAGGTCCTACTCAAATCCTGTACGAAGAGGAGACAACCATCCTTTCGACCAATGGGTGGTACAACACCCAAACCGAAAAATCGCTGCTGCTCGACCGCTCGCGAATCATTCACACCGATGGTATGACCCTGACGGGAGACACCATCTATTACGACAAATTAAACGGCTATGGTCGCACGATTGGTAATATTGAGTCCACCGACTCTGCCAACCAGATGACCCTTTACGGACAGTATAGCGAGGTATGGGAAGATGCCAACAGGGCCTATGTCACAGACAGTGCCATGCTACTGGATTGGTCGGACTCAACCATGTTTACCTATATGCACGCCGATACGCTATGGACTGAAGAGATTCCGTATCAAACCTACTCGCTGCTTCCGCAAGATAGTGTGTGGGTAGATTCCGTACTTACAGCGCTGCCGCCAGACACATTGTGGCAAGACACTGCCTATCAACAGCTACGCGCCTTCCACCATGTCCGCATTTACCGCGAGGACATGCAAGCCGTCTGCGATTCGGCACGCTATCATGGCAAGGATTCGCTACTCACCCTGTTTGGATTACCCATATGTTGGAACGAAGACAACCAGATTTCTGCCGACCAGATTGATATCTATATCAAAGACGAAACAGTGGATTACATGCACGGCACAGACAATGCCTTGGCCATTAAGCGCGAAGGAATAGATGAGTTCAATCAGATGGCGGGCAAGGAGATGTATGCCTATGTGCGCGATGGCGATGTCTATCAGGTGGACGTGAAGGGTAATGCCGAAACGGTTTTCTATCCACGCGAAAGCGATGGTTCATATATTGGCGTCAATCGCACACAAAGCAGTTTTGTACGTCTCTACCTCACAGATCGAAAAATCGACCATGTGGTGTTTACCACAGCCACTACAGGCGTCATGATTCCGCTCAATCAAGCACTACCTGGAGAAAAAACGCTGAGCGGATTCTTCTGGGCTATCGATGAGAGACCTCTCAAACCGAGCGATATTTTCCGACATCCAGAGCGAACCAAACGACCTGAAAAGACCATCACATCCGCTACGGCAGAGGAAGAAGAAGAGGAGGAGGAAGAGGATTCCCCAAAAAAGAATCGAAGAAGAAGAAATACTAATCAAACAAATAGATAAACGATGAAGAAAATTCTATTATGTATCATTCTTGCATGTTGCAACATATTGCTCATGCATGCAGAAGAAAAACAGTATCTTGGACTGCAAGTGGGATTCACTCACCCACTCACACGATTGAATGCCCCTACCGTAGGACAAGAGAAAGCCCTTCAGACCACTGCGTACAATGGTTTGAAAGTGGGTTTTGTATATGATGCTACTATTGTTAAGGGTTTTGGCTATACCATTGGGCTTAACTACACTTTTGGTGCCAATGCTACCGATTGGATGAAAGAAATAGCTACTCAACCCAGTTTTTATCCTCAGGTGCGCTCGCGTGGACTATATCACCAAGTGGAGATTCCTGTGGATTGGCAATACAAATTTGAGATTGCTCAACGCACATGGTTGATACTCTATACAGGTCCTACCTTGCAATGTGGATTGGTATTAAAAGATAAGTGGTACGCGAGATTTGATAATAAGAGCGATGCGTTTACCCTTGAAGAAAACCTCTACTCCAAGGAAGATATGGCAGATTATGCTCTCAAACGCCTTAACGTCACATGGGGTATTGGTGCGGGACTGCAATACGAGCGTTATTTCTTGCGCGGAGGATATGATTTTGGACTAATCAACCCCTACAAAGCAAAAACCTTTAACATCAGCGAGAATTACCAACCCTACACCCGTGGTCGCTTTGACCAATGGCAAATCAAGTTAGGTATCTACCTCTGGGAAAAATAATATCCTTGCCTTTACACCATACACTCTACACCATACCGCCAATGATACCTCGCGAAACAATAGATAGAATATTCTCCGCTGCCCGCATCGAAGATGTGGTGGGCGACTATGTGTCGCTCAAGAAACGCGGTGCCAATCTTATTGGTCTCTGCCCCTTCCACGATGAGAAGACGGGCTCCTTCACCGTCTCGCCCAGCAAAGGTATCTTCAAGTGTTTTGGTTGCGGCAAGGCAGGACACTCCGTGGGCTTCATCATGGAGATCGAGCAATGCTCCTATATTGAGGCCATTCGCCAACTGGCAAAGAAATACCATATTGAGATAGAGGAGCGCGAACTCACTGCCGAAGAAAAGCAGAAGCAAGACGACCGCGAGTCGATGTTTGTTGTCAACGAGTTTGCCAACAAATGGTTTCACGAACAATTGTGGAATACGCCAGAGGGTACCGCTGTGGCTATGAGTTATCTTCGCCAACGCGGATTGCGTGAGGATATCATTCGTAAGTTCCAGATAGGATATTCCCCCGAGAAAGCAGCCCTATGGGATGTGGCAAAGAAGAAAGGCTTCCAAGAGAAATACTTGCTCAATGATTCACAGAATGCACCGTATATAGGTACAGGTGTTTGTGGTAAAAGTGAAAATGGCAAACTCTACGACCGCTTCCGCGGACGCGTGATGTTTCCCTTCTTGTCCGTCAGCGGCAAGGTGGTGGGCTTCTCGGGGCGCCTCATGGTCAAGAACGACAAGGTGGGTAAGTATGTCAATTCGCCTACCTCGCTCATCTACGAGAAGCACAACGAACTCTTCGGACTCTACCAAGCCAAGCAAGCCATATCCAAGAACAACAGCTGCTACCTCGTGGAGGGACAGATGGATGTCATTCAACTGGTGCAATCGGGCATAGAGAATGTGGTTGCTTCAGGCGGTACAGCACTCACCATCAACCAGATACGCCTCATTCACCGTTTTACAGAGAACATTATTCTGCTCTACGATGGCGACAAGGCGGGTATCAAAGCTGCATTGCGCGGTATAGATATGATGCTGGAGGAGGGTATCAACATCCGCGTCATACTGCTACCAGAGGGAGAGGATCCTGATAGTTTTGCTAAAAGTAGAAACGCCTCTGATTTGAAAGAGTTCTTGGATAACAATCAACATGATTTTATCCGCTTTAAGACCCAACTGCTGATGGAAGATGCGCAAAACGATCCTTCTAAACGCTCAGAGATGATTCTGCAAATCGTACGTTCGATAGCAGTGATTCCAGATATTATCAAACGTCAAGTATATATTAAAGATACTGCGACACTGCTCTCTATGCCAGAAGATGTGCTGACTCGCAAAGTGAATGAGATACGCAAGAAGGAGGCAGAGGAACGCAAGAAACGAAAAGAAACAGAACAGAGACAAGTGGTGGATAGTCAACCAGAACCACTTAAAGACAATTCGCCTGTTGCCACTGTTGTTGAGCAACATAACGAGCAACATCTCACACACAAAGAGCGCAATATACTGAACTTGATCCAAGTGCTTATACGCTATGGTGAACGAGTATTGTATCAAACAGAAGAGCAGATGATAACTACAGGGGAATATATCATCACTGAAATGAAGAATGATAGCATTGATATTTCCAATCCGCTCCATCAACAAGTGATAGATGAATATATTGCCAATTATCAGACACCTAACTTTGTGGCTTCTGTGTTTTTCCAGCATCATCCAGACGCCAAGATTAGTCAGTTGGCAGTAGATATGATTGCTGATAAATACCAACTCAGTCGTATGTATAGCAAACGAAGTATTTCTGAGAACGTTGTTCAAGAGGTACAGCAAGACGAAACATCCATATTACCTGAATTGGTACAGCGATTGTTACTGGAACTCAAATACACCGTGGTTGATGAGCGTATTGATAGCATGCAACGTCTTCTCAAGGAGGCACAAGCCAACGAGGATTGGCAACTCATCACAGCTATCCTCGAACAGCAACCCCAACTCATGGAGATCCGCCAGCAACTCTGCCGCGCCCTCGGCAACCGCGTCATCGTCCGCTAACCCAAACCACTCTACACCATTCTAAACAACTCTACACCACTCCACACAACCAACCCCATGCTCTTCGACTCTATCGTATATGGCCCTATCCGTTCGCGCCGCTTGGGCGTGTCATTGGGTATGAACCTCATGCCCACCACGGCCAAACTCTGCACTTTTGATTGCGTCTATTGCGAATGTGGATGGAATCAGCCCGTTTCGCACCCTGTCCTACCTACCCGCGAACAAGTGCGCGAAGCGCTCGCCTCTCACCTTGTCGCTTTATCGCCTAATAACCTTGATGTCATCACATTCAGCGGCAACGGCGAACCTACCCTGCACCCCGAGTTCTCTGGTATTATCCAAGACACTTGCGCCTTGCGCGACCAATATTGTCCACAAGCCAAGATTTCGGTGCTCAGCAACTCCACCCAACTCGGTCGCCCAGACGTGGTAGAGGCATTGCGTATGTGCGATAATCGTATCCTGAAACTGGACTCTGCCATCGATGCTACCATGCGCCTGATAGACAAACCCGTCAATCCTAACCTAACCGTCGAGCAGATTGCTGAATGGCTCTCGCTCTTTGACGGCGATTTCACATTGCAGACCTGTTTCTTGCGTGGCGAAGACAATGGGCAAATTATTGATAATACCACCAGCGAAGAACGCAACGCTTGGTACGCTATGGTGGACCGCTTACACCCCAAGCAGGTCATGATCTATGTCATTGACCGCGCTACACCGCTACAAACATTATCCAAAGTGCCTAAGGCGGAGATGGAGGCGATTGCTGCACCGCTGCGCGCCAAAGGCATAGATGTCATTGTCAGCGCATGAAAATTCTGATAGCACCGCTCAACTGGGGACTGGGTCATGCCACCCGCTGTATCCCGCTTATCCGCCACTATCTCGCAGCAGGCAACGAAGTGGTGCTGGGCGGCGATGGCGAGAGCATAAAGCGGCTTCGCCAAACTTTTCCTGCGTTGCGTACCATAGACCTTCCTTCGCTCGAGCTGCGCTATACCGACAATGCCCAGCAACGCGGATTCTACCTGCGCGCCATACCCGCACTCATACGCTTCACCCTATCCGATTACTACTATCTTCACCAGCAGTTGGCAATAGAGCATTTTGATTTGATTATTTCCGATAACCGCTTTGGACTATTCACGCGCGAGACGCGCTGCGTGTATATGACGCACCAGCTCTATGTACAATTGCCCAAACGCTTGAGGGTATTCCAGCCCCTCGCGCGTGCGTTGCACGCGTGTATATATAAGAGGTATAACGAGGTATGGGTACCCGACTATGCCGACCCTACCCATAATCTGGCAGGTGTCTTGGCCCACGGTGGTCGCTTCGACAGCTACGCCAAGTATATCGGACCGCTATCGCGGTTCAGCAATTTGGAGTCCGGAAGCCGGCATCCGGAAAAACCAACTGGTCTCCAAAAGCCAGAAGCCGAATACCCCATTCTCGCCATTCTCTCAGGATTAGAACCCCAGCGCACATTGTTTGAGCAAGAGCTCATCGCCCGTTTTAAGGAGAGCACAGAGCCCGTCCTAATCGTGCGAGGTAAGATAGGTGGTCCTGCCACTGCTACGCATATCGGTGCTGTCACGCTGGTGCCCAATATGAACGATGAGCAACTGCTGCCGCTCATGCAGCAAGCCAAAAAAATAATCGTGCGTAGTGGCTACAGCACGATTATGGATTTATCCGTATTGGGGTTGCTATCCAAAGCAGAGTTCCACCCCACCCCTGGTCAAAGCGAACAAGAATATCTTGCGTCACGATTTGCTTAGGTACTCATGCATCGCCTGAGCAGCTTTTCTGCCGTCAGACATAGCAAGAATAACGGTAGCACCACCACGCACGATGTCGCCTCCTGCGAATAGGATAGGCAGTGATGATTGCATTTGATCGTTGACTACAATTGTTCCCTTTTTGGATATTTCAAGGCCCTCTACCGTTGATGGAATCAATGGATTAGGGCTTACGCCTACGCTCACGATAACGAGATCTACAGGCAGCGTCACAGTCTTTCCTTCTACGGCTACAGGACTACGGCGTCCTGACTCGTCAGGTTCGCCCAAGGTCATGACTTGCAATACGGCTTCTGCTACGCGCCCCTGTTCATTAGCGTGATACTCTATTGGGTTGTGCAGGGTCATAAACTCAACACCCTCTTCTTTGGCATGGCGCACTTCTTCCACGCGGGCGGGCATCTCCTCCTCGCTACGACGATAGACGATGATAGCACGCTCTGCGCCCAATCGTTTGGCAGTACGAACAGCATCCATAGCTGTGTTGCCACCTCCCACTACCATCACGGTCTTCGCACGAAGCAGCGGTGTATCATTATCTTGTGTGGCAGCACCCATAAGGTTCACACGAGTGAGGTACTCGTTGCAGGACATCACACCGTTGAGGTTCTCGCCAGGGATATTCATGAAGCGTGGCAATCCTGCTCCGCTACCCACAAAGATACCCTTGTATCCTTGCGCTTGCAAGTCTTCTACGGTCAGTGTCTTACCGATAATCGTATCGCATTGGAATTGCACACCCAGTCGGCGCAATCCCTCTATCTCGCGGTCCACCACGGCATTGGGCAAACGAAACTCTGGGATACCGTAGCGCAATACGCCACCCACCTCGTGTAGGGCCTCAAACACCGTCACTTGGTAACCCAACTTAGCCATATCACCCGCAAAAGCCAATCCCGCAGGACCACTACCCACCACTGCAATCTTCTTGTCAACTGTCAACTGCGAATTGTCAACTGTCAACTGCGAATTGTCCGCCACAAAGCGCTCCAGATAACCAATAGCCACGGGATCGTGTCCCATTTTCACATGGATACATTGCGCCTCGCATTGTTTCTCTTGTGGGCATACGCGTCCACACACGGCGGGCAGAGTGCTGCTTTGTTGAATCACCTCAGCGGCACCTACTATATTGCCTATCTCCAATTGCTTGATAAATCCAGGGATATTGATATTCACAGGACAACCCTTCACGCAGGTAGGATTCTTGCAATCCAAGCAGCGATGCGCTTCGGTGATGGCTTGCTCCATGGTCAAACCTTGATTCACCTCTTTGTATAAGGACTGAATACGCACTTCAGGCGCCAGTTCTGGCATCTTCACACGTGGAATAGCAACTCTGTCTTTTGCTTTTCCTGTAAATGGTGCTACTATAATTGCGTCTGTACTTTTTGTTTCCTCTTGTGTGCTATCTGATGATGGAACTACCTCTGCCTCAGCATGATGTTGATACTCCTCGTATGCTGTCTTTTCCTCTACTGTATATTGGCGCAAACGTGAGAGCATTTCGTCGAAATCTACAGCATGGGCATCAAACTCAGGACCGTCCACGCAGACGAACTTCGTTTTGCCGCCTACCGTCACGCGGCACGCGCCGCACATACCTGTGCCGTCCACCATGATGGTGTTCAGACTGGCTTCGGTAGGAATATTGTATTTCTTGGTGGTCAGTGCCACAAACTTCATCATGATAGCAGGACCGATAGTGATGCACTTATCCACCTGTTCGCGCTGAATGACTTGCTCCACGCCCATGGTCACCAATCCCTTCTGTCCCAACGAACCATCGTCGGTCATGATGATCAGTTCATCCGACACCGCAGCCAACTGTTCGCGCAGAATGATGAGTTCTGCTGTGCGGGCTGCCAATACAGTGATAACGCGGTTGCCTGCCTCCTTGAGGGCGCGTGCGATAGGCAACATCGGTGCTGCACCTACGCCACCGCAGGCACAGACCACTGTGCCGAATGGCTTGATGGTGGTAGCTTTGCCCAATGGACCCACCAGGTTTGCCACTTCATCGCCTGCCTCGAGTGCCACCAGCTTGGTGCTACTCACGCCTATGCGCTGTACCACCAGCGTGATGGTGCCGCGTTCCGTGTCCGCATCTGCAATAGTGAGTGGCATACGTTCGCTATGTTCGTCCACGCGCACCATCACAAAGTGACCTGCTTTTCGGCTACGCGCAATCAGCGGAGCCTCTAATACAAGCTCCGCCACATTCTCAGAGAAGAATCGTTTTGATATAATCTTTGCCATACCCCTGCCTATAACCTTTAACCTCTATCCTCATCTCCTCCCCTTATAGGGGGAGGTTGGGAGGGGGCTCTTTAAAAGTACTTCACTTCCTCGCCCATGATACTCGTGAGCAGGTTATTTGCCAGACGGCTGGCGCCGAAGCGGAACGACTCATTATTGAGCCATTGCTCGCCCAGAATCTCTTTGACCAAGGTGTAGTGTTGCACGGCCTCGTCGGTGGTGCTGACGCCGCCCGCGGGCTTGTAGCAAACTTTCTGTCCGGTCTTAGCTTGCCAATCCTTGATGGCGTGGCACATGATATAGGTGGCTTCAGGTGTCGCATTCACGGCAATCTTGCCTGTAGAAGTCTTGATGAAATCAGCTCCCGCAGCCATAGCCAAGATACTAGCTTTGTAGATATTCTCCGCAGTCTTGAGTACGCCTGTCTCCAGAATCACCTTCAGGTGGGCATCGCGGATAGCGGCTTTGATTTCAGAGATCTCGTCATACACCTCTTGGTAGTTACCTTCCAGAAATTTGCCAATAGAGATCACGATGTCAATCTCTGTGGCGCCTGCGGCTACAGCCATAGCGGCTTCTGCCACCTTCACCTCGATGAAGGTTTGCGATGCAGGGAATCCTGCAGCCACTGCGGCGATACCGATAGGTTCGGTCAGCACCTCGCGCGCTGTTTCCACCAGAGCGGGATACACGCACATGGCTGCCACGTTAGGTACGCCAGGGAAGTGACCATCAAAGTCATTCACCTTTTGTGCCATCGTAGCCACTTTCTCGGTGGTGTCATCGCCATTGAGGGTAGTGAGATCAATCTGATTGAGGCATTGCATCCACACTTCGCGGGTGTTGTTTTCCTCTGTATGTTTGGCCAGTATGTCGGCGGTATTCTTTTGCACCAACTCATCGGTGAGTGTGCAAGGGTATTCTGCAAATAATGATTCGAATTTATCCATGATTAGTAGTATTAAGAATAAAGTTTATGATGTAAAGTATAAAGGCGTGGGACTATTTTAGTCTGCCGATAATGGTTTCGTTTCCGATAACTGGTTCGCCTACTTTTACAAAGATTTCTGTGTCTAGTGGCAGGTACATATCTACGCGTGAGCCAAACTTGATAAAACCAAAATGTTCGTTGCGTTGTGATTGGTGTCCTGGTTTAGCATAGGTAACGATTCGTCGTGCCATGGCGCCTGCTATCTGGCGAATAGCGATTTGCACTTTAGAGGGTGTCTCTATCACCACCAACGAGCGTTCGTTCTCGGTGCTGGATTTGGGCAGCCATGCGCCCTGATGGCGTCCGTCCTGATGTTCGGACACGAGCACGGTTCCCTCGATAGGATACCAGTTGGCATGCACATTGAATGGCGACATGAAGATGCTCACCTGCAAGCGCTTCTCGTGAAAATACTCATGCTCCTCAGTGGGTTCCACCACTACGATTCTGCCGTCCGCAGGCGCGATGAGCAGATTATCATCGCTCACCTCCACAATACGCGTTGGATTGCGGAAGAAGTAGGTCACAAACACCAGCAGACTGGCACTCAGCAGTAGTGTTATAGCGCCTATCCAGTTAGGCATATACATGAACATGGGCACATTGATGATAAAGATCAGCAATGTGAGTGTAGCTATCAACCCGCGACCTTCGCGGTGAATACGAATACGTCTTTTTCTTTTTTTATGTCCCATAGAGTGGTGGAGAATGGTGTAGAGTTGTGTAGAATTGTTTAGAGTGGTTATGCCCACGATGCGTAGGGCACTTGGCAGAGCATATCCACGGCTTGGTCCAAACCTTGTTGTAGTTTTTTCTCAAACATCATTCTGAACATCATGGGTATGTCCGCTTTGATGGTGAGTTTGATGCGAGTGTCTTGCTCAGCCACTTGCTTGAGTTGGATCCACATATTGACATCCATTGGCAGGTTATCCACGCCGAACTTGATGGTTTTATTTTCTTCTTTTTCCACAATTCGGATGGTGAATTTCTGTGCCATTCCGTCTATTTTCATGCGAATAGCGTCGGGTGTAATCTCCAATTCTTTGACTTTATCTTGTGGGATAGCGTCCATGAATCGTTGCAGATTCTCCAGATTGCTCAGCACGGAATACACCAACTGATCGTTGCAAGGTATTTGTCCGATTTTGCTTTCGTATTTAGAGGCCATAGTTATTTCTCCCATTTGGCAGGATTATGCTGCCATTGTTCTATGATTTGTTTTTGTTCCTCATCAATCAGGTCCATAGCAAACGCATGGCGCAGTACGGTTTCGATGTTCGTGAGCGAGGTGAGTGACACGTCTATTTTGTCCAGCTTGCGCTTGGTAGCTGCGAAACAATAGTCAAATATTGTCACCACGCCCAACACTTTGCAGCCGTTGTTGCGTATTGCCTCCACCACTTTCAGGATATTTTCGCCTGTATTGACTTGGTTTTCAACGATGACAACGCTTTGTCGAGGACGCAGATCGCCTTCTATTTGGTTTTCCAAGCCGTGGTCTTTAGGTTGTGGGTGTACATACACGAATGGCATACTCAGTTGTTGTGCCACCAGCACGCCGTGTGCGATGGCGTTAGTAGCCACACCTGCAATAATATCTGCATCTGGATACATTTCTGCGATCACGCGTGCCAACTCCAAGCGAATAAAATCGCGCATTTTAGGGTAGGACAATACTTTTCTATCATCGCAGTACATAGGAGCATTCCACCCATTCGCCCATATAAACGGATTCTTCGGTTGAAACTTAATAGCTTTCAACTGAAGTAATCTCACGGCGGTCATTTCTTGTAGCACTTTCATATATTAGAAGGTTTTGAAGTGAAAATTTGGACAAAGGTACAACAAAAAATGCATATGTGCAAGAAAAATGAGTGAAAATTTATTTTCAAACGCATTTTTCTTGCGCATAGGCTGCATTGAGCGAACGTAGCTTCGGGGGAATGTTGGAAAATTCGTTCGAGCATATGCGAGATTGAATTTTCCAACAGGCGGCGTCCGAAGGTACAATTGTTTCGTTCAATGCGAGGGCGTTAGCCCGCATTATGTGAGCGTTCTGGAGTATAGTCTGCATTTTGCGACTGTACTTTCGAGGAGGGACCCGCATTGAAGTGCACCCCAAAAGTTAGACACAAAACTAAGTGTCGCTTATGGAGCATTCATTAAAAGAAAAATTAAAGGCAATTAAAATGTATAATCGTGGTGTACCCCCCACTAGAATTGCTAAGATTTTAGGATTTTCAA
>JAFYWK010000029.1 GCA_017558065.1 Paludibacteraceae bacterium
ACTTATTCCTGTTCCTCGATCCTCAGTCGGGTTAATGTATAAAGTTGTTTATTATGTTTATTTTGCAATTTGCCCGTATTTTCCAAAATACCTTGCAAAGGTACAACTTTTTTCTGATTCGTGCAAATAAATAATTGCTAATTATTTGTTAATCCCCTTTTTGTCACTTTCACCTATCAAATTTACGTTTATATACATGTTATACAGCACAAAAAAGGAGGATATGCTCCTCACATATCCTCCTCTTATCTGCTATAAACTTCTATTAGAGCTGCATTAGAATAGTCCTTGAATCATTTGCCATATCTGTTGCACTTGTGCCCAGTCTCGGCGGATTTCTGCCATGTCACGTTCGAGCAACTCGCGCTGCATAGATGATTGGTTCTCAATGGCTTGCTTTTGTTGCTTTAGCGGCTGCGGATTATCCAATACAACTTCGCCGAGGTGCTTCTCAATTGGGCGAACAAACCATAGCCGTCTGCCCCACAACACCCCTAACGCAATCAGCAACATTGCCCCTGCAATGACGAGATACGACGCCCACATCGGCAGCCATTGTTCGAGCCATGCAGCCAAAGCAATAGCCAAGAAAATCAGTCCAACAACCACGATTGCAGTGATAGCAAATAGCGCAATAATCAGCCCTAATAATTGGCTCGTTTGCTCAATGCTGCGCACTTGCAGCAGTTGGTATTGCGTTTTTAGATATGCCTGAGTATCAGACAGTAATTGATTGTAGAGAGTGGGATTCATAGTCGTTAGGTTAAAGGTTAGAGGTTAGAAGCTGGGAGTTATTTCTTTGCAGCATCTTCTACTGCGGCTTCGAGATCGGCTTTGCACTGGCAGTTGCATAGACCGTTCTTAATGCGTTTCATCACTTTGTCCACGAGGTGAGAGATCTCATCCATGTTCATGTTTTTGTACTTCTCGCGGGCGATGGCCGCGATCTCTGCACGCAGTTCTCTGCCACTCTTTGGAGCCAGCATTAACGCTGCTGTGGCTCCGACTACTGCTCCGCCTAAGAGAGCAAGTAGCATCTTGGTTCCATTTGTCATAGTTGGTTTGGTTAAAAGGTTAATGATTAAGGTTTAGGTTTATTGGTTCATCTATTAGGGCAAGAGCTTTTTCTGCCCTTACCCCACTCTATGCAATTTCTATGCCAAAGAAATCTGACATTTAACTTGAATATTAAAAGAACAAATAAAATATAAACATTATAGAATAAGATATACACTCCCCCTTGTATCTTGTGCAGCCTTATACACACTAATATCATCTGAATCAAAAGAAAGTAGGTAAGCGTAGTAACTACTATTACCTACGTCATAAGTACAAGACCAGTAGTAACCACGAGTCCCTCTACTGCGATTTGTGTACCCATACATCTCTCCTGCTGCGAAGAAATAGATAGAATTACCATTAGGTCCGACCACCTTATAACCATAACCAGTCCAAGTCCACTCGCATTCTTCTTTAAGTTCCTCTAACTGTTTTTTTGTGGGTAATTGTTTACCAAAACGACTAACCGCCTCGTCATATTCATAATAACCATCTTCGGATGTCTCTTTCCAAAAGGTTCCACTCGTCAAACCTAAGTCTACATAACCAGGTCGTACAGAAACAACCACGCCCTTTTCTTTGTCTGTCACTAAACGAACTATGCCTTTTTTATTTTCAGTAGTCATATATTCTCCAGAACCGATAAGATTATTAGCACGCATCAGAGCTAATTCCTCATTGGTAGGCAGACGCCAACTTCTATAACCAAATTGTTGAGAGTTATTTATACGAGAAATCACTCGGAATGGCTCCGCATCAAATATTCCTAAATCATTAGGAAATACTTTTAAATAACCATATAGAACATAAGGATCAACAGGTAATTGGGCTGCAGAAGATTGTTGTGTACTTACCGTTGAACCTGCATTAACAGCAATCTGACCTGCTAATTTTTGCGCAAGACTCTTCATCGCCTCACGATAAGAAGAACCTGCAAAGGTAGATCCTTCTGTAGCAGCAATCGTACCACTTTCTACATTAACCACACGCACATCTACATTATATTGCCCCATAACCACATTTACATCACCTATCACTATCTTTGATAGATTCAATAACTGACCTATACGTACCATTTGACTCTCAGTCAAGGAACTCCGCTGAAATTGTTGTTCATCAATAATTCGATCAATTTGTGTACGCTCAATCATAGTATACCCTGCAGGGCGGAAATAAGTGATAAAAATTCCTGAAAGACCATCTACATCTGCTTGCGAGATACCTGCACCCGCTTTAAACTCCATGACTGCAGCACGTTGTGCCATCGCTGATACTGCCAAAAGGCAAATCAAACATAAAGAGAATAATTTTTTCATTGTTTTGTTGTTTTTAATTGGTTAGTATTTTGTTTTCTTTCTCAATTGAAATATAGGTACACAAAAAACGTGAGCCAACTGTTATTGGTTCATTCAGGTCTCGACTCCTATCTATCTCCAATATATACAGAAAGCCCACGTATAAACGTGAGCGTTTCGCTGTATTTCGGAAAGATAGAAATTCAAATTGTCGAGAGATGAATAAATTCCCAAATAAAGCAAACGCTTTTATAAAATATGTCTGCAAAACCGATTTCTCGGATTTGCCGTGCAAAGGTAGTGAATTATTTTGATATGAGCAAGAAATGGTATAAAAAATATCGCCACTTTCAATCAAAAGAGACATAAATAGCGATTAGGCAATAGGATTTTTCTTACAAATTGCTTCTCGCGGGGTTCCGTGGTCGAAAGGAATTGTGCGGTTATTGTGCGGTTATTGTGCGGTAATAGTGCGGTAATAGTGCGGTGCAAATGAGAAAATTTACAGCAATTATATCTAAAAAAAACAATATTTGCAAGAAAATTTGGTTGTAACAGAAATTTATTGTACTTTTGCAAACTAATTATATAATTCACCTCACATGAACCGACTGAATTCGAATATACTGAGCATAGGTATCACCCTGCTACTCGTAATTGTCGTAGTTGTTAGTTCGCTGACAACCAGTAATATAGTAAATACTCTGCAAGAAGAGGAACAAAAGAAAATTGAGCTTTGGGCAGAGGCGACGCGCCAGTTCATCTTAGCCGACGAAAATGACAATATCGACCTGCTACTGCAAGTGATGGAAGGCAATACCACCATACCCGTATATATGGTGGACACCAATTACAACATCCTACTCTCACGCAATGTGCCTGCACCCAAACACAATGCAGAACGATTCTATATCAACAAAATCAACGAACTCCGTGCCACCCAACACCCCATCGAAGTGCGTATCTCCGACAATGTGATGCAGTATATCTATTACGAGACATCCAGCACGCTGCGTTGGCTGTCGTATTTCCCATATATTCAGTTGGTTGTCATGCTTGCCCTTGCTGGGCTGGCGGCTATCGCCCTACTTATGGTACAACGCAGCGAGAAGAATAGTCTGTGGGTGGGACTATCCAAAGAGACTGCGCACCAATTAGGCACCCCTATCTCCTCGCTCAACGCATGGAACGAACTGCTGAAAGCCACCTACCCCAACGATCCACTACTACCACAGATGGATGAAGATATCCGCCGACTACAGATGATAGCCGAGCGTTTCTCCAAGATTGGTTCACAACCCAAATTGGAAGAATACGAAGTACTGCCTGTGGTACAATCCGCTATGGACTACATGCGTGCGCGAACCTCAAGTAAGATAGAGTATAGGTTAGAGGTTAAAGGCGAGAGGTTAAGAGCACCCCAAAACGCCACGAGCGTTTTCGGGGACCCCGCTGAGGCAAGGGCGATGCTGTGCGCACCGTTATTTGAGTGGGTGATTGAGAACATCTGCAAGAATGCCATTGACTCAATGGAGGGCAAAGGCAGTATCACTATTGAGGTGAAAACGGAAAACGGAAAGGGAAAAAACGAAAACCTCTATATTGATATTACCGACACAGGTAAGGGTATTGACCGCAGAAACTTCAAACGGATATTCCAGCCCGGTTACACAAGCAAGAAACGCGGTTGGGGATTGGGATTGAGTTTAGGCAAGCGTATCATCGAAGATTACCATCGAGGCAAACTCTTCGTGAAGCAATCGCAATTGGGCGTCGGTACGACTTTCCGCATTGTTTTGGAACAAGCCAAAGACTGTTGAGCCAGAGCCAGACATGGCTGCATAAATGGCGCCTGCAGAAAGTAGGCGCTTTTTTATTTCTGCTATCTCAGGATGAACCTTACAAACAGTTTCTTCAAAATCGTTGGTAAGGGCGGAAAGGATAGTAAGGTCGTTAAGGACATTAAGGACTTTAAGGTCATTAAAGACTTCGCAGGTACCTTTCGGCCTAATACCCGCATATGCTTCCTTGGTAGAGACACCACAAGCAGGCTTAATCATCACAAGGCGCAAGCCGCTCAAATCCAAAGAAATAGGCGTAAGTTGATCACCAATTCCTTCGGCATAGCAAGGCGTGTTATACACAAAGAACGGGCAGTCTGCCCCCAAAGGACGTACCTCCTCTGCCAATTGCTCTCTAGTTAATCCTAATGCAAAAATCTCGTTCAGCGCAATAGCCATATGCGCCGCATCGCTGCTACCACCACCCAAACCCGCGCCAAACGGGATATTCTTCTTAAAAGTGATTTTGACATTGCCTATTTGCGGGAAATGCTCCTGCATGCGCTTGTACAGCTTATATATAAGGTTGTCCGTAGGCAAGCAATCCACGACCAAACCATCTTGCAGGAAAGCAAACTCCTCTGCGGGCTCTACCTCCAACTCATCGTGCAGGCCATAGACAGGATAGAAGATGGTCTCCAAATCATGGTAACCATCTTCGCGTTTGCGCACTATGCGCAAACCTATATTGATCTTGCAGTTAGGAAAGAACTTCATTAAACAGTATCCATGAAGGATTTTTGTACCTTGTTGAATACCACGATACCTATCGCAAGGAGCACCACCATAAAGCCGAAGCTATAGCCCAGCATCCACCATTCGTGGTTACCTACGCCCAACATGCCGTACTTGAAGAACTCCACAATACCCGTCAATGGGTTGAGCTGCATCACCATACGCAATGTGTCGTTGGTAATAGTAGAAAGGGGATAAATGACTGGTGTAGCGTACATCCATAGACTGACAAAGAAGCCAAGCAACAATTGCAAGTCGCGGTACTTAGTCGTCATACTGGAGAACAAGATACCAAAGCCCAACGCCAAGCCTGCCAACATCAACACCAAGACAGGGAACATGAGGGCGTACCAGTTGGTATGTATCTGCACATCCGTAAACAAAGCATAATATGCGTACACTACGAGGAACAAACCAAACTGAATACCAAAACGCATCAGGTTGCTAATCACATCGCTCAGTGGGGTCACCAAACGGGGGAAATACACTTTACCAAAGATGCCTGCATTGCTCACGAACGTATTTGAGGTTTTGGTCAAGCAATCCGCAAAATACTGCCAGAAACTGATACCTGCCAAATAGAAGAGAGGTTGAGGGAGTCCGTCAGTAGAGATTTTAGCAATACCACCAAAGACCACCATATACATCACGGTGGTCATCATGGGTTGAATCACATACCACAGGGGACCGAGTACGGTCTGCTTGTACTGGGTGATGATATTACGCTTCACGAAGAGCATCATCAAGTCGCGATAACGCCAGATTTCTTTGAAATCTACGGACAAAAGACTATCTTTCGGACGAATCTCAGTCGTCCATTCTTGTTCCATTTCTGCCATAATTGTAAAATTTGTGCGCAAAGGTACACTTTTTTTTGCACATATGCAAATTTATTCGTATCTTTGCAGCGAAATTTATGAACCCCGCTCGAAAGGGCGTAACTATTTTTACAATTATGGCAAATGAAAAACAACAGTTCGTGGACGAACTAAAGGAGTTACTACAGAAGAATGTAGCGGAAGTGAAAGAACAAGTAGAAGTGCTGAAAACACAATTCTACCGTCAGTATCATCAAGAGTTAGAGGCACAAAAGAAAGCCGCTTTGGAGGCAGCTCAGGCAGCCGGCGAAGTGCTGGAGAATTGGTTGCCATCTATTGATGAGTTAGAACAAGAGTTCCGCGAATTGTTGAATACATACAAACAACGTCGCGCTGAGTTGCAAAAGCAAATCGAAGAAGAGCAAGCACAAAACCTCCTGCGCAAAGAGAACATCCTTGCACAGATGAAAGAGATGGCAGATGCTGAGACCGCCGATGTGATGGATAACCTGAAGAAAATGCGCGAACTGCAAGCAGAATGGAAAACTATCGGTGCTGTGCCAGCGACCAAAACACAAGAGATTTGGAAAAACTATCAACAATACCAGGAGCGCTTCTATGACCTTGTGAAAATCAACATCGAGTTGCGTGATCTGGATTTCAAGAAGAATCTTGAGATGAAGACCCTGCTCTGCGAGGCAGCCGAGAAATTGCAAGAGAATCCCAATATCGTAGAAGCTAACCGCGCATTGCAACAGTTGCACGACGAGTGGGCTGAGATTGGTCCTGTGGCTCGTGAGTTGCGCGAAGACCTATGGAACCGCTTCAAACAAGCCAGCAGCGTAATCAACAAGAAGCACCAAGCATATTTCGATGAGTTGCATGCCAAAGAGAACGAGAATCTGGAGAAGAAACAAGCATTGATTGAGCAAATCAAGGCATTGGATGTCAACAAACTGAAATCCAACAAACAATGGGATGACGCTACCGAGAAAGTGCAAGCTATCCAACAAGAATGGCGCACCATAGGTTTTGCACCTAAGAAACAAAACCAAGCCATCTACAACGAATACCGCGACCTGTGCGAGGCATTCTTCAAAGCCAAAACCAATTACTACAAAGGCATGCGCGATGAGTTCAGCGAGAACCTGAAGAAGAAACGCGAACTGATTGAAGCCGCAGAGGCATTGAAGGACAGCATCGAATGGACAGAGACCACCAACAAGCTCATCGAACTCCAACAACAATGGAAGAAAGTGGGTCCTGTAGCACGTAAGTATTCAGATGACCTGTGGAAGAAATTTACCGCAGCATGCGACACCTTCTTCGAGGCAAAACGCGAAGCCACCAAAGAACTGCGCGAGCAATACGCACAAAAACGCGCAGAGGCAAAAGAGCGTTGGAACAAGAAAGTCGATCAAATGACTGACCGCCAGAAATTGGTGAAGATGTACGAAAATCTGGTACAAGAAATCAAGACCGCTGAAAACAATATCCTCTTCTTCACTGGCAAATCAAAGCAAGCTAACAAGCTGGTGGATGACATGCGCAAGAAGATTGACACATTGAAGAGCCAACTCACTGATTTGGAGAACAAGATTAACCAAATGGATGCGGAGTAAGGCGAAAGGCGAGACTTAAAGGCGAGAGTAATGAAAGAACTGATTGTATATAAGCATGTTGAGATATGTCAAGACGAGCAAATCGTGTTGAAAGATGTCAATCTCTCCGTTTCATCGGGTGAGATGATCTATCTCTTAGGGCGCGTTGGTAGTGGCAAGTCGAGTTTTATGAAAACCATCTACGGCGAGCTGCCTGTTGAGGGCACCGAAGCCGCAGCATTGGATTACGATTTGCTGAAACTCCGCCGCCGCGATATACCCTATTTGCGCCGTAAGGTGGGTGTAGTATTTCAGGACTTCCAACTACTCAGCGACCGCAACGTGGAAGAGAACTTGCTATTCGTATTGAAGGCCACTGGTTGGAAAGACAAGCGTGCTATGAAGAGCAATATCCACGATGTACTCAAGCAAGTAGGTATGGCCGAAAAAGCATACAAGATGCCTTATCAACTCTCTGGCGGAGAGCAACAACGCGTGGTGATTGCTCGTGCCTTGCTGAATGCACCAGGTCTGATTCTGGCAGACGAGCCAACTGGCAACCTCGACCCCGAGACGGGAAAAGAAATCATGGAACTGCTCTATAGCATCAGCCAAGCAGGCATGACCGTGATTATGTCCACCCACAATCCCCTTTGGCCAGAGCAATACCCCGGACGCAAGTTGCAATTCGCTGATGGAAAGATCAGCGAGGTATAGGTGAGAGGTTAAAGGCAAGAGGCTAAAGGCAGGTAATAAAACAACAGACACGCAAATGCGTGTCTGTTGTTTTATTATAAGGGATTTACCAACCAAATTTATATGCAAGTAGTATTAGGTGTTTGGTAGTATATTTATTTGTTATTTTGATATTTCCTGTCGTGTCATCTATACTCAAACCACGATCGTAAAGGTAATTGTATCGATAGGTGAGGGTCAAGGAGTTTTGTTTGTTGATTTTCCATTGCAGACCAGCTTCAGGACGCAATTCGCTGATATACTGTCCGTATGGAGCCCCCTCCAACACCCCCTGAAGTGGGAGAGCCTCAGCGCCTCTCGCCTCTTGCTTCATCGCCTCGTTCAAATATGCAACGGGAGCATTGAGCGTGTTGAGTATTTCGAACTTACCGACAATACCGAGTGGCGTTTCTGGAATCGAATATACGGCTTGCAGGCGACTACGCAGCGTAAAATCCACTTGATTCTTGACGCGTGTATCTACCTCACCCGCACGAGCATCCAACATCACACCTTCGCGCAACGACAGATTCCATTGCCCCAATTTGACTTGTCCCGTAATCAGAAGATTAGCACGATGTTGAAGGTATTTATTGGGATCAGTCCAGCCCTGATTACCGTATAACTTCAGCGTATATGCCGCATAGATATTCACATATTGGATAGGCGCGTAGGTCAAGCCCAGCGTAGTATGCGCACGGTGCGTAGGAGCACTACGTATCTCCTCCTCTATGGTCAACGACAAGCCATGCTTAAAGGACTTAACAAAGGTAGCAAAGAAATGCGCCTCTGGTGTGACAATCGAAGTATCCTTCTCTGTGATAGTCACTTGTGCGAAGATAAAGGATGGCACAAGCGCCATCAAAACAAGTATGCTCTTTCTCAAATTCATGTTTAATTTTGTGCTTGATAGGTTAGTGCGAACAATCGCATTTGCTTGAGCATGGCGTTGAGTCCATTGCTGCGAGTAGGAGACAGGTGTTCGCGGAGATGGATTTCATCGATGAAGTATAACTCGCTATCTACAATCTCTTTAGGTGTATGCTCGCTCAGCACACGAATGAGCAATGCCACTATACCTTTGACCAAGATAGCATCCGAATCGCCCTTGTAAATGACCTTGCCGTCTTGCATCTCGGCGGTAAACCACACCTTAGACTGACATCCATCAATCAGGTTCTTATCACACTTGTCTGCCTCGGGGAATGGCTCCAAGCCATTGCCGTAGTCTATGAGCAGACTATAGCGGTCCATCCAGTCATCGAAACTGCTGAACTCCTCTATTATTTCGTCTTGAATATCGTTGATCATATTTTCACTACAAAAATTGTAGAAAATTATATAAAATTAAACAAAATTTATGCGCTTATGATGAGTCGGTAGAGGAGATCAGCGATATGCTGGTCATCTTCTGCGGCAATGGCCTTGACGGGTGCTTCGATGACATAGTCCGCCATCATATAGAATGGTTCGCGGGCTTGAAGTTGCGGGGTGATGAAAGCCAGCAGTTCCTCTTCTGTGCGGCCTTGTAGCACAGGGCGCGTACTCAAATCTGTGAGCATTAGTCGCTGAGCCAAATGCTCGGGTTTCCACTTGAGATAGATACTCGTACCCAATTCCTTGAGGCACTCCATATTATCTTCCCAGCATGGATAACCACCGCCCGTAGCATAAATCACTTTCTCTATGGGCAGTTCTGCCAGATCCTCAAGCACATACTTCTCTTTGTAGCGAAACGCCTCTATGCCGTGCTCGCGGATATACTCGGCGGGCGTCTGGCTGTGAATCTCGGCAAAGGCCTCGTCCAAGTCCACAAAGCGCCAACCCAAACGCTCAGCCAACAACCGACCGACCGTAGTTTTGCCCGCAGCCATATAGCCGATTAGGTAAATCGGGAGTTGCATAGGCGATGTAGAATTGAACGTTTGCATTAGGGGTGTATTACGATGTTCAGGGTGGTAATGATGTGGTAACGATGTGATAACGAAAGATCTCATCGAACTGGAGTATAGTCGAAATTATCGTTGTCGCGCCACAGCAGTTTGTTCTCCTCAATATACGCTTCGGGAAAAGCCGACTTGAATGGCGGTTCCAGCACGCCGATCAGTTGCCACTCCTTATTATATACACGCGCGTGCGAGGAACAGATAGGAGCGCATACGGTGTGAATGACGATGATAGAATCGTTGGTTATCAATGTGTCACGCACACTGGTCACATCTTCTGCTGCAAGCTTGCCACAGCAGAAAAATCCCATAACGCACAATATCAGTTTGATTATCTTCATCTTGTTTTTTCGATAAGAACCACTGCTTGCGCAGCCATGCCCTCTTTACGCCCTACGAATCCGAGGTGCTCGGTCGTCGTAGCTTTGATGCTGATTTGGTTTTCGTTTACTCCCATCACTTCTGCCAGGCAAGCGGTCATAGCGGGTATATGCGGATTCAGTTTGGGTGCTTCCGCGCAGACAGTACAATCGCAATTGCCGAGCTCATACCCTGCTTCACGAATCATTTGCATGACTTTGCGTAGGAGAATCTTTGAGTCGATATTCTCGTACTCGTTTCCCTTCACCGGTGGAAAATGATAGCCGATATCGCGCATAGTGGCTGCACCGAGCAGGGCATCGCATAGCGCATGAATGAGAACATCGGCATCAGAGTGCCCTAATAACCCTTGTTCCGCAGGCACACGTATGCCCCCCAACCACAGTTCGCGGTTGGGAGCAAAAGCGTGTACATCATATCCGAAACCGATACGCATTATTTCTTATTGTTTACCAAATCTTTGATACCTGCGAGGTCGAAGCCCAGTGTGAAACGCATGGTGCCGTTCAATGGGTTGGTTGGCGCAGTTGCGAGGCAGTATGCAAAATCCAATGAGAAGATACTGAGTTTGAAACCAGCACCCAATGTCAGGTAGCGACGGTTGCCTTTGTAGTAGTTCTCGTGGCTATAACCGATACGACCAAAGAATTGGCGGTTGTAGCTATACTCCAAGCCAATAGCCCATTGAATCTCTTGCAACTCTTCCATTGCAGGGGAGATATGCTTGTCGGTCTGATCGTTATAATAACCTGGAGCATCGCAGAATGACATCCACCAGCCATTAGGTGAAGATACCTCATCGTACCACTCCTTGCGTTGTTGTGCATCCTTGAGAGGTTCGCCATTAGCATCCACAGCGAATTTAGATTGAGAGGTTGGTACCAACATCTTGTTCGCCTCAGCCGAGATCATCAATCGGTTGTAATCATCGAATGGCAACTCATAGCTTACACCCAAGCGCATGTTAGCAGGTACGAAATGTTGTGTCTCGCCCTCATCGTAGGTCATCTTGCCACCTAAGTTGCTGAGATTGAAACCCAACGCGAAATAGCTCTCGCCCATAGGAGTAGCGATAGGTTGACGATAGTAGAGCGAGAGGTCAGCTGCGAAGGTCCAAGCTGGGTAGTTCTCAATCGACACACCATCAGTAGTCGTATTGCTGCCATTATTCATATCGCTATACATAAAGCGCAATGCCACAGCCATACTGAGGTACTCGTGTAACTTACGCGAATATGCCACATCCAATGCCCACTCATTAGGACGTGCGGTACCTAAAATACTCTCGCCATCATCAATCAGACTGACTTCACCCATAGAGAAATAGCGGAAACTACCAGAGATAGTACCTGCCATATCGCCCATATTGTAGTAACCTGCGATATAAGCCAAGTCGATATCACCCACCAGACTTCTCAACCATGGTGTGTAGTTGACGGTGAGACCACCCTTGCTCTGCATGAAGGCATATTTAGATGGGTTCCAGTGTTGTGAATTGAGGTCTGGATTGGTAGCAGCACCTATATCACCCATACCCGCAGCATGAGCATCAGGAGCGATAGTGAGGGATGGCATGGCAGTCACCACAGGGTTAGTTGCCATCACAGACATTGTCAGACCAACGAGGGTCATCATTGATAAAAGAATTTTCTTCATTGTTGTAATTGTTTTTATTTTTTTAGTTAATAATCTTTTTATTGGGCTTATATGCCTCATAGGTAATCGTTATTCTAAATATGCTTCATAGGCGTTATTTGCTGATTATGATTTTACCCGTCTTGGAGACGAACTCCGAGTTGAGGGTTTTGATTTTCACTTGATATATATACATGCCCGCCAAGATATTCATTTGGCTCAAATCCCACTGAATACCATTGGCACCTGTTTGTGCAAACTCCTTGATGAGTTGTCCACTGAGATTATATACGCGTATTTCCGTCATGATTACTTCATGAGGTTGATCGTAATCAATTTGGAAGTGCAGTACACCCGACGCAGACACAGGATTAGGATATGCCACTACTTGGTACAAGGTAGGCGCCATACCTTTCACCACATGGAAATTGAGCGCAGCTGTACTACTATTATTAAACATATCCCACGCGCGGAACGTCATACGGTGTGCTCCTTCTGCCATCTCCGGCATCTTATAGCTGACTCTGCCTCGCTGATAGCTATTGTTCTCTGCTTGGAAATAATCATTCAGCACATAGGTCATCGCAGGGTCTTCGTCAATCACCATCATCAGATCGTGTCCGATACCCGAACCGACGGTATTGATACCATTCTCATCGTAGATATTCGCAAAGAAATGTGGGAACTCATAGGTCTTGTCGCCATCGGCAAACAGCGGATGATTGAGGTAGATCTCCAGTTCGGGACCTACTGTATCTATAATCTCCACGGTGCTACTACCACCTACCACAAAGTCCTCGTAGTGCCCCACTCCTTCGCCACGCGTTTCTTGGTCATATGCGTAGTATGCTATACGACCATTACCATAGTTGTAGCGAATATCCTTTGGCACCATAAAGGTGAACTCAAACTTTCCATCCACAATAGTCGTGACTCCCGAAAACAACACATTAGGATAATCATTGAACTTCAATCGTTTCTTGGCATCCTCATTGGTCTCGTCGTTGTCGTTGGTAATCATCTGTTGCATCTTATCCCATATCGTAATATCCATCGGTCCATTAAACCATGTAGCCGTATCGCCCGTAGCATCAGCCACATAGCCCTGAATGGTGTGTACCGTCAGCGCACGCAAGGTATCTAGATCCGATGTAGTGCGTATCTCATAATCCGTAGGATAGTTCAGTCGCAGGGCTGGGTCAGCCAGCAGCACATACGGCATCTTGTTCGTATCCCCATACAGATTAGGCATATTCTTAGCGCTACTAACCGCTTCACCCAATGTCATATAGTAGGAGAACGCATCTTTGTGTCCGAACAAGGTGTCGCAGAGGTTAGTATTCAGTATCTCATTCTGTGTGGCATACACCGTTCGGCACGCCGACAACACTCCTATCGCGCCGCCATATGGATTCAACACGGCCTCTTCTCCCGCCGAAGGTATTCCTCCGTCATAATGCGAGAAACTACAGGTGGCCAAGAACCAGAAGCCCTGATTCGTGTTGGACATGTTGCGAATATCATTTGTGCTCATGAACATCTCATTCGTGATATTATTATAGCCACCATGACCGGAATAGTTCATAAACAACACGCCGTTGGTCAGCAGATTATCAAACTGATTCTTCGCCAATGGATACCGTTCTCCCGCAGCGTTCACCTCCTGTATGTGGGCATCCAGATAAATCTTATTCACCACAAAATTAGGGTTCTCTTTGCGCAGCACCTCAGCACCCTCATCTGCTGTCTCAATGTGCAATCCGCTATCGCCATCATCTGCCAAGAAGCATATCTGGCTCTTCCACTTGCCCAACACCGCATTATCCATGTAGCGACAGAGTTTATCTACCACCTGATTGGCTTGCTCCAATGTGCGAACTGGCAATCGACCCACTCCCAGATCCATACGTGCTTTGGTCTCATTGAAGTTGCCCTTGGTATCGACACCCGCATTATCTGCCATAAAACCACAGTAGTCATCCGTGCCGTAGGCCTTCGTCTCTTCGGTAGAGTTTTTTGCCTCATACACCAGCAGTTGTGGCACACCCGACTTCTCACCCAGCAGGTTACGATTGTCATAGGACGCGCTACCCATCAGCAGCAAGTTCTTAGGTTGCTGCGTTTTGTTGCCCTGAGCGCGATCGTATAGCATCTTCATCAGGCATCGATAAGCAGTCACATCGGGCGTTCCAGAGGAGAACTCATTATACACCTCTTCAGCAGTAACCACAGCCCAAGTGATATGATCCACCTCTTCGTGTTTCTTTGCCAAACGGAGCGCCGCGTCCTTAAACTCTGTTGGACAGATAATCACATAATCCTTGTTGCGCAATGCATGCAGATTCTGATTAGCCACCTTGCCCACATATTCGGGTTTTCTCCACGACTTTTGTGCCACATCCACCGCCATATACATCTCTGCCTGCATGTTGTTTCCCACCCAAGCTATTCTGCCGTCGTTGGTCATTGTGGTAGGCATGCGCTGTATGTTCACGCCATCTGTCACACGCCAGATCTGCGTGTTGGGTGTTGCAGAAGACATCACAAATCGCATGGTGGGCGATTGCTTCAGTTGCGTAGTATTGCTGATCGCCATCTCTTGCCCGCGCATCTTTAGATCCACAGGCACGTTCAGCTCCACATAATCCAGATACGCTATCGCACCCGAAGCCGCATCTACCAGTCGTATCTCCACTTGCTGCTCGCCCGCGGTTTTGGCTGCAATGGTGATTTGCATCGAATCTACACGCGCCTTGGTGTAGAAATCCGATACGAGGATGGCATCATAATATCTCGTGGCAAGTTTGCCAGCCAGCTCCATGGTCATCTTCGTTTTTTCCGCAGCACTCACTGCCACCTCGGCAAAGCAAGTCATGGACTTGTCCGTCCGTACGTTCTTGGTATCAAAAGAGATAGGCAGCGTGTTGTTGTTAGGCACGATTGACTCTCCATAGAAATGCCTACCGCCACCGCTGACTCCTGTCTTGTCGATCAGGTTGACCTTGTCTATTTCGTGCAACCAATATTCGGTGCTCCAGTCCACCTCGTACGCACCACTGGCATCTATTGCTTCGGCATCCGCTATCAGGTGTTGCTCGCCCGCAGCATCGCTCAAGAAATAATATCCATAATTGCTATATGGATTGCGCGTATGCGCCCAGCGCTTGCCGTTGTACGCCCATCCTACTGGACCGCGTGCGTAGAACAAGATATAATCCCCCGAACCGAACACGCCATCTGCACCCTTATGCATATAGAACGCCACCGATGGCACATCATCCCACTTGTGCAATGCGAATTTCTCGCTCAGCACATTACCGCCATAGCCCAGCACACGCACCTGCTCTGGCTGCAATCCCCACTTCGTCAGTTCATCGTATGTGACGGCGTGAATACCCGTTTCTTTGACTCGTATTTTCACCACATTGCCCTCACGCAGAACAGACTCCTCCGCGTAACTATGACGTTGTGCTACAGCCACTACGGACAAGAGCATCGCAGACAGTATGAATAATAATCGTTTTCTCATTTGATTTTGCAATATAACAGTTCGTTGTTCTCTTTTTGCACGCTAATCTCCTCCTCTGGCACCAACCTACGTGCATCCGCCTGACAATCAATATATATCATATCACCTTGGCGGATTGTCATCACTTTGCTCACCCGTTCGATGGCTTCGTCCGCAGTGATGAGCAGCGAATGTTCGCCCAACCATTCTGGCGACACAAACTGCCCCACCACCAGGGAGTAGTCAAAAGCCCATCCTTCCGTCCACAGGCCTTGCGCCACCATATCCGCCGCCTGCATATTCAGTCCTGGAGCCACCGCATCGTAGTAGCGCGAAGCAAAACGCGCACCCACATGCTTGCCCAGACGGCTCACACGTACGACCACACAAGGTGTCATGCGCACATCGCTGCTCCAGTCTGGAATAAAAAACGGCTTGCGATTCACCAACAACGAGGAATCGCCCTTCAGTACCATTTGTACCTCTGTGCCTATTCGACTAAAACCTATAATCTTCATTCAGCCCACAAAATTACAAAAAATATTGCACGCGCGCAAGCGCACCTTACGAAAAGGAATAACTTTCTTAAAAATTCACACTACTATCTTTATTTTGCACGAATAAACAACTGTATTGGTGTACCGTTGAAGTCCCACCACTCGCGGAGTTTATTCTCCAAGAAGCGGCGATATGGTTCCTTCACGTACTGTGGCAAGTTGGCAAAGAACACAAATGTAGGTATCTGTGTGTTGGGCAATTGCGTACAGTATTTAATCTTAATATACTTACCCTTGGTTGCAGGTGGAGGATAGTTCTCAATGAGTGGCAAGAAGCGTTCGTTCAGTTGTGCTGTAGGCACTTTCTTCTGTTTATTCTCATACACATGCAATGCCGTTTCCATCACCTTGAAGATACGCTGTTTGGTGAGCGCCGAGGTGAAGATAATAGGGAAATCGGTAAACGGCGCGATGCGTTCGCGGATAGCGCGCTCATAGCCCTTGATGTCGGCCGTGGTCTTGCTCTCAATCAAGTCCCACTTATTAACACACACCACCAGTCCCTTCTTGTTCTTCTGAATCAACTGATAGATATTCAGGTCCTGCGCCTCGATGCCGCGCGTAGCATCAATCATCAAGATGCACACATCGGAGTTCTCAATAGCACGAATACTGCGCACCACCGAATAGTACTCCAGATCCTCGTTCACCTTGGCTTTCTTGCGGATACCAGCCGTATCCACCAGATAGAAGTCCTTGCCAAACTTGTTGTATCGCGTGTAGATACTATCGCGGGTTGTGCCAGGGATATCGGTCACAATCGTGCGCTCTTCGCCGATGAAAGCGTTGAGGATACTACTCTTACCTGCATTAGGACGACCTACAATAGCAAAACGGGGCAACTCTTCCAAGTCCTCGCCTGCCACCGTATCGCGGAAGCGACTGCAGATCTCGTCCAGCAAGTCACCGGTACCCAAACCGTTCTCTGCCGACAGGATATAGGGCTCGCCCAGACCCAGCTTATAGAACTCTGGCGCACCATATTGCTGGTCAAACTGATCCACTTTGTTCACAGCCAGCACGGTCTCTTTCTTGGCTTGGCGCAACAGGTGTGCCACTTCCATATCAAACTGTGTCACGCCTGCATTCACGTCCACCACCAGCAGAATCACATCTGCCTCCTTGATGGCGAGGTTCACTTGGCGGTTGATCTCGCTCTCAAACGTATCGTCGGAGTTCACCACCCAGCCACCTGTGTCGATGACCGAAAACTCTTTTCCGCACCACTCGCTCTTGCCGTATTGGCGGTCGCGGGTCGTACCCGCTGTGTCATTCACTATCGCTCGACGCGTCTTGGTCAAGCGGTTAAACAGGGTCGATTTCCCGACATTGGGACGACCCACTATCGCTAAAATATTTGCCATAGAATTTATTGTTTTTTTTGGGCATCCGGTATCCGGCAGCCCGTTATTAGTTGCAATTACACTCGCCACCACAGTCATCGCAGCTACCCTTGCAGCCGCCACAACCGCCACCGCAACCGCGATGGTGCAACGCTTTCAATTCGCCTTCGGTCACCTCGCGGATATTCAGTACCTTGCCCACAAAATGCAAGTTCTCGCCCGCCAATGGGTGGTTGAGGTCAATGGTCACATGCTCTTTGGTGATCTCAGCTATCTGCGCATTGATCACCTGTCCGTCCATGGTGTTCATAGGTACGATGGCGCCCACGTACACGCGTTCCGAGTCAAACTCGCCATCGCCGTTGTAGAACATCTTCTTATCCAATTGCATCACACCATCGGTATCGTATTCGCCGTAGGCATCCTCGCAAGCAATGCGAAAATCAAACGCTTCGCCCTCTTGCAGACCAGCCATATGCTGCTCAAAGGCAGGCAACATCATACCCTCGCCGTGGCAATACACCAGCGGACGCTCGGCTGTGGCTTGTTCCATCATTTCTTCTTGTCCATTCTCACCGTCCACATACAAATCGTATTGGAGGGTCACTACTTTCTTTGCTTCAATTTTCATATCTTTGTAAATTGTTAATTATCAACTGTCAACTGCTCCTACCACCAATTCACTCGCTTACCCGTAGCATCGGCGCTGCTCTTGTCGTACTTCAGATCCTTCAACATGCTGGCGTTCACACCGATATGGAAGGTATAGCTTTTGTACGGACCAAACGGCACAAAACTTGCGCTCATGCTCCAGCAGTGCAAATCCTTGGTCACATTGATACTCGAGTACGCCAGTTTCTTGGCGTTCACATCATAACTGAGCGAGGTGCTGGCTTTCCAGCCGCTACCCAGTCCGATCGAGGCCGAGAAACTCAGGTTGTGTCGGAACTCCATCTTGTAGTAGTTGCGTTTCTCATCCCACTGCGAACCAGCACCATAGCGCAAACTGTACGACACGCTCAAACTCCACGGGATCTTAGCAAACAGATAGCCGTCATCGGTTGCTGTATCTTCTTTTTTCTTTTTCTTCTTAGCCGCAGGATCTTCTTCTGGCATAATAATCTCGCCCGTCAAGGGGTCAATGGTTGGTTCTGCCATCACTTCTTCCTCTTGCTCCTGATCCTTGTCTTTGGCATCCCTGTCAAACCAGCGTTTCACCACATCGTTGTTGAAGGTGTAGCTGAAACTGGTGCTCGTGCCCAAGAAATGTGGGAAACGCCCATGATTCCAGTACAGTTCATTGCATCGCACGTGCTGACCGCTGGCGGTAGTGGTGTACATATAGGGGTCAAACTGACCGCTCAAGTTGATGGTATAGTTCACTTTCGGAATCTTGATACGCAGATTCACCGAGAAGTTCTGCCAATTCATCGAATCGGCAATGAAGTTATATCCGCCACTGATGCTCAGATTATCAATGATGCTATACACCTTGTATGGCTCCTTGCCCGTGGTATCCTTGTCGTTGCGCAGCTTCATCTCCAGGTTATTGCCCAACGAGAACGACAGACTGGCAGCGCTACCCCTACCGGGGGCCTCCCTGAATCGGGAGTAGTTCACTTCCTCAAAGATCGGCAGACCATTCTCATCCAACTTCGGAACCAAGTTACCCGCCGCATCGCGCGTAGTCACCATGCGGTCATACGTGCCATAGAAACCGCCATAACGTTTAGCCCACATAGGGTCGCTGAAGTCGGGGTGATAACTGAAACTCAGCGAAGGCGTCATCACATGGCGGAAGCGGTCCACCTTGTCACCAAACAGTTTGCGATTAGGAATGTAGAAGCCATACAGCTTGGTACTCATGCTCACGCTGGCATTGAAGTCATACACGTTGTAGAATCCCATCACGGTATCTTTCTGTACGGTCATGTTATCCTCATCCCAACGCTGATCCACACGCTGGAAGAACATGCGGTCGTTGAAGCTCAAGCTGGGCGTGATACTGATGTACTTAAACAGCATGAACGATGCCGAGCTGCTCAACTGGTGCTTCAGACCATTCTGCCAATCCTTCACGAAGTTCGACTTCAAGAAGTAGTCTTCCTTACACGTGATTGAGTTGTAGAAGTTACCGCTATATTGTAAACTGATCTTCTCATACCATTTCTCTTTGCCCACACGCTGCTTGCGTTTGAAGGGGTAGATACGGCTCATGCTCACGTTGATATTGGGCAGACTGACCGTCAGCGTCGAGTCCTTGGTGCGCTGCGTGATGGACATGTTCGCACTAATGCTCCATGGGCTGTCTGGGAAACGTTGCGTGTAGTTGATGGTACTGCTGGTCGTGTTCTCCGCATTGGCCTGCACGTTGTAGTAACTGTTGATGTTACTGCGGTTGTAACCACTGGTCTTAAAGTTCACGCTCGCCGAGAAATTGTTATACGGATTGGCCTTGCTATCCTGCGAATGCGACCACTGCACGCTCAGGTTCTTCGCCACACGATAATCGGGCATATCTTTCTCGCCCGTCACGTCCCAACGGTAATTGATGCTCACGTTACCGCGGAACTTATACCGCTTCACATACTTGCTCGTTGCGTAAATCGCCCACGTGCCGCGCGTGTAAATATCGCCCCTCAGCTCCAGGTCGAAGTAGTCATTGATCGCAAAATAATATCCCAACCCCTGCAAATACATACCGCGGGTATAGTCGTCGCCGAAGTTTGGCATGATCAATCCACTCGAATACTGGCTCGTAAACGGAAAGAATCCAAACGGAATAGCCAGCGGCAATGGCACCTCGCCCACCACCAGGTACGCAGGACCTGTGGCGATGAAACTACCGGGCTTCACCTTCGCCTTGGTCATCTGCAGATAGAAGTGCGGGTGGTCGTGGTCGTCGCAGGTGGTATATTTACCGCCTTGCATCATCAGCACATCTCCCTCGGTCTTTTTGGTTTTATCGGCTATCACATACCCCTCGCTCTGCTCCGTCACCACATGGCGAATGATACCCTTCTGGGTCTTGAGGTTATACGTAATCTCATTCGACTCGTAACTATCTTTTCCGTCCTTAAACACAGGTTTGCCCACCACCTCATTCTCTATCGTATCCATCTCGCCGCGCGCAAACAAGGTGCTGCTGTCCATGCAAATGCGTATGTACTCCGCCGTCAATTCCATCGACTTGTAGCGCAACTCGCCATCGCCGTACATAAACGCCAATCCATCGCCCGTCATCACCATCGAATCCTTGGAGGTGTACTCCACGCGTGCGTCAATCGGAGTCTTCTCCGATGCCACACTATCCACTTTCTCCTGGGCTGATATACGAATAACAGCCAGCAACATGAGCCATATGTACAGTACTTTTCTTCTCATTGCATACGCGCACACGCGCACATTTACGCAAAATAAGCCTGCAAAGGTAATACTTTTTTTTGACATATGCAAATTTATCTACTTTTTTCTTCTCCTTCTCCTCTCACCTCTAATCTCTCGCCTCTCACCTTTAACCTCTAACCTATCACCTCCTTTTCAGCGATCAATCGTTAGTGATTCGTTAGTTATTAAGCGCTTCTACAAGGCACATACAGCACACATAAAAGGGAAAATATTTTTATTTTTTTTCACTTTTATTTGTGTATATCCATTTTTTTCTGTACCTTTGTGGGTTAATTTGGTGAAGTGTAAATTTTCCCATCGAAAAAACCGATTATGACAATAAAAGAGAAAATACAAGACCTGCTCGCCCAAGTAGCTGAATTGCAGGCAAACAATGCAGAGCAAGTAGAGGCTCTGCGTATCAAGTACCTCAGTAAAAAAGGTTTAGTTACCGAACTTTTCAACGAGTTTCGCGAAGTACCCAAAGAGGAGAAACGCGAGATTGGTCAGGCACTCAATGCCCTCCGTCAGGCATACGAAGCGCGCATCAACGAGTTGCGTGAGGCAGTGGAAGCCAACGGTGCTAAGGCGGCAGCCGAGGAGCTCGACCTCACCCGCACACCTGACCCTATTGCACTGGGTACACGTCACCCACTCTCGCTCGTGCGTGAGCAGATCATCGACATCTTCTCTCGCGTGGGCTTTACCGTAGCGGAAGGTCCTGAGGTAGAGGACGATAACCACGTTTACTCGCTCCTCAACTTCGCACCAGAGCACCCTGCGCGCGACATGCAAGACACCTTCTTCATCGAGAAGGAGATTGGCGTACAAAAGCCATCCGACATCCTGCTTCGCTCCCACACCTCCAGCGTACAAACACGCACCATGCTCAGCCAAGAGCCACCTATCCGCGTGCTCTGTCCTGGCCGTGTGTACCGCAACGAAGCTATTTCGGCACGCGCGCACTGCTTCTTCCATCAGGTAGAGGGATTGTACATCGACAAGAACGTCAGCTTTGCTGACCTGCGTGAGGTGTTGCTCTACTTCGCCAAAGAGATGTTTGGCCCAGAGACACAGATTCGCCTCCGTCCAAGTTATTTCCCATTCACCGAGCCATCGGCTGAGATGGATATCTCCTGCGACCTCTGCGGTGGCAAGGGCTGTTCGTTCTGCAAGGGAACGGGCTGGGTAGAGATCCTCGGTTGCGGCATGGTGGACCCTAACGTATTGGAGTCTTGCGGCATTGATTCTAAGGTATATACGGGCTATGCCTTCGGTTTGGGTGTAGAGCGTATCACCAACCTCAAGTACCGTGTGAAGGACCTTCGCCTCTTCTCCGAGAACGATGTCCGCTTCCTCCAGCAATTCGAAGGATGCTAATTCCAACTGTCATACAAGCTATTCAACCTCTGCAAGTTATCGGCGATATTGATAACTTGCAGAGCATAGATATTCGCCACTTGCTCACCGATAGCCGCCAACTCGGCACGGAGCTAGAGGCGACCCTCTTCTTTGCGCTCAAGACCGACAAGAACGACGGCGCCAAATACATCCCGCAGCTCATCGAGCGCGGTGTAAGGGCGTTTGTACTCGAGGAGAGTTCTCTAGCCCGACTAGGTCAACTAGCCCAACTAGATCAACTAGTATTCCTCGTCGTGGACTCCTCTCTCGCTGCTCTGCAGCGCTTAGCTGCCTACAAGCGCTCGCTCTACCACGGACCAGTGATTGGCATCACGGGCTCCAACGGCAAGACGGTAGTCAAAGAGTGGCTCTATCAACTGCTCAAAGACGATTACCGCATCACCCGTTCGCCTAAGTCCTACAACTCGCAGATTGGCGTGCCACTCTCCGTATGGCAACTCTCCGAAGAGACCGAACTCGCCATCTTCGAGGCAGGTATATCCGAGATGGGCGAGATGGCTCGTCTGCAACCTATCATCCAACCCACGATAGGCGTCATCACCTATATCGGCGCTGAGCACGGCGAGAACTTCCCTTCGCTCGAAGCCAAACGAGCCGAGAAAATGCTACTCTTCACCGACTGCCCAACCATCATCGAAGACCCCACACATCAAAATATACGCACGTGCGCGAGTGTCATGCGCGCGCTCGGCTACGACGAAGAAACCATCACCCAGCGCATTCTGCACCAAACTCACGAGACAATCCTTGAGGTTAATCTCTCCGCTTTGGTGGACAATGTACGCTATTTCCGTTCGCTAATGCCCACCACCACCCTCCTCACTTGCATGGTGAAGGCATTTGCTTATGGCGCTGGTAGTGTGGAGGTTAGTCAAGCATTGCAGCAATGCGGCATGGTGGATTATTTGGCGGTAGCAGTGGCTGACGAGGGTGTCGAACTGCGCAAAGCAGGCATCACCTTGCCTATCATCATCATGGATCCCGAAGCGGCAGCGTTGGACTTGATTCTGGAGAACAATCTCCAGCCCAATATCTACTCATTCCAAGTGCTCGACGACATCATCCATGCCGCCGAAGCGAAGGGTTTGGAATCCTTGCCCGCGCATATCAAGATCGACTCCGGCATGCATCGTTTGGGTTTCTATCAAGAGGATATGCCTAAGCTGATTGCCCAATTGCAGGGACAAAAGGCAGTACGCGTAGCAAGTGTTTTCTCCCATCTCGCGGGTAGCGACGAAGCGCAATTTGATGCTTTCACTCACGAACAAGCCGTGTACTTCCAATCCTGCGCCTCTTGCCTCATCGCCTCATTGCCTTATCGCCCATTATTGCATATATGCAATACAGCAGGCATTGAACGTTTCCCTGAATATCATTTCGACATGTGCCGTCTGGGCATTGGCATGTATGGGATTTCGTTTCTCCAGGAACCAGAAACCAAAAACGTCTGCACCCTCAAAACGACTATCCTCAGTATCAAAACCGTACCAGCGGGCGAGACTATTGGCTATGGCAGGCATACCACGTTGAACGAAGACCGCCAGATAGCCGTCATACCTATCGGCTATGCCGACGGTTTCGACCGCCGCTTCTCCAACTACGGGGGCGAGGTACTGGTGCGTGGCAAGCGTTGCCCTGTGGTGGGCAATGTGTGCATGGACCAGGCGATGATAGATGTCACGGGTACCGACGCACAGCCAGGCGATTATGCCATTGTGTTTGGCGACCAACTACCGATACAGGAGCTGGCGAATAAACTGCAAACCATACCCTACGAAGTACTCACCTCCATCTCCCGCCGCGTACAACGCATTTACTTCCAATAACCATTACCCATTATCCAATAACCATTACCCAATATCCAATAACCATTATCCAATAACCAAACAAGAATATGAATACTCAAGAACTACAAAAACTCATTGCCATCTGGTTCGAAGAAGACATTCGTGATGGCGACCATACATCGCTCAGTTGTATTCCCGAGACAGAGATGGGATGCCAACAACTGATTGTAAAAGAAGAAGGTATCATTGCTGGTATCGAAGTAGCCAAACAGATTATAGCCTATTTCGACCCTGAGTGCCGCATGGAGCAACTCATCGAAGACGGCACGCATGTCAAGCCAGGCGACATTGCCTTTCGTGTCTATGGCAAGGAACTCAGTCTCTTGCAGATTGAGCGCACTATGCTCAATGTCATGCAGCGCATGTCGGGTGTAGCGACCACGGCGCACCGCTACCAATCGCTCATCGAGGGTACAGGTTGCCACGTGCTGGACACCCGCAAGACCACCCCAGGTTTGCGTTACTTGGAGAAAGAGGCAGTGCTCATCGGCGGCGGCATGAACCACCGCATCGGTCTCTTTGATATGATTCTGCTCAAGGACAACCACGTGGACTTCTCTGGCGGTATCACCGCAGCGCTCACGCGCGCTAAGACCTATTGCGAGGAGAAGGGCAAAGACCTGCGCATTGAGATTGAGACCCGCAACGAGGACGAGATCCGCGAGGCATTGGCAACCAACATACCAGACCGTATCATGCTGGATAACTTCTCGCCAGAGCGCACCAAAGGGGCTGTGGCTATCATCCGCGCATGGGAGAAGGAGCACGGTCGCCATATTGAGATTGAGTCCAGCGGTGGCATCACCATTGATACCATCCGCAGTTATGCCGAGACAGGTGTGGACTTTGTCAGCGTAGGTGCCCTCACCCACTCTATCAAGAGTCTCGATATGTCGTTTAAGGCGGTGAAAGAGGTTAGAGGTTAAAGGCAAGAACTCACATACTATGACAATACAAGAGAAACTCACCGCGCTCCGCGCGCTGATGCAACAACATGGCGTGACCGCCTGCATCGTACCAGGCAATGACCCTCATGCCAGCGAATATATGGCTGCCCACTGGACCGAGATGTCTTGGATTACAGGATTCCTTGGCGAAACGGGCACCGCAGTCATCACTTTAGACCAAGCATTGCTGTGGACGGATAGTCGCTACTACCTGCAAGCCGAAGCCGAGCTACAGGGCACAACCGTCGAATTGATGCGCGAGAGCGACATCGACTGCCCCACCATCCCCGATTGGCTATGTTCACAACTTGCGCAAAGCGCACACAACCTCTGCGAAGCAGACACAACCTCTGCAAAGCAGACACAACCTAAAATCGCTGTCAACCCCGAGATGTACAGTGTCAACGGCTACCGCGAACTGAAAGCCACCCTCGAGGAGGGCGGACTATCGCTGGTGTCGATCGACCTTATCTCGCCGCTGTGGACGGAGGGTCGTCCTGCTATACCCACCTCGTTGCTCTACGAATACGAGGAGAAATATGCGGGTGAGAGTGTTGCCAGCAAACTGAACCGCGTGCGCAAGGTGCTGCAAGAGCGCCATTGCCAAGCGCTGGTAGTGTCAGCACTGGACGAGATAGGTTGGCTACTCAATATCCGCGGCAAAGATGTGGACTACACCCCATGCCTTATCAGCTATGTGGTGGTAGAGATGGACAAGTGCACTATCTTCGTGTCATCCAGCAAACTGGACGATGCCGCGCGCGCGTACCTTAATTGTATAGGCGTGTGCGCACGCGAGTACGAACAGGTGTTTGAGTACCTGCAGCAGCTGCCAGCAGAAAGCGTGATGTACGATGGTGGCAGAGTCAACGAAGCGCTCTTTGAGGCCATCAACCCAGCAGCTAAGACGCTGAATGTCAGTCCCAGCCCTGTGCTGAAGATGCAGAGCGTGAAGAACGCCACCGAACTGGCAGGCGAACGCATTGCCATGCGCAAAGATGCCGTGGCACTAACCCGATTCTTCCATTGGTTAGAGAACCACGCCTTTAGCCCTTCGTCTCTCGCCTCATCGCCTCAAACAGAGATTACCCTCGCTCAGAAGCTCGGCGAGTTCCGTGCTATGGGCGAGAACTATACCGATGACAGTTTCTGCACCATTGCGGGTTGGAAGGGCAATGGAGCTATTGTGCACTACCACGCGACGCCAGAAGAGTGCGCCACTATAGAGGGCGAAGGAGTGCTGTTGTTGGACTCTGGCGGTCAGTATCTGGACGGCACCACCGACATCACCCGCACCGTGTGGATAGGCGATCCTGCGAATATCCCTGCGGCGGTTAAGCGCGACTATACCCTTGTGCTTAAGGGACATATAGCATTGGCGTGTGCGCGTTTCCCTAAGGGAACACGCGGCAATCAGTTGGACGTCTTGGCGCGTCAGTTCCTCTGGGCAGAGGGTATGACGTATGGCCATGGCACAGGTCACGGAGTGGGTCATTTCATGGGTTGCCACGAGGGGCCACAGAATATCCGCACGGACAATAATCCAAATCCATTGCAGGTAGGTAATATTTGTTCGGACGAACCAGGTATCTACCGCACCAACGAGTATGGCATCCGTATAGAGAACCTCATCGCCGTCCGCGAAGTCTCCACGCTAAACGACGCTACTACTGGCGAACAATTCTATGAGTTTGAGACACTTACGTTGTGCTATTACGACACCAACATGATTGACATGACTCGTATGACGGAGCAGGAGATTGCATGGATCAATGCATATCACGCATGGGTATATGCCGAAATCTCTCCATTGCTCTCAGCAGAGGAAGCCGCTTGGCTGAAAGACAAATGCCAACCGTTGGCTCTGTAGCGGCAGCGATGCTGCCAGGCGAGAGGCAAGAAACATGAAAAATGAGTTGGATTTTCCAACTCATTTTTCTTATCCGAGGCTTTAGCCTTTCGCCTCTAATCTTTAAACGGTAGGCGCTTGCGCCGTCCTCTAAACATGCAACTTCACCTCATTGCCTATCTCCCCTCCTTTTAGGTAAGGATAGGGGATAGTTTGTCTTACAATCTATGTCCTTGTGCGTCATAAACAACGCCATCTCGGATGATATAGAGTTTCTCGTTGATGAGTACTTTGCGGGTAGTTTGTTCACGTGTATCTCCTGTGGTGTATTCCAAATCGGTTGGTGTGTTCTGGATAGGTGATACCTCAATGAACAATCTATTCTCGCATATGCCCTTGTTGAGCGTTAGGGTGTATTCTTGACCTGCACTGAGGTTGGTGTGAATACCCGTTTCGTTATCCACGAGTGTGATACCGATGTTTTCTACGCCCTCTGGCATAGCGATGGTATAGTCGCCTGCTTGCTCTATATTTAGACCGAGAGGAATAACTGTGGTCTTATCGCTGCATGGCATACTGTTGGCTGCTACGCGCTCGTAACCGATGAGGGTGTAGATGTCGCCTCTACCATAGTTGAACTCTTTAGCGAGGTCTTGGTTGAAGTCGAACGCTGTAGTCACATTCTCATTATCGGTAATGCGCACGAAGGTTTGATCTTCTTGATTGCCATTGCACATCAATGCTATCTTCCACTCGTAGTTACGTGCCGTTTCTGTTCTTTGACGTGCAATCACAGAGGAAGGTTTTGAGTTGACGGCTTTCCAGTGGATAGCACCGCCATTTTGCACAAGGTATGCAAATGTTGGTTTGAACTGGTATTTGCTGGTGTTTTGTACGCTGAGTGAGTTATCGGTTACATTCCATTCGTAGAGGAATGGGAAGCCTGACTCTTCAGCAGTCCAAGTGTAGTCGGTGTTCCAGTTGATAGGATATTTATCAGCTTCGGCATCTTCTTCTGACTTATAGAGTGAGCCATCGTAGTCTGCGAAACTTGGAACACCAATGCAGCGCCAGTAGCTATCTTTTACGCGTCTATCTCTATCTGGTGCACTACCATCGGTATTGAGGTTGATTTTACATTGATACTCATTACCCAACGCTGGCATAGTGTAACTTGTTTTCTCTATCGTTGCTAAGTTTGCGGTTGAAGGGAAGAAGAGTTCCACTTGGTCAATATTATGAAGCCAGAAATCGGTGTTGTCATATCGCATCAAATCCAAGTCAAGACTTAGCAGATAACCTTGGTTAGCCTTCAATGTGAAGTTAGAAGGATCCCAGATGTAATCCCAGTTAGTGCAATCCTCGTTGATGCAGTCTTCTTCAAAGTATCCTCTTTGTGCACGACGCAGACCATTATAATCGGAGATTACCCAGTGTGTTCCGTATGTACCAAATCCGAATACATCGCTCAAGTGTACGTCGAATGGGAAGGAGATGAAGTACAAAGCGCGTTCGTAAATGGATTTTTGTTCTCCAGTAGGTAATACGGGGTGATGCGTGTTGGTAACGTTTTCACTATATGTGTCCTGATTATTTATTTTCTCCGTGCAATATTCTATACCTGATTTATCTGACTTGCGGTTATTGAGTACCCAACGGTTGAGTTGCAGTGAACCATATACAGTCTTCACTTCTTTCATTTTGCTGTCATCATTCGCAAGGGTAATACTTGTAGCTGGATTTTGATGCTGGCGTATAATCATTACATCGGCTGCGATCGTTTTTTCTCCGCTGACTTCTTGATCTGGCACTAATGCAGCCATTAGTCGGTTGGTCTTGAAGTCATAGATTACACGAATCGTATTCCAGTCTGTTCCGCTACCGCCCAAGATAACGATAGAGTTTTCTTCATCCCATGTATCGCCATCATATGCGCCACGGAAGTGTTGTGCTTTTTGTTCTGCTGCATCAAGGCTAGTATTATCCATAGGATAGCATGCGTATAATTTTACGCGTGTACCTGGTTGTACTTTGATGGTACGTTCATACATCCAGTTTTGTGTATCCTTAAATACAGCCTTGTGCTCCGCATGGTTATCTCCTGCATTTTGCAAGTTATTTCCATCTTCATCCTTCATTTCTTTATCACTCTTCAGAACAAGGAAGTGACGTCCTGCTTCTGCTGCGGAACCTATGTACACACGCGAAATCTTGTTTGTTTTGCGGTTCCACATAAAGCGTACATTGGCTTTGTTTTGTTGATAATCTGATTTAATAGTACCATGCTCATCAAGGTTATCAAATGGATTTGCACCATTCACTTTCACATCCTGTGCCAATGTATCAGAGATGCAGGGGCTATAATCATTGGCTATGACAAACTTAATGTTTGTTCCTTCATCGCAGTATTTAGTTGCATAGTGGCTATATTTATCGCCAAATGAGTTGGCTTCGCTCTCTGAGAATGCAGAGTAGGTCATGCGATTCTCTGGGGTTGTTTTGTAGTTATCCCATTTACCTGCCAACGCATCTACACGAATATAATAGTTGCCCGTGTATCGTTCTACATTGTCGGTGCAAGAGATAGATTCTCCATTTGCAGTTTGCTCAACGATAAAGTTATATACGCCAGACTCGCCTTTATCTTTAAGATTAGGAATATCAGCATCATCTGTCCATGTAACTTTACCAGCGGAATTGATATTAGTACACTTTTGGAATTTCATCGAATATGTACTACCAGTTTCTCTGTGGAGGAAGAACGAAATAGTATCTAATTTCGCTTCGCTTGTTTTGTTCTTTTTAATAACGCGTGATGGGTGATACCAATTCGCATCGTGTGCAGAGGCATGCGACCAAGTAGCGTTATCGTTGTAGATTACGCGGTAGTCACCTACTTGAACAGGATACTCTACAGACAATAGCACTTTACCTTGGCTCAAGTCAATGGTGAAGGTATATTCGCCTTCGGCGGTGGTCTTTATTTTTGCATTGCCACAATCATGCCCTTGGTCACTTTCTTCATGGAAATGTAATTCTGTGCATTTGCTGTCAGTAATGGTATTTAAATTTTCATTATAACCATACCATTCATTGTTATCCTTGTTTTCCCAGTCTTTTACATATACATAGTTCTTGATTTTGAACTCATATGTTTTGTTGGCTTCCAAATGCTTGGTAATGCTAAACTTGTAACCGCCAGGTTTTTGGGCTGTAAATTTATTGCCGTATGTACTCCAACCTTGACCATCATCTGTTCCTAATCCAGGAGGATTATCATTGACGCTATTATTGGTTGGCATTTGATATCCAGATTCGGTAGAGTTATACTTCATCCAAATACCTTTGTTATAATATTTTGTTTGGTTTGTTGTACTTGAAGTTTGATCTACTTGTGGGATGAATAATGTCAAGTTATTTTTATGGTCACCGCGATAGATAGCTTCTGCATCATAAAATGCATCGTAAGTACTCATGTCTTTGTTACTAAATGCGATATAATTGCGGTTTGCATTATTGTCCTGTGTATAGTCGCCATCTGTATTGTTTAACACGAAATAGTAGATATCTGATTCGCCTATTTGGGTCATTTCACCTTGTTCAAGTTTGTTTGCGCCAGGGTGAACGCCTTGGATTCCACTATCCCACCATGCATTGTCACTAAATGTATATACATACACTTTCTCCCAACCGAGGGTATTTTTGAAGTACACCATTGGTCGAGCTGTATATTTCGCAGTCAAATAGCCATCGTAGATAGCAGTGATTTTAACAGAATTACCGTTGGTGCTTTTGATAGTCACGCCATCTCCTGCTTCCCAAGAACTGAATGTATAACCTGTGATATCAGGTGCAGTGATTTCGGTCTCTTCAGTTACATGAGCTGACACTTTTGAGGCAGTCATGATTTCTTTGCCATCGCAGGTGTATTTTACTGTGATGGTGTAGTTAGAAGCAATGGTAAAATTGACCGTTTTAGTACTTAACACATCACCACTTCCGCAGTTGCTGCCTGTGCGCAAGACAGCCTCAATCTTATATGTACCTGCAGCAAGACCTGCTATAGAGAATTTCACAGTATTACCTGAGATAGCTTGAGCACTATGTCCAGGAACCTCATTACCATTATTGTAGAGCAATCGCCAGCATAGAACTACATCATTTGTTGGTGTTGGCTCAATTGTAGGAGTAGCAGTTACAAAGCCTGTACCACCTGCTTCTACTGGCTCAAAAGTATATTTATCCAATGTAATCTGAGTAATCTCTGCTTTTACGAAGTGCGCATAGAGGGTGGCATCTTCCGCCTTATCCCATACGTGCGCGCTCGTACCGTCCGCGTTATAATATTGTGTGCCAGTTCCGTCTTTTCCATCCCAATATCCCATAAACGCATAACCGTTTTGAGCTGTAGGCAATTTACCTAACTCTGGCATGGCATCATTATAATCTGCTCTAACAGAGGCATCACCCTTTACGGCCGCACCTTCTTGGTCTAGTGTCACGGTATAAGTCTTCGCTGTCCACTTGGCGTAAAGGGTGATATTCTCTTTTACAAGCCATTTTTTGTCAGCATCGGTATAACCTGTTGCATTAGCAAGCCATTGTCCTGCTGCGGATACGACTTGTACACCAGCACCATTTGCTTCGGTGTAATAACCGCCAAAGATATAACCTGTGCGAGTAGGAGCAATGACGGGAGTAACAGAGTAATTGTTGTTCTTGTATCGTACAGTTGCTTTGTCTGTACCGTTGGTACCTTCTTGCTTGTCAAATGTGATGGTGTATTCTAAACCGATAAAGTTAGCGTAGAGAGTACCTGTACGACCACTTCCGTCTGATTTAAGTGTGACTGTATTAGCACCTGATATGTTGACAATATCCTTATTTGTAACACCCCATGCAGCAACGCCATATCCATCATTAGGAACGGCAGTTACTTTTTTCGTGGTGGCAACACCCACTTGTACTGTGTTGCCAGATACAAAGTCTCCTCCATCTACTTTTACACTACCACCCTCTGAAACAATAATAGTAATGGTTGAGAGGATTTCAGTATATACTGCATAAATCTCAGTATCCGCATTGATTGTGCGAGTGTATGCTTTGTTTGTAGAGAGTGCAGTACCAGTACCTTCACTATTGTCGTACCAACCTTTCCATGCATAACCAGGTTTTGCGTCTTCAGCCGTAAATGTTACAGATGTACCAGCAACTACACTGTTTCCGCTAGTTACAGAAGGGCTTGTTGTAGGTGCATCTGCGGCAGCGGTAGGTACGCTCGAATAAGTAACGGTGTAATTAGCAGTTGCAGTGTACCAAAGTTTATTCGTCGAAGGTTCCCACCAAATAACCACATCAGAGGAGTTATCGGTGGCATCTGCAAATTTAATGTATTTGGCTTCCTTGTCCTCGCTGTTAGAGGAAAGTGTTAAGGCATTCGCATAACCTAATTTTTGATGGAAGTTATGTCCATTATTATTGCTTGATGTAAAAGAACTAGACAATCCACTACCAGTATGGATAAAGAAATATTGGTAAGCCTTATAACCACTATCTTGCCATTGGGCAGACAATTCTGCTACAGTCTTGCCTGTCTCGTACTTGTACTGTCCGTTGCTAACGTAAGTAAATTGTTGTGTTTTTGAACTAGTGTTCCAATTCTGTTGCAGACGTCCAGCGATGTAATAAGGTTTAGCATTAACAGTAACGGTACAGGTGGCGGTTTTATCAGCCTCGCAAGCATTAGAAACTGTGTAAGTGATAGTCGCCGTACCTGGGCCTTTAGGTGTTACTGTTCCATTGTTAACAGTTGCCACATTTTGGTCGGAGGATGTCCAAGTACCACCTGTAGTACCACTGGTTACAGTAATAGAGCCAGTTGAACCACCCTCTTCTAAAGTAAGGGTAGATTTAGAAAGTACAGGTTGTACCAATGCGGGTGTAATGTTTATCTGCAAAGTCTTTGCTTCGGATGTTTCACCATAGCAATCGCCAGCTTCTGTGATGATAGATCGCACCCAATATGTAGTTGTGACAGTTGGGGAAACGGTGATTGAAGAGCAACCGTTTCCTGCTGCAATGATATTTTCCCCTACAGTACCTGTTCCCCATTGGAGCGAACCAACAGAGATGGAACCTCCTGCTGTCAGCGTCACATTCGTTCCGCTACATACCGCACCTGGTAATGCATTACCTTCTACTTTCGCTGTCAGTGACGTTGGTGTGGTTGGAGTTTGGGTACAGCCCGCCACCTTAAACGAAGCTGTCGCGTTTGCATTATTGGCTGAGGGTGTAAATGTAGTAGAGGCACTATTTGCATTAGCCAAAGTACCATTGGTTGCAGTCCATTTATCGAATTCATATCCGTCATTAGGTGTCGCCGTAATCGTCACTCCACTACCTTGCGCTACCGTACCCGATGTTGGAGTTACACTACCGCCTGCACCTGCCGTAACTGTGTAGGAGTAGGTGGGAGTCTTTGTTGTTGCACTTGCTGATGTGCTTGCAGAATAATATTTGCTGTTGTGTATAGAATAGATGTAGAAAGTATAGGAGGTACTTGCGCTTAAACCTGTGATAGTTGTTGAAGTAGCATTACCTTTATATACCACTTTTCCAGTTCCTATTGTACTCCCATTAGAATAAGAGGTTCCTTGCGTTGGAGCAGTGATACTTCCTTGTACAATCAGCACATCATCATTCAATGAGTTTTTTGTCCAACTTAATGCAATACTTGATGTGGATTGAGCTGTTGCAGTGAAAGCCTTTACTTTAGGAACAGCATTTACAGTAACTGAAGCGGATTGATATGATCCAGAACCCTCATTCCAATCTCCAGTTTTATAATAACGACCATTATCACCGACACTACTTCCCCATCCAATCCATAATGACCAATAGTAGGTGGTAGCGGATGTTGGTATGAAATAAAATTTCCATCGATTATCGTTGCCAACAGGTTCTATCCAATTATAGTTATCCGACCATGTTAATCCTGCTTTGCTATTTGTAGTACCATATCCAAAACGTTTATAGGTAGCTCCATTAGCATCGCCGTTTAATAACATTTGGATTTCTACCTTATCTCCAGGATAAATAGTAGCGGGAGAAGTACTTTCATACTTTACCCATCCCCACGCATGAGCTTTACTAACTCCCATTAATAGGAGAATGAGGATAGCAGTGATTCGTATACCTTTGGTATATCCTTGTAATAGGTTAAGAAATTGTTTCGCCTTCTTCTCGGCGTAAGTTGTAAATGTTTTCATATTGTTTTTATTGTTTTATTCAGTTGTTATGTTGTATGCCCGAAGGGCGTCTTTGACTCCTTGCGCTCCGTGCAGAAATCTAAACTATCTAAACTAATTGCTTATTTGTTGTTTTGATTTCATAGGCATCCCTCAGTGTTGTGCCGTTGATCCTTCAGCGAGGTTCCAATCAGATTCCAATCAGGTTCCAATGAGGTCCCAATGAAGATAAGGGGCAGATAGGTGGCGTTCTATTGGCAATCGGCTATTGGATATGGGCTATTGGATTGGATTGCAGCTCTGCTGCTCTCCCTCGCCTTTAACCTCTAACCTATCACCTATCACCATTAATCTCTCAATACGGCCTTCCTCTGGCGGATATAGATTGCCAATGCTGCTGCGGCAGCGAAAAGCAACATTATCCATGCTTCGCCAACAGGGGAACCCTCAGCAGGAGGGGTATCTGGACGATCGGGGAAGGAGTTTTGCCTGTTAGTAACATTTCTTCTTCCACCATTACTTTCGTCTTCGCCCTGTCCATTGCCATATACAGGAGTGTTGTCGCTGGGTAGCGAGGACTCAAATGGCTGATAGACTGTGGATTGATAGGAGTTGTATCCAACCTGCGCATCTTGCACCGAATAAGAGGTCTGCTGGGTAGCGCTATACTCCGTGGGGTAGGACGCGTCATAACGACCACCCTTGGCAGTGGAATAAACTTGTGCGGAGAGAGGCATGATGCCTGCCCACATGAAGATGCATATCCACACGATATGCTTCGCACGCGCAGTGAGCGTGCAACCAAAAAAATGCTTGACTGTATCTGTTCTCATGATAAAAAAATTATTCGTATTTCAGCAATGCAACTATGCTGCAAGGCATCGGTTTTCTGAAACCTCACAATAAAGCGCGCAAAGGTACTATTTTTTGCTCACATTTGCAAATTATTTCGTGTTTTTTTGCGTTTTTCTTGATTTTCACGTTCTTTTTGTGTATATCGCACTTGAAAGCATGTGTTTTTGAGGGTTAATGGCATTTAGTTTCAGTTCAAAACGTGTAACAAAAAACCGTACCTTTGCGCGCTTTTTATGGGGGTATAATTTCTGCGCTGAAAAACACTGACAGAGAGAAACACATTTACCACCATCGTGAGCACGAATTATTGTTGGAATATTTATATACAATCATGAGAAACGAATACAATCATTTCCCCAATGCGAAACGCCTCTTTTACAGGGCGTTGCATATCGTTGTGATATGCATTTTGATGTATGTAGGTGCAATGCCTCTTTCCGCGCAGGTATATTCCACCGCGCAACGCTACACGCCATACGACTCGCGCACCAACGCAGCGTATGGCGCTTCGTATAATAGCAATGGCTATGCAGAGCAACCAGCGTACAACCCCTATCAATCCACAGTGTATCAACCGTTTGCATCTTCTCCAAGCATGGTTTCTGGCAGAAGAAACAGCGACGGCGCACCTTCCACAGGCGGAGGCGACCCTACTAATCCTGATATTCCAGATCCAAATAACCCAGGCGATGGCGAACTCCCTGAAGGCTGGCTCGATCCAGAGCATCCATCTGACCCTGGACATCAATCCCCAGACTCTCCTATTGGCGAAGCATGGGTGATGTTGCTGTTTGCTGCCGCCGCAGCGTTGGCAATCTATATCCGCCAGAGGAAAGCCGTATTGAGAGATTAAAGGTGATAGGTGAGAGGTTAGAGGTTAAAGGCGAGGGGGAGCAGCAGAGCTGCAATTCAATCCAATATCCAATAACCAATATCCAATAACCAATATCCAATAGAACGCCACCTATCTGCCCCTTATCTTCATTGGAACCTCATTGGAACCTGATTGGGATCCGATTGGAACCTCGCTGAAGGATCAACGGCACAACACTGAGGGATGCATATGAAATCAAAACAACAAACAAGCAATTAGTTTGGATAGTTTAGATTTCTGCGCGGAGCGCAAGGAGCTAAAGACGCGCCCGACCCTACACCCACTGGTTCAGTTCTCGGCGCTACCCGCCGAGCACAGCGCAAGGAGCCACCAACATAACAGCAGTAAATACCAACAAAAAAAATGGGAATAGAAACACAAATACAACTCTTTGACAATGCCAAGATTCGCGTTGTATGGGATGATGAGAAGGAGAAATACTTCTTCTCCGTAGTGGATATTGTAAGTGTATTGACGGAGAGTGCCGATGGACGCACATATTGGAAAGTACTAAAGAATCGCCTTGTCAAAGAAGGAAATGAAACGGTTACAAATTGTAACCAGTTGAAATTACCCGCTTCTGATGGCAAAATGCGACTGACCGATGTCGCTGATTTAGAAGGTATTTTGCGCATTGTACAATCTATTCCAAGTAAGAAAGCCGAACCCATCAAACAGTGGTTAGCGCAAGTAGGAAGCGAACGAATGCATCAAATGATTGACCCAGAGCGATCTATCCAGCAGGCAGTGGCGGATTACAAAAAACTGGGATATTCCGATAAATGGATTGCCAATCGTGTTAAATCAATTGATGCTCGTAACGAATTGACTAACGAATGGAAACGCTCAGGATTGACAGAAGGGAAAGAGTTTGCGTTCTTAACTGATTTGATTACAAAAGCATGGAGTGGCAAAACCACCAAAGAGTACAAACGATTTAAGGGATTAACCAAAGAAAACCTTCGCGACAACATGTCCACTATTGAGTTGGCACTCAACACATTGGCAGAGGCATCAACTACAGAGATTTCCAAGCGCAGAAATCCCAAAACAATGAGGCAGAACATACAGATTGCCAAAGAAGGTGGCGATGTGGCCAAAGCAGCACGCCTGCAATTGGAAACAACCATTGGTGAAAGCGTAATCACTTCCGCCAAAGCCAGTGATTACATTCGTCCAATTGAGGATACCACAGCAAATGAGTTAGAATAACCCAACACCCCATAGGTTCAGTTCTCGGCGCTAATTCGCCGAGTGTAACCAACCAACATAGCAACAACGCCCTCCGGGCATACAACATAACAACTGAATAATAACAATAAAAACAATATGAAAACATTTACAAATTGCGCCGAGAAGAAGGCGAAACAATTTCTTAATCTATTACAAGGGTATACCAAAGGTATACGAATGACTGCCATCCTAATTCTCCTACTAATGGGAGTTAGTAATGCGTGGGGAAAAACTGTAAATGGCCCACGTATTTATTTTGACAATAGTTCGATGAACATGACTTCCACACAGGTTTATTTTGTAGTGGGACATAACTCTTTTTCGAGAACTTATGGTCCTATGACAGAAATCGGTGATACCAAGTTGTTGTATCGTGACATTTCCACAGAGACTTACTATAATTGGGGAGATGCAACATATGTTGGATTTATACAAGTAGGAAGCAAGTGGGGAGATGGTAATTGGGGATCGTCCAACCTAACAAACGCAACAAACTACACTGCTGCAAACACTTCTTGGAATAGTTTTGATTGGCAAAACACATATTACTGTAAGGCGAATTCTAAAGGGGGAGCTGTGACTATTGAATATAAATCAGCAGGTTATAGTGGTATCCCAAAATACAACGCCACACAGGCGGCAAAAGTGCGTAACACCACATCGGAATCATATTCAACAGTCAACGGAAATTGGCCTGCTACATTAAAGTTAAAAGGAACATATTTATCGGGAGATGGCGCAAGTGGAAGATCTGAAATTTCCAGCACAAAAAGTTCGGATGGAAATGATAAAAAGGTATACGGCGCAGTAGTTACGGGTAAAATCACTCATTCATATTCTAATTTGAGCGAAGACTATCAATTTGATGGATGGGGAACAAGCACACCTGCTGCAGGAAATACTTACGAATACCATATTACTGCTACAACCACTGTTTATGCCTTCTTTACAAAAAAACATGCCATTACTTTTGGCGTGCATAGTTCAGGTGGAGGTTCTATTTCTGCAAAAGCAGGTAGTGCAACTATCACATCTGGTGACAAGGTTGTTGGAGGAACTTCTATCTCCTTCACCGCTACACCAAACACAGGTTACCAAGTAGAAGGTTGGTATAGCAACTCAGCCTGTACCACGCCTATCAACAATGGGACAAATGACACTTACACAGTTACAATTACTGATGGCACAAATGTATATGTAAAGTACGAAGAGATACCTGAAGAGAAATTTGCTGTCACGATTCAAACAAACAACGCTAACTATGGTACCGTTTCTCCGAGTGGTTCACAACAAGTAGGCGCATCCGGTATAGAAATTGAGGCCACTGCTAAATATGGCTACAAATTTAATCAATGGACCAAAACTGGAAGTGTCACCATAGAGGATACATCAGATCCGACTACGGTAATAAAGGCTACAGGTACTGGTACTGTGACTGCTACGTTTGTAGAAGATTTAGCAACAACCAAATGGTATATTTCTGGTAATGGAAATGGCTCAGGAAACGACCTAACACCAGGTTCTCCATTTACAGGTTGGGCAACAAACGGAATTCAAATGTTTAAGAAATCGGGACACTCTACAGAAGAAATCTATTATTGCACAATCACAGCAAATACTATTGCTTCTTCTAACGATCACTTCCCATTCAAAGTGTACAATGCAACAACTAGCAAATATTGGGGTAATAGTGGTTACTGGGTAACAAAAGAAAATAACTCCCCCACTTTGTCATCAAGTAGCGGTGACAATATGAAATTCCGCCCTTATTTGACAGGTACTTATGAATTCAAATTAGACGCCACCAATGCATCGTCTCCTGTCTTAACTGTCACATGGCCTGTATATAATCAATTGCGTATATCAGCTGCAAATCCAGCAGACGCAACAAACACTGGTGAATTTGACATGACTGGCTCGGGTACTTATACTGTCACTCGTAGCCTAAACGCGAACACCACATATACTTTCAAGATTGTATATGATTCAGAGTGGTATGGTGCAAGCAGTGGAAATCTTACGCGTGCATCGTCAAGTAAGACATTAAGCACAAGCAGTAATGATTTAACCCTTAAAACCGATGTTGCAGGCAATTATACCTTCACATTCAATGGTTCTGATAAAAAACTCACCGTCACCTATCCAGAGGCATATACCATCACATATTCACGCACTCCGACTGCAGCTGCGGACGCACCTACAACCGCTCCATCTATCACAAGTGGCAATTATGTAGCAGCAGGTACCAATGTGACATTTACTGCTAAGGCTGCCAAAACGGGCTACACATTTAAGGGATGGTATGACAATAATACAGGAGCAGGTGCTGCTCTTTCCACCAATTTGGCATATCCCCGCACCATTAATGCCAATACTACTATTTATGCGGTATATACAGAAAATGAGTATGAAGTAGTTGCAATAGCAAATCCTGCCCCATACGGTACAGTAACACCAGAAACAGCAACCACAATGAGCGAGATTGGCGGTGGAAATATCACCGCAACCGCAAAGAATGGATACAAATTTGTCAATTGGACAATAAAGTCAGGTACTGGATATTTTGGAGAGACAGGCACAAATACAACAAGTACAACAGCCAACACTAAATTCCGCCCAACAGCTGATTCTGAAGTCCAAGCCAACTTCTCTGTTGTTACCTACACAATCACCTACAATCTTGATGGTGGTACAAACCATACAGACAATCCTGATAATTATACAGTTGAGACACCAACCATTACGCTAAAAAATCCTACCAAAACGGGATACACATTTGAAGGATGGTACACCGAAGCAGGCTTCACTAATAAAGTTACAGAAATAGCAACTGGAAGTACAGGCAATAAAATATTCTATGCAAAGTGGACTGAAAACACAGTAACTATTTCTCCTACAAATGCATACGATCATGGTAATCCAGGATATGCAAACCCAACAGCAAGTAATAGCGGGAAAATAGGTATTTCATCCACTTCACAATTAGTAGCACCATCTCCTGGAGAAGGATATACCTTTGTGGGTTGGACTTTGTCCGACAATATTGTTGTTACAAATGGTAATGCATCAAGCAGTCGCACTATCACCGTTCGCCATAAAACAGGTGACGGCTCTGCTGTTAGCGCAGTGGCAAATTATAATGAAAACTTAGATAGTCATTGGCACTTAGTAGGAGATGATGGCTATGTCTTCCCTGACCAATGGGGTGTAAGCAATAATAATAAGATGCAAAAACGTAGCGGTTACTCTTCGGAAAAGAAGGTATATATGACCATAACCGTATCAGAAATTAAAACCTATGAATTTAAAGTCGTAGATGATAATGGAAATAACAATGACATATGGTATGGATATAGTTCCGGGAACAATTTCTTAGAATGGACTGAAACCAGTACAAAAGATGTTTATACCACTACCCATGAATATAACAACGATAACAACCTCAAATTCACCCCAAATGCCGTTGGAGATTATGAATTTAAAGTAGATTATTCTGGCAATAATCCAAAAGTAACGATTACCTATCCTGAGGTTGGTTCCGTTTCCAGTTATCGTCTCGTTGGTGATTGGGGAAATGGTTGGGATGCTACAGGCATTGCTTTTAATGCAGAAGGAAAAGTGTCATTAGAACTTGAGAAACGCGAACGTCCAGATTATACTTTCAAAGTAAAAGCTTCCAATGGAAAACATTATACAGCAGCAGATGAGCACAAACGCCAATTTACACGCCAACATAATATAGAAACCATTAGCGATGACACAGATTATCCTGTAGATGACCCTCATAACCTGCAACTCCAAGCAGATGCTAAAGGTACATATATATTCGAATTTGATCCAGCAACTAAACAATTGAAGGTTACACATCCTGAGCGAGAAGATGGAGCTTATTTAGTTGGCGATTTCTCAGATGGCGAAGCAGGTATTACAGACCCTGACGATTCGGGTAAAGATTGGACAGAAGAATATGGTGAGACATTTGACAGTAACGATGATTGTACACATGGTGTTGTGGAAGTCTGCGATTGGGGCGAGGAAAATGTCACATTGAACTTCAAAATCAAAATCAATGGCATTTGGTATGGTTTTTATCATGAAGAAGATGCTGACCCATTAAATATCACCACTTCTGGAACATACACGCTGGAAGACCAATATGCCTATCTATCAGCAAGTAATGTGCAACTTACCACCAACGGCCAAGAAGGATGCTACTACTTTGAATACACTGTAAATCCAGACGGCACATTGTCGGTACTTATCATCTTCCCAAATGATAGACGCACTGTCACTTTTGAAATGCAAGGACATGGCACACAGGTAGAATCACAACATGTTCTGTACAACAAAACTGCCGTGAAACCTTATGTTAGTGATGTAGAAGGCTATCTATTCGCAGGATGGTACACCGATGCTGCTTGTACCAAAGAATACGATTTCAATACCCCTGTGACCAAAGACATCACCCTCTACGCTAAGTGGGTTCCATATTCTGAGTGTATATTCTTCAAAGATAACTTGAATTGGGATAATATCTATATATATACATTCTCGGACAATGTATGGCATAATGGCGACAATAACGATGATCCAGATGACGACAAGGGTGTACAACCAAAGGTAAATAGAATTGAGTATGGTAAAATGACTCAAATAGGATATACCGACATATACTACTATGCTCTAACCAACTTGGAGGGATTCAATCATATCGCCTTCAGTGATCACGATATGCACGACTATGATGACTATTTCCATAATCATAGTGGTATCTATCGCTCTGACCGAAGTGATAAAATGCAATTGTTTATTCCGCAGAAAGAGCAAACCGCAAAAACGCATAATAATACTGAGTATTATAGCGAAGGTATTTGGATGAAATACAATGACAAATATTCAGGATATGATTGGAGTGGACAAACTGGTGGCTCATCTAATTGGAGTGACAAACAACTGACATCCGACTTAGCTGGTGGATATAGTTTTACCGCAGAGGTAGAACTAACCGCCAATCAAAACTACGAATTTAAAATCAAGAACCTGAATAATACTTGGTATGGCAATACTGGCACAATGACCCAAGACAATTGCACAGACTGGTGGTTTACAGAGAATACTGACAACGCAAAAATCACACCTACCGTTACTGATACCTATATTTTCACGGTATATCTCGGTGACGGTAAAGTGATGGTATCATTGGATTATCCTCTATCTGTAGGTGACTACCGTTTGGCATACTTAGACAAGACTGCTAACTCATTCCACCCTGGTCACTACATCAAGAAACGCAATACAAGCAAAAACGATACGGTGAGCTTCTTTATCCACCATGACAACGAACCTCAAGTAATCGCACAACGTTGTACCGCTATTGATAATAATGGAAATGCAAAATGGGAAACAATAACTCAAGTAAACCCTGCTGCAAGCATTACTGAAACAGGTGTATATAACTTCACATTACAACAAATTGAAGGTCGAAATGACCCACTATTGTTAAATCAAGCCCGCCCATATACAGGCAACTACTATATCCGTACCGATGCTGCACCTGGTGGTTGGAAATCCTTCCGTCAAGAAGGCAATATGATGACCTATAATAGTTATGCAGACAATAACGAGGATTTCGACCATTATTTCTGCGAGTGGGTATCTCAGGAAAAAGGATTGAAAAATGTGAAATATACTGTCGCTAATGACTATAGCTATTGTATCTCTGATACCCTGTCTGATGATATAGATTCAAATCATCCGAAGATTGTAACTAATACGGAAGGTGACTTACCTAAAGACAACAAAGGTAACTTGATGAATGCTAACGTGCGTTGGGGTTGGGATAGCAAAACCAACAAAATACGCCGTGCATATATCGCTGGTTCTGGTCATAAAAAAGACCGTTTCCTCGTTCTCGAAGGAAATGAGTCTCTCCTTGATGTCAATGGAAAGCGTTTTACAGGAAATACTGCCGAGGGACAAGACCGCTACAATCTCAAAGACGATGAAGTCGTATTTGATGATATGGGTAACTGGATTTATCAGATAGATGTCAAAGCAAACAAAGATACCAAAATAGATTTGACTGCTAAATATAATAATCTTGTACAATACTTCAAGGGTGGCAGCGAAGAGGAAGATGATATACAATTGATTGTTACAACTGCTGGCAACACTAATTATTATAAGATGCGCCTCATCTATGACTTCAAAATCAACAAGCTCATCATTGCTTGGCTACCTGAAGATGAGGTAGATAATCAAGAATTAGAGGTTAATATGATGATTATCCGCCACAACCAAGAAAAGGCACAGCAGGTTAACTTCAAACAAGGCGCTAAACTTTCTGGTATTGAAACAGCATATGCTGTGATGACATTCGACAAGTACTTCCTCAATAACAAAGATAGTAAAACAGGGGCTGCACTACCACAAGCTAATGAAAAATCAGAGAATGAACGCAAGTTCTATTGGGTTTCTTTCCCATTTGATGTAAAACTCAGCGATGTCTTTGGTTTCGGAGAGTATGGCGACTATTGGATTATGGAATATTACGATGGTGCAGGACGTGCTGAACAAGGATATTGGGCAGAAACAGAAACATTCTGGAAATATATCACCAACAAGAACTACATCCTCAAAGCAGGACAAGGATACGTACTCTACCTCAATCTAAACAAAATGAAGTTTGAGTCCAATGTATTCGCTCATACGAGTGAGGTAAGTCTATACTTCCCATCTCTCTCCCTACCAAATGTAATCTCGGGAGATTTGCCTACAGCAGTAGATGTTCCTGAACATACTTGTACCATTGAGCGAGATAATCGCAACATTTATGACTCCAACTGGAACCTCATCGGTGTACCTGGCTTCGCAGACATATCTGGTGTGACAATTGGTGATACACATCACAAAGAATTAAATAAAGAGCTAAATGCAGACTGCGTAAGTTTCTATTACAAGTATTTGCCAGGAACCAATACCTATAGTGCGACAACCCAGACCGAGACTTTCCAAACCATGTACGCATATATGGTGCAATTCGCAGGAACTATCAATTGGCAAGCAAAGACTATGCCTGCTCAATTGGCTGCACGCCGCACAGGCAGCACACCATCACAATACGACCTGCGTTTGGAATTGGCACAAGGCGAAGAAACCGACCAAACATTTGTGCAACTCAAAGAAGCAGATGCTACTGCCGAGTTTGATATGAATGTTGATATGACTAAGATTTTCAATAGCGGCATGAATATCTACACGCTCACTGGCAGCAATGCCATCCAAGTAGCAGGTAATGCCATCCCAATGGGCAAGGCAACCGTGCCAGTAGGTGTGCGCGTAGATGCTGCAGGCGAATATACCTTCCGTATGCCTGACGGCACAGACGGTATCGCTGTTACTTTGGTGGATAACGCCACAGGTACACATACCAATATGCTGATGAGCGAATATACCGTGACCCTCAATGCAGGCACTATCGAAAACCGCTTCTACCTCGTAGTGGATCCAGACCGCACTGCCACATCTGTGGAGAATGTAGGCGAAGAGGCGGACAAGTCGAAAGGCGTGGAGAAGTTCCTCATCGACGGCAAACTCTTCATCCGCACCGCCGACGGCATCTTTGATGCTAAAGGACAGAGGTTGTAAAAAAAAGCCTACCCCCTACCCCTCCCTGAAGGGAGGGGAGTAAGGCGAGGAGGCGAAAGGCGAGGATAAGAAAAATGAGTTGGATACGTCCAGCTCATTTTTTTGTTGCTATTTTTTTGCAAAACACTTGCGCATATCAAAGAAAAAGTGTACCTTTGCAGCGAAAAAGCGGACAAAACAACCTATTTTTCTCGGAAAAAGCGGGCAAAATACCATTCAATTCCTCGGAAAAAGCGGGCAAAACAAACAAAACAGCATGATTAATAGGCAATCCCTAGCCTACCCCTGCTGGTGCCATGAAATTCAGAGTGGTAACCAAGTGGTATGCGAAGGGATGGTTAATTTAGGTCATAGCCGTAATGGCGCAAACGAGTTTGCGATGAGCGCCAATCCTTGTCCACTTTCACGAAGAGTTGCAAGAACACAGGTTTGCCAAAGAAGGCCTCAATCTCTTTTCTCGCTTGCGTACCCACGCGCTTCAGTGCTTTGCCGCCTTTACCAATGATAATTCCCTTTTGGCTATCACGCTCCACATAGATGATTGCACCGATACGGATAATCCCCTCAGGGTGTTGCTCATCGGGTTCTTCATCGAGGAAAGACTCCACCTCTACCTCTACGCTATAAGGAATCTCCTTGTCGTAGTTGAGCAGAATCTTCTCGCGAATCATCTCATCCACAAAGAAACGCGACGACTTGTCGGTCAGTTGGTCCTTAGGGAAAAACGGCGGACACTCTGGCAACGCCTCACGGATAGCCGCAAAGAGTTGGTCGGTGCCAAAACGCTGCTGCGCCGAGATAGGGAACACCGTTGCCTCTGGCAATACGCGGTGCCAGTACTCTACCAATTGCTCCAAAGTCTCTTGGGTAGTAAGGTCTATCTTATTGATAATCAAGAATACTTTCGCTTTGATGCGCTTTACCTTATCAAGGAAGTCGGCATTCTTGTCGGGGTTGTCTTGCACATCCGTCACATAGAGCAATACATCCGCATCCACAAGAGCCGAGCGCGAGAACTCGAGCATCTGCTCTTGCAACTTGTAATTGGGTTGCAAGACACCTGGAGTGTCGCTATAGACCATCTGGAAGTCATCGCCGTTGACGATACCCATGATGCGGTGGCGAGTGGTTTGCGCCTTCGATGTAATAATCGAAAGGCGCTCACCCACCAATACATTCATCAATGTGGACTTGCCCACATTGGGATTTCCTACTATATTTACAAAACCTGATTTATGCATTAATAACTAAATAAGCGTGATTTATTGAGTTTGGTTATCTTGCCATGTTTGGCTTGGATTTGCTTTTGATTGATGAGTTTTGGATCGCCCATAATCAAGATGGTGATAGGTTTGCCTTGAATACGTGATTGGTAGAACGAAAGCACATTATCGAAGGTCAAACGCTGAATATCACGCACTTGCAACATCGCAGGGTCCACCTTATAACCCATCAACATATTGGCTGTCAGGCGTTGGCTCTTATTGCGGAAAGTTGGTTTATTAGACAATACCGATTGGCGCAATACGGTGCGAATATTCTCCATCGTTTCAGGATATTGTGGCATAGAATCCAACAGACTCATATAGACATCTATCGCATCGGCTACCTTGTCAGACTGTGTACCTACATAACCCACGAACTTGGTCATCTGTCCTTGTTTTGGTGGACGAGAGAAATAGCCATAGGCGTTGTATGCCATAGAGCGCTTCTCGCGAATCTCGTTCATCACAAGACCCGAGAAACCGCCACCAAAATACTCGTTGAATGCCATATAACTTACCGCATCCTTCGCATTGTATGGCTCGCCATCCATGAGGAAATATACCTTGGCTTGTTGCATCTCTGCATCAGGCAAGAAGTAGATCTTATTCTCTGTGATAGGCACGATAGGACGCTCCACAGGCGACATGGTTGGGCGCACATTGTTGTTGAGCGAGAGTTTGTTGTAGAGGATATTCTTCACATCCAAAGCAGGCAGCGCACCTGCATAGTGAATCTCCAACTCGTAGTTTTGCACTTGGTGCAATACGCCTTCCAATTGAGCCGCAGTCATTGGCAACACCTCCTCCATCAGCGTTGGGCGCTTGATATAAGGTGAGTTTTCGCCATAGCGCACATAGTCAAAGGCAGCGTCTGCCACCATATCGGTATTGCGTTGTTCCACTTGGCGGGAGGAATAGACTTGACCCTTGATATTGTTGATGAGCATGTCGTTCTCCGAATCGAAATTAGGGAACATCATATGCAGATTAACCATCTCCACAATCTTCTCCAGATTCTCCTCGTTGCCCTCAATATCCACATAGAAATAGTCCTCAGACACCGCATAGCTGCACTTACCACCCAGTTTCGCCAAATTTGCACGGAACTCAGCCGGCTTGATGCCTGGCGCACCCTTGATACCTGCCATATTCATCAGCGAAGCAGCGTACTCCAAGAATGGTAACTCGTAGGTTCCCACGCCATATTTGAGGCGGAGGGAGAAGATATGGTTCTTGGTGTTGGGTGTGCAATACACGCTCACGCCTTCGTAGAAGAGGTCTTGATCAATGTCGGAGAAGTTGATGAAGGTTGGGGTGAGTTTGCCTGCAGGAATTGCCTCCAAGTATTGGCAATAAGCCGATTCGCTCTTTGGTGACTCCAGCGATTTGATCTTTGGCTTAGGCAGTTTATCTTTCTTAGGTGTACCCTCCTCTATCTCAAAGACTTTCTTAGGTGCACCCAAGTATTGTTTGGCTACGCGCTTGATGTCATCCATGGTGATAGCAGCCACTTGTTCTTTCTGCTGCAACATCTCCTCAATCGACTGTTGGTAGGTAAACGCATTCTGCAAAAGTTGTACCTTCATCTCTGGATACTCCATTGTGCGGTCGAACTCTTGGTAGAAGTTCTGGCGAACTGCCTCCACCAACTCCTCAGAGATATTGCCGTTCACCAATTGTTGGATAGCATCGTTGACGAGTTGCTCGGTTTCTTTGAGCGAAGTATAAGTCTGTGTCTCGGCATCCATGTATGGCACTGCTATCACCAAGAAGCGACCTTGGTCACGGCGTACATCATTGGCTGCGCCTGCGTACATGAGTTTATTGTCCAACGTGAGCTCGTCCAACAAACCAATCTGCATGGAGTTGGAGAGAATCTCGCCCAAGAAATCCAGCAGCAACTCATCCTTATCGCCTACTGGCACGCCATTGTATGCGATATACAACTCTGGCATATAGCCGAGTTTCGCGCTATAGCGCTCATCTTGCGTGAAAGCAGTAGTAGGATACTGTGTGCGCTCTGGCAATGGACGTGCTTGCAGTTTGCCGAAAGTCTTCTCAATCAATGGTTTGGTTGCTTCAATATCGAAGTCACCCACCAAGATAAGTGCCATATTGTTAGGCACATACCATGTGTTGTAGAAATCGATAAGTTTGCGCAGTTTAGGGTTCTTCAGGTCCTCTGCATAACCAATGATATCGCGTGCGTAGGCATGTCCCTCGTAGAGTTTGCCGAAGATGAAGTTGCGTGAGTGGGTAGAGTTGTCGTCGAGGTACATATTGTACTCCTCGAATACGTTCTCCAACTCGGCTTGGAAACTGCGGAACACAGGATTGGTCAAGCGGTCGGCATACAAGGTGAGCCAACGCTCCATTTGGTAAGCAGGGAAGGAGTTCATGTAGCAAGTCACATCGTATGCGGTAAAGGCATTGAGTCCTTCGCCACCAATACCCTGAATCAGGTTGGAGAACTCGTCAGGGGCTGCATATTGTGCTGCTTGGATTGACACTTCGTTGATGCGCAATTGCACCGCCTCACGTGCCTTGGCATCGGTAGTGAGTGCGAGGGTGTCGTATAGGGCAATGATTTGTTCATAAAGAGGCTTCTCTTTCTCCCAATCCAGTGCCCCGATACGGTCGGTACCCTTGAAGAGCATATGCTCCAGGTAGTGTGCCAAACCAGTCGCATCGGCTGGCTCATCTATCGCACCCGCACGGGTAACAGTCCAACCCTGTACATCGGGTTGGTCATGGTCTTCCCACAAATACACGGTCAAACCATTGTCCAATTGGTATTGAACAAAACCATCATTTTGTGCCCATGCCACCAATGCTAGACACAAACAGATTAAACTGATAAATACTCTTTTCATATATTCTTGCCTTTAATCTTGCCTTTACACTTTACACCTTACACTCTACACCAAATTACCACTCCAGCAACACTTTGCCACATTGACCGCTGCACATGATATCGAAGCCCTTTTGGAAGTCATCGAAGTGGAAGCGGTGAGTAATCACAGGACTCAAATCCAAGCCACCCAAGAGCATCTGCTCCATCTGATACCATGTCTCCCACATGCGGCGACCAGTGATACCCTTGATAGTCAGCGCGTTGAAGATAATATCCGACCAATTGACTTTGGTATCGCTTGGCAGGATTCCCAACTGCGCAATGTTCGCACCTTTGTACATGTGCGCGATCATATCATTGAATGCCGCAGGTGCGCCTGACATCTCCAAGCCAATATCGAAGCCGCGGATACCCAATTGCTTCATCGCGCCCTCTACGGTCTCGCCCTTTGAGCCATTGACGGTGATCGTTGCGCCCATTTTCTTGGCAATCTCGAGGCGTTGCTCGTTCAGATCGGTTACGACGATATTCTTCGCTCCTGCATAGCGGCAGATACCTGCAGCCATGGTACCAATCAAACCCGCACCTGTGATGAGCACATCCTCACCCAAGAGAGGGAAGGCAAGAGCTGTATGTGTCGCATTACCGAATGGGTCCATGATAGCGGCGAAATCATCTGGAATCTCAGGACGTACATGCACAATATTGCTCTCTGGGATAGCCACATACTCTGCGAAAGCACCGTCCTTGCCCATGATACCTACTGAGATCGTATTCTCGCACACGTGACCCATGCCACGACGGCAGTTGCGGCAAGTACCACAAACGATATGACCTTCAGCGGTCACACGGTCGCCGACCTTTACGCCGCGCACACCTGGTCCTACTTCGACTGCCACGCCCACGAACTCGTGACCCATGATATAGGGCGGAGTGCAGTGGCTTTGCGACCACTCGTCCCATTTGTACATATGCAGGTCTGTACCGCAAATAGCGGCTTTGGTAACCTTGATGAGCACATCATTCACACCCACTTTGGGCATTGGTACTTCTTCCATCCAGAGCCCTGGCTCGGCATAACGTTTTACTAGCGCCTTCATTATAGTATTGTTTAGCAGTTGTTTAATAGTTGTGTAGCAGTTGTGTGTCAGTTGTATAATTCTATACTACTCTACAGCACTCTACACTAGTTCTCAATTTGGGCGCAAAGGTAGTGAAAAATCATGAATTATGCAAGAGTTTGTTGTATTTTATTACAACATCTATTGGGTTTGGGTAACTTTTGTTTTGCTGTCAGTCCGCATACTACTTGGTTACCACTCGATTACCACTTCGATTTTCATGGGTGGTTACTAGGTGTCTGGTTCTATAATAATGCTGCAAAAATCTTCGGCGCGAAAGGTATTTTGTGACGAAGATTGGGGAATTTGGAGAAAAAGTAACGAATAACGCATGCAGAAGCGGCTGTATTATAATCACTTCCGCATAGGTGTATTTTTTTGAAAAAAGTCTATTCGCGCGAAGATTGTGCCGAAAGTGTATGATGGAGATAGTCTAAAGATTGATATATAAACAACCACATGACTTTGCTTACACCACCTTCACAAACTCGCCGATGATGCAGAATTCCTCTATATCTTCAGGAGAGAGGATGATTGGATCGTATGAGCGATTCAGTGGGTGCAGTGCTATGGATTCGTGTTCCCATTCGCCAAATTCATTGTACTTCTTGGTGCTATGATATTCTTTAATGGAATAACTACCTTCATAATCCGTATCTACACTACCGTGATGCTCTGCCAGAATGATTTTACCTTCGCGTGAGCCACCTTGATAACGTTGGAATAAACAATAGTCGCCATCATTGATTCGTGGCTCCATAGAATGACCTACTGCCTGGATAATGAACTTATTGTTGTCCTTCTTGCCAAAGCCATCCACCTGCATCCATCCTATCTGCTCTGCAGGCTCATAGTGACCGAAATGCCCACAAGCAGCCCGTACTGAATACACTGGATAGTAAGCAAGATATTGTTGCTCCTCATCCACTTCTTCCAATATCAGTGATTGTATATCAGTTTCGACAATTGATTCTACTTGTTCATTTGTTTCGATTGGTTGCTTCAACGATGGGCGCACATCGCTATTATTGTCCGTCCATTGTTCGCATTGTCGGATAACAATCTCCATCGCATTTTCGGTAGCTTCGGGTGGATAGTTATACTTCTTCAAGAGGCGTTTTACCAGTCGGCGCATACCTGCGCGGGCGGATTCTTTCTTTTGCCAATCAATTGTGCGATTTTTGCGTAGCATATCGGTGAGCTCTTTGGTCATTGCCACTAACTCCTCGTTGGTATAAAAATCTTGCACCGCTTCGGGTTTGGTGAGTGCATCGTAGAAGGATTTTTCTTCGCTATTCAGCCCTAGTTCGTTGCCTTGTTTTTCTGCTTCGGATATATCGTTTGCCAGACTCAGCAATTCTTGGATTACCTCTTCGTTGGTGAGCATACCTTTGAGGTAGTTGGACAGCGAACGATTGAGCAACTCGGAGAATTTCTCTGCTTGTATCAAGTTGGTGTGTTGATAATGCTTTACGCGCTCGTTGATGAGATTTTTTAGGATCTCAATAGCGATATTCTTCTCTTTCATGCGCGCTATTTCCGACAAGAACTTTGCATCGAAGATAGAAAACTCCTCTTGCACATCTGCAAAAAGATTGATGACGCTATCGCTTTTTATTGTCTGCTTGAGCAGGGCATTGATGCGTTCGTTGATGTCGCGCAGCGAGATTTTTCCTCTGCCTTCTACGCGTGTGATGAGTGTACGTACTGCCTCGAAGTAAGCAGAGTTTAGGCGTTCGTCGTAGGTGAGCAAACTATGGCAAAGCGAGCGTGCTTGAATGAGCAATTGCGCCTCTTTGACAAACTGATTTTTAATATCTTGCTTATCGGCAGACTGCAAGTAATCCACACCTCTGCTGATAGCTTTGGCACGCTGTAAGTCGGATGTGCCGAAGAATGTCGAATAGTCGAAGCCATATAGCAAATCACGACAGACTTCAAGTCTCTTTTGAAATTCTGGGTATGCGGTTTTGGATATATCGGTATCGCCATAGTTCTCTCTATCGCGAACGGTATAGTCCTTCATCGCTTGTTTGAGTGCAGCTGCTATACCCACATAATCAACCACTAGACCGCCTTGTTTGTCACCAAATACACGATTGACGCGTGCAATGGCTTGCATGAGGTTGTGTCCCGCCATAGGTTTGAACACATACATCGTAGATAGCGATGGTACATCAAAACCTGTAAGCCACATATCTACTACTATGGCAATCTTGAGAGGGCTATCGTTGTCCTTGAAGCGTTTCTCTAGTTCTTTCTTGTGGGTATCGTTGCCGATGATGGACCGCCACTCTTCGGGATCTTGGTTTCCCGATGTCATTACTACTGCTACTTTCTCCGTCCATAGTGGGCGCAACTGCAATATGCGTTGGTAGATCTTCATGGCTATTGGGCGTGAATATGCCACAATCATGGCTTTGCCCGTCTGCTCGTATTGGCGATAGTCTTCGTAGTGGGTAAGGATATCATCTACCAACGAATTGATGGTATCTTCTGCTCCCAATAGCGAATCAATGCGTGCTAGTTCGCGTTTGCTTTTTTCGATAGCATACTCTTCGGCTTCTTCTGCCAATTTATCGTACTCGGCATCAATGCGTTGCAGGGTGGCTTCATCGAGTTTGAGATTGACCACACGACTCTCGTAGAAGACAGGACGAGTAGCACCATCTTTGACGGCTTGGGTCATGTCGTAGATGTCGATATAATCGCCAAACACTTCGCGTGTAGAGTGGTCTTTGAAGGAGATAGGTGTACCTGTAAAACCGATATAGGTAGCGTTAGGCAAGGCGTTGCGCACCATTCGAGCTGCGCCAATCTTGAGCTTGCCTGTCTGTTTGTCAATGGTCTCGGTGAGTCCGTATTGGCTACGATGGGCTTCATCAGCAACAACGATGATGTTTCTTCGTTGTGATAATGGTTCTTCGCCTTCTTCGAACTTCTGCATAGTGGTAAAGAAAATACCATTGGCTTCGATACCATTCAGTAGTTCGCTGAGATGTTTTCTGCTTTTGGCTTGTACAGGCACTTGGCGCAAGAAGTCGGCACATTTGCTGAATTGCCCAAAAAGTTGGTTATCGAGATCTGTGCGGTCGGTAATGACTACAATAGTAGGCGAAGAGAGTGCGCGCTGTAGGCATTTGGCAAAGAATACCATTGAGAGGGATTTGCCACTACCTTGTGTATGCCAGAACACGCCACCCTTTCCGTTGGTGGTAGTTGCTGTTTTTACAGAATCAATCGCTTTACGTACTGCGTAGAACTGATGATAACCTGCTAAGATTTTGGCACTCTGTTTCTCATCTTTGGAGAAGCAGATGAAGTCACGAAGGATATCTATTAGTCGTTCTTGCTGAAACATTCCGCAGAACAGAATGTGGAAATTGGCGAAGTGATTGTCTTCGGATAGTCCATCTACTGTTTTCCACTCCATGAATCGGTCCTCGCCCGAAGTGATAGTGCCTGCTTTGGAAGTTACCAAGTCGCTCATCACGCAGAAGGCGTTATAGACAAATAGAGAGGGTATCTCTTGCATATAGTTGCGCAATTGTGCGTATGCTTCCGATACATTGGTTTCGGTGCGTGACGGTGATTTGAGCTCCATCACCACCAATGGCAAGCCATTGATAAAGACGATGACATCTGCTCGACGCACGGAATGTTCTTCTATGGACCATTGATTTGCCACTATGAAGTTGTTGCGCTTGGGCTGCTCGTAATCAATCAGTCGTACACATGTGGCACGTTGTTCTTTGCCATCAAAATAGGCAACATCTACACCATTCTGCAAATAATCTGTAAACACCTCATTGCGTTGCACAAGTGAGCCTGTGTCTATCTGTCGAATCTTATCTATGGCTTCTTGAATAGCCACTGCAGGCAGAGCTGGATTGATGGCAGCGAGCGACTGCTGCAAGCGGTCAAGAAATAGTGGCTCGGCGTAATCGCGCTCTATATCTGGACCGTAGATATACTCATACCCGAGTTGATCACGAAACAACTCGATAATCGCTTGCTCGTAGTTGTTTTCTGTGAAGGTGTATTTGCTCATAGTGGATGTGATTATAGGGATTATAATTACTCTCTTATTTTCCAATGTGCCATTGGATGATTGCAGATATTATGGATTATTTCTGCATCTGCGAATAATAGTTCTGGTTTGTATTGTTTTGCAACAAAGGATTCGATAAATGCCATCTCACTATCTGTCCATTGTAATAAATTCTCCAAGAATGCCACTACCTCTATTTTAGCTGTCTCAAAATCAAACGCATCGCCTTTCTTAAGCATAGGCAGTAAGGTGGCACGAATTTGTGGAAATTTGATTTGTTTTATGCCGCTCAAGTCATACTTTGTACTTGGTTGCTCACTACCACCTACCGCTAAATAGAACAGAACTATCTTACGCAACATAGCCAAGTCAAAATCCTTTATCAACTCACTATGTAGCAGATTATATACATCATACAAATCACGACAGGTATGTCGCTCTATCAATGCTTTGATTTTACTGCCGAAGAGCTCTATCGAATGAAGTGTCCTAATAGGTATGTTTTGCAGAAAAGTCACATTGACCGTGCTAGTTTGAGGCACGAAAATATGTTGCCGCATAGAATAGTTGATTTCTATCTTAATATTATCTCGATTGCCACCTGCATTTTGATAGAAGAACCCCCACGAATCTAGCGAGTGAGGATTCTTGGTGTTGGGACTGAGATTATACCCTTGGCTTGTCATATATGCCACTATCTCAGCGTTGATAGCGGCACGATGTTGTAACATCTCCTCGCGCGAACAGTCCTTATGAAAATCCAAATCAATGTCCACAGACAAACGGGGCATTTCAAAAACAGTTAAGTTGATCGCTGTACCGCCCTTCAATACCAAACAATTATTCAGTTTGTCGTTCTGCATGATGAATTGTAGCACATCCACCAGGCGCAACACCTTTTCCAAGTTATCGCGCAAGAAATGTGTATCGCTTGCCAATTGGGCTATGTCGTTTTTGTTATACGAGTTCATCTGTGTTTTGTTGATTGATGGTTAGTAGATTTTTAGGTGCATATAGTCGCCATGCTGCACTGAAGGTATCGCTATCGCCATCCGATGTGAGATAAGTGACACTCTCTTTGGCGTATTGTTTACAAGTATCTATCAAGTTGCTGGAAACTGGCAGATGTAGCTGTTCCAACAGGAAGCCCACCTTTTTATATAGTGCAATCTTATTATAGGTTTGTAAGATAGTCAGTAGCATTTCTTCGCGAATGTATTGCACGCTCATGAGGCAATTGGTCAGTTCTTCCCAGCCTCCGCATAGGTCAATACGATCGATACAATCAACCACTGTTCGCTCTACATTCGTCACGCGCACATGCGAATCGGCAATAGGCGTGTCGATACCTATATGCGTAGGGATTTGACGGAAGGTAAAGTGAATCCCATCAAACTCAAAGGCATTAAATGCTTGTTCGCCTCCGACTGCTACATCGTAATATACTTGATGTGCCAATCCGTGGTACTCCATGGCTGCATGATAAGCAACATAGGAACTTGGTGTAATAGCAGACGCTACTTGATACTTATTGGCTTCAGGCAAATGGGTTGCAATGTTATTCGCACAGTACAACCCACGTCGTACTTTGGACACAAACCCTTGCTTCTGATAGCGCATAAGCAAAGTTTGTGCACTGCGTGTGTTGCCAACTTCTTGGGCTACATCTTGCAATGTGAACAATAATTTATTATGTAGAAAGGATAATAGATTCATCTGTTAGTTTCAAATTCTCCGCAAAGATACAACAAATTATTGAATTATCAAAGAAAATATGAAACTTTTTGTTGTTTTTTGACAAAAAGATTATATATGTGTACACATTTGCGTAGAAATTGCCACGAGTTCTTTGCTGGTTAGGCGACCTGAAGGAGTGCGACGGAACGCACTCCGAGCACAGCGCCCGAAAAGTCCCCACTTTGAGGAATCAGCGCAAGCATAGAACTAAATGAGGACATCTCTAGGACATCTATGGGCTTTCTGTGAACTAAATGTGGTTGGCTGTCAGTTCGCAGACCACTCCGTTACCACTCTGATGTTCACGGGGTGAAAAACGATTTCATGTATAAATGTCCTGAATGTAATGTTTATAGTAATTGAAAGAACATTCCTAACAAGAATAGTACTGAAATTACTATAAGAAAAGAAAATTTTACACATAGCCAGACAAAACTTCTCTTTGAGAATTTATTCATTCGTTTTTCATGTTCGGGAAAGTTGTCATCAACCGATGTTTCTTTTTCAAACTTAAAATATTCTCGTCTATAACTTACAGAGTCCCAAAAGTAATGTACTATGTCTGCTAATAGATATAAAAATGCAGCGAATAATGCTATTCTTAACCACCAATTAATACATAAAAAGCTTTCGGCATTGATTGTCAACCAAATAGTAGCAATTATTGCATAAATAATATACCTTGCCAACGATGATACATTACTTGATTGTTTGTAATGATAATCCTGGCATTCACTCAATAATTGTATTTTTTTATCATTAGCCATATTATGTTCGTGATTTTCCAGAAGGTCCTGCTGAGTTCTCACTAGTACCACCTTTAGGATATATAATCCGTACTTTAGTTGGCTCTTTAGGTAAATTGATTTTTCCCATGATTACAGATGTTTAAATATTGTTCTATTTCATAATATTTTAGGAGAAATATTCATCTATATTTTGTTTGATAACCTGAATATTATTAAGACTAGTATCTTTTACTACTTCATCTATTAATGGTGCAACTTTTTCTACAAGAACTTTATGTAGATTTAATACTTTAACTGTTTTATGATTTGTTTTTATTGTAATTAAGCCAACACTATTCAATGTTACAAGTATACCTGCTGTATATTCTCTTAACGAAATTGGCAATAAATCCAAATCCCAATCTTTATTACATTCTTTCGCCTTTTTACAAATATATACTACAATAATCTGTAGAGGAACAATATTGTGTATAGTTTGGTTCTCCCCTTCAGTGTGTGGAGGAGTATATGATTCTACACGTGCTACTTGAGTGGTTTCACTAGGTATCATCATTTCAAACATCTTATTTGTTTTTTCATCAACATTATTTATTGATTCAATAATACGAGTGATATTGTCTTGTAATTCTTTTGCAGAATCAGAATATGTAGCAGTAGCAGTCCTCACATCTTCTGCTGCTTTGTTTAATCGCTCTATCTGAGTGGAGTTGCTACTATTCGTGTAATAAGAATAAATAATTGTTATTACTGCCAAGATAATGGATATCAGTGCAGATGCTAAAGATATAAAGTCTAAAACATTCCTATCTTGACAAAAACAATGAGAGAATATTGTTATTGCCAATAATAGTAATGCGCTTGCAAGAAATATATACGATCCCCAACTTCTTTGTTGAGATTTATACACTCTATATGCAGACACTCCGATTAGACATACTATTACAATGGTGCTACAGATAATAATCGTTTGTAAAATACAAGGTCTAATACTTAAAATTGTTTCCATGATATTTATAATTTAAATGATGACTATACTTTTATCTCTCCACTCATTAACTTTGGTAATAAAGTATCGCGCAACTGTGCGAGATATGATGACTCAACGATGTTATTTGTCAATGTATGTATAATGTTATTAAATCGATTACCGAAATCCTTCAAAACCTCATTAGAGGGAATAATTAGTGGAAGCTTACCAGTTTCTATTGGACTAAGATTCATTTGTGCAGTTCCGCGCGCAATACTAATCATTCGTGCTTTCATATCTTCTTGACGGAATAGTGCATATACAAACAATCGATTATATTCTTCTTTTGGGTGCAATTTAGCAACACGTTGGTTTAATAAACAATTTTCAGTATCAACCAAACAACACCTACCAACATTCCCTGTTAATGATAGTAGAATATCTTCCTTTTTTAATTTGCACCATTGGGGCATTTGGGGTGGAATTATATCCAAACAATCAGCACCGTCTAATGACATATTGCCATCTTGTACCCCTTTTATAGTTATTAACTTATACAAACCTTTTTCTACAAAATCAGATGATTTGAAGGCAAAACCATTGAGCAAGTCTACAATATTCGAAATCGTTCCCACTCTCCAATCTTCTGGCATTTTACCGCCAAAAGGTTCAAAGTCCACAAACCATGATTTATAGAGTGCTTGGGCTTGTTGTTCGAGGTTGGTAGTGATACGACGGTTTAACTCTATTTTATCATCTATCGCGCTTAATATATCTGCAATGCGCTTTTGCGTTTCAAGAGGAGGTACACAAACAGGAAAGTCTCTTAGATTCTTTAGTGTTAAATATCCCTGTGTAGAGCCAGTAATTCTGGAATTGATATATTTTTTTGCTTCGGGAGATTGCAACCAGTAGTACATCCATAAACTTTTTGCAGCATCACCTCCCATCTTAAAGATACCCATATTTTTTACTGCAAAATCTACATTGGGTATTGTTACTCGATGAATATTCCCTATAGTACCTATCATACTGAAAAGGATATCGTACTGTTCAACTTTACTCCTTTGTATGATTTTATTATAATCTTCTTCTGTTATCTTATTAGCAGAAGAGAAATCTATTTCAAAAGACTTCAGATGTTTAGATGTAATCAAATATCGTCCAGAAGGTTGGGGTTTGGGACTATCATGTGTTCCATCTGTAACTGTCAAACAAAAATCATCTGCTCTATATGTCTTCCACTTGCTCATAGTGCTTTATACAAATTTATAAGAGTTCAACTGACCTAAAAGTTTATCAAATTTATTCACTGTTTCATCAGATAGTTCTATTTTTTCTTTATTAATTAAAGCACTTTGTATTGCTGTATTGAATGCACTTTTTTTGAATGAATTTAGCGTAGGGTCGAAATGTTTACTAATAGAGATTTTTTCTTCCTCAGAAAAAATATTTTCCATAGTGACAGTTCCTATTTCTGAATTTAGATCATTATATGTTTTTATATTTTTAGCAATTATATCTCCAAAGATTTTTAAATATGTTTGTTGTGCTTTGAGTCCTGCTTTATCTGCATCTAGCAATATCATATATGGTTTATTCCATGCCATGTATAATTGAATAACAGAATGATTCTTTTCGCATCCTGCCCCTGGAAGGAGATGTATTTTTTTATATTTTTTATTCAATATAACCTCGTTGATATAGCGCAATGTATAGTAATCATTTTTACCCTCTGTAATAATGATATTAGGTACCTTTTCTAATAAGCCTGGTTGATATTCTAATGTATCTAAAACCGGCTGAAAATAATCTTGTTGATTGGGAAATTCTGCGACAAAATGTTTGTATGGAACTGCTGTTATATTTGTTACTTTTCTATAACCAAAAGGATTGGCATAGTCCACCGCTTCGTTTTTTACAACAAAAGCCCCCTCCAACCACTTCGGATTAATCATATGATGACTATGTGTTGTATATAATAATTTGAGAGGTTTATTCTCATCTTCTACAAAGTGTTCAAATGTCGCTAGTAATTTTTTTTGAGCTGTAGAGTGAAGGTTTGAAGCTGGTTCATCCAATAGAAATAATGTTTCTCCCAAATCGGTCTTTCTATTTTTTCTAAAAAGGATGAAGAACAAAAATGAGAAAAACCATCTAAAGCCAACACTTCTTTCTGATATGTAGAAAGAATCCGAATTTTCTTCAATGTGAATTTCTACATAAAAATCCGGATCGGTATTTCTTGCTTGGTCTGTTGACAAATCAAAATGTAATTCAATCTTTGCCGTTGTCTCGGCAGATTTAAACAAATTACCCCAACTGGCAAAAACTTGACGTGTTATATATTCTTGTAAAAGATTTTTTCTTGCTCTAAAAATATCTTTTGCTCCAATATCTTGTTGAATATAGATTTCGTATAACGACTTTTCAATGCTACCATTGCCTTCTATGACTTCTTGTACGATATCTTCTATAATATCTTTATATGCTTTATTATTCCCCTTATCCGCTCTCGGTCCGTATAGATATATTCTATCAGGAAATTCAAATAATAGATTTTTGTAATATACAATTCTAGGCATTAATGAATCTTCAATATAATGAACTATCGCTTGCCAATGATCATTAGTATCATCTAAAGATATATACTTCCTACTATTGGTCTTTTGTACTTCTACAGACAAATTCCAATAAGAAATTAATTCTTGAAATCTAGAACTTTTAAATTTCCAACAAGAATTAATAGTAAAAAAAGCAATAGGTTTAAATTTAGAATATCCGAACTCTTTAAGTTTTTTTAATATCCTTTTATTATCTTCTTCATCAACTTCTACATATGCTGAGATTGAGATATCGTTATTAAATGACGCTTTTAGGTGTTTGGGAATTAATTTCTGCGCTTCAATTGGATTCCATTTATTACCGATAGCATTAATCGCTTCAAGTATAGTTGTTTTTCCACTTTCATTTAAGCCAACAAAAGTGTGGATACGATTATACGGTTGTTTAGATAAATCTATGGTTAGATTCTCTATTCCTTTGAAATTTCTTATTTCAAATTTTGTATATCTCATAATTTATTATATAATTTTATAATTTATACCCAATACTTTCTAATTGCTTTTTGATTTCTGCTTCGAGGGTGTGGGATTGTTCGAAGAGTGATGCGAGTTCTGTGGTGAGGCGAGTCATCTTCTCCTCAAAGGGTTCTGCATCTTGCTCCTGTTCGGCAATACCGACATAGCGACCTGGGGTGAGGATGTAATCTTGCTCGGCAATATCCTTGATATTCTTCACAGCGCAGAAGCCCTTTTCATCAGAGAGCGTGCCCTCTGCATAAGATTGATAGGTCTGGACAATGCGCATGATATCCTCCTCGGTCAGTTCTCGGAGTTTGCGCGTAACCATAGTACCCATCTCGCGTGCGTCAATAAAGAGCGTTTGTCCCTGCTGTTTCTTTCGGCGGTTGAAGAACCAGATAGATACTGGGATACCTGTGGTATAGAATAACTGAGAAGGCATGGCAATGATACAATCCACCAAGTCGGCTTCTACCAGTCGTTGGCGTATATCGCCTTCGCCACTTGTCTGACTGGAGAGTGAGCCATTAGCCAAGACTACTCCTGCGCGACCCGACGGCGCGAGGTGGTGAATGATATGCTGAATCCATGCGAAGTTAGCATTGCCATCTGGCGGAGTTCCGTATTTCCAACGCACATCATCAGTCAAGCGATTTCCGCCCCAATCGCTAAGGTTGAAAGGAGGGTTAGCCATGACAAAATCAGCTTTCAGCGTAGGATGTTGGTCATCGAAGAAAGTGTCGGCATTGAACTTGCCAAGATTTGCCTCAATGCCACGGATAGCGAGATTCATCTGCGCCATCTTCCATGTGGTTGGGTTGCTATCTTGACCAAAAACGGATATATCGTTGATATTGCCTTGGTGGCGCTGGATGAATTTAGCCGACTGCACAAACATACCGCCTGATCCACAGGCAGGGTCATACACACGACCATGATAGGGCTGCAAGACCTCTACCAACGTGCGGACAATACAAGAAGGCGTATAGAACTCACCTGCGAGTTTGCCTTCCGCTTCAGCGAACTTAGAAAGGCAGTATTCGTAGGTACGACCTAAGATATCCTTCGTATCACCCTGCTCGCGCATTTGAATATTCGTAAAGAGATCCACTACATCACCCAAACGGCGTTTATCCAACTCTGGACGTGCGAAATTCTTAGGCAAGATACCTTTGAGGCGGATATTTTCCTTCTCAATCTGGCGCATGGCATTGTCGATAACCATGCCTATCTCACTGCTGTGAGCTGCATCGGCAATCACCGACCAACGCGCATCTTGTGGGACATAGAAGATATTCTCAGAGGTGTACTCATCCTTGTCCTCCTCAAAACCCTCGCCCTCAGCCAGTAGTTCGCTATACTTGGCCTCGAAACGGTCGGATAGATACTTGAGGAAAATCAAGCCTAAGACCACCGACTTATACTCCGATGCATCTAAATTACCGCGCAACAAATCTGCTGCTTTCCAAATCTCTTTCTCAAATCCAATATCTGCTGTATTGATGTTTGCCATGGTATTTATATTTTAGGGTGCAAAGTTACGGAATTTTTTAGAGATATGCAAGAAAAATCGCATTTTGGGGCGATTTTTTTAGGAATGGGAACAACTTTATTGGAACCCATCTTAAGAAAAAGCACTTTTTGTAGGCGGGAAGTTGAGTCGGAGTTCTCTCGGTCGTCTCTCGGTCGTCGGTCGGTGGAATAAGGCAAAGTATAAGAGTAGTAAAAGAGACGGCAATATTAATATTTGTACTATATGAACAAAAAAAGCGCATTGCTGGAATGCGCTTTTTTTAGTATGAACTATGAGTGATGAGTTACTCTAGAACCTTGAGGGCTTTGCCCACTTTGATAAATGCCTCGATACCGCGGTCGAGTTGCTCTGTCGTGTGCGCCGCAGACAGTTGTACGCGGATACGTGCTTGACCTTGTGGCACTACTGGGTAATAGAAGCCTGTCACATAAATACCTTCCTCTTGCAAAGCCGCGGCGAACTCTTGACTGAGGCGTGCATCGTACAACATCACGGCGCAGATAGCTGATTCGGTTGGTTTGATATCAAAGCCCGCCGCTTTCATCTTGGTGATGAAGTACTCGGTGTTGGCATGCAAGCGGTCTTGCAACTCGTTGCTACGAGTCAAGATCTCGAAAGTCTTCAATCCTGCTGCTGCAATCAGCGGAGGAATGGAGTTGGAGAACAAGTATGGACGACTACGTTGGCGAAGCAAGTCGATAATCTCCTTCTTACCTGTGGTGAAACCACCTACTGAACCACCGAAGGCCTTACCCAGTGTACCAGTAATGATCTCAATCTTACCGCGGAGGTCGTAGCGCTCGGTCACACCATGACCTGTCTTACCTACCACACCTGCAGAGTGGCTCTCATCCACCATCACAAGGGCATCGTATTTCTGTGCCAACTCGTAGATTTTATCCAATGGACATACATTACCGTCCATAGAGAACACGCCGTCGGTAGCAATGATACGGAAGCGTTGGTCTTGCGCCTTCTTCAGTTGCTCCTCGAGGTCTGCCATGTCGCCATTGGCATAGCGATAACGCACTGCTTTGCAGAGGCGCACACCATCAATGATAGACGCATGGTTCAACGCATCGGAGATAATCGCATCTTGCTCGGTGAGAAGAGGTTCAAACAAACCACCATTCGCATCAAAACAAGCTGCATAGAGGATGGTATCCTCGGTGCCGAAGAAGTCGGAGATAGCTTGCTCGAGTTGCTTGTGGGTGTCTTGTGTACCGCAGATAAAGCGTACAGACGCCATACCATAGCCACGCGCATCCATCTTGTCCTTCGCTGCTTGGATGAGTTCTTGGTTGTCTGCAAGACCGAGGTAGTTATTGGCGCAGAAGTTAATCACATCCTTACCACCAGCCACCTGAATAGCAGATGACTGGGGTGTGATGATTACGCGTTCGTTTTTATACAATCCTGCCTCCTTGATGTCAGACAGGATGGTTTGTAAATGTTTCTGAAAATCAGCGTACATATCTTTCGTTTAAAGTTGATAGTTGATAGTTTAAAGGCACGGATTATACAATTCCTTGCTCGAGCATAGCTTGTGCTACCTTCATGAAGCCAGCGATGTTAGCACCCTTCACATAGTCGATAGAGCCATCGGCTTGACGACCGAACTTCACACATTGCTCGTGGATAGACTCCATAATGTGGTGCAAACGTGCATCTACCTCTTGTGCGGTCCAACTGAGGTGCTCGCAGTTTTGTGTCATCTCCAAACCAGAAGTAGCCACACCACCTGCGTTCACGGCCTTACCAGGAGCGAAGAGCACGCCATTGTGTTGGAAGTAATGGATAGCGCCAGGTTGGCAACCCATGTTACTTACCTCGCAGCAGCACCAGCAACCATTAGCCTTGAGTTCTTTAGCATCGTCCTCGCTAAGCTCGTTTTGGAATGCACATGGCAGAGCAATGTCGCAAGGAACCGACCATGCTTTCTTGCCAGCGGTGAAGTGTGCTTGTGCAGGGAACTTATCCGCCATGTCTTGCACCTTGTTGCGGTTGCTTGAACGCATAACCAACATATAATCAATCATCTCAGCGGTGATACCCTCTGGGATAGCGCATACGCCGTCAGGACCAGAGATAGCCACCACCTTAGCACCGAGTTCGGTAGCCTTTTGCGCTGCACCCCATGCCACGTTACCGAAGCCAGAGATAGCCACTGTCTTGCCCTCGATACTTTTGCCTGCCTCATGCAGCAGGTGCTCGGTGAAATAGAGTGCGCCATAGCCCGTTGCCTCTGGACGGAGGATAGAGCCGCCCCATGTCATGCCCTTACCTGTCAACACACCAGTGTGGTATTGGCGAGCCAATTTTTGGTACATACCATTGAGGAAACCGATCTCGCGGCCACCTACGCCTACGTCACCTGCAGGTACATCGGTATCCACGCCGATATTGTGCCAGAGTTCAAGCATGAAGGCTTGGCAGAAACGCATGATCTCGGCATCAGACTTGCCGACAGGGTCGAAGTCAGAACCACCCTTTGCGCCACCCATAGGGAGCGTGGTGAGGGCGTTTTTGAAGGTTTGCTCGAAGCCCAAGAACTTGAGCATAGATGGATTCACAGCTTTATGGAAACGCAATCCGCCTTTGTAAGGACCGATAGCTGAGTTGAATTGCACACGATAACCGAGGTTGGTTTGTACCTCGCCTTGGTCGTCCACCCATGTCACGCGGAAGGTGAAGATACGATCTGGCTCCACCATACGCTCCACGATCTTAGCTTTCTCATACTCAGGATGTTGGTTGTACACTTCCTCGATGGATACAAGGACTTCTTCTACGGCTTGCAAATACTCTGCCTCGCCTGGATGCTTCGCAGCAAGATGCTGCATGATGTCCGTTACTTTCATTGTTGTTGTATTTTTAAGGGTTGTTTTGTTCGGTTATTGGATAATGGATATTGGATATCGGGTGCAAAGGTACTACTTTTTTTGCAAATATACAAAGAATGTGGTACCTTTTTCTGATGTTTGGAAACATATTTTTCCGCCACTTCCTTCTACGATATTCTTCGAAATAGGCATTCCGAGACCTGCGCCCGTGTTTTTGGTTGTAAAGTTGGGCACAAACACTTTCTCTTGCATTTCCGCAGGAATACCGGGTCCGTTGTCAGAGAAGGAAATTTTGATCCATTGTTTGTCAGGATTGAGTCCTTCCGCCTCGATGGTCTTCTTGTTGGCTTTTTTCAGGATGATAATAATATCGCTATCGGGGCGTCCTTCCATAGCTTGGAAAGCATTGCGCACAATGTTCGTGAATACTTGGGTAATCTGCTCTGCATCCGCCATAGCCATCACGCCATGCTCTGGACCCACGTAGCGGATTGGTATATCGGACGGATTATTGCGCATCATGGTGATGAATGCATGCAGTTTGGCAGCCACATCCACTTTCGTAGGATTCACTTCTGGCATCTTGGCAAACGATGAGAAGGACTGAGCAATATGACTCAGGTTGTCTATTTGGTCAATGAGCAACTCTGTAGAGTGGTTGAAATAGTCATCGAAGCGCTCTGTTCCCTTGGTGCGTTGCAACTGTTGTAGGGTGAGTTTCATCGGGGTGAGAGGATTATTAATCTCGTGCGCCACTTGGCGTGCCATAGTACGCCACGCCATCTCGCGTTCCGAACGCGTCAAGCGTTCGGTGGATTCCGCCAGGGCGTCCATCATTTGGTTGTATTGCGTCACAATCTCGCCCACCTCGTCCGAGAACTCATAATCAATATGTTCGCCTTTTTCGCCCAGATGATATTTCTTCAATTGTTCACTGACCACACCCAATGAAGAAGTGATCATATGCGAGATGCCCCATACAATCAGGATAGCTACCAGCAGCAATATGATATAGAGCGGCAAGAGTTTCACCATGAAATTCTCCACGTGCGTTGTCATTTCGCTCCGTGAAATAAAATGAGGCAACGCCACATACCCTATCTTGGCGTAATTACCATTGATAAACTCGGTATATGCTGACAGATAGCGCACCTTGCCTATCTGCTCATGTTGCACCATCATCGTATTGCCAGAGAAGAAGGGTTCTGGCGCTACATGTTTGGGTAGCAGTCCCATATCGAATAACTGCGGAGCGGAAGTACCAATCAACCGACCATTCAAGTCATAGACGTGAATATCCGTTTCGTACACAAAACTCATATCCCGCAAATCGATATTCAAGGACGGGGTATTAGCCGAACTCAATCCTAAATCCCAGAAATACATATTTTGCAATGCCATCTGCACATATTGTGCCTTCTTGCGCAATCGCAATTGCTGTGTTTCTACAAATAGTCGCTGTATATATTCCACCGACAACATGAATATCGACAACAATATCACCAAGACCAGAGGCGTGAGGACCATTTGGAACTTGCCACCTAACTTCATTCTGCGAAAACCGCGATATTTCACCAAACTGATTACGGCAACAAACAGCAGGATACCGATGAGTAATCCCGTAATGATATAATACATACGCAGCTTGGCTTTCGCAGAGGCCTGGCCCTGTTGATCTGTAGCCAGAATGGCCTGGTATGAAAAGTTTTCTATCACCTCATCGTTGCGGTTGGCCAACGTGGGTTCTGCGGTCTTGTTTATGGAAAAAAGATATAATCCATCATAAGAATAGATAGGCATACTATCATCGCTACCTTGACGATAAGTCAGTTGCCATTCCTCCTCACCGCGGAAGGGAGCGATAAAGAAATTGTGCAACATGGGAGACGTCACCGAATAGTCATATTTGATAGGTATAGCCATCAAGATGGAGTAATCTCCTATACTCACTCTCTTGCAAATACCTTGCGCATTATCCCACTGAGCAAAATGCCACTGGTCATGCACCTGTCTCATGGTGCGTTCAGAAGCACTCAGCCAGGCATTGGACCAATACACCAATTGACGCCCCTTATCAATATAGCACAGGATACTATTGTCCGCTTGCGAGTAATGCCATATCGAATCAAAGTTATTCATCTCTACGGCGCGGCACAAATGTCCAGAGAGCATGTCTGCCTGCTGCTGTTGTTCATGCAAAGTGCGCTGCAGGGCCTTGCTCTGTAACGAAAAACGGTCGCAAGCACTCAGCAGCACAAGCATGCTGCAGGTCAAGAACCATATCCATGATTTTCGTTTCACGCAGCAAAATTACAAAAAATCTGTGATATGAACAACTATTTTTGCACATATTCATTTTTTTTTGTAATTTTGCAGCGTAAATTGTAAATCGTAAATCACAAATGGTAAATATCTTCACATCCTTATTATTGGGTTTCTTGATGATTCTTGACCCTTGCACACTCTTCACGAGTATTGCTGCTATTGGGTATATTGACAAGGAAATCAACAACCGCCGCAAAGTGCTGCTCAACGGACTGATGTTCGTATTGGGCAAGTTGGCTACCTATACGCTCTTGGCGATACCTTTTATTATGGGGGCGCGCACGGAGGGCATCAAACACTTCTTGCATCATTGGGGCGAGCCGATGCTGGCGGCGTTCATGATTATTTGCGGTGTGCTGTTGCTCTTCACGGGTCGCCATCACCACGAGCACGACCATGGCATGAGCAAATGGCTGAAGAACGTGGACAGCCAGAGCAGCGGTTTTTGGTCGTTTATGCTGGGTATCTTCTTTGCCATTGCCTTCTGCCCCCACCGATTGGTGTATTTCTTCACGATGATTGACATAGCCATCACCCTACCCTTCTCATGGAACTGGCTATTGCCTGTGGTTTTTGGATTGGGAACGGGATTGCCCATCATGATTATTGCATGGCTGATCTCATATAGCGCCGTATCTATCCACACGCTCACGAGCAAACTCCATTCGGTAGAGAAATGGGTGCGCTATATTTCGGCAGTGCTGTTTATCGGTTTTGGAATCTATCTGTGTGTGCATATTGGATTGCACGGCATAGCATGTAGTTGTCATGAGCAGTCCATTCTTTCGTTTTAAGCAATTCACAGTGTGGCACGACCGTTGCGCCATGAAAGTGGGCACCGATGGTGTCCTCCTCGGCGCATGGTGCCCATTACCCATTACCAAATACCCATTACCCAATAGCGCAGCGTCCAATAGCCCACAGGGCGTCCTATATCCAAGAATATTGGACATAGGCACTGGCAGTGGATTGATTGCTCTGATGATAGCGCAACGATTACACCTAAGAGGAGACATGTTCTCCGTTCTGGGAATAGATATTGATCGCGATGCAGTGGAACAAAGTCACATCAATTTTCAACAATCGCCTTGGGCGGATAGTCTGACGAGCCAAGCATGCCGATTACAAGACATGCCAGCAGAACAAGCCTTTGACTTGATTGTCAGCAACCCACCCTACTTCCAAGACAGTCTGAAGAACCCCAACGCACAGCGTGCTACGGCACGCCATACCGACACGCTGAGTTATGCAGAGCTGATTGCACATTCGGCACGATTATTGCAAGAAGATGGTATATTGGCATTGGTTTTGCCCATCGAGGCGGAGCAAGAGATTTTGACATTGGCAACAGACCACGGATTAGATCCCACACACATCACCTATGTGCATAGCAAACCCGGCAAACCCGCTAAACGCCTGCTCATCGCCCTCTCCCCCATATCCAACACCCAATATCCAATAACCAATAGCGAAGCGTCCAATACCCAATATCCAATAGCCGACACCATGTATATCGAATCGGAGAATGCGCCCCGAAGCGATGAATACAAAGAACTGACCAAAGATTTTTATTTATAATCCATAATGAAACAAAAGACAATGAAACTCGGAGACAAAATGCCAGCATTTAGCGTGGCAGATCAAAATGGAAATATCGTTACCAACGAGCAGTTGGTGGGTAAGAAAACCGTCATTTACTTCTATCCAAAGGATAGCACTCCTGGTTGTACTGCGGAGGCATGCAGTTTGCGCGACAACTACCAACGCTTCTTGGCAGAGGGCTATCAGGTGTATGGAGTGAGCAAAGATAGTCAAAAGTCGCACCAGAACTTTATTGCCAAGTATGACTTGCCTTTCCCTTTGCTCTCTGATCCATCTACAGAGATGTTGCAAGCATTTGGTGCATGGGGCGAGAAGAAGATGTGTGGCAAGACATGTGTCGGCACTTTGCGCAAAACATTTGTCTTTGATGAGCAGGGTATCTTGATCCAACTCATTGAGAAAGTGGACACCAAGAACCACGCCGCGCAGTTGCTGGGATAAGAGCCGTTCTTGAGACCACAGAAGAAATGCACGAGCCAAAAGCTTGTGCATTTTTTATGTGAGGGTTGGGGGAAATGGAACTAACTGAAGTGACGTCTAATTCTCCCGCACGAAAGATATTACCAAGGTGTTTGGTCACAGCGGGTCTTTTGCTATTTGGGGAGCATAGGGGCGAATTCGACCCCTTAAGAAAACTGTTGTAGCAAATATTTGCGATAATTAGTGCTTATGTTTTATGTAGATTTTGCATATTACTTTAAAAGAGTTGTTATGACTGCTCAATACTTTCTTCTAATATTTTTTTCAAAGCATCAACATCTGGAAGGATATGTTGCATCTCAATTGGCATGTCTGCAAAAGTTTTATAGGTGGCTATGCCCATTGGTTTGTTGTAGTCGCGTACCGCGTATTCTGCATACGCTTGATTTGCCATTTTACAAAGAACAATCCCTATGCTGGGATTTTCATGTGGTTTACGCACTTTATCATCCAGTACTTGTAAATAAGCATATAATTGGCCCAAATAAGCTGGTTTAAATTTACCAATCTTTAACTCTATCGCTACAAGAGCATTTAATTCTCGATTAAAGAATAATAGATCGCTCCACATGTCTTCCCCATAGATTTCTAAATGATATTGATTACCCACAAATGCAAAATCTTTTCCAAGGGTCATAATAAATCGCTTAATATTATGAATGATGCGTTGTTCTACCAATCGTTCATCCACGTCGTCCTCTTGCGCATCTATATCCTCTACATTTATATAATCTAGTAAATATTCATCTTTAAACATTCTGATTGCTTTCATGGCATGTTGTGATGAAGATATAGTTTGAGCAAAGTTGTTTGGTGCGATATTTTCAGGTTGAGGTATACCGATTTTCAATACGTCTCGTAATGTGTATTTATCCCATTGATGAATTACAGTTTCGTGTATACAGTGTAGCACCTCATCTATTTTCTTTGTTTTATGTAGTATCTCCATGTGATGAGAGAAACTTATTCCAAGGAACTCATCTCGATTTATTTCGCTCGCAATTGGCGACCATTTTGCTAAGGAGAATCTATCACACTCTATTTCATGTTGTAATTCAGCAAATTCCATTTTGCTCGCCATTGGCGAGTAAATTAAATATGTTTGCCAAAATTCAGCAAATTGGCGCATATTTCTTATATTTTGAGCCGAAAATCCCTTCAGTCCAGGAAGTTCTCTTCTCAACTGATTGCTAATAACTTCTATAGCCCCAGTTCCCCATGTTCCTTTTCTTGAGTTAGATGAAACATAAAGCCCCACCCCAAAATAGAGTGAAAGTTGGGTACCGCTAATCAATCGAGCTGCACGACTCTGGCTTTTTAATATTGCAGTTTTAATAGTGTGAACAGCTTGTTGTAATTCGGTTGCTGTAGTTAGATTGTAAGTCTCCATAATTATGCTTTTTTAAAATTTTCTGCAAAATTACTACATCAAACTGCTAAAACTTGTCAGTATGTCGAAGAAAATGCAAAAAAAATGCACTTTTTTGTTTTTTTTGCAAATGGTGGATGAACTATGTAAAGCTTGCTCCTTTTTTTGTAGAACTTGTGTGTGAGTAAATTAAAAAAAAGGAGCAAGCTAGAGTAAGAAAGATAAATTGGAAAGATATACATGAGAGGAAAGATCGTTTAAACCTATCGAATTCGATGGAATTAAACTACACTCATGTGTTCCAAAAGGGAACATGTGCCCCTATGCTATCTTGGGAAACATGGGGGTTCGAATTCGACCCATAAAAAAACTGTCGCAATTTTTGCGATAGTTTTTTTATGGTCTTATGGAGATTTTGCATATTACTTTGGTTGGCAGTTCATTTTCTGGCTCTACAACATCATCCTAAATTATGTCACTTGAAAATTGGGGAGACATTCCTTGTAAGAGGAATCCTTGATTAATTCTTTTTGGCGTTGTAGGATTCGATAGTCTTGACTTGGATGATGATTGCAGTATCGCCTTGTGTGAGTGAACGGCTCTCGGTGGTGATAGTGCGGGTGACGTTGCACGAGGTGAGTCCGAGTGCCATGGCGATGGTGGTGGCGATGGACATGATTAGGTACTTGATGGCCTTCCTAAGGCGTTGTTTCTGAATATCGGTTAATGGTTTCATTGTTTTTCTTTCGTTTGTACTTAGTTTGGATATAGGATGCTAAATATTCTCCTTGCCCTGCGGGCAGAAATCCAAACTATCTAAACCAGATGTCTTGTTTTTGGTTTGGATAGTTTAGATCTCTCGAGCGCAGCGAGTAGGAGGTATTACCCCTCGTAGGCGTTCCGCTCTTGGCGGAAGACGTAGCGATAGAGGGTCTTGTACTTGGTTTGCGCTTTGAACGCCATCATGTCCGCAGCGGCTTGCGATGGGTCAGCCATACGCGAACGGGTAGCAGCTGCCACAGCAGCGAACTTCGCGCGGTGCATGAGCTCCTTCTCGGTGTAGGGTTTGTTCTGTAGGTCACGCTCACCGCGAACGGAGGTGTACTTACGCTCCGACTGCTTGCGGTAGTTGTAGGTGGTGCGGAACTTTTTCGAGATTTTACCTGAGATGTGATGAATAGGGTCTTCGTAAACAACTTGTGCCATAATGTGTTCGGCAATCGAACACCGAGTATAATTTTAAGACAATTGATGTCAATTATTGTCAATTCAATGATTATCTTTTGTTTATACTCGGAGTTCGAGATCCTCTATGCCGTGAGAGGGGTTAAAGGGTTAATTAAGAATGTTGAAATAAGAATTAAGAATGTTGAGGTTGGGATTAGAGTTTGGCTAGTTCTTGTGCCATCATGTAGCCGTGGAGAGACTTGTATTTTGTCTGCTTTTTGAACTCCTCTTTGTATGCCGCTCGTTGTTCAGGAGTGAGTGCCTTGACATTGGCAGATGCTGTAGCCATCTTGGTTTGCTGTGCTTGTTGTGCTGCTGATGGTTCGCCCGTGTAAGGGTTGCAGATTTGCGAGGTGAAGGTTTCGCCGTACATCTCTTTGAAGATGATGTCGGAATGTTTGCAGATTTTGCCACGGAATTGGCGGAATGGTGCTTCTAATTTGATTTTACTCATGTGTGTTCGGCAATCGACCGAACACAGACCGCTACGCTGTTAGAAGTTAGACCGTTTTACTGTTAGATCGCTAACTTCGTTCGCTGTTAGACATCAAGGTCTGTGTTAATCGGGAAACCTCTATGCCGATTGAGAGGGGTTTTAAAGTTTAGTGATTAGAGTTTAGTGTTTAGAGAAGTTGATAGTTGAAAGTCTTATGACTTATAACACTCAACTGAATTAGTTTAGTGACTGGGTGTGGAGTGTGCATGTCCAGCTGTGATTGAAGGTGAGAGATTGGGCGAGGGTTTGGCGAATGATGTCGCATGCCTCGTCGGGATAGAAGAGTTTGGGGTCAAGTGGGACAACCTTAGCAGTAAGGGTGGTACCCTTGGTTGTGAACTCTGGGTTGAGGGTTTCAAGGTGAAAGAGGACTGCCTCTTTGGCTTGGAGCATCTCTTCTGCGCTTTGGCAGGGAATGGTGATTTTTACAAAGTGTGTTGGTTTCATATTGAATGTTTTTTTAAAACAATTAGTGTCAATTTGGTTGTCAATTAACGTCAATTCGAGGATAGAGATTGTTTGGGTTGGAAGAATGCACAGGGCGCATTGGCAACCCGAAACAATCAAATAATTTTTGTCCTCTGTGGGACGCGTTTCTATAATAATGCTGCAAAAAATGTATGCGCAGCAAGGATTTTGTGCATACATTTTGGGATTGAAAATCAAAATATGCACACTCCTCTATTTGTGAACACTTGATAATCTGGCATTTACGATAGGAGTGATTTTTTTTGCATTTTTTTTGCTACGCATACATTTGTGCAGTCATTTAGTGATTTGCTATATTTAGAAGTTCGGCTAATTGTTCGATAGCAGGTTGTGCTTTTACTGGTATTCGCTGGCTATTGAGGAAAGCAAAAGGACAGTGATGCGTATCAACGAAGTGGTTGCCGACAATCATCCATCTGCCGATACCTTTCGGCGTGGAGATATATTGGCGATCTGTCAGGAGGCGGAAGAGGTATACAAGATGTGTTTTCTTACTAATCCAACGAATCTTGCAGTTGGTGGTTTCCCCAGAGAAGATAGCAAGGAAGTCATCGGGGGTGGTGTCCGCAGCTATCCATTTGGCACGGAGGAGATACTGATAGAGGGTAGTGATGTGGTTGGGATGTGTCGTGAGCCAACGGTAGGTGAAGGTGGCGGTGGTTACACGCGGTGTAGTGCGCTTGCGTGGGCAAGCTGAGGAGCGGTGCGTGGCGTGCGCATCGGAGATAGTGATAGATAGTCCAAGGATGTCATTGATCCGTTGGAGGCAGTTTTGCAACTCGGCGAGTTGCGCAGATGTGATTGATTTGGTTTTCATAACCGAAAGGATTTATGCTCGGCTCGTATGCGAGTGGCCACTCATTGCACGTGCAAGTCACACAAACCTTGCGGTTAATAAATAAAAAAACTCGACTTCTTTCGAAATCGAGTGCAAAGGTAATGGATTTTATTGAATAAATCAACCTATTTGATTGATATATAATGTTATATAGAATCAATCGAACGAGAAAATACTATTTTGTCGAATTTATAGAATCAATTGTTGAAATAAGAATAAGCCACTGCAAAATTGTGTTTGCAGTGGCTTATTAGGTAAATATAATTTTACTTCGTTACAGTTTGTAATAATTTAGAAAGTTCTGAATATAAAGGGAAAGCTATTCTAAAAATACGTGAAATCTTTTCACTACTTAATTGTGTAAGTAGATGTTTTTTTGCTTGTAAATCTACCAATCGCACGACACTACCTTTGATTTTCCATTTGCGCCTTTCTACCGAAATAGATTGTGCAAACTGTCGCATCCCTTTTTGAAATTCTTCCGATGTTTCAAAATTTAGATTTGGTAATAACGGAAAGAAGTTTATCATCTGTTCAATGAATTCCCGATCTGTTATTGGTTTACTTCTTAGTATATTCGAGTCTTTTAATGCTGCTAAAATATAGAACCACTCATTCTTCATTTGTGGATCAATCTTAGCTCTATCCAATCCGATAGTATCAGTATAGAGAGGCGTTGCAGAACCCAACTCGATAGAATTAGCTATTTCTTTACGCAACAATAATAATTTCTGGTTAGAATCAAATGATTTACCAAAAATTAAATTCTCCAATACATCCTCACCCAAATCTTCTTGTGGGGCATCATTATTAGCTGCATGAAAATGAAAATCCCCTGCAACAACTAAATTGTTTTGCTGTATGTTTATTGTTTCAGCCATTATCATTTTAGGGTTAAAGCATCAAACTCTTTTTTGCGCCTATATAATTCAGATGTAGAATCTATAATTTCATAGCGATAATTCTTGTAATATGACAAAATGTGCAGTAACTTTTTATTCGTAGTTAATGATTCTATATTGTTAAAGTCGTTTTGAAAAATAAGAGGCTGTAATTCTTCCATTTCAGCAACAGATAGTTGCTTCATCTCCTCACGCCAAGCATCTGTGTACCCAATATATTCAAAAAAGAAACGATATAATATAAATGTTTCAGGCATAATAAGTAATTCTTTGTATTCTTCTATATTTTTACCAAATGCTTTTTCAAAGAAAGACTTTCCGCGACCTATTTTACCTTTTGTTGCATTCAAAATTGCTTGTACTGCACGGATGTATTTTCGATTCCAATATTTACCTATATAATCTCTATCATGACTATGCTCCCCTCGGATTGGATGATATTTCATAGGAAAAGAATATATATTAACATTGTACTGCTCACACAAATCTACATTGATGCGCATGCGTTCGTATAAATCCTCTGGTTTGTCTTGAAAATTATAAAGCAAATAATTAGAAAAATCCTTTAATCCGTTATTTATACTAAGCTCTATTGCATTAAGATATTGTGGTTGCGTTTTAATATCATCAAAAGCTATACGTAATGGTCGAATGGCAACTTCACTTAGTGCTTTAACAATTTCATTAGTAAATAAACGCGCATCAACTCCTTGATTAAAATCAATAATACGACGTTTGCCTTTACTGCCAGAATAACGTTTTGTAAAGTATGGTGCGAAAATGTGATATGATTTTATTAAAGCTTCGCGCGTACATGTGTCTAAGGATAACAGACCAAATTTGTCGCGCGCAGTATATATATCCGTGCGTTCTTCCTCCGAAAAGCGTTTCATCTCTGTTAAACTTTGTAACAATTTAAATGCTTTACGTGTATAAGCACGATCATTAATATGTAAACGAAGATTGCGAATCGCTAAATCATACTGATTTGTTTCAATATATTTATCACCTTCTTCAAATCCACAATCTTTTATATCTTGGATAATCTGCATGAATTGCTGAGATGCCATCACATTATTATCCATCAGCAGCAAATTTTGCTGTTCTCCATAAAGTCTGCGTGTACGATTGATACGTTCCTTTAATGGAATATAATCAATATAATTTGGCTCTAATGTTTTAACTGCACAAAAAGCACAATTACGAATGCAGCCACGAGTTGTATAACTAAAGTAGGCGTTATTATCTGGATAGACATAATCTATTTCATCCAAAATGGAATAATCCAGTGGCAAATTATCTATAATCTCGTTATTATCTGGATCAATATCTCCTTTTGAATGTAATGTTCCACAATGAGGTTTTATACCTGTTGCCTCGTAAATCTCTTCAGGTTGGATAGATGCCAATACACCTCCGACTTGTAAACGATTAATATCTTTAACGAGTGTTTTTGCAAACTCTATTGTTTTGATAGTTATATCCCAATAAAATGTAAAAAGAGTTGTTACACCCACAAAATCAAACTTTGAAGAATCAGATAAATTCCCCGTTTTGAATTCTTTTCGATATTGATCTATCCACGGATATAATAACACTTCATATTGCGATTCGTATAATCCAATGGCAGAGAAGTCTGATTTTTGTCCTCTCTTTATATATTGCTTTATTTTATCTCCTCTTAAACGCCAATTTATTGTATCATCAATCGCAACGAATTTATTAATACATAAACTTGTTAACCAATCTAACAAGAAATCTTTCAATTCGCCTTTAAAGAAAATAACATCATCGCCACGCATCCGAAAATACGTAGCCATTTTCATTAATCCTATAGGAGGAAATTTATTCTTATAATTTGGCTCTATTAGTAAAACCTTACGGCTCATTTTGTAATCTCTTTTTCAATCTTATCAATCAATGCTTCGCGCTCTTTTTCATTATTAAGTGTTTGATCAATAACATTGTAGATTGTTAATATAAGTTTCTTTTCACGAGAATTAAACTTATTATACCCAACATTATCAGTGCGTAAACCACTTGCAATCACATACGATGGATTAGTTGGTTGCTCCGTTTTAGTTGTACTGGTTAAAATGGGAGTTGCATTAATTGGTTGAAGCATTAAAAGTGGCGAATTACTCTTTTGCATTTCTTGTTGAAGCTTCGCTAATTTTGCATATGCTTTTTGGCGATCTTCTTGGAGTTTTGTCCAGCTTTTCTGTAATTTTTCTTTGCTTTCTTCACTTACGACCCCTTTTGATAGTTTTTCTTCGATTGATTTTTTTTCTGCATCCTTACGTCTAATGGTTTCATTCTCTGTTCTTAAACCAGATGCAAGATAACATAATTTTTCTAATTTTAAAAAATCTTTTTCTACTAAATTTTCAAACTCTTTCAGCCCATCATCTTCACGAAGATAATCTCGATCTGAATTAGGAACTAATTTGCTAGAAGGAAGCACATTTATTTCACCAAAAAAGTATCGAACAAAACGATGTTTATCACCATTTGTCATAAACTTGTAACATGTTGTTTCATCTCCTAATTGAATATTCTCACAACGCAAACGAATGTTAGCAGCATTATGATTTTTTATAATTCCACGCAAATGAGAAATAGAATACCACCCCCAATAAATAGGAACACCTAAACTATTTGTTTGGTAAAAAAAATCTACACCAGAGATATCATCTTCCATTTGTTTTGCAACAAATGACATTGTATAATCTTTGAAAATTTGTGTATCACCTACAAATATATTATAGCAATCCAAATGCAGATTATGTTCCTTCATGAAATCGTATATCTTTCTCCTAAACACGAAATGATTAGAATAATCGACAGGAGAAACCATTGATAGATAATCACGAATGTCTTTTTCAACAAGCAATTTTTCATCTGTAACATCTTCCATTATCACTTTGAAATAGTGCTTTTCTTTATACGAATCATCCTTTTTTACCGTTATTTGCGTGATAGAATCTATAACTTCCCCGACTTCACTATCATCGTTATTATCATCTAGTATTTGAGTTAATCGAACAGCATCCCATGTTACTATTGAAACAATATCTTCATCGAAATAGGAAGTTTCAAATTTCAATGTCTTACAATATGCCAAGCCGCCCAAACGCCCTATTCCACGGAATCCTTTATTGACTCCACGCACTTTTTCGGAGCATGCCACATCAATAAGTAATGCACGAACAGAATCAGCTCTTACTCCAGTTGCATTATCTTCTATAGTAATACGCTTCAATTGCTGTTCAATGGTTACATATACATTATAATCTAAATCTGGGCGTAATTTACGTGCAGTATCAATTTGGTCAGCAGCATTTTGGATATATTCTCTATATACACATTTACTGTCTTTGTACATACTGCGAGTCACAGACTCTAATAGATTTTTTCCAACTCGTGCCATTAGTCGTTATGATATTTATATATTGGTTTTGGGAATTTAATATTAAGTAAAGAACGGAATATAGGATTTTGAATGATATATTCTCCCTGTTTTAATCGTGTTAACATTGTCTTGTAGACTTGCGGAACAAAACGAAAATCTTCTTTTGTAATTTCTATTGCATTTGTGCGACCAAATGCTTGCGTTGCACAATTACCTTTGATGCGTTTATGAATGTCACTAACAAATTGTTCTGCACCAAATAATACAATGCCTAAAGAACGCCCGCGCTCTGTTATATCAAGCAATTGTCGTAGAATAGGAGAGGATTTAGGAACATCATTTGATGCATATTTATTCAATTCATCAATAAAGATAACTATGCGATCTGGAATATCCTCGCGCTCCGAACTAAGTTTAAGGTTATATACAGCGCGCATTACATCTCCAAATACAAAACCTTGTGAATCTTCATCCAACTTAGAAATATCAACGACCATAACCTCGTTATTCTTAATCTCCGCTATTTTATCACGTAAGCGTATACCTGTTGTGCCTAAACTATTTGTAAACATTTGTTTGTTTTTTTGATAACACTTATTAAACAAGCGATAGAACTTACGCCAACTCATTACAGAGATTTCTTTTCCTTGTGTGCTTTTCTCTTGTGGATTAGCTTGCTCTTTTAATGCTTTGAGAAAATCTTCCCAAGATTCTAATCCTCTAAACGCACCACTTCCCGCGATAATGTAATTAATAATAGACTCTATTGTTTCATTGGGATCATCAACATTAGCGAAAAGTAAATCTAGACATTCTTTATCTTCTGGAGATTCAAACAAATATTTATATTGGAAAGCCTGTTGTTTCCTTAATCGACTTTCCAAACGTGATTTTTTTTCATATGTATAGAGTGTTCCGTCAGAAGCATATGGATAATAATATGTAACATGCTGGAAAGGTTTCATATCCATACCTAATGTTTCATATATAGGTTGTATCTCATTCAGTTCATCTTGACGAGTATTTTTCTCATCAATAGTAAGCAAATCAGTTCCTTTTACATTCATCATAATAAAAGCAACAGATTCTCGTTTTTCTTTTTGCACGGTATCCTGCAAAGCTTTCATGAGAAACATCGCATATGATGTTTTGGAAGCCAAACCTGAAATACCTGATATATTAAGATGTGCTCCTTCTGGACCTATCAAAAAATTAGAATTGAAATGTACTGGTAAAATCTTTTGTTCTACGCCATCATACATTTGAATATATCCAGCAGGAATAGGATTTTTCACATTATCCAATCCTAATGCAATTTGTATCTCATCTTCTGAAGCCAAACGAACACAACTACCTTCTGTAACTGGTATATAAATGTTAGCAGAGTTTCCAACGACTTTGCATTTTACATAGTTCATCCCTATACGGTCAGTATACGAAGAAGAATCAACTTGTCCAAAATCACTTGATATATAGCCTGCTAATGGACTTGGTGCGTCTGTTATATGGGCAATTTCCTCAACCACACCAAAAGTTTTAGACTGTTCAAGGTGATGTTCTACCACTACTACATCAAATGGTTTAAGTTTCCGTTCTTTACTCGTCCAGAAAGTAAACTCCTCTATAGTCGATGGAAGTTTCTCAGTCGCAATTATTTTACCTATAATCTCCATAGTATTAGAATATATTTAAGAAGTAATATTCACTTTTAAACTTACTTTTGCAATAACATTCAGTCATATAAACAGGATAGAGATGATTTGCCCAACGTGCATCATTACCATAACAAACAGGATTGCGTTCATTAATAATATTTGCAGTTATCATATCAACTTCATCTGTTGATAAACCAAACTCAGCCTCCTCTCCCGTCATTAACATCTTTTCTATTTTAAGTATTCCAGAGTACGGAGTAGTTGTCTTATCTCGTTCCCTAATGCGTACATACCAGATTGCAAAATTTGCTTCACAAAAAGCAGGGTCAGGTTCCCACATAATAGCAGGTGTACGATGGAATAATGGTAGTTTAGCAATATCTGCTGCTATACTACGCCCCCTATTATCACGCATTAAATTTGGATTAAACATTTTACTTACCCCTACAACACGCTGATAATTACTGCGTATCTTTTTCATTTCTCCATAATCACCAGTCTTAATGGTGCGATATTGTAGTGAGCCATCTTTAATCAAATAATCATCTTGTGTTAATTTATGTTGACCAACTAACTGCGCAACAATCTTTTTCTCACAATCAATCATCTCATCTTGAATTCGTGCTGTCGCTAATTTATCAAAAGAACTATCTTGTTGTGATGATGAATATGCCAATATTTTTCTAATATCTATTCTTTTACGTTTTGCTTGTTCTGATTCATTTATCTTTTGACATAACGAACGGAAAAATACAGATGTATCTATACCTTTGGAATTAGCGGCATTTGGCAACGCTAAGACTGAATATGCTTCTTCTGCTACATGTTGAAAGGCAGCAAAACTTACACCATCATCTTGCATTATACGTTCGCAGCATGCAACTGATATTTGCCCTGCTATTAAAGGATATACTTTTTTGTCATATCGTATGTCATCTATTTTATAGACCATACGTGAGCCATCAAGAAAATAACGAAAGAGAGGTGGATATTGGCGTAATTGTAGAGCCAATTTCGTCATATCGCGTGATGTAGGAATCTTTTGGCTCTCCGCATATTGTTTAGGAGTAATTTGTTGAGATAAATCCTCATATGGTATACGTAATGAAGGGTCATTATCATAACCATATTTAAACGAGCCAAAAGGTTCTCCATCAGTTTCTCGCGCAATATATTCAATCAATTTTCCCATTCAATTATATATCAATTTTATCAAATGTCTATTTCAACTTGCAAAGATACAACTTTTTTTGCATTCATGCAAATAATACCGCTATTTTCTAAAAAAATGGCGGTGATATTGGTGTCGGCTGTGCTGAGGTTGTGTGCGTGGAGCGCATAGACCTCTCCTAAATCCTCTCCTAGAGGAAAGGACTTTTAGAGTACTAAATACCACCCAGACGAGTAGCGGAGTACCCGAATAATATTCGTCAAGCACCCCATAACGCAGGCGTTAGCAGGGAGCCCGTAGGACAATAAACAAAGATTAAGCGGTCGTAAGAATACTCGCGGAGAAATCCGTGAGTACTAGACTGAAGGCGGGGATTTAGATTGGCTTCGCCTATAAATCGCTCGCTATGCTGCTGGAGATGGGAGAACGGGCTGCGCCCTGGAAAGGAACTCGGATACTGAATCACTTTTATTTACTCAGCGAGAACCCTCTTGTTGAACTACCGAGGAATACTCGGAAGTTGAATAATTCGTCGTCTAATAGTTCTCGCTCCATATCCTCTATTTCGGTGATTTATGCAAGTATCACTTGCACAAATTGACTGGTCTTCTAATTTGGCAATGGGTTGTTGCCAAATTGATATTTAACACTCATCAATTAACACTACCCACTTTCCTTCTTTTCTGCTACCTTTGCGATTCAAGATTCCTTGTCTTCTACCTCCAACTCCAACTGCATGAAATGGTCGAAGTCGGATTGATACAAACGGTCCTGGACAATGCGGTACTTCTCAAACTCGGTTTCTGCTTTAGCCTTTGCCAGTTCTGCCGTAATACGACCCGCATCTTGCAACACCTCCCGATCCCAAAGCGTTAAGAAACCATTCAAACGCGTCTCCCAGTCCGCCATTGTCATAGGAATCTGGCGCATAGCCTGCATCTCTGCAAAATCCAAATAGGCATTGACAATACGAGCCAATACCTGCAACTCATCGTGCGAAAGGTAATTCTTTGCCACAACCACATCATAGCGATGGATTTTACCTTCTGGTGCACCTTCCCAAGTAGTCAATCCCATGTGCTCTTTAGCTGCATCTGCACGCTCATAAATAAGCTCAGCTGCCGTATGCTGATGCACCGCATAGTGCAATTTGTTTTGCACCGCCGCAAAGAAGCGCTGCGTGGCAGCAGCTGTAGGATCATAATCAATACTGGTGGCATAAATATCGGTGACCTTTTGATAGAAACGACGCTCAGAGAGGCGTATCTCA
>JAFYWK010000030.1 GCA_017558065.1 Paludibacteraceae bacterium
AATGATATACAGCGCAGCAAACGCCGCCGTCATTCCCAGGATATTTAATAACTTTGAAATTTTCATTCGCTCCAAAAATTATAGTTTATTGAAATTTATTACCAAAAATTTTGGATAATTGTTTATAATAATCTGCAATTTGGGTTGGGTTACAACTCATTGCGCACATCTTTCACGATTTCGCCATCGAAGAGGGAGATGATGCGTTGTGCCGCAGAAGCATCTCGTTGTGAGTGGGTCACCATCACCACGGTGGTGCCTTCTGCATTGAGTTGGCAGAGCAGATCCATCACTTCTTTACCATTGCGCGAATCGAGGTTACCTGTGGGCTCATCGGCAAGGATGAGTTGAGGGTTCGCCACTACGGCACGCGCGATGGCTACACGCTGTTGCTGTCCACCCGACAACTGCTGTGGATAGTGCCCTGCACGGTGACTGATATTCATGCGTTTGAGTATCTCTGTCACACGGCGTTTGCGCTCCGATGCCGAGATATTGAGGTACTTCAGTGGCAGTTCCACATTCTCATATACATTGAGTTCATCGATAAGGTTAAAGGATTGGAACACAAAGCCAATGTTTCCTTTGCGATAGTTGGTGCGTTCGCGCTCACGCAGATTGGCTACTTCGGTGCCGAGCAGGTTGTAACTGCCACCGCTTGGGTTGTCGAGCAAACCAAGGATATTGAGTAGCGTGGACTTACCACAACCCGAAGGTCCCATGATGGCTACGAACTCGCCTTTGTTGATAGTGAATGACACATTGTTGAGTGCTGTGGTTTCGATTTCTTCTGTACGAAACACTTTGCTGAGATTAGTTACTTGGATCATAATTGTATTGTTTTTATAGTTTATATTATTTCGATTTTAACGCCTCCACAGGATTGGTGTTCATTAGGCGGATAGCTTGCCAAGAGATAGCAATCACGGCAAGAAGCATGACCGCAAGGGCAGTGAGGATATAGTACCAAACGGAGTTAGCAATGCGGTAGTCGTAGGTCTCTAACCATCGTTGCGCAATGAGCCATGCACAAGGCACTGCAATCACAGCTGCGATAAGGATAGAAGAAAGGAATGTGCACACGGTGCGGAAATAGATAGTGCGATTCTCACAACCCATCACCTTGTGAATAGCCGTGTTGCGTGTGTGCTGTTTGGCGTAGTAGGTACTCATAGCTAGCATAGCCAACGAAGATAGCAACAAGGTCAGCAGCGTAAAGAGCATGATGAGTTTGGCGTTGTTATTCTGCTTGGCGTACATGTGACTAACAAGGTAGTTGTAGGTATTGACCGAGATTTCCTCATCACTACCATGTTGGCGGTAGAACTCAGCTATTTGCTTTACGGCTTCGTTCTCATCGCCCGACACTTGCACGATAAGTTGGCGCAATATGCGGAAATCAGCAGGGTCGTCCATATTCATAATCCAGGGTACAACAGGCCAGTTAGAGGTAGGAGCAAAGCCCGGCATACCTTTTTGGAAATCCTTGATGATGCCACAGATAGGGATACCATAGCCATTATCTTGGTGGAGCATGGTACAATCATAGTCCACGCCAAGAGGAGTAATCAACGATTCGGGTAGCCATGCGGCAGGTTCGATAGGATCAGCATTCTGGCGAATGACCTCAAAGCCCAAAATGTCAAATGCAGTTTGGTCGCCATAGTATATATCGAGTTTGAACTCCTGCCCGCCAAACATAAGACCCATACCTGATGTGCCAAAGGTCATCGGTTCGAATTGTATCCAACCCACATTCTCCACACAGGCGAGTTGTTTGAGTTCGTCCACCAGATAATCTGCGGGGGCGTTGGCACCACTAATGCGGATGCGGTTTTGGCGTTCATATCCCTGAGGCTTGCCCTGCATGTGGTGGAGTTGCACAAACATGACCACAGCCACTGCAAGCGTGATAATAGCCACGATGTTTTGCACAATAATCAAAATGCGCCCGAGTACCATACGATTGTCACGTTCGAAAGAGCCACGCACCACATCAATAGGTTGGTACTTCAGTACCATGAGTGCAGGAATGACACCCGACAGAATAGAGAGTAGCAATACCAAAATAACCATCATCAGTATCAGCTCCCAAGTGATATGCTCGAACGGCGCAATAGTTTGCCCAACTAGTTCGCTGAAATAGGGTGCTACAAGGAACGCCAGAAGGAGTGCAAAACCAAAAGATACAACCGTGAGTGAGAAAGATTCGAGGATATATTTTAGTACGATTTGCCAACGCTGCGCACCTACCAATCGGCGGGTAGCCATCTCGCGTGCACGGAATCCAATCTGCGCTACAGTCAGTGAAATATAATTGAGTACTGCGAAGATGAGGAGCAATAAACCTGCTGCGAAAAAGAGCATAAAGAAATCACGATTGACCAGATTAATGAATGGCAACGGAGCCGAGAGGTCGGAGTATTGGACATCCTCAAAAGGTATGAGATAGAAATCATGGAATACACCATATTTGTAGATATAGTCCTGCTCTCTGATAATATTCTGCATTTCACTCGACAGGGCAGCAACATCCGCATTTGGGTGGAGTTGGAAGAAGGTAGCAACCGCACCTGAGCCATTTTGAATGACTTGGTCAGTGAGTTGCTGAAGTAGGTCAATGCGGTAGATGATTTTAGGCGAGCGAATGACGCTATTCGTTAGGTCACGAAACACGCCCGTGACGGTGAGTGTGGCAGCATTGCCATTGATAGAAATCTCAATGGTCTTGCCAAGGGGGTTCTCGTTGGGCGAGAAGATACGCGCAAACGACTCACTAATAACCACCGATTGTGTCGTGGCAAGAACAGACTCGTGTGTGCCTTCGAGCAATTGGTAAGGCAGTATTTGGAAGAAATTCTCATCCACTACTAAGGCATCTGCACGGTCGTCGTTGTTGGTAGAAGAATGCCCTGTGGTAGTCGTATAGCGCATGCTCATTTCGATGCCGCCGAAGATCTCTGTATCGAACATACGGCAGATGGACTGCACTTCGGAGAAGCGTCCTTCGAGTTGTTCTTTGATAGTACCGCAACCGATAAACAAGCGT
>JAFYWK010000031.1 GCA_017558065.1 Paludibacteraceae bacterium
TGGTAAGTTCAAACTCAGTGCCAAGGCATTGAAGGAGAAACCAGAGGGTTATGTAGAGCCAGAGCGTCCAGCTCGTGGTGATCGCGGTCCTCGTCCAGAGCGTCGTGGTCCACGTCCAGAGCGCGGTGATCGTCCAGCTCGTCCTGCTCACAACCCAGAGGCAGACGGCGCACGCTTGAATCGCCATTAATCAGTTAATAATGAACAATGGATAGTTAACATTTCGTAACTGTTGATTGTTGAATAGATAAAAGAAAGACTGAGCAAACGCTTAGTCTTTCTTTTTTTTCTTTCTTTCCTTTTTTTGATAGAATCGAAATTCGCTATGTGTCCAAAATAATTTCTGTCGGAAATCTGTCAGGGTAGAATAAAAAAAGATTGATTAACGTAGTGTTAACCAATCTTTGTGGGCGTTGACGGATTCGAACCGCCGATTGTGCACCGAAAATCAGTCGATTATGAATGATTTTATATGTAACCCTCTGTATAACAGAGCATTATTACTTAGTTTTCAAACTAGCCTCAACCCCAGCATCTTGCGATGAAAGATGACAGGTTATTTTTTAGTGTTATGTTTTAGTTCTTACTAACGTCGAAAAACGGTCTGATATTGTTCTATTTTTTTTTGAGATAAAAATATGAATTTGATCTTCATAAAATCTCATATTACTTATTCTATTTCAATATCTTTTAAATTTTGTTCTTGCGTTAGTTCTTTCGTCTGTTCTAACGAAAGTTTTTAAATAAGTTCTATTGTTTTTTTGTTCTTTATTAGGTTGAATGATGGTCAATATATGGTATCAAATAATTATTAAACCATTTTTTCACGTAAGTTCTTTCGGTAGAACTTACATAAGAAATTTCGTGCAAAGGTACTACATTTTTTTCATATTTGCAAATTTTTTGCGTAAGAACTTACATAAGAACTGACGTTTTTATATAAGGATTTAACTTTGTAAAATGTGTATAAAGAAACTGCAAATATTTTGTAGTTTTTTTTCTTGTTTTTTTATAAATTTTTGTATTACCCTACATTCATCTTATGCTCGTTTTTTTATAATCTTAAATAGAAAAGCACCCATGATTTGCTCGATTTTTATATAAAAACATTGTCTTATTTGCGTAAAATCTCAGTTTTTAGCCTTTTTGTTTGCAAATATCGGTCTAAAATATTAACTTTATGAGTACAAGGAGATTAGTAACGTAAGTTCTTGCGTAAGTTCTTGCGTCGTTTCTTACGTTAGTCCTTACATAGGAACTATCATAATTAGCTCTCTGTACAAGTAATGTTAACATTAGACCGACATTGATATGTAATTCGGGAGCAGTCATATGGAGGTATAGTATCATTTGCTCCCGTTTTTAATAATTATGAAACAACTTGTATCCATGACCTTTAAACAATTTATGGATTGTTTTGAAGGAAATGAAAGGAGAGAGATTTCAGATCTCATTGCAAAAAAGTGTTTTGTCTCTGTTGCCAATGTTCGTGCTTGGACACGAGGTGATTATTCTCCGCAACTATGGCGTATCAAAAACATCAATAACATAGCGAGAAAGCATGGCTATGTTATTAAATTTCCCAAAAATGATAGTGCCAAAGTGAAATTAAACAAGGTTCAACCATTAGATGAAACTACTATATGACATTAAAGGAAGAAATTTTACTCGCAAGTGATTATGGTAGAACTATAATTGAAGCACTTTATCCTGAAAGTAAAGATTGCTTTGGCTCGAACAAAAAATTTCGTATGAGAGATGAAAAAACGCCTTCTGTATCACTTAAATTAGTAGAGAGTAAATTAGGTCTAAAGTATTGGGCAGTCAACGATTGGGGAAGTGGAAACCCTAAAGGTTTAAATGCGATTGATCTTTATGCACAATATCATAATATAAGGTTCGCGCACGCGTGCGCATTGCTAGCTAATGATTATGGTATTGATACTTCTCTGAAGAAAGATATTAATAAGCCCATTATTGAGTGTCGAGCAAGACGTACCAATGAGACTCCTGGTATATTCACCTATATATCAAAAGAATTTACGGATGAAGAGGTATTTATATTTGGACCATTCGTGAATAAAAAAGTATTAGAACAATACGGATGGATGTCTTTAGTTTTTTATACGACGACGAAAGAAGACAAAACAATTGAAATACATTCTAATGAGAATTACCCTATTTTTGCCCGAGATTGTGGTGATTTCTACAAGATTTATAAACCATATGAGTATGAGAAACAATATCGGTTCTTATATACGTCAAAACTAAAAGACAGTATCATAAATTCTAAAGATTTCATCAATGGAATGAAAGAAATAGACTTAGTGTTAGCTGAACTGAAGGATGATAGCAAGCTTTCAGCTATTTATATATGTTCTGGAGAGCGTGATGCTATGAACATTGCTGGTATGGGTTATCATCCTGTATGGTTTAATTCTGAAACAACACATATATCATATGAGCAATATATGCTGCTTAAATCCAAAGCGAATATCATCTATAATATTCCAGATATTGATGAAACAGGTATTAGACAAGGGGAAAAACTTGCTCTACAATACATGGATATTCGTACTGTCGAACTACCTCATTGGCTACTTGAACGCAAAGACAATCGTGGTCGTCAGCGAAAGGACTTAAGAGACTTCGTGGAACTGCAGCCACGTAAAGATTCTAAACGTGATTTTGATAATTTGGTAGCAGCTTCATTGTCTTCATGCTTTTGGGAATATGTAAAGATAGGAAAACGAGAGGTAATCAACATTAAGGCTACTTCACTTTTATATTTTTTACGTTTGTCAGGATTTTATCGATGGCAAGATCCTTATTCATTACGTTGGTCTTATGTTCAGATAAAAGGTAACGAGGTAACAGAAAAAGATGCCAATGAAATTAAGGATTTTATTCGCTATGAAATCAAAAGGAGACACCTACCTACCGAAGTGCTTGAATCATTTATTTTAAGTGCAAAAACCAATAAAACAGTACTAGATAACTTAGAAACTGCTAAGTTAAATTTTACTGAAAATAGTGGACAAAAGGTTTTACATTTTAAAAATGGTGACTTTTCTATAGGTAAAGATTCCTTTTGTAAATTATCTCAATCACCGACGCACTATTGGGCTAGCAAGGTTATACCACATAATATTTCGCGCATAAATAGTTGTTATGAATATAATAGAGAAACTAATACCATAATTTTCAAATCACATCCCTCAAAAGTCTATCGTTATCTAACAAATACATGCCGTGTTCATTGGCGGGAGGAATACGAGGATAAAGCTACTGGTAATAGAATTGAGGATGGTGTTTATGCAGATAAGTTTAAGTTCTCTTTATATGGTAATAGATTGACTTCACAGCAACAACAAGAACAAGTTTTACATATGCTCAATAAAATGTATGTATATGGCTATTTACTGTATGGTATGAAAACAGATAGTCATGCATATGCAATTTGGGCAATGGAAAATCAAGATTCTGAAGTTAATTACTGCTCTGGAGGTTCTGGCAAGACATTATTTTATCGCTGTTTAGAAAAATTGGGATTCTTAAAGATGGTTACACTTGATGGACGAAATCCAATGCTTTTTAATAACAATCACTACATGGAACGCGTCGATTATAAAACAGACTTAATTCATTTTGAAGATACTGGCGCAGATTTTAAGTTCCAAGTTATTTATGGTATTATTGATAGTGGTGTAACCATTAATCGAAAGAACGAAGGCTCATATGCCATTCCATATCAATCTGCTCCAAATCTTGTGATATGTTCTAATTTTGCTCCTCCCGATAATAACCCTTCGACGAGAAGACGTATCATTCCGATTATTTTTTCCGATTATTACCATTATAAAGTAGATAACGCATATTTGGAAACAAGGCAAGTTAAAGATGATTTTGGTGGATATGATCTATTTAATAGTAGGTATTCAGAAGATGATTATAATGCAGATTGTAATTTTATGATTGATTGTTTGCAATTATTTTTAACGATGAAAGCAGAAAATCAGGTTTGTCAACCACCATTGATGAATTATGAGAAACGCATACACCATCAATTATTAGGTGATGCTTTGTTAGAGTATTACGATGAGTATTTTCTTTATCAAGGGAACTGTGACAAACCTATCCTAAAAAGTGAAGCTTTTGCTGCATTACGTAAGTTTGCGGATAACAAAAATGCCCCTACTACAATGATACGTTTCAAGAAGACATTGATTGAATATTGTAAGTATCGAGGGTTCATTTTTAATCCATCGGAATTATGTACAACTAAAGACAATCGTATTATTAAATGTCGTAGTGAAAGTAACACTAAATATATGTTAGAATATATATGCGTACATATCCCAGGACATCCGTTAGATACCAATATTCCATAGCAGTAAACTGTAACATTAGATAAGCAAGGGGACAAAATCTCCTTGCTTTTTTGTAGTATTATTAGCTGTTATAATATTTGTGCAATACATTTCAATCTTATAAATTGATTTTATTAAATTTTATTGTAATCTTGTAATATTGATTGTTAACATAGGTATAAGTAATAGATTTTGTCTATATTTTATATTATTACAAATTTATTACAAGATTATTGCAGTATTACAGTACTTTTCAACTTTTTTCATCAATGTTTGTTTGTGTAAATTCATAGATATAATTTTGTGCGAATTTTCAAAAATCAGCAAAATTATGAACGAAAAAGAGACAAAAACTTTAGCTTTCAATGTCAGTGACCTTGAGAGATTCAAAGACTATTTTCCCGATTTTAGAAGCGGCAAAATGACAGGTCGCGAATTAGGTAGCAAATTGCTTGAAGTCCTTGAAAATCAAGCCTCAACAAATTCAACGCAAAATTCGCAAGTTGATGAAAATGCTTTCAATGCGTTGAAGGTTGATTATAAGGAACTTCAAGAGAAATTCCGGAGTCTTGAAAATGCCTTTCAAGAGCAAACTCAAGACAAAGACAATTTAATGCTTGAAACCTCTGATAATAAACGTCTTCAAGAGCAAATTCAAGAACTTTCAAGAGAGAAGGATGAACTACTAGAGTCGTTGAATTCGTTCAAGATTGATAATCAGCGTCTTCAGGAAATTCAAGAGAGTGCTTCAAGCGACTTTCAAGCCAAAATCAAGCTCTTGAAGGACGAAATCAATGCTAAAAATCTACTTTTGAAGGATTTCAAAGAAAGATTGAAAGGGTTTGAAAACAAGGGGAATTATTTCATTTTCACACCTTACTTTGATGCTCTTATTGAGAATATCACCGAGCGTATCAATTCCATCTCTGGAACTGTTTACAGTCCAAGTGATGTTATCATGCAAGTGACATTCGCCACATTCTTCAATAGCCACTCTTCTATCAAATACACATACCCTATCTCACGTGAGGATATGCTTGTCATTGCACGGCAGCACTATCCTGAACTTGCAACTGAGAAGGATTTATTTGACTTGATGATTCACAAGATAAGGGAGGAATAAACATGACACCAAGTGAAAGGCTTTTATTAGCAGCGATAGGACCGCTGATGCCACAGATAGAGAAACAGCTTCAACCAGCTTTAGAGATGTTTATTGAGGGACGGTTAAAAACGATAGACGAACAGAAAAATATTGAGGATGCCAAGCCCGTAATGCTCATATGTCAAGACTCAAATGGTACAATCTATTTGTGTGATGCACTAGTTCGAGGCAAAGAGCTTACAGGTATTATTCGTCGTATCTCGTTAGAGGTTCTAACCAGACAAATTGTTTCAAATCTAACTAAAAAGTAATATGGAAAATCTACAAACTGAAATCATCGATGAGACTATGCCGACAGGTTCCTTTGAGGACTTTATGGAAATGGCTCCAGAAATGAGTGATATACCTTTAGATGAAGGTGCTCCAGAGGAAGAAGAACTCATCAACGAAATCAATCAACCCAAAGACCCAATGGGAATCACTATTGAACCAGATGATGATTCACTTCAAGCCAAAGACCTGCTAGATGACGAAGCGTTCAAATTCTCTGGCGAGATGCTTTCGTTCGGTATTGATGTTGGTGCTGCCTACTTGCTCGCATGGATAGCGCACCAACCTTTAGAGACCTATCGGTTACCACCGAAAGACCTCAAGAAACTTGAAAAAGTCATTGCTAAATGCACCCGCGATACTAAACTCATGCTCTCACCATGGCAAGGGCTCTTTGTAGTGCTGCTGGCTATCTACGGTATGAAGATTCCGCAGGTTATCCAAGCTCGCAAAGAATGGGAAGCACAACAACTACAACCATCCAATCATGATTCAGAAGATAAAGACCTTTCTGTTCGGGACAAGCCAGACAGATCAGCCGACACTGCGCCCGACTCTAACGAACCAACAGCTACTGCAGAAGCAAGCGATACAAGAGCAACTGTCCCTGCAGAGCCCGAAACAGAAAACGCGGACGAGTAAACTCATCGTTGTACTCGGTGCCAATGGAACAGGCAAGACCACTTTTATCAAGCAGGTCTGTGCTGCCACTCGACAACGCATACTCATCATCACGCCCGATGATACCGAGTACAACGAAATTGACGCCTATGGTAATCCTCTCTACCCTATGAACGAATTGCGTACAAAAGATGACTTCATGTTCGATGGTGTCTGCCGACATATCTTCGATCCGCAATGGACCATGCGTGTGCTGCATAATTTTAAGTGTGGTATTATTATCTTTGATGACTGTCGTGCATACTTTCCCGCCCGCACCGAACAAGTCATCCATGAACTGATGATTCGTCGTCGCCAACGCGAAGTAGACATGTTTGCTGTTGGACACGGCTTCACTGAGGTCCCACCTAAGTTCTTTACTTTTGCTACGGATTATGTGCTTTTCCGTACTGAGGACTCCATTGACACGCGTAAACCCTACATCCGCTCATTTGAGAAGGTAAAAAAGATGCAAACTCACGTCAACCGCATAGCCATAAGTAATCCTCATTATCACAAACGAATGAAGCAATAACAATTTATGAAAGCAATGTATAAATATGAACTGGCTCGTGCAGCAGGTGTAAGTACCCGTACTCTCAGTTCATTTATTGAAATCAATAAGGAGCAGATTGAAAGAGATGTTGGAATTCAGCTACAACGACACGCCAAAATCTTACCACCTGGAGTTGTAAAATGGATTTCAGAACATTATTGTATTGATATTTAACCATTTATTACTTCATATCTTAAGAATTTTAATGTTACTGAAATAAATTTAAAAAAATATTTGCATAATTCACAAAAAAGCATTACTTTTGCACCAAATTTATCACAAACTCACCGCACTTGAGTGCGAGTGCGGTTAATTTGGGACACATCAATGAATGAAATCAAGCAAATATTTGAACGAAATGGTGGGTATCTGAAGATTAGTTCTATTCATGGTACATACCTTCACAAAAAGATTCTTAAGGCAACTAAGGAAGGTGTTGTAACTCGTGTTGGTCACGGAGTTTATGTACTGACAGATAACCTTGCCAATACGATGATAGATGTGGAAAAAGTTGTACCTAATGGTATTGTAAGCATGTATAGTGCATGGGATTATTATCAATTGACCACGCAGATACCATCTGCCATCAACATTACTGTTGAGCGCAACAGGAAGCCTTGGACTCCTCCGTATCCGCCTATAACACTACACTATTGCTCAGAACGACTGCTGAATATAGGTTTGACTCAAGCAACAATAAATGGCTATACGGTAAAAATATATGATAAAGAGCGTTCTGTGTGTGATGCTATCCGACATCGCAAAAAAATAGGCACAGACTTGGCTGGGGAAATTATGCGTAATTATCTTCTTAGCAAAGACAAAAATATAACAAAACTTATTCAGTATGCCAAGCAACTGAAAATAGGTACAGTAGTAAATCAATATTTGGAAAGTATACTATGACAAAAGAAATCACCAATTATGGCAAGTCAGTTCGAACACGTTTGCTAGATATTGCCAAACAATCTAACTATGACTATATGCAGATTTTGTTGAGATATTTGCATGAACGTCTATTATATCGATTAACGCAAACCCCTTATGCAGATAATTTCTACCTAAAAGGAGGAGCTCTTTTATATGCGTATGAGCAATATGCCGCACGCCCTACGCGTGATATTGACTTTTTAGGTCAACATATCAGTCGTAGTGTAGAAATCATTAAAAAAGTTTTTGAAGAAATAGCCGATGTTAAATGTCCTGAGGATGGCGTAACATTTGACGCAAAAAGTATTCAAACAGAAGAAATCTCTTTGGATAAAGAGTACAATGGAGTAAAAGTTACCATTGTTGCATATTTAGATACAATCAATAAACCTATATCCATTGATATAGGTTTTGGTGATGTAATCACACCTCAAGCAGAAATAATAGATTATCCAATTCTATTGGATGACAAACCATCGTGTCCAATTAAAGCATATTCTATGGAAACAGTGATTGCTGAAAAATTTGAAGCTATGATTTCTCTATCTGAAGCTAATAGTCGTATGAAAGATTTCTACGATGTTTATCACTTGCTGACTACCCGTGAATTTGATATTGAAATACTGACAGAAGCTGTAATAGCCACTTGTCATAATAGGCAAACACAATGGGTGGTAGATCATCCTCTTTTCACAGAATCATTCGCTACTAATCCTTTGCGCAATTCACAATGGAAAGCCTATCTGAAACGAATAAAAGTGACAGACGAAATACCATTTTCTTATGTTATGGAAACAATCAGTAAATATTTACAACCCATCATCAGCAAGATTTAAAGAGTATTCTGCATTATCAAGCAATATCATGCAGTAAAATGCATAAACTTGCAATAAACTGAAAGTACACATAGTTGTGTTTGTAACTTTGCAGTCGATTTTGAGATTCGTCTCAGAATTGACTGCTTTTTTTGTGCGCACCTCTCCCGTGGTACTCCTCAAATAGTTACGGATCATGCTGCGGTAAGTGCGGACAAAAAGCAGCCTGATAAAAGAAACAACTAACTCAAACCAAGCAAGTATGTTAGACTTTTTCCAAAAAGGCGGAATCGGCAAATGGATTCTAATTGTAGCGATTATCGCAGTCATTGCGTTCGTTATCTACAAGCAAAAGAAAGCCAATCAAACCGAATAGATACAGCATCTTTTATGGTGTTTTTTAATTAAATAATTACAGTGAGTACGAAATGAAGGAATGGAAGAAACGAAGTGAGTAGAACAGAGGCACAGGAATGACCTAATTGGAAACGAAGAAAAAAATCGAAAGCGGATACACTAAAGAGTAGTCAGGGCAACGCTCTTGCCCGTTTGGAGACTTGGCGCATGCTGCGTGAGCTATCCAAGATAACGGGTGTGAGCGGTATTGTGAAATTAATTAATCAACCAAATACAGAAAGACAATGTTAAACAAAATCTCAACCGTGAGCATATTGCTCCTAGTTGCCATTGCACTGATTGTTTTCTTCGGAGTGAAGAATGGCAAGACATGTAGTGTCACCACTACCACCAAACCAAGTACCACCACTGACACGGGAACGACCACAACTAGTTCTTCGTTCCGCGGTCGCAAGCGTTAACCTTTAGTATCAACGATTAAATTCTTATAAATATGCGTAAAGAAATCTTATCAGACCGTTTTACGGGTAAAGAAAAAGTATCTTTGAAAAATCGTGCACGCCGTGTGAGCAAAGCTACAGGCGATGCGTTCAATATGGCTTGCCTCATTGATGAGAGTAAGTCTGGCAAACCTGTACAAATCGGTTTGCAAAACCTCGACAAAGTATCGCACACAGTTGCTATCTTCGCTGGAGACTTGCATAGTGTGGACGAAATTAAGAACATCGCAGGCGAAAGCGTGGACGCTATTGTATCGCATGGTGAATTCCTCAAGAACGGTGAGACACCATTGCTTGTTTGCGACTGCCCGAAGTTAGAGTATATTCGTCGCTACTTGCAACGCAATCCAACCCGTATCGATGCGTTCCAATTAACCACAGACAACGAGTTGCAGTTTGCCAATACCCTCAAGCTTGTAGAATACTCTCCGTTTGGTGGTCCTGTCAGTGATTCCATCACACCCAAGACCTACCTCACTCCCGAGCAATTCAATCGCACGATGGTTGAAATCTCCAACATCAAACACTTCTCGCTTGACCATGCCCATGTGTTCATTGTGACTATTGGTGCAGGCCGCACACTGGATATGACTTTGATGCTTGGTTCTGGTTTCGATAGTGCAGCTGCACTTCAAGACATGGCAGAAGCCCTCATCGGATAATCAATTAGTAACCCTTAAAACCTAATTGATATGTCATATCCTACAGGCAAGCAACTATTGGATGGAGCAATTCGTTTCGCTCTCTCCACCATACCCGCAGAAGAGTTACAGAAACTCTTTGCATCGCTTGGCTACGATACTGACGATATCACACTTGCCTTGTGTGTAGAGGCATGGGATAAGTTCGGTGAGGAGTTTACAAAACCGTTCTTCTCCCTTGCTCAAGACCAACTCGAAGATGCGGACAAAATGAAAGCAGTGCGTAAATCGTTGCTCAATGGCGAATTGACTCTTTCCCGTGCGGACGGCAAGAATAGTACCAATTCTGAGACAGGTAGCAAAGGTTTTGACCAACAGAAATGGGAAAACACACAATCTGTTTTAGGTTATCTATTTGGCATGTGTGAAAGTGGTTATAAGACCTATACACAAGCCCAGAGTGATGCTAATGCAGCTGCGATAAGGGCTGAATCCGAAGCGCGAGCTATGGAGTTACAGGTAACTGCACAGCAGAACATGACCAAATGGCTCATCATAGGAGGAGGTATTCTCTTAGTCATTGTAGTGGTTATTGCCCTCGTCATCTCAAAGCGCAAGCCATAATAATACATTCTCGTTTTCTTTCCGATACGGCTCGCTCGGCTTTCGCGAGCGGGCTCGTATTGTTTAAAGACTATAACAAACTATGCAAATTGAATACACAAACAATACTGGATTCATGTACGGCACGCCTGCGGCAGTGTCGCACGATACTGGTATTCTCTATATCAATAGCGAACTCTTTGACAAACTAACTCCTTTTCAGAAGGAGTTTGTCAAACAGCACGAGATTGGGCATTACCGCTTACAGACACATGACGAGTTTAGAGCTGACCGCTATGCTTTCAACAAACTTGTTGGTAAATATAAGCGCTCGCTCAAGCAAAGTATTGGCACTCTTGAAACCATACTTGATGGTAACGATACCGAACACCAAAAGCGCATACAATCCATGTACGAGTTAGCACTCAAGTGGGATGCTGAACATGGAAACGTGGCTGCTGCACGCGAGTTCAAACGTATCATGAAAAAAGTGTCTCGTGGTGATGGCAAAAACACCGAAACGGTGCAAGCTGTCAATACAGCTGGGGACAAAATGAATGAACTCGCCACCATTATCTTTCAAGGTAATGTAGCAGAGAAACAAACCGAGAACACTGGAGATAACACAAAAACACTCATGTACATGATGATGGCACTTGCCATTATTGTAGTACTCAAAAAATAAGACAAAGATATGGCAGGAACAAATTCAAGTTTAGATGTGTATGCTTTTGACACCTTGTGGCAAGAGATCACTCAAGGGGTTGGTTATATCTTTTCTTCCATTTTCGGTGGTATAACAGACATTGTTGGTACGCGTGCGTACTACAATGCCGAAGAAACCAAATACGAAGAGCACCGCAAGATTACCAACTTCTCCACTTTAGCTGATAGCGGCAAGAATGGTAATGTACTACTCACTATCGGAATCATAGCACTGATTGCTATCGTAGCATACATCATATATACTAACTACAAAAAATAACTAGTATGGCACTAACATCAGAACAAAAATACGAAATTGCATTGGAGCATACTACAGCAGAGGAACAAAGCTATATGTCTAACCCTACAAAGAAAAACTATGGCTGGCTGATTGCACTTGCTACGATAGCATTGATTGCTGGAACTGCCTATTTTTTCTATAAACACTAATACTATGGCTACAAGTACATACAACGGAACTAGCAAAGACTTACGTTACATCAATATTGACACAGCACCAGGTAACCCTTCTACTTTCTGGGTAAGCGAGTCTGGTAAATATTACCGTACCTATATGGAAGCGAAAGTGGATGAGGGCAAGACCAATGTTAATCCGCAGGACTATGTCATCAAGAAGTCATTCTTTGCACAACATAAGAAGACTATCTTGATTTGTGCAGTACTCTTGGTCTGCGGATTCTCAATAGTGTATCTGTTTGATAAGAACAAACTCGTTTATGGAGGTAAACCATGGTAGGAGCATTTCAATTATATAACAGAAGTTCGTACTCTCGTGCTGATGGTATGAGCGTTACTTACGATGATGTCAAAAATTACCTCAACACCATGGATGAGGGGGAAGGTGCTGGCATCAATGTAAATAGTAATGCTCAACTCAAGCAGGTTATCAAGGAAGCTATCAGTGAGTCGAATAAGGACAATATTGCATTCTCCTTGTTTAATCATGATTTCACGCAAGGCGATGTAATCACTATCAATATGATGCTGAATATTATTGCTATCGCACTAGCTATCATATCACTCATCAAACGTAAATAGCATATGGACAAAAATACAACACTACTAATTGTAATCGCTGTCGTAGTTATTTGTGTGACGGTGATAGCAAGCATTTCTATAGTAAGCAGGAACAAAACGGAACGCTCTATATGGGATAACACCCCATATAACGCTGATGTCATGAACTCTCTCGTGGGAGCATTTGGTGCTGCAGCAGCTGAAGGTGGTGCGGGTAGCTCGTTATTTTAACTATGGCTAAACTATGTATTGTAACCTCCCTAGTACGCAATTGCTGCTATCGCCATTATTCTGTTTGGGCAAATGGTAAGGTGTACCATTTCAATGAGAGAGGTGCCCATTGTGAAACAGAAAAGATGTTTATGGCGCAGCGCAGATTGCTACGCGAGATAGAAGCAACGAAAACGAATGCTGAGGTAGAAGCTTACTACCAAGCGCATATCAATAATCAATATAATCCTATCAGCTTTAACTGCGAGCATTTTGCATACGAGTGTGCAACAGGACAAAAGAAAAGTCCAACAGTAAAAGGTTATATGATTGGTGCTATTGTGTTAAAAATCATAATATTAGCAGTGTATTTCATACGCAAAAAACAATAAATGATGCAAGAGAGTCTCAACAAACTAATAACAAATGGAATAGATGTAAACATCTTGATTCCTACTAGGACATGGATATCTCTCGGTTTAGCGATTGCTATCTCAGGGATGATCCTTATCATCACAACACAAACATTCAAAAAATTATAATTATGGCAGCAGAAGTAGACATCATCGCATTGATGGGGGGTAAAAGCAAAGTCATTAAGATAGCAGCAATCTCTATAGGAGTGATTGCCGCGATTGCTATTGTTATTTTGATAATAGTTAAGTATAAAGGAGTTTTGACTGATACCATCAAAAATCGTAAGCTTGCAGAGTCTCTTGATGAAGAGATAGATTATGATTCTCTAACACTCACACAAACACAACTCAATACGTATGCTTCATCGCTCTATGCTGCTATGGATGGTGTGGGTACTGATGAGAACAAAATCTTTAATGTCTTCCGTGCCATGGGTACACGCTCGGATGTGTTACAACTCATCAAGACTTTCGGTGTAAAAGACGGTGAGGACTTGACTGAGTGGCTACACAAAGATCTTAACGCAGAAGACATAGAGAAAATCAATAGCATCTTGGCAGACAACAATATTAACTATCATTTCTAAAAGCATATGAAAAAAACTTTAATAACTCTTTCAGTAATCAGTATGATTGCCATCGTGATACTTGTAATCTACTTGGTGATAAAGAATAAAAATAATGCTGGTTCATCCATCTTAGGCGGTTCTACCACTATAGGTGAAAGCTCATCTGAGTTCCCTCTCAGATACAGTCTATTCACAAAGTCTACCAAAGTAGCAGAACTGCAAGCCAAACTCAACAAAAAACTTGAGGAATGTGTAGAACCTAACTATCCTAAGGATAATAGTGGTGTCTATATTAAGTCTCTCAAAGAAGATGGCTACTTCGGAGATAAGACACTTGCGGTAGTAAAATACTTCTGTGATGGTAACGAAGAGGTAACTGAAGAAATGTTCAACACCCTCTAATTTATAGTAAACTATGATTGGCAAAGGGATGTACAATACATTTGGGCTTAATGATAACGCAGACCTCATCATTGCTGATGGGGATAATTACTACAATTGTTATCTAATGCCTGGCATCAACAATGCAGAAGATGTTGCTACTGAGCAGTTGGCATACTGGCGCATAGAAAAAATTGAAAAAACTGAGCAAGATGGTATAGTTACCTATAAACGTCTATACCCAGAAGGATCTTCTGCGTACGCATTCATTGCATCACAATACAAGGAATATACATATTTATTCAAGAAATAATTGATATGTTTTTTGAGTTAAATCCATTGACACAGAAACTGGACATGCTTCGCAAGGAGCATGATTATCTATCTGAAGAAGATATACTTGAAGTCGTAAAGGATATTGACTGCGAAGATGTAGAAAATCCTCTACTAATGGCAGAGATTACAGCTGATGAGATAGAAGCTATATGCAGTTCCGACACAACAGAAAAACCAGATGAAACGACTATCGTAGAAGAGATTGTAAGTTTAGGCAGTGGCACATACAATGAGGATAAACTAGCGAATGTATGGTACTTTGGAAATGGCAAATTTCGTATTACACAAACGAAAGGTTATGGCACTACTGCTGTCAACGACGACTACCTCGCGCAGCCACGCGTGTATAAAGGGCATATCTTGGAGTTTGAAGCACTGCTTGAGAATGTTTCTATCCTATCTGTTGAAATCAAATACAATGGTAACTACATGGGAAACACTATGGTAGCAGGTATAGAAGTCGATAGTGCTAAGAATGTAATAGAGTGTCCAGATATACTCAAAACAATATGGTCAACATCTAGTAATGATTGTCACACTATCACATCGCTTTTAGACTCTGGTTTAAAGCTCATATATGTGCAGAATTCTGCTACCGAAACGGTTGTACAATTACGTATTACAAACATTGTAGTTAAATATCAAGTAACATAGACTTTAAAAACTTACAAAAATGAGACATTATATGGGAATAACCGCCCTTACATTATTTTGGGGACGTATCAAAGATTATATTAAAGCAGTAGTAGCCACTAAAGCCGATAAAACTTCAACTCTTGCTGGTTATGGTATTACTGATGCCTATACCAAAAAAAATGTGGATGAAATGTTAGCACAAATTGAACTTACACCAGGTCCTGCAGGGGAACAGGGCGCGAAAGGGGAAAAAGGAGACAAAGGCGATAAAGGTGACGTTGGTCCTGCAGGAATTAACGGAAATAATGGCTTTGGACTTAAAGGAGAGATTGATGTTGTCGTAACGACCAATCAAAACAAAGAAAAAAACACTACTTATGTGGAAAGTATTTCGAATATAGACAACATTATTGAATCAGGATTCTATGTTTTGCATCCAAATACTGGTTATGCTGATCATTTACTAAGTGTAGAAGTTTTTAATGAGAATTATATTATCCAATATGTTTTGGTAGGTGGATATATTGGTGTAAATACCCAAAAATTCATATATCGCGTGTGGACAGAAGGTGCTTGGTCTGTATGGCAGAGATATGATATTTGTGCAGATAAGCAAGATGTCTTACATAGCGGAGAGGCTTTTACTATAACAGTTGGTGAAACTCTTCTATATATGAATGAGGATAAAGTAAAAAAACTAAAAGAACTTTTAGAATCATGATAGAACAAATTATAGCACTCGGAGGATGGATTGTTTCGGTCATATCCACCATTGTGACTTTTGTGGTTGCTAAACACAAACGGCACGATAACGACATCGTTATCATGCAAGAAAGAATAGTGGATTTACTTGCAAAAAACGACAGATTTATTGATGAAATAGTCGAATTGCGCAAAGAAAATGCAACACTGAAAGCCAATCTTGCACAAATGCAAGCGGAATTGGAAATTTTGCGCAGTAAAGTACAATATAACAAAAAAACAAGGTCAAAGAAAAAATGAGAAAAATACTTATTATAATGCTAGTGGCATGCTGCACGCTATCGTGTTCGCCACAGAAAAGGTTGGCATATCTGCTTGCAACGCATCCTGAGTTGCAGCAAGAGAAAGCACTTCCTATCAATCATCCTCTTGTGCTACCTGCAGATTCGGCATCCTTAGACTTTACCATTGCAGATCTTAGTGGTATTGCAAACGAAACAAGTTCACCGGAACAGAGCCGCCCTCAAGATAATGACCTGACGGTGTCAACAAAGACGGGTGCAATAGCCACTATTTCTGCTTTAGGCAAGTCAGATGCCTACCGCTTGCAGGTAAGCACCAAGAGTGATACTATCATATTGCGCGACACGATAACGGTGCCTGCATACACCACTCGCATTGAGTATAAGGACAAAATAATCCATAAGATGAATAACGGACAAGCATTTTTCTTTTGGGTAGGTATCATTGCAATGGTACTAGTTGTGCTGACCATAGTCATTAAAATCGTGCTAAAGTTTATTAACTAATGAAACTAACAAAACAACAAATAGGCATTAGTATCGTAGCGTTGGTGATGTTTGGTATCATCATTGGCATTGTGGTGTATATCCTTTCTCGTGAGATAAAGGAGACACTTACGCGTCTCAACCCAACTAATGCAATAGAATCGAAAGGGATAAATATGAATATCGAACACAAATCGGGATATAATCAGTCGGTTCGAGGTTATAGGAACAATAACCCTCTGAACCTGCGGATTTCATCCAATAAATGGAAAGGAAAAGTACCTGCTTCGCAGAACACCGATGGTGCTTTTGAGCAGTTTGAAACGATGGCGTATGGATTCCGTGCGGCACTTAAAAACTTACAGACCTATATTAATAAGTGTGGTTGCAGCACTATTGCTACCATTGTAAACAAATGGGCACCGGCAAGTGATGGTAATAACCCGACTAACTATGCGAACACCGTTGCTTCACGGACTGGTATTAGTAAGACTGAGTGCATCAGTGCATCTGACAAAGAACAAATGTGTCGGATTGCAGCTGCTATGGCATACGTGGAAAACGGCTCTGCGCCATTGATGGAAGATGTATATGCAGGTTGGAATATGATATGATTTATATAGGTAACTTACATAAAGGATACGAAAACACGCTACAAAAAGGTTTGGTTATTCGGTGTGACAGAGGACATTCTGTTCTCTGTAATCCGTTTAAGGTATCAAGTGAGGAAGAAAGAGACGATTCGTGCAATAAGTTTCAAGCGTACTTTGACAAAAAAGTACGTGAGAAGAAGGATGTTGCTTTTATGGAAGAGTTACGCCGTATTTATCATTTGGCTCTTAAACAAGACATCGTTCTTGCGTGTTGGTGCTATCCGAAGCGTTGTCATACGCAAACGATAAAGGCATTCCTAGAACAGTTCTTAAAGAATGAGGAACACAAAGCCAATGCAAAGCCTATTAAACCTCCTTATGGTTTGGATGCCGATGAACAAAAGAAGTTGGAATGGTTGAAGAAAAAGGGCTCTACCGAGAAATCTCGAAAAGCTACTGCCTATAATTTTATTCAGGAATGGCGCTCAATATTGCAGTCTGGAGATACTACTGCCAGAAAGTTTGTGGAGACACAACGTGATTTCTGTATACGAAATTACTCGAGCAAGTATGCAGATCGATTTCTGTTTAAGGCCGTTTGTGTGTTAGACCAAGTTAAGAGTATTGAAAAAAAGTTTAGTAAATACTTTGTCAGTGATGGAACGATAGCCATGTCAGGATTCCATGACCCTAAAGGTGCAGGAATGCGCTATATACCATATATTGTCATTCATTGGAAGGACGAAAAATTTGAACCTGCTAAGGTTGTTCCTGGTTACAGAGAACTGCAACAGCAAGCCGATGAGTGGATACCCGAAGAACTTAAATCAACTAATATGCACCTCTATCGTGAGACACGAGAAGACCATAGTTGGCTGGAGAGCATACAAGAAGAACGAGCAATACAAGCAGAACGTGCAGAGCATGAGCGATTATTGAAACAACTTAAAAACAAATATAAGAAATAATGGGATTATACGATTGGCTCTTTGGGTCACCAGTGACACCAAAGACGCGACAAAGCAAAATGCCTAAGCGCGGTAGAGGTCGCCCACGGACGACACCCATGATGTCTTGTGAGCGCAGAGCATTCACCGAAGGTACACGGCATGTTGCACCAAGTATTAATAAACCCGCAGGAGCAAAAAACGTGTATATAGATGGCGAGTGGAATTCATTAACAAAACCACAAAAGTTCTATCTTTTAGGTTATTGCTTTGATGAAAAACACGCTGGGTGGCTTTACGACGAAAACGATTACACCTATATGGGTAAAACACTTTACCGCCTCCCCTACCGCGGTAAGAATATGCTAACTCGTAGGCATGTGTTAGAGTTGTTTGAAGGTGTGGACAATATATATTTTTACGGACCAGATATTGGTATGCTTGAGAAGTGTTTTGGTATTAATTTGCGTGAGCGATATAACTGTATCAACCTTTTAGCAGCAACCAAGAAATTAGAACCTAATGCTAAGTCACATAAGCTCGTAGAGTATGAACATCAGGCAGGTATTTATCGTGAAACAGAAGGCTATAAGCATAATTCAATATTTAATGTACATCGAGATTGGTACACAGACCCAAGACATCGCGCTAGAGTACTATTATATAACAAGGAAGACGTGATCAACCTTCTGAAAGTAAAGAAATTTATTTACAAAAAGTATCGTGTTACAAAGAAACAAGAACAGAATTGGAAACTGTAATTAATTAAATTTATTAACTAAAAAACTTAAAAGTCATGAGAGTAATTAAGGGATTAGACTTGAAGAAAGTAAGTCAAGGCAAGACAACTCCGTTGTCTAACTTTCGTGTAGATCCAAAGGACTCCAACATCAAACAATGTCAGTCTTGGAACGACTATGTAATGTACCAAATTAAAGGTACAAGTAAGAACGGCAAACCATTTGCAACCTACGAGGTGGTAAAGGTGATGCGTAAACGCGAGGGCAATCAGCTGCATGTGTATGTGATTGACCGTTTGTATCGTACAAACGATGTTGTGAGTGCATGTAAATACATGAACAACCTCCGTCGTCGCATCTTACCAACCGAAACTCAAAAGGCGATTGTGCGTGCACATAAAGACCAGTACTTGGTACGCGAGAAGAAGTTCCCAAGTGGTAAGTCATTCAAGTATGTGGCGCTGAAGTACCCCGAATCAGTACAACGTGTAGCTGATTCCCGTAAAGGTGGAAGTGGTGGTAATAATAATCGCAGTTCCTATCGCCGTGGAAACTCAAGCGGCTACCGTAAAGGCGGTTATCATAAATCTACCAACGGAAACCATAAGTCTCCGTTCTAACTGAGGACAAAAAGGAACAAGAGCAGTCGATGAATTTTCGACTGCTCTTGTTTCTTTTGTTTTATACTTATTTGACACATCAATCTCTCTTGCCTGGCATTTGGTCAATGAGGCTATTATATACCAACTCATATGCTATAGTAGAATCGAATGATATATCCGGACGGAGTAATGGCAAAACATCACCAAGGAATTCATCATCCTGCATCTTTTGTTCCATATTTTGCACAAACTCCTTATAGGTCGGTACTCGTTCAACGACAAACTCCATATACTTATTATAACATTGCAATACTTTGTCGGTATCTGGTTGCTGTTGTGTCAATGCAACATATAGGTCAAACAAATCACGACCTTTCTTGCGTTGATACAGCGCACGCAGTTTTGTACCTACTAATTCCTCAAAGTGATAAGTAGTGAGCAGCGCCTTACCTGTAAACCAACTATTCTCCACTTTAAAAGGTACTTCCTGCAATCCCATTACATTAAAATGCTCAAAGCAGTTAATCTCCACCTTCAATCGAAGTTGTCGAACAGGAGCTACTTCTGAATCAAAGCGATAAAGTAGTTTATTGCTATGGCGCTTTTGTTGCGTGCTACGGTTGGGTAACCAATCAAGTACTTCTCCAAGGCGGAACATTATCGGTTTGATAGGTCCTGGCTTAATTTGCACGAGGTCTATATCCTCACTATATCTTGGTTGAGGACTTAGAAACAACTTATGCAACGCAGTTCCACCTCTAAATGCTAAGTTCTTGCGTAGGAAATCATCGCTGAATATACTAACTAATGCACGACTAATAATTAAGTCTTGCTCAACCATTGCATAAGTTTCCCAAGGCATGAACTCATACCACTCATTAATAGAATATTCTGGTATCATATCTCGTCTATTTCTAATTTATAATTAACTATAATCTTCCAGCGATTATCCATAGGCATAGTTTCATTGTATGGAAGATTTTGCTTCAATGGCATCTTCCGCATTGTGCGACTAGACTGTTTTGCTAATGTCCACAACGCATCTGCCTGTGCGATTTCGCCTATTAACTCAAGCAGATACCCTAAACGCTGAATGGTTGCTATGCTAAAGAACTCTAATAACGAAGAACGATCTTCGCTCCAACTCGTTCGTTCGCACAATTCAATCAATACTTCTGCTACTCGGCTCAGTCCACCCACCTTACTTTCATATGCTACCAAATCCATAGCCGTCAATTCCGCAGAAGCTATATTCATATATCCTGATTGCGTTTTGATTTTTTGAATAAAATTCACTGGCAGTTGTTGCTTCTGCGTAAACTGTATCTTTGTGCCACACTTAACACCAGAGCGTAAGGCAGCACCAGATATCACAACTTGAAATACCATAGCTTGTTGATGAGATGCACCATTCAAACCTGCCGCCGTGAGGTGGGATACATAATACTCACGCTCCAAGAACTGCATTAGTCTGTTGATGTAAAACTCAGGTGGTACTTTGCCTCGTAACTTGTATTCAGTGGGGACAATAACATAAAAGTTTTGCCAAGGAGATACAATTATTTTCTTTGTTGTAAGTCGACGCAAAGACCTTTCAACACTTTCTGGACTTATGTCGCTCTTATAGGAGAGTACATCCTTCTTCGTGAAAAAGTACTTCCCACGAATCATTTGGCTTTCTACCCAAGATTGTACATATCCTATATCGTTATTCATAGATATTTATTTTGTATTCCACTCGCAATTTAGGACAATATGTGTCCTATTTTGCAATTCGTCTGCAAATTTAGTACTTTTATTTCATTCATGCAAATTTTGACGGAAAAAAAAGTTTTTTTTTAATCGTTTTACGAGTTTTTGCTCTATTATGAGAACAAATAGCGCCTATTACATCTCTTTCTCGTTTGATTATTTGACCTTATAGAAAGCGCTCTCACTATCGTGCAGAGCGCGACTTGGACCGTGTGCTGGGTCTTGGATGCCAATTTATACTGCGAAGGTACCGCAAGCTCACGATACGGCAAAAGACTCTGAAAAATCTCCACCCCTGTTTACGGACTTTTTTATTTTTTACGGGTAGTATTTTTCATGCTGCTTTTGCCTTTGTATCTTCCGCTTACGGTTGTGTTGCAGTATAAATCGGACAACCAGACCCATGAGAAGAATTGAGCTGGATGAAAGAAATTATTAACTATAAATATTTGAAAGAAATGAAAACAAGAAAAGAAAATTATGCTCAACAATTGAGAAATCTATTTGAGCAAGAAACTAAGCGCATTATGCAAGAAGTTTATGAACGCGAACTTGCCGAGATGCTATATCTCGCCGAGTATGGCTATTAACAAATCATTATATGTTTAATCCTCTAAATTCAGTAAAGATGAAAGAAAACAAAACTCAATCGCAGGCTATTCAGCAGATATTTGTGAGCCTGCCAGTATGGAACATCGAGTCAATAACAGGTTACAAGCCACAAACCACTTTTTGGCAGGACTTCAGCATTGCTGATCGCTTCGGCGTTACCGCTGTGCAAGACACATTTAATCGTGCTTTTGCCGAATGGAAGAGCAACTACATCTACCTAACCGAAATGGTAATGGTACTTAATCACAAGATTTGGCAATGGTACCAAAAGAACGATGAGTTGTCAAAACTCTATGACAAATCTGGAAACAAGCAGACGAGTACGCCTGCGATAATCTCAAAGATAATGAACTCTCATATTTTTACCAAACTACGGACTGAACCTCATTTAACAGTGATGGACGCTCTGGCAGCAATGTCAGGGCGTTCGTCGTTTATAGGCAAATAATCAAATCATTTTAACAAATAAAAGAAAGAAAACAATGAAAACTTTAGTAATTCACAACGACTTGAAAAAGCGATTGAAAGTTGCTGCTAGCAACGGCAGCGTAGTAGCTAATGATGTATTGAAAGCTGTGGCTGATGGAGTACAAACAGATGCCAATGCCAATTATTTTACTTCGGTACGTAAACGCTCAATCACCGAAGATGGTGTGACTGCTTATCAGATTAAAATCTCTTGTTGCAACAAGGATATTGAGAACCCTAACTTCCCAGACCTTGGACGCGAGGACGCACAATGGTTGAAGCACAACCGCTGCGAGCTAAGCGCATTGTGTTTTGTGGACAATTTTGGTCTGGCGGATAAGTACACCAGCGAGGAGATAACCTACTTTGCAAGCGCATTAGGTTGTCCTGTAAAACTCCACCTCGAACTCATTAGCAGCGAACAAGATATGGAGAAGGCATATAACATGGAGAACTATCCCAATATGCGCCAAAACTCCGACCTAAGTTGTACATTGCATCATAGCTGTATGCGCTATGAAGACACAGCACGCCGTGCAGCGGATTTCTACCATAACTTCGCAGGAGCAAAGATGCTTATCGCGAAGGGTGAAGACGGGCTTATCTATGGTAGAACCATCATTTGGAAGAATGTCGAAATAGAGGGAATGAAAACCAAAGTATCGCTCATTGAGCGTGTATATTGTTGCTACGATTTCATCTATGCATTAATGATGGAATGGGCAGCAAAAAACGTTGACTTCCGTAAGAAGGAAAACACTTACAACTGTACACAGGGCTTCGTTGCTCTGCGCAAGATCAATATGTCCGAAGATAATTGTCAAGTGGACAAAAATGAGCAGTTGACACTTGAAATGCGCATAAATGTGCCTCAACTTAAATGGCATAAATGCGGAGTTCCATATATGGACACATTCCACCGAATATGCTACTGTGATGGTAATTTATACATTGCGAATTATGTCGTTAAACCTAATAGTAACTTTGCTGAATGTCGCAATACATCCGCCTTCGCCGAAAGAACAAATCATATCTGTCCGGTATGCGGAAAGGTACATTGCTCTTCAGGCTTATGCGGTAGTTGCCGTGACACCTACTTCACAACCAACGAGTATGGTTCGTTTTACATGAACAAGAAAGGCTTTGCCGTCTATAAAGGTAAAACAGTTCTTCGCGAGATGCTCTACAAGGGCAAGCCTAATAAAAACTATCAAACCGTATTAAACACCGATAAACTCTTCCAATAATATGACACTATTAGAGAAATTATACAAAATCTCCAGCCCAAGTGGTCAAGAGAAGAATATGCGAAAATTTATTAAGGAATTTTGCAAAAACAATGTACCCGATGCTATCGTAAAACAAGACAAAGCGCGTAATATCTATATCACAAAAGGTGAGGACAAAACCTATCCTTGCGTGGTTGCGCATATGGACGAAGTTCACGATAAGAATAAAAACAAAGAAATTGTGATACACGATAATCTGATATTCGGTCTTGACCGCAAAGCCATGAAGTTAACTGGCATTGGTGCCGATGACAAAAACGGTATCTGGGTTGCGCTCAACCTACTCACAACGGAAAAGGTACTTAAGTGTGCCTTTTTCGTAGGCGAAGAGACTGGTTGCATAGGATCGCATCAGGCAGATATGGTATTCTTCAGCGATGTGCGCTTTGTGGTCCAATGCGATAGACGCAACGGTACAGACTTTATCATGGATGCTAGTGGTGTTGAACTAAGCGATAAAGGCTTCTACGAGCGTTGCGAAGCAGCGAAATTTGGCTATAAGGTAACAACTGGCTTGCAAACAGATGTGGTTACGTTGAAAGAGCGCCATCTCGGTGTCTGCGCTGTTAATCTCTCTTGCGGTTATTACAATCCACATCAAGAAACCGAAATGACGCGCTTTGACGAGTTACAGAACTGCTTAGCGCTATGCGAGCATATCATCAAGACTGTTCTCGATGTGCAAAATCATAAGTATAAGAGTAAATCACACTTTGGCTCGCAATGCCTATATGGTATAGATGATTTTGGGGCACATCCATGGGGAATAGTGCAAAGACAAGATAATTGGCACCAGCAAAACGAGCGCATGAAACTCGTGGCTCGGACCGATATCGAACAGGATTACCTTCGCTTAATAGATGTACATAAGGAGGAAGAAATTCGCTCCTATCTGAAAAATAAGTATAGGTTCCTAAACGATAGCCACTTCGTAGAGCAATGCATCGATGAATGGATTGCTGATAACGGAACATTCTAATGTCAAATTATTAAATCTATAAAATTATGCCACAGTTACAACAACAAAAGCAAACAGAACGCTTTGAAGAAACTATTCGTCAGTTCTTAACAAGGCAGGGTCAAAAAGATCCTGCTTTCCTCAAACATTGTTGCGAAGTAAAGCAACGATTGGGCAAAAATACTACTGATTGCTGTACGTATATAATCAACCAAGTGAAAAATACAGGTCGTTGTGGGTTTACCGATGATGAAATCTTTTCCCTTGCAATGCACTATTGGGATGAAGAAAATGTAGAGGTGGGTAACCGACCACAATGTCAGATAGTCTTAAATCAAGAGATAAAACTATCGGATGAAGAAATTGAGGAGTGTAAAAAAGAAGCTCGCGAGCGCCTTATCAAAGAGCAAATGAACGCTATGCGAACAAAAAATACACCACAGGTGACTAAGAAGCCTGAAGGAGATACAATGTTGTTATTCTAAAATTATAAATAATGAAACCACGTACAGAATATCAAAAGAGAGTCGTTGCAGTCAACGGCTCTCTACGTAATTTAGCAAACAAGCATTTTGTTGAGGTATATAACCGCGCATGTACACACATCGCCTTTCAGAACAAGGGTAACACCTTAATCTGCGGTGATTGTGGAGAGGTAATCGAGCAACCGAAAATAAGTATTGCTGGTTTGGTTCGTTGCCCACATTGTAGTAAGAAACTGAAACCATTAGATAGTAAAAAATGGTCAACACGAGAAGTGTATTATATCATGGCTATTGACCAATCTAAAGGATTGCAGATATTGCGGTACTACCTGCTCTATACCTATTTTCGTAAACATCAACCAGTGCGCTTATTACCTCTTGAAATATTTCGTGTATATATTAACGAGTGTGGACAAAGAGCCGTATGTTCTAAATTACGCACGATGTTTAGCGCGTATCGTGATCAATGGAATATGAATAGCGATATAGAACTGCGCCAACCTAATATGGCTTGGCGCTATACTCCTTATGATGTACGTGCATGGGCGCATATACGCACTCGTAAGTTCACAAAAGAGTGTAAACGAGCAGGATTAGATGTCAATGACACATTATTTCCTGATGCGGAAACCATCTGCAAAATTCTGCAGGACAATCGCTATGAAACAATTTGGAAAGCAGGTATGCACGAAATGGCTTTCCGTTTAGAACCAAAGGAAATGACTGCGCTTTGGCCTGCATTGAAGATATGTATGCGTAATGGATATAATCCAAACAACGTGAAAGACTATATCGACTATGTAAAGCAGTTGATACAACTTGAAAAAGATATTCACAATGCGCATTATGTCTGCCCTGCGGACTTAGATGCAGAGCATCGGCGCACTAATGCATCGGTGCAGAAAATCTTGGACCGCAAGCGATTCCTTGAGGAACAGAAACGCATGAAAGAGGCAGAAAGTGCTTATGCAAAACGTATCCTTCCGTTCCTAAACTTCTACATGAAGAATAAGAACTTTCATATATCGGTATTACCTACCGTTAAGGCGTTCTATGAAGAAGGTCAAGCTATGCACCACTGTGTGTATAGCAATAGATATTACGAGCGCAAAGATACATTGGTACTCTCTTGCAGAGATAATGACGATAAACGTGTGGCAACCATAGAACTTGGATTGCCTAAGTGCGACATTCGTCAAGTGCGAGCGGCATGCAATAAAATACCAGAGCAGTATGATTCTATTGTACGGCTCATTACTAGACAGAAAAAAGAACTAAGAAAACTATCGGCAGCGATGGTATAGTATTAACAATAAAAAATTAAGTATTATGGCTCAAACTATCGGTCAAGTAATGCAGAACAACCCATTGGTTAATGCTGCAAAAGATTTAATTAACTATAGTGTTCAACTTCGCCAACATGGCGACAAAAATTATCGTGATGAGATAGTTCGCTTCCAAGAGCGTGATGAAATCTCTGCTTGGAAAAAGGTTCGTGAACTATACGACTTGGCTAATCCAGAGAACAAACATCTTCAAATAACGAAGATAAAGAGTTGTCTATATCCGCTTTATTCGTTCGCTAACACTTATAGCCAGGATTGGTACTTCGTACTGCATTGGCGAGAAAAACAACAAGAGAAGGAAACTCCTTTTGTACAAGCTATTGCTCACCCAATAATACAAGCATCGCCTACGTTACTGAAGAGTCAGCAAATAGTCGTTGCACCTACTTTGACTACAGAAAGTTGTCCATTTAAGTAAGATGGATTATTATTCTTCTATGAGCGTCAGTAGGGATAAAACTTACTGATGCTTTTTTGTGCTTTTTGCATAAATAATACTCATTTTGTCATTTTTTTTAATTGAAATATCAAAAAGCAGGTGATTATCTACCATTAACTAGTTTGACCTAATTCTTGTGAAATTGATGTTATAGATTGCCCCTGTTTATAAAGTTCTATTGCTCGAACTCGTAATTCTTCTTTTGTTGCCATAATAATGTCGTTTAATTATGGCTTCCAATGTACAAAAATTATATCAAAGATCGAATTATAAAGAAATATTATAAGCTAAATAGTGTAAACGAGGTTATGATACAAATTTGTAAACGATGTTGTGATACACGACACCCTAATACCTTAATCCTGTCAATCCTTAAGGCGAGTGAAAAAAATCTCTGATTTTTGATTTATGTAACATTCTGGGTACCTAAAATAGTTTAACTAATTATAAATGACTATCTTAGTGATAAAAAATGAGTTTTTAGCTGCTTTATGATAAAAAAATGCCCTATTTGTGGTGGTCAAAAAACGATCAGAAAAGGTCTTAGTCATGGCAAAAAACGATGGTATTGTAAGACTTGTCAGACATACTTTACCCATGTCAATCACAAGGCATCAA
>JAFYWK010000032.1 GCA_017558065.1 Paludibacteraceae bacterium
AAAATTGTGAAATTTTTATGAAATTTTATGTTATATTTTCTTCAACTAAAATAAATTTTGTAATTTTGCGCAAAATTTAAATCACACTACTATGGATACAGAACGGATATTAATTGTAGATGATGAAGAGACCCTATGTGAGGTTCTCAAAATCAATCTGGAAAATGAAGGCTATGATGTAGATATAGCTTTTAGTGCAGAACAAGCATTGAGTTATGATCTAAAGAGTTACTCTCTGATTCTATTGGATATTATGATGGGGGATATTAGTGGTCTAAAATTTGCCAAAATGCTCAAAGCGGATGTGACTACAGCAGATATTCCTATTATATTTTGTACCGCGCGCGATACAGAGGACGATATGGTACTTGGCTTAAACATTGGTGGTGATGACTATATCGTAAAGCCATATACGGTACGAAATGTAATAGCCAGAGTAAAGACTGTCTTGCGTAGAAGTAACCCTCATAAAATAGTTCATGAGCAGAAAGAACAAGCCAAAATATTACAAGTCGAAGGACTTAAAATGGATTTGGAATTTAAGCTTTGCTTTGTGGATGGTGAAGAAGTCAAATTGGTAAGAAAGGAATTTGAACTTTTGGTATATCTGGTCAACCACAAGGGGAAAATATTATCCCGAGAACAGATCCTTAGTGGTGTTTGGAAAGATGAAGTGGTGGTGCTTGACCGTACAATAGATGTACATATTACCCGTTTGCGTTCTAAATTAGGCGCATATGGCTCATATATAGTAACTCGTTCTGGATTTGGCTATGGATTCCGCGATTAAAATATCCTACCACAAGCGATTATTCTTGATATTGCTTGCGTTCTCGTGGTTCATCATCCTATGCTGCATAGGATTTCAATATCAACGAGAAAAAGAATATCGGTCAGAGTTGATAACGGTTCAGCTTCGATTGTTTAATCAACATATTTTAGAGGTCTATGACGATGGCTTTGCTCTCCAAGAGTATGTTGAATCTCAAGACTTACCATTCGAGGGACTGCGTATTTCCGTCATCACCCTTTCGGGAGAGGTTGTGTATGATAATACACTTTCGCTGGATTCATTGGACAACCATCGCTATCGTCCAGAAATAGATCAGGCCATTAAGGATGGTGTTGGGTATCACATTAAACGAATATCAACCAGCGATGGTAGAGAATATTTCTATGTTGCCACACGAGGAGATAACATCTTGGTTCGCACGGCTATCCCCTACACGGCTTCGCTTCAAGAGCTATTGAAAGCCGAATGGGATTTTCTAATCTTCATGATACTCATCAGTTTGGTAATGAGCGCATTAGCTTATTTCGCCACTCGTCGATTAGGAAATACTATTAAGCGTCTTAATCGCTTTGCAGCAAAAGCGGAAAAAGGAGAGAGATTTGACGAAGACGAGTTGTTTCCGAACGATGAATTAGGTTCAATTTCCAATCACATTGTTAAACTATATGCTCAATGGCAACAAACAATCGTAGATAGAGATTTGGCTCACGAGAATGCTATGCGTGAGGAACAGGAGAAAATACGCATCAAACGACAACTTACCAATAACATCAATCACGAATTAAAAACCCCAGTAGCGTCTATACAAGTTTGTTTGGAAACGCTACTTTCTGGCATTCAACTGACAGAAGATAAACGACAGGAGCTGATAGAACGCTGCTATAGTAATAACGAACGACTACGCCATTTGCTCAATGATGTGTCACTGATTACGCGCATGGAAGACGGTAGTCAATTGATAGTCAAGGAGCCTGTAAACATCAATCATATCATTGACGAGATAGCTGACGAGTTGGCTATTATGCCACAAGAAGAAAGATTTAATCTCCATACGCAATTCAATGAACCAGTGGTTATCGAAGGAAATGTGTCATTGGTAGGCTCTATATTCCGCAACTTGACCGAAAATGCAATTGCATATTCAGGTGGTAGAAATATCTATATTACATTGGTAGAAAATAATAATCAGCTTTGCAAGATTCGCTTTGAAGACGACGGTTCGGGTGTAGAAGAAAAGCAACTACCTCGTTTGTTTGAGCGCTTTTATCGTATCGACAAAGGGCGTTCTCGCCGATTGGGAGGAACAGGTTTAGGACTCTCTATTGTGAAACATGCAATCCTCTTTCATGGCGGAACGATTAGTGTAGTTAATAGAAAAGAAGGAGGACTACAGTTCGATTTCACATTGCAGAAGAAATAACTCCCTCTATTTTATTGCATACATCAACTTGTACTATGTAGAAGTCAAAAAATGATACTTCTGCTGGATGAAGTGAGCCCCAAAAGTTTTTATTTGACTTTTGGGGCTTACTCTTTTTATATGAGTTTGGGTGTTTTAATCAATCGTGCAGAAAAGTAAAGAAATGGACAAATCGTCCATTTTCCGTTGTTTTTATGGACAAATTGTCCAACGTTATATCAACCAAAAGCAGTAATTTTGCAGCATGAAAAATCCCATTACATCAGAATTAGTGAGAGAACGAATCAATCAAGTTCTCAGTACACAAACAACCACGAAAAAAGAGTTGGCAGAAGCCATTGGCATGGATGTCTCTCAACTTAGTAAAATGCTCAATAATGAGACTAAAATTCCTGTCGATTATATCGAGCCATGGGCTGAATGCTTGGGAGTAGAGGTCAATGACCTTGTTACAACTCGGAAAAGAGTTAGCAAACAATGGGTGCGACCACACGCACATATACATTTGGATGTAGATGTGGATATAGAATATGCAGAATACATTTTAAAGATATTAAAAGAACTATGACTAAACAAGAAGCTGCCATCAAGTACATCACCGAGAACTATCTCGACTATAGCCGCCTACGGCATGACGTGATTGCAGATAAACTGCAAGTGCGCATGGAAAACGGTTGGCGGGAGATGACCAAGCATGATATCAACTCTATCGTGTGTCATGCGGCGCAGGAGTATGATGCGAATATAACGAGTCGAGAGGTGATGACTGCGCTACAGTCAGATCTGATACCCGATGTACATCCGCTGAGGGAGTACGTACTATCGTGTAGAGAGTGGACAGAGGAGCAACCCGATTGGATAGACTTTGTCGCTTCTCAGGTGAGGGTAAAAGCCTCACCTGAGAGTGCGACAGATCGCCCTAAAGGGCTGTCAGAACGCACTTCGTGCTGTCAGACCACTACGTTGTTAGACCGCCCCTATGGGGCTGATAGACCAATGAATCTAACAGGCGAAGCCGATCTAACAGTGAGCGAAGCGAACGGTCTAGCTTCTAACAGCTCGCAGTGCGAGCGGTCTAACGCTGACGCCCTTTGGCGTCAGTGCTTCAAGAAATGGTTTGTGGCGATGGTGGCGAGTTGGATGAAAGATGAGGTGGTCAATCACCAAGTATTGGTGCTGATTGGCAAGCAAGGTATCTTCAAGACTACTTGGCTCGAACACCTCATCCCGCCTCATCTGCGTGCGTATGCCTGTAAACTGGCGAATTCGAATGACCTCAACAAAGATGAACGACTGCGTATTGCAGAGTTTGGACTCATCTCGCTCGATGAGATAGATTCGATGAACAACCGCGAACTAAACCAACTGAAGTCCGTGATTACAGCCACCGATGTGAACGAGCGCGCTGCGTATGCCTATACCAAGGAACGCCGTGTGCGTTTGGCGAGTTTCTGCGCCAGTGGCAATAGGCGAGATTTCCTCACCGACATTACGGGCAATAGAAGATGGCTACCGTTTGAGGTGGAGAGCATACAAAACCCGTTTTACACAATTTTGCCTTACGAGCGGATGTATGCACAAGCATGGGCATTGGCACAGGATCCGTTGTTTAGTTACTGGTTCGACTTGGAAGAGATAGATGTGCTGGAGAAGCATAATCAGCATTTCAGGGACGAGAGCAATGAGGAGCAACTATTGGATGTTTATTTTGCTGTGCCAGCGGAAGGGGTGAGCAACACAAAGTTCCTTACCACAGCCGAAATCAGCGAGAGATTGATCTATTATGGCAACATTAAGCGTCCTCTGTCACTAAGTAGATTAGGCGTGTTGCTTAGTCAGAAGGGCTTTCTGTCTATCAGAAAAGGAAGTCCGCAAAGACGCGGTTGGATTGTGTATGAACGTGATAATGAAGAGATTAATGCAGAAAGGCGGATATTGTCAAAAACTTAGTTTAGACAGAAAGACAGAAGAATTTATAATCTCGTCCGCGCGTGCGGGGACGAGAAAGAGAAAATAGCTGTCTATCCGTCTATCTGGCTAAAAAACTAAATTCTATAACATTATATTAACCAAACAAAATTTTAGAACT
>JAFYWK010000033.1 GCA_017558065.1 Paludibacteraceae bacterium
AGGGATCATTAGGAGCAGACCTTGGCTAGCGGTGAAGGTAGTGGTGAGGGCACCTGCGTTGAGTGCGCCGTGCACAGCACCTGCAGCACCTGCCTCAGATTGCATCTCTTGTACCAACACTGTCTCGCCGAAGAGGTTCTTGCGACCTGCTGCAGCCCATTCGTCCACATTCTCTGCCATGGGCGATGATGGCGTGATAGGATAGATAGCAGCTACCTCGGTGAACATATACGCGATATGCGCCGCAGCAGCATTACCATCAAGGGTTAAATACTTTTTTTCTTTCATAATCGTTATAGTTTTTTTTAATTGTTGATTCGGGGTGTCCGGCTTCCGGTTGGCTAGTTGAGCTAGTGGGACTAGTTGAGCTAGTTGAACTAGTTGGGCTAGTGGGACTAGTTGGGCTAGTTGGGCTAGCAGACAAATAGCGTGCCAGAGGCATTAGTACAGGAAGCCAAAGAGCCACAATGGGATGTTCTTTTGGCTGCCGACTTCGAGATCGGCGATGGCGCTATAGCGGATACCGGTCTTTTGTGGTGTGGTTGCCAGCGCGTCCATGTAGTACTTGCCATCGATGATGAACATCGCACTACGGTCGGTGGCGTTGATCTTATGGTTGCCATGGAGGGCATTGTAGAAGAACGTCTCGGCTATCGTCTGCTGATCTATCTCACGAATAGAGGTGGCGTAGCAGAGATTGGTATTCTGCATATACACCTTGGTAGGTTTATATGGGAACTGCTTGCCTTCTGGATAGAGCAGATTCAAGAGGCGTGCGTCCTTGAGGTACTTGATGTAGTTCATTGTGGTGGAACGCGAGCAGTCGATGGCTTGCGACAGACTACTGACATTCAAGCTACATGGCGTTTCTTGCAACATGAGGTGCAAGAGTTTGCGCAACTTAGACAAAGAACTGACCTCGATTTGCTTGACAAGGAGCACATCTACCTCCAAGATCATGTTCATCATCTTCAGGAGCGACTCGGAGAAATCATGCGGTTCAAGGAAGAGAGGGTAATAGCCATGGTGGAGATAATTCTGAAAATAGTCCAGCGGATGGATGCTCTGACATATGCGATGAGCAATCTCCACATGGTTGTGCAATATCTCCTCCAAGGAGAAGACAGGCAGTTTCAGTCCTAAGGTGACATTCAGATACTCACGAAAACTAAATCCACGCAGGTTGTATGGATGAACGATGGAAGCCAAGTCCTTGTTATCCTCCACCAATCGCATCACCGACGATGCAGTAAACACGATATGCAGATTAGGATAGTGATAATAGCATTGGCTGAGTTCGCGCGACCAGTTGGGATACTTGAATGCCTGATCAATAAGCAGCGTGCGTCCACCCGCCTCAACAAACTTCCCTGCAAATTCCACAAGGGAGTGTTCGGTAAAATAGAAGTCATTGAAATTCACATACAAAGTATGCTGACTCAATTCGGGATTGGTCTTGCGCAATTCTTTAGCATAATTAAGCAAGAAATCTGTTTTTCCCACTCCGCGTCCACCTTTGATAGCAATCAGGCGGTCGGACCAATCGATCTCGTCCATCAGCACACGGCGAGCAGGCACCTGCACGTGCTCTACCAGATAGTTATGTGTCTTATAAAATGCCTCTAACATACCTTATATATTTTGAACGTTGTTATCAAACCATTCTTTCCACGCTGCAAAGGTACAACTTTTTTTGCAAATTTGCAAACTCTACATGACATTTTTAACAAAATATTCAAAAAAAAGTCCTCAAGCCGAACTTGAGGACTTTGCTAAAAGCAATTTTGCAATTTATCCTTTAGAAATTGCGCCGCTTGGGCAAACATCAGCACAAGTGCCGCACTCTGTGCACAAGTCAGCGTCAATTGTGTAAATGTCACCTTCAGAAATTGCGCCCATTGGGCACTCATCGATACATGTACCACATGCGATACATTCGTCAGAAATTACGTAAGCCATAATCGTTTTAATTTATTGTTAAAAAAAGTTTTAAAAGTTTCAATGTTTCAAATGCGACTGCAAAGGTACAACAAAAAAATCAAAGTACCAAATATTAGGGATTAATTTTTACAAAAAATCTTTTTCACTTTTTCTTCTTTGCTGTTTGCATAGCCGCCATTAGTCGGGCGTTAGGACCTGTTAACTGTTTGTCAACCAGTCCTTTTTGTTTGGCAAAGGTAGTCCAATTCTTGGCACCTTTCTCCTTGAGCGGCATCCCCAATTGCAGGTAGTGGCAATAGGCAATACCGAGCGCATCGGTGGCATCCAACTTCTTGGGCATCTGCTCATCGGGGATATGCAAGAAGCGTTGGAGCATGTCTGCGACTTGGTGTTTGTCGGCATGTCCGTTGCCCGTGATAGCCATCTTGACCTTCATAGGCGAGTACTCCACCACAGGTACATCTTTGGAGAGTGCTGCTGCGATGGCTACGCCTTGTGCATGCACGATCTTGATCATGGTCTGCGGGTTCTTGTCCACGAACTGCGACTCGATGGCAAGCACAGAGGGCTGGTATTTATCAACGAGTTCTTGCAAGAAGAAGAACTCCTTTTGCAAACGCGCATACTGGTCGTCCAGTTTGTGCACATCATACACGCCAAAGTCCAATATTTCGACTTTGCTGCCAATGGTGTGAATGAGCGCATATCCCATATACAATGTACCAGGATCCACACCAAGAATGATATGTTCTTTTACAAGCTTGTCAAGCATCGTATCGCATGATCTATTAGGTGGTCTTTGGCATAATCATTGGAGTCCACCACCGCCACCTTTTTGCAAAGCGTGAGTTTATCTCCGGGTCTTATTCGTTGCGTAATGGAATATCCTATCACGTCTTGCTTATCAATCTTAATGGGGCGTTGCAGCACCTGTTTGTCATTCTTCCGCAGTTGGCAACTCATCGCGCAGCAGAGGTGCACATTCATCGGCTGCAATTGCATCCATCTCCAGCAGCAGTCATCTCCCACATGATTCATCAGCGAGTACCATTGATCAGCATCTTCTCCTCCGCGCAAGAGCGAGAGCAATGTGATAGGGCCTGTATAATTGACCGACTGCACTTCATACACCAGTTGCATCAAGTTTTTGGCATCCACCACCAACTGTCGTTCAGCCCGCACCTTCAGGGTATGACCTTTAGGCGAAGTGGCCACAAAATGGCGTTCGAGAATCGGTTTATTCTTGTGCAAGCATCGATAGAACTGCTCCACATGCCAATCATGCAGATCCAATCGCTCGTCTTCCAATCGCACCGAGATAGCAGAGAGATTCAAGATGGACGTGTCTATTCCTTTTATATACGTGCACAGGCGATGGGGTGCCGAGTAGTGCTCCTCGAAATGGGCCGTCTGGCATAGATAATCATTCGAGAAGGTCAACTGCTGTTCGATTGCCATTTCTTGCGTAGGCAACCATTCGTTTTGCTCTATGGTCCAAGTATTGTATTGTAACATAATCTTCTAAAAACACTATACGATAGCGTAGCGTCTGGTGAAGACTACTTAGTTGTTTCCCTCACAATCAAATCGGTAGGGATCATCTCGGTCTGTGGAACTCCCGTCCCTTTGTCCAATCGCGCGAGCAAGCGAGCCATGGCGCGTTTGCCGATTTCTACACCATGCTGCTGCACGGTGGTGAGCATTGGTACGGTAGCGCGACAAATCGGTGCATCAGAGAATCCGCACACAGCTAGTTCCTCGGGTATCTTCACGCCTAAGATCTGCGCGGCATGTAGCACTCCGGCTGCACAATCGTCATTCACACAGAAAATAGCATCAGGTCGGTTCTCCGCCTGCAAGATATGTGGTGCATCGATGATGGCATTCAGTCGAGTATCGCACTCCACCACCATATTCTCATGAATAGGTATATTATAATCATGCAACGCATCTCTCCAGCCCTGGTAGCGCCTGCGCGACATCTCTAATTGCATCGCTGAGGTGAAGCACATGATTTTTTTGCAACCCGTATGAATAAGGTATTCTACGGCATTATATGCTCCTCGATAATCATCTGAAACCACTTGATCGCATTTCAAAGACGGACATGGGCGGTCATACAACACCAAGGGGATGCCATTGTTTTGCACGTCATGCAGGTGCTGCAAATCTACTGTCTGCTTGCTCACACCCACCAATATACCCGCTACGCGGCTGCCTATCAGGGTATGAACCGCCTGTATCTCCTTGCTAACCACCTCTGCGGTCTGACAAATCAAAATCTGATAGCCAGCTTCGTTGGCGGTCTGCTCTATTCCATTGAGGACAGAAGAGAAGAAGTGGTGATTGAGTTCGGGAATAACCACACCAATGGTGGTATTCTTGTTCGTGCGCAGGTTACTCGCCATCACATTGGGCTTGTAATTCAGCTTCTGCGCACACTCCCGCACAAGCACTTTGGTCTGCTCACTGATGTCAGGATGATTCTGCAAGGCACGACTAACTGTGGAAACAGAAACGCTCAATTCGCGAGCTATATCCTTGATTGTTATAGGTTTCATTGTTCTCACTTGTCCGTTGTTATTTTTCACTTTCTCTATTCTTGACTGCACCGCGTAAGATGACCAACACGGCACCTGCGACCAACACGTAATCCGAATAAGGCTGCATCTTCATCACACTCAATATAGCACCCGCTAACAGCGCCAGCAGTCCCACGATCAATAGTATGTTACTCCATTTCATAATTCAAACATTCAAGATTTTACCTACTCTACGATATATACATCTTCGTTGGGCGCATGCATGCGATACTCCTCGCGGGCGAAATGCTCCAGACTGTCCTTATTCGACAGCGTATTTATCACCGATTGCGCGTCATTGATTTCCTCTTGCGTTTGAGCAATCTGCTCCTTCACCACACGAATCTTGCGGGCACGCTTCACATAATGAACCAAACTATTCTCTCCCATAAAAAAGAGCAATAGTGCAAACACATAGATAGCAATTGCGTACTTGTTAATCAACAATTTACGCATTTTTTTCCAAAACATTTTCTCTTCCATAGTATAATATTTAAATTTATTCCCGCAATTTTTCTGCAAAGGTAATGCAAATTTCCGAAATAAACAAAAAAAATGCAACTTTTTCTATGCAAACCACAAAAATGCACGATATATTTGCATGATTGAAATCTTTTTTGTACTTTTGCAAAATTTTTTGCAATAGTAAACCACGTTAAATTATGCGAAGAATCTGGTCTATCATGCTGATGAGTTGTTTGTGCCAAATACTGCTGGCGCAAACCCATGTTACCATCACGGATACGGAGAACTGGAAATACACCAGTCTGCAGTCGTACGTAGGGCAAACCATACGTTTTGATGTGCCCTTCTATGTGTGCAACAATTATTCAAACAGTCTGACAATCTCGCCAAGGCGCACATTCACGCCCACCAACCAGGCGTTACCTCTCAGCGATGCATATCATGCACTCTTGAATGCGAACAAATATGGCAGCATCACACTGACCAATGTGAGTGGCTATCACCGCATGGGCGAAAGGTTGCACAATCTCACGGTAAAAGTCAATAGTCAAACCAGCGTTAGTCTGATTTCGTGCGACTGGCAGGGCAATACCCGTCAGGAACTGGAAAACGGCTACAACACACAGGTGGTGAAGCAACGGGGCGAACCGTCGATTATTGTCTGCTGCATGAATCTGGAATACTATCTGGTAGAGAATATCTCGAGCAGCAATGGTAGCATGGGTCCCAGCACCCAATCCGAGCACCAGAAGCAACGCGCCAAAGTGAGCAAAGCATTAGCGAAAATAAATGCAGATTTGTATGGTCTGGTAGAGATAGAGCAAGGACAACGTGCATTGGCAGAAATCGCGAATGACCTCACCCAAAACACGGGACGTAAGTTCGAGTATATTGATGACGGCGGATCGGCGAATGGCACATATACCAAGTCGGGATTCGTATATTGCAGCGACGTCTTGAAGCCATTTGGCAAGTTGCACGAGAACAATACTGGCGTGAAAGAGCGAAAGAAAACGCAAGCCTTTCAGGAGATTGCCACTGGCGAGAAATTTCTTTTCTCGGTCAATCACTTCAAAGCCAAAAGCGGAAACGGTAGTGGCAATAATGCAGACCAAGGTGATGGACAAGGCAGCTACAACGCGGACCGCGTGAAAGAAGCAAAATCCGTATTGGCGAACTACGAGAACGACCGTTTCTACTATGGTGACAACGACATCCTGATTATGGGTGACCTGAACGCCTACGCCATGGAGGACCCCATCACGACCCTCAAAGAAGGAGGCATGATTGATTTGCACAGGGCATTTCATGCCGACAGCAGTTATTCGTATAACTACCGCGGCTCAGCAGGTTATCTGGATCACGCACTGTGCAATAACACGCTCTATTCGCAAGTCACGGGCATGGTGGCGTACCACATCAATTCCGATGAAAGCGACAGCTATACTTATGACAAATCCAACGACCAAACCATGTTCCGCTGCAGCGATCATGACCCCATTATCGTGGGATTGCGTTTGGACAGTACTGCCACGGCTATCCCCGAAATAAAGCAACCCAACGTACATATCTACTATTCAGCACGCACGCCCCATATCCGCAATGCCGAAGGAGGCGCCTATATGCTGTACATGTTAGACGGACGCAAAGCCACTCCATCACCCGTGGCTATTCACTCCAATGACGAGCCGATTGATGATCTGAAAAAAGGTTTCTATATCATCAATATTTATGGACAAGGCACCTGCCTACAAACAAAGATCCTTGTACGATGATAGACTTATTTTCACAATTCAACGATACTGAGCGCGAAGAGATTATCGCCTTGCGCAAAGAGTTGGAAGAGGCCAACCATCAATACTATGTATTGAATGCCCCTACCCTGTCGGACTATGACTTCGACCAAAAGCTCCGTCGCCTGCAAGAACTGGAGGCGCTCCACCCCGACATGTTCGACCCTAAGTCGCCTACGCAGCATGTCGGCTCCGACCTGACAGAGGCGAAAAGCGAAAGGCAAGAGGCGAAAGGCGAGAGGCGAAAGGCGAAAGGATTCGCACAAGTGGCGCATAAGTATCCGATGTTGTCGTTGGCGAATACCTATTCACAAGAAGAAATAGAGGATTGGCTCAGGAAACTGCCAGCGAATGTGGAGATAGTGTGTGAATTGAAATACGATGGATTGAGCATTTCGCTCTGGTATGAGAATGGCACACTCACCAAGGCACTCACCCGTGGCGATGGCACCAAGGGTGACAATGTCATTGATAATATCAAGACTATTGCTGCGATACCGCAGCATATTGGGACACCGGACTCCGGAGTCCGGACACCGGAGTTCCTTGAACTCCGTGGCGAGGTGTTGCTCTCGTGGGCAGCGTTTGAGCGCCTCAATAAGGAGCGCGAAGCTGGAGAGGAGCCCCTCTTTGCTAATCCTCGCAATGCGGCCTCGGGCACACTCAAATTGCAAGACCCCAACGAAGTAGCGCGACGCGGTTTGGATTGCTACCTCTATTATATGTTGGGAGAAGACCTCCCTGCCAACACGCACTACGACCGCCTGCAGATAGCCAAGCAATGGGGATTCCCCATCAGCGATGCCGTGAAGGTATGTCACTCGCTGGAGGAAGTGATGGATTATATCCATTATTGGGATATTGAGCGCAAGAACCTACCCGTAGCCACGGATGGTATCGTACTCAAGGTGAATGACTTATCCGCACAAGAGGAATTGGGCTACACCGCCAAATCGCCTCGTTGGGCGATTGCGTATAAGTTCCCTGCGGAGAAACAACTCACACGCCTCAATGCCATCACGTATCAGGTAGGCAGAACGGGCGTAGTGACTCCTGTAGCCAATCTGGAACCAGTACAACTCTCTGGCACCACGGTGCAACGCGCCACTCTGCACAATGAGGACTTTATCCGCCAACTGGACATCCGCGAAGGCGATATGGTATGGGTGGAGAAAGGTGGCGAGATTATTCCGAAAGTCGTTGGACGAGAGGAGAAAGGCGAGAGGCGAGAGGCGAAAGGCGAGGTATATACATTCCCGACGAATTGTCCGGAATGTGGAGCGAAGTTGGTGCGTGTAGAGGGCGAAGCGGCATGGCGTTGTCCGAATGAGACGAGTTGTCCGCCACAGATTAAGGGCAAGATGGAGCACTTCGTTTCGCGCAAAGCGATGAATATCGACGGCTTGGGTAGCGAGACGATTGACCTACTCTACTCACAAGATCTGCTCCACAACATCGCCGATATTTATACCCTCACACAGGAAGACATTGCCCGTCAAGAGCGCCTTGGCGAGAAGTCGGCACAAAACATGTTGGCAGGCATTGAAGCCAGTAAGCAAGTGCCTTGGGCACGCGTGTTGTTTGCCCTGGGCATACGCATGGTGGGAGAGACAACCGCCAAGAAGATTGCGCGTCGTTTCCCCAGCATCGACCAACTGCAATGGGCAACCATGGAGCAGCTAACCGCGATTGACGATGTGGGCGAACAGATTGCCAAGAACATCATCGCCTACTTCAACGACCTCAGCAATCTGGAGATTATCAATCGACTACGCGAAGCAGGCGTGCAGATGGAGAGCCAAGAAGAGGAACAATCGCCCCAATCCGACCTGCTGCAAGGCAAGAGCATTGTGGTGTCGGGCGTGTTTGCGCGCCACTCACGCGAGGAATATAAAGCGATGATTGAAGCCCACGGCGGAAAGAACGTAGGTTCCGTGAGCAAGAAGACCAGTTTCATTCTCGCGGGCGAGAACATGGGTCCCGAAAAACGTAAGAAAGCAGAAGCATTAGGCGTTTCTATTCTCACAGAAGAGGAGTTTTTGCTAATGCTCAACAACGAATAATTAGGTATATGAACATACGACAAACGATATTTCAATTCATCCTTCGCCGTCAGGCGAAGCGGCAAGTGGTGATGCGTCCATGGGACAAAGTGCGCACGGTGGCAATCCTCTACGATTGCGGCACACCCGCTGCCATTGAGCGCATGTTGGACACGGACAACAAACGCATTGATTTCTTCACCCTCCCAGACAAGAAGGAAATCAATTGGCTCACCCACAGTCCGTCCTCTTCGGTGCAATACCACCTGCGAGCATATCAATACGATTTGCTCATTGATCTCACCCAGCAGCCCTCGCTGACATTGCAATATATGGCCATGTATTTCCGCGCTGATTTTAAGGTCGGCAGACACATATGCGACGGCATACACGATTTGACCATCCACACTCCCGCACAATCGACACCCGACTATCTGTTGGAACAGATTTTGCGGTATATACAAATGTTCACCACCAAACAATCATAATTATGAAAGGTATCGGTACAGCACTTGTCACGCCATTTCAGGCGGACGGTAGCATTGATTTTCAAGCATTGCAACGCCTCATTGAGCACCAAATCAATGGCGGCATTGATTATCTGGTCATTTTGGGCACCACGAGCGAAGTGCCTACCCTATCGCCAGATGAGCAACAAAGCATCATACAATTTGTCATAGAACATGTAGCAGGCAGAGTGCCCTTGGTGTTAGGTATTGGCGGCAACAACACCGCAGCAATGGTGAATCGCTTGCACCAATTGACGCCGGTCTTGCAGCAGCATTTCGCCGCCATTCTTTCGGTGACGCCCTACTACAACCGTCCCCCACAAGAGGGACTGTTTCAGCATTTCTGCGCGATTGCCGAAGCAAGTCCCATCCCTGTGCTGCTATACAATGTCCCCAAACGCACGGGCGTGAACCTATTGCCCGAAACCACTCGCCGTATCTACGATGCGCATCCTGATAAGATTATGGGCATCAAGGAGGCATGCAATAGCGTGGAGCAGTTTACCGAAACGGTACAAATAGCTCATGGTGATTTTGCAGTGATTAGTGGCGATGATGACTTGGCTTATGAGATGATGCGTGCGGGCGGCGATGGGCTCATCAGCGTAGCTAGCAACGCATGGCCCGCAGCTATGCGCCAGTTGGTACACGAACACAGTGCGTTGGTTCAACAGCAGTATGCCCACCTCATCCATCTGCTTTTCGTAGAGGGTAATCCTGGAGGTATCAAGACGGTGCTGAGTGAGATGGGATTCATCCAAAATGTTTTGCGCCTTCCACTGGTGGCTAATACGCCTAATCATCAGATGGTTATTCGTAAGGCGTTGGAGTATCACGCCGCTACAATCTAAATCCGCCAGACTTTTCCCCGCTGGGTGTCAAGCGACAGGTTTCCTTCGAAACCACTCGGTTACCACTCTGACTTTCCTGACACCCCCCTGACAAAAACACAAAAATGGTTGCCCACAATCGTGAGCAACCATTTTTTTGTGTATGAGCATTTGAATTAGTTCTCTGGCTCGCAGAGCAGGAGATTACGGATCTCCCATGTACCAGATTTCTTCTCAGTAATGTGATAGCGGAAAGCAATATGAATCTTCTCGCCTACAAACTGTGACATATCCAATTTGCCAGTAGGTTGGAAAGTCCAAGAAACACCAGCAGGCACATCCAAGGTACCATCCTCGAGGGTATTCCACTCCAATTGAACCCAGTTGTTAGCCTCATCTTTTACATTGCCTGTATAAGAAGTTGTTACCAATACAGAGCACTCGTTGAGGAAATCGCCCTCAGCCTTATTGAAGGCATGATCGAAGCTAAACTCAGGAGTCTTAGCACGACTCAAGTCAATTTCTGGAGTAATCAACCATCCTTCGCATGGGTGACTCTCATTATTTGCGAAACCAGAGGCACACATACCATAAGAACCTGAATAATACCATACGCGTGTCAATGGTTCAGAGAACTCTTCTTGGATAGTCAATTTACCTTGACCCTCACCCATGATGAATTGCTTGTAGTAGATAGTAGAACCCCAAACATCAGTCAGAGAGAATGCGGTCGTCACTATGCTAATACCCAAGTTCTCTACAAAAGCAGAACCATCATATACGAACTCGATTGCATTGTAAACATTCTCTTTGGTAGAAACATAAACTACAGTATATGCTTGACCTGCTTGTGCGTATGGGAATTCTTGTGCAAGGAAAGTGGTAAGGATGTTTTTGTTAGACACATAACCATCCTTACTTACAACATCATATACATCCTCTGGGAGAGCCACTACAGTAACCGCCTCATTCTTGTAAGCAGTCCATTTGCCATTGCTGTATTGGTAGAGTACAGTTTTCTTGCCATTCGCCACGGCAGCTGCTTTCTTAGGAGCAGCTGCTGGAGCAGCAGAAACAGGACGCCACTCGGTGAGGTAGCAGTTGGTATTGAGCTCGTGGGTACCATTGTAGATAGTATATTTACCAGCACCAACAACAGTATCACCCAAATGGAACTCACGACCTGCACGGTCAATACAGATTGCGTTCAACTCATCTGTAAACTCAAATGTTTCAAAAGAATCTTTCTCAAGAGTGTAGCAGTTGTAGAACTCAAACTCGTGCTCTTGACCAGTAACAGGATCCATTACGAAGAAGGATACACTGTGGTATCTGTCAAAAGCCGAAGATTTGCGGAACCAACGAGAGATGATACCACCCACCTTGATAGAGTCGTCCTTAACAATCATACCTGCATCTACAGCAGCAATAGCCTCAGAAGTAGTATAGAAACCACGGCTTTCAACTGTACCATCGAAGAAGCCCTTAGGTGCCTCCTCTTCCTCCACTTTGCCAAACACAGGCTCAGTGTCTTTGTAGTCGTAAACTACCGCCAAGATAGCGCCTTCCTCTGCCTCAGCAGGGAGAACAGATGTGAGTTGCATCATGGTAGCAGGAGTGAGGTAATAGGTACCAGTTTTGCCCTCGCCCCAGATAGCATCGTAGTCCTCAGTAGAAAGGGTGTACTTGCTTGTAGCAGCAAAAGTGCTCAAGTATGCAGGAGCGCCTTCAGAGGTCTTATAGGTGATATTAAACATCGAACCCTTAGAGAATTGTGGGAATGACTTAGCCAAAAATGCAGGTACATATACATCAGCTACAGCAACCTTGTTGAAAGCCAAGTCAGTAGCAATTTGCAAGAATGCTTTGTATTCTGTAGAGTCAACTACGCCTAAAGAATCAGCCACCAGTGTAGCTTCAGCAATAGCAATATTATCCTTATTGCTTACGATATTCTTGTAGTCAGCATCGGTCAATGTGTAATCTACAGTGCGTATATCGGTTGGATTGTAATCACTACCGCCCAAATTTTGATTGATATAAAAGTTCTCGCAGGAAGCCAACATCAGCACACTCGCGAGGAAAAATAATACTTTTTTCATTGTTCTATAAGTTAAAAAAGTTTTAATGTATTAACCGTTATCAAGATGATTAGAAGTTAATTTTCAAACGAATGTTATAAGTCAAGCCTTTAGCAAAGTAGAAATAAACATTGTCTGCATTGACTTCGGTGATATTCTCTGAAACGGTAGATGGGTTCCATGCTTTCTCAATATAGTATTGGTTGAGCAAGTTGTTGATATTACCCGAGAGAGTTGCATTCAAACCACCAATTTGGAAGTGATAAGATGCACGCATATCCAATTGACCTGCAGTAGGAATACGCCATGGCTCAAGCAAGTTCATCGTCTTACCAATAGCGAGGTTGCTACCAGAGAATGAATAGTAAGCATAGTTGCGATCATACAATGTATATTCAGCACCAATACGGAAGCCCTTGAATGGCTTGAAGGTAACACCCAAGTTAGCAGTTGTTTGTGCAGAACCACCTACATTGATACCCTTCATGTTGATGATAGCATATTGGTGATTTGGAGCACCAGGCTCTGTGATAACAGTCATATTGTTCTCATCCAAGCCCAATGCCTGACCTTGACCATCGTATGCATAACCAACTACAGAGTCGCTATCCCATTTCCAGTCGCCCAATGACAACATAGCAGAGATCTCCAACCATTTGGTAGGACGAGCTTTCACCTCAAACTCAAGACCCATGTGGCGAGCATTTACACCAGTCATATTCATGAAGAACTCCTTTTGGTCATCACCCAAAGTTCCTGATTTGGTCATAGTCTTGTCCATCCACTCTGTGAAATAACCATTAACAGCCACATTCACATACTCATTGTGGAAACCGTAACCAATTTCAGCACTTGCTACTTGCTCGTTTTTAGCCTCTACGTTAACTGCATTACTTGTACTTGCGTTCATGAATGCTCCGTAGTCCAAGTTTGGTGCACGAGAAATATAACCTACGTTTACAAATGCATTGTGGTGTTTGTTGAACTCATAGTTAGCACCTGCTTTGATAGTTCCGCCCAAGAAACCGAGTACCTCAGATTTTCCTTTCTCAGCATCGTAATAGTAGTAATCCACCTTCCAATAGTGGTTATAGTTCAGCGATCCATTCACGAAAGCAGACCAACGATTTTGGTTGTACTCCAATTGTGCATAAGCACCCTCTTGCACCACAAAGCCGTCGTAGTTACGATATGCGATATCACCGATAGTCAATTTCTCATATTGCCAGTTTGGATCAAGTGCAGCAGAATTGCGATCGCTCTTTACTTTAGCGCGAGTTGCGTCGATAAAATACTCACCACCGAGCAAGTCTGAGATAGTAGCATTGTGCTTACCTTGGTAGTAACGAACGTCAATACCAGCATAGAAATCGAACATATCCGCAAACTTAGTAGTATAGGTAGAAGTCAAACCATACCAGTTGTGATCGTTGCGGTTCTCGCAGATAACCAATTGTGAACCAGCATAAATACGCTCGTATTGGTTAGATGTAGGATCATAGATTGGGTTATTAGGATTGTTAGCCTCCATCACAGCTCCGTAATCAAAAGAACCATCTTGACGACGGAAAGTATGTGAAAGCGTACCGTAATTAGCACCGTATGTTAAATCAGTGTAACTGTATGACGTACCATAGCCAGGCTCTGCTGTACGACCATAACCACGACCCAAAGATACATAGGCTGTAGTTGACCAAGAAGACTTGTGATCAATTTGCCAGATGTGGTTCAATGAGATTTGTGGTTTGTGATATACGTTGTAGTTAGCAGAATTTTGGTTGCCATAGTCGTCATAACCATATGTTGGGTTATAGCGAGAGAAGTGCATACCGTCCTTCATATATTTGCGAACATTGTTCCACTCTGACATAGTCAAACCGCCACTACGTTGATAGTGTTGTTGTGGAGCACCAAAACCGGTCAAAGACAATTGGTGATTCTCATTGATACGCTTAGAGATGTTTGCAAAATAGTTGTAGCCCTCAAAGCTGGTGCCTTGAATATATCCATCACCCCATGTGCGAGAACCCATCACGGTGATTGCCCAACCGTTTTTCATCAAACCTGTAGATACGGAGAATGCCACTTTGTTGTATCCATTGTCACCCATTGAATAAGAGAATGATCCACCGCGTTTAGCATCCAATCCTTTTGTCACGATGTTGATAGTACCACCTACAGAAGGCGCACTCATCTTGCTGGCACCCAGACCGCGTTGGGTTTGCATCACGCTGGTCACATCTGCCAAACCTTGCCAGTTAGACCAATACACTTTGCCGTTCTCCATACCGTTCATAGGTACACCGTTGATCATCATAGCGATATTGGTGTTGTCGAAACCACGCATCCAAATCTCGCTATCACCCCAACCGCCACCGCCAGAGTTGGCGTGTACACCAGGGGTGTTCTTCAGTACCTCTACAAACTCGCCGCCACCGATACGCTCTTCAATCTCAAGAGCAGTCACTTGGCTCACAGCAATAGGAGTCTTGCGCTGTACTGCGATTTGACCAGTAATAGTAACGTCTTCAAGACCCACTGCTTCTGGCATCAGTTCGATTACTCCAAGGTTGGTTTTCTTACCAACATTGATTTCTTGGGCTACATAACCCACATAAGAGAATTGCAAAGTAGCACCCTCGGAAAGAGTGATCTGGAAGAAACCATCCAAATCAGTAATCATACCATTGGTAGTACCTGCCTCAAGGATAGACACACCGATAAGTGGCTCCTTGCTTTCAGCATCAATCACTGTACCTGATACAGCAACTGACTGAGCAAAAATGGCTACACTAGCCATCACGCCCAACAAAAACATTAGTGTTTTTTTCATAAAAATTAAAAATTATAGTAGTGTTTAATTATTATTTTCCACGAAATAAATAACATAGTTTCTCCCACCATGTTTGGGGTCGAACAATATTATAAGTTGGGGTCAGATCATAATCCACTTCAGTATCGTCCAACGCCTCTTTGATCTTCACCTCCAGCAAGTCAGCATAAGCACGGAAGCCATAATCGGTCAAGTGTACACCATCTACCGTACCCTCCATCTCAGGTCCCACTTGTCCCTCGTATGTCATATAATACAAGCCGTTAGGGTTCTCCGCCAGATGTTGCTCATAACCGCGACGGAAAGCAGCATTCTTCTTTGGCAAGTATTCCGCAAAGAAACTATCGTGGCGAGTATAAGGATACATGATTCCCTCAACCATAATAATAGGTACTTCTGGACGCTTGGTGCGAAGAATCTTGATAAAGTCATAGGTAGCAGTATCACAACGATCCTCGGTGCAATTAGGCACAGGGTCAATCACGTAGCAAATAGCATCCTCAATATCTGCCAACGCTTCTGCAATATAGAAATCCATGCGCGCATTACCAGAGGTGGAGAGATTGACACACTCCAGATTGTATTCACGTTGAATCATGGCGCTTGGTACCATACCTACACGACTGGCACAACCACCTTGTTGGATACTTGTACCATAGATAACGATCTTACCCATCTTGCGTGGGTTCTCTACGCGTGGCATCGTGAGTTCGGCAGTAGAGTCCACACCGATTTGCAGCCAGTTGATACCGTCATAAAGCGGCAGATAAATCATATATTCGTGCATCTCGCCGTCCAACTTCTCCACATAGAGTTTTGATTGGATGGAATCAGCCTTGAAGTTCTTCTCTTGTGGGCGAGCGGTATTGACATGCTCCCATACATTACGCTCCTCGTTGAGGTAATAGAGGTCGGTGCCTTTGATACCGGTCATCGCCATATGTTGCATATGGAAATTGTTTTTCAGATTGTATTGGGCTGCTATACGTTTGCTATTGGTGGCAAAACGAACAGCGATTCCCGACGAATGGTTGTAGAGCCATTGTTGCTCCTCGCGGCAGCTATCCATGTACTGCTGAGAAAGGCGCGTGTAAGGTTCGGTGGTATTGTCCCAGCCCTTGTTGATGATTTGGAACTTGGTCGCATCTTCATAGCGGAAGCCAGGAAGTGCATCTGCGTATGCTCCAAGTACAGAGCATAAGAAGAATCCAATACAGAGATAACAGTTTTTCATATTGATTATTATTTGTAGTAGTAAATCTTTCTAGTTCCGCTAGTGCTACTAGTTCCGCTAGTGCTGCTAGTGCTACTAGTTCTGCTAGTCGCGTTCCGCGCGTGCCTATGTATATGCGCGCTCGCGCGATTTATAAACACTGAATAAGGTGTCTTGCCAAAGCAAGGACACCTTATCAGTTCTTGTTCACATCTAATTAGATAGACTTCTTAGCTTGTTCTGCGATAGCTTTGAACGCTGCTGGTTGGTTCATCGCCAAGTCTGCGAGGACTTTGCGGTTGATTTCGATACCAGCTTTCTTCAACGCGCCCATCAATTGGCTGTAGCTGAGACCCTCGAGACGCGCAGCGGCGTTGATACGTTGGATCCAGAGAGCACGGAAGGTGCGTTTTTTGTTCTTACGATCGCGATAAGCGTACTGGAGACCTTTCTCCCAAGTGTTTTTGGCAACTGTCCAAACGTTTGCACGGCCACCAAAATTGCCTCGTGTGAGGCTCAAAATCTTCTTACGACGGTTGCGCGAAGCAACGTGATTGACTGATCTTGGCATAGTTTTACTAGTTGAAAAATTTGGTGGTTAATAATTAACGAAGAACCAACATTTCGCGAACAGAGCGCAAGTTTGTTGAATCTACCAATGCAACGTGAGTCAAGTTGCGTTTTTGTTTTTTAGTCTTCTTTGTCAGAATGTGACTCTTGTAAGCGTGTTTACGCTTGATTTTGCCCGTTCCGGTAAGAGCGAATCTTTTTTTAGCACCGGAATTAGTCTTTACCTTTGGCATTTTGTTAATAATTTAAATTGTTAATATTGATTTTAAGTCTCAGGCAGCCATTGGTGGCCCTACGACTA